>CBIHOB010000083.1:0-18200 GCA_966211605.1 uncultured Caulobacter sp.
GCGTACTCGGGTGCGTACTGGGGCGCGTCCCGAACAGCGCTCCGGGGCGCGTCGTAGATGCTCTGCGGCAGCTCGCGCGCCGCGGGGGCGTAGGCTGGAGCCTGTGGTGGATAGGCCGTGCGGGCTTGCGGCGCCGAACGGGCTTGCGGCGCTTGCGGGGCCGAGCGGGCCCACCAGGGCTGCTGAACCTCGGCGGCGGTGCGGGCGGCCTGCGGGGCCATCTCGCGCTTGCCGCTCCAGCCCAGGGCGCGGCCGGTATAGGCCTGGCCGGTATAGCCGGCGGTGCGGGCGTTCGCCGGCGTCGGGGCGCGTTCCGGCGCGGGACCGTAGCGGCTCTCGCGCGAGCCTTCGGCATGCGCGCCGCTCACCAGGAGAGGAGCGCAGACGAGGGCGGCGATAAGGGCGGCGCGGCGCATCGGCGGAGTCCGGTCGGAGTCTTCGAGCTTCTGTCCTAGCCCGAGCCGCTTAATCTTGCGCTAACGACCGCGCCAAGAGTCCAGAAGTCGACGCTCGATCCGTTCCATGGCTGCATGCAGCGCGACGCCCAGCACGGCCAGGGCCGCGAGGGCCGCGAACACCTTGGCTGTCTGCAAGCGGTTGTAGGCTTCCAGGATTCGCCAGGCCAGGCCCTGCGCCCCGCCGGAGCCGGCGACGAACTCGGCGACCACGGCGCCGATCACCGCCAAGCCGGCCGCGACCTTGTGCCCTTCCAGCAGGGCGGGCACGGCCGAGGGCAGGCGCAAACGGACCAGGCGCTGCCAGGGGCTGGCCCCATAGAGGTCGAACAGGCGGGAAAGGTCCGGATCGACCGCCTTCAGGCCGGTCAGGGCGCCGGAGAAGATCGGGAAGAAGGCGACGACGGCGGCCAGGCCGATGACCGCCCGCTCGGGATGGTCGATGCCGGCCCAGATGGTGACCAGCGGCGCGATGGCGACCAGCGGCGTGACCTGCAGGGTCACCGTGATCGGCCGGACCGCGTCTTCCAGCAGGCCGTTCAAGCTGACGGCCAGGGCCAGGGCGCAAGCGACCAGGCTGGCGATGACCAGGGCCAACAACGCGGTCGACAGCGTCGCCCAGGCCGAACCCAGCAGCAGCGGCCACGACCCCAGGAACGCGTCCCAGATCGCGGTGGGCGCGGGCAGCAGATAGGGCGGGACCGCCAGAATGCGACAAGCGATCTCCCAACCGCCCAGCAGGGCGGCGATCAGGATCAGCGGGGCCAGCAGGCGCTTCACGCGGCGCACTCCGTGGCGCGGGCCAGAAGGCCGGAGACCGCCTCGGCGGCGGCGCGGAACGGCTCGGTGGTGCGGAAGCCGGGCGGGCGGACCAGCGGACCCTCGATGGCGATCTCACCGGCGATGCGACCGGGGCCCGGAGTCATGACCACCACGCGGCCGGCCATGTAGACGGCCTCCTCGACATTGTGGGTCACAAAGACGACGGCGGGTGCGAGTTCGTCGACCAGGGTCAGAACGTCGTCAGCCAAGGCGCGGCGAGTGATCTCGTCCAGGGCGGCGAAGGGTTCGTCCAGCAGCAGCATGCGGGGGCGGGTGACCAGGGCCCTGGCCAGGGAGACCCGCATGGCCATGCCGCCCGACAGCTGGAGGGGGCGGGCGGCCAGAGCCGCGCCCAGGCCGACCCCGCGCAGCGCCTCTTCGGCGGCGGCGCGCGCTTCGGTCCTAGGGCGTCCGGCCAGTTCCAGCGGCAGGGCGACATTGTCCCGCGCCGACAGCCACGGGGCCAGGGTGTGCGACTGGAAGACGACCGAGGTCTCGCCCTTGCCGGCGGCGCGGGTCACGGTTCCACGCGTCGGCGCCTCCAGCCCGGCCAGCAGCCGCAGGGCCGTCGACTTGCCGCAGCCCGACGGGCCCACCAGGGCGACGATTTCGCCGGGCGCCAGAGCGAGGTCGACCGGTCCCAGGGCGCGGCCCCGTGCGTAGTCGACTTCGACGCTTTCGAGGGTGGCGATACTCATTGACCCTTGGGCAGGAACTGCAGGGTGTAGGCCTTCTTGAAGTCCATGTCCCTGGAGTAGACGCCCTGCTCGGCGGCGACCTTGAAGAACTTGGCCCAGCGCGCGTCGCTCATCTGGCCGATCTCGCCGTCCTTGCCGACGATGCCGTAGCTGCGCATCTTTTCGCGCGCCTGGTCGAGGACGTCCTGCGTCATTTCCGGATTGTCCTTCAGGATCGCCGCATCGCCTGGCTTGGGATCGCCGTACAGGTAAGACTTCCAGCCCGCCGCGGTGGCCTCGACGAAGGCCTGCACGGCCGCCGGGTTCTTGGCGATCAGGCTGTCGGGGACCAGCGCCATCGAGCCGTAGGCGGGGTAGCCGCTGTCGGCCAGCAGGAAGACCGCCGGCTTGATCTTCCCCTCCTTCTCGATCAGGTACGGCTCGCTGGTGGCGTAGCCCTGCTGGATCACGCGCTTGTCGGCCAGGAACGGCGCGGACGAATAGTTGTACTTGCGCACCTGGCCGTCGGTGAACTGGTACTTGGCCTTCAGCCAGACCCAGAAGGCGGTGATCGAGGCGTCCGACAGCAGGATCGGCCGGCCCTTCATGTCGGCGATCGACTTGATGCCCTGGTCGGGGTGGGCGATCAGGACCTGCGGGTCCTTCTGCATGAAGGCCGCGACGGCCTTCACCGGCGCGTTCTCCTTGGCAAGGTTCATGACGATGAAGCTGTTGGAGCCCACGCCGACATCGACCGCGCCGGTGGCCAGCAGCTGGGGCACGTTCACGGCCGGGCCGCCCTGGATCAGGGTCACGTCCAGGCCGCGCTTCTTGTACTCGCCGGTCGCCAGCGCCTGGTAGTAGCCTCCCAGCTCGGCCTCGGCCCGCCAGTCGGTGGCCAGCTTCAGCTTGGTCTCGCCGGCGGGGGCGCTGGCCTCCTTCTTCGCGGGCGAACAGGCGGCCAGCAGGCTCACCACGGCCAGGGCGACAATAGCGCGACGCTGCATCGGAAGAGGCTCCCCATTGATCGCGGTCAAGTTAGGGGGGAGCGGGGCGCGCCGCTAGTCCGCTTGCGCGTCCGGGCCGCTGCGGTGTCCTAGCCAGCGCTCGACCTTGGCGTACAGCACTTCGCGCTGGATGGGCTTGGCGATGTGGTCGACCATGCCGGCGGCGTAGCAGCGCTCGACCTGGCGGGGCAGGGCGTCGGCGCTCATGGCGATGATCGGCGCCTTGCCGCGCGCGCCAGGCAGGGCCTTGATCGCCCGGGTCGCCTGCAGGCCGTCCATCTGCGGCATGTGAATGTCCATCAGGATCACGTCGTAGTGGCCCGTCGTCGCCTTCTCGACGGCCTGCTTGCCGTTCTCGGCGACGTCGACCTCGCAGCCGACCAGGGTGAGCAGCGCCTCGCCGATCTCCAGATTGACCGGGTGGTCGTCGACGATCAGCACCCTGGCCGCACCGGGCGTCGAGACCTTGGGGCGCTCGGGGACGGCGATCGGCTCCGCAGTCGGGGCCGACAGCTCGACCCAGAAGCACGAGCCGCGTCCCGCCACGCTGTCCACGCCGATCTTGCCGCCCATAACCTCGACCAGGGCCCGGCAGATGGCCAGGCCCAACCCCGCGCCGCCGTGCAGCCGGCTGGTCGAGCTGTCGGTCTGCGAGAAGCGCTGGAACAGCAGGGCCTGCTTGTCCAGGTCGATGCCGACGCCGGTGTCGATGATCTCGAAGCGCAGGCGGTCCTCGATGTCGCCGGGCTCGACGATCAGGCGCGCGTCGATGCGGCCCTCGTCGGTGAACTTCACGGCGTTGTTCAGCAGGTTGATCAGCACCTGGCGCAGGCGATCGGCGTCGATGTCGTGCAAGGCCTCGACCGGATCGATGACCTCGAAATCCATCGACAGGCCCTTGGCGCGCGCTTCGGGGGCCATGATCGCCACGGTGTCGCGTAGCAAGGTCGCGGCCGAGGTCGGCTGGGGCAGCAGTTCGATCTGGCCCGCCTCGACCCGAGAGAAGTCGAGGATGTCGTTGACCACGGTCAGCAGGGCCGCGCCGGCGTTGTCGATCAGATTGACCTGGCGGCGCACGTCCGGCGGCAAGTCCTCGCGCGTGGCCAGCAGTTGGGCGAAGCCCAGCACGCTGTTCAGGGGCGTGCGGATCTCGTGGCTCATCGTGGCCAGGAACTCGGTCTTGGCCTCGGTGGCGGCCAGGGCGCGGGCGCGGGCGGCTCGGGTCAGCTGCTCGCGGCGCAGCAGGAGGCGCTTGAGCCGATCCTGCTGGGCCAGCGCCAGGCCGGCGGCCAGGCTGGTGTAGAACAGCACCGTGATGAACACCTGGATCGTACGCGCCTGGGCGACGGGCCCCAGGATGGCGTTGAAGCGCGGCGAGGCGCCGGACATGGCGATGGGCAGGGTGATCACGGCGACGATCACCGAGGCCATGGCCGCGCCGCGCGCGCCCAGGCGATAGGCGACGGCCAGGGAGATCGGGAAGATCAGGAACGGCGGCGCGCCCGAGGCCGGGTGGGCGCACAGCAGGGTGATGGCGAACACCGCGAACAGCAGCAGGAACTGCTCGCGCCAGGGACGCTGGAACGAGCGGCGGTGTTCGGCGTCGATCAGCACCAGGGCGGCGGGCAGGGCGACGGCCAGGCCCAGGGCGCAACGCAGGAACCAATCGGTCAGGCCGCGCACCAGCGGTTCGCCATAGGCCAGATGCAGGATCCCCGCGACCAGGATGGCCGCGACCGCCGCGACCGGGGTGGTGACGGCGGGCAGCAGAACCAGCGACCGCATGGTGCGGATGCGCGGCGCGCCGCGCCAGAACCGCTGGCAGACGCCCCAGATGGCCAGGGCCTCCCCGGTGTCGACCGCCGTATAGAGCAGGGCGCGGGGCGCGGTGTCGCCGACCAGCAGGTCGACGATCAGGTGGAAGACCACGAAGACGATGCCCAGGGACAGGCCGCGCGAGCCGCTCAGCGTGATCAGGCCCGCGGCCAGCAGGGCGTTGGCGGGCCAGAAGGCGGCCACCCCCAGGGCGGTGCGGGTCAGGTATTCGCTGAAGGCCAGACTGACGACGACGGCGGCGGACAGGGCCAGCAGCAAGGCGGCCTGCCGTCTCCGTTCCAGTGCGGCCAGCCTGTGCGGCATACCGTTTCCGTCCCCCAATCCAGCCCGCGCGACGGCGCGGCGCCCACTCACGCGACGGTCGGGCGTGGACGGCCCAATGTCCGAAAGCCCGCCGCGACTTGCGCCGTTCCCACGCGCCTCGATCGCGGGAACAGCGTCCCATCAATACGCCCGCGCGCGGCCCGGTTGCCGGGTTATCGCTCGATGTGTCGTTTCGCCGCAGGACGCCTTCCGGGGGCGTCGACACTTAAGCGGTTGTATTTTTTACGCGCCTGCACACCGGCGCGCTGACAATGCATGGCTTCGTATACAATTCAAGAGGGTGTCAGGCGGCGGCCCGGTCCTTGGCCAGCCAGTGGTCGACCACGCGGTAAAGCGTGTCGCGGTCGATCGGCTTGGCGATGTGGTCGACCATGCCCGCCCGCCGGCAGCGCTCGACCTGCTGGGGCATGACGTCGGCGGTCAGGGCGATGATCGGCGTTCCGCCGCGGTCGCCGCCCAGGGCGCGGATGGCGCGCGTAGCGGCCAGCCCGTCCATGCGCGGCATGTGCACGTCCATCAGAATGATGTCGAAGTCGTGCTGCGCCGCCAGGCGTACGGCCTCGTCGCCGTCTTCGGCCACGGTCACCGCGCAGCCGGCCAGGACCAGCATGGCCTCGCCCAGTTCGCGGTTCATCGGATGGTCGTCGACCAGCAGCACCCTCGCCGCGGTCGAGCGTTCGGCCCCGCCGTCGTCGGAGACCGAAGCCGCGACCGGACGCGCGGGCAGGGTCAGCCAGAAGGTCGAGCCCTGGCCCAGCCCGCTGACCAGGCCGATTTCGCCATCCATCAGCCCGACCAGCGCCTTGCAGATCGCCAGGCCCAGTCCGGTGCCGCCGAAGCTGCGGCTGATCGAGCTGTCGGCCTGGGTGAACCGCTGGAACAGCCGCTCCTGCTGGTCCTCGGCGACGCCGATGCCGGTGTCGGACACTTCGAAGCGCAGGATTTCGACGCCGCGGGGTCCTGGCGCGACGGCCAGGCGCGCGACAATCCCGCCGGCCGGCGTGAACTTCACCGCGTTGTTCAGCAGATTCAGCAGCACCTGGCGCAGGCGGCTTTCGTCCAGGGCGTAGGTCGCGCGCTCATCGGCGTCGATCTCGACCGTCAGGGTCAGGTCCTTGGCCTGGGCGTCGGGGGCGACGATACCGACGGTCTCGCGCAGCAGGGCGGCGGGCGCGACGGCGGTCGGGTCCAGCTGGATCCGGCTGGCCTCCAACCGGGACACGTCGAGGATGTCGTTGACCAGGGTGACCAGCGAACAACCGGCGCCTGCAATCAGGTCCAGCTTGCGCCGCCCCTCGGGAGACAGGGTCTCGGTCTCGCCCAGCAGGCTCGAGAAGCCCAGGATGCTGTTCAGCGGCGTGCGGATCTCGTGGCTCATTGTGGCCAGAAACTCGCTCTTGGCCTGGCTGGCGGCCTGGGCGCGGGCGCGGGCGGCCCGGGCCACGGCCTGGCGGCGGGTCAGCAGGCGCTTGAGGCGCTGCAGCTTGGACAGCGCCAGGCCGGAGGCGAAGCAGGTGAAGAACACGGTGATCACGAAGGCCTGGATCATCCGGAAGCGGTCGACCTCGCTCCAGATCGGGTTCAGCTGGGTCGGGCCCAGGCCCACGGCGGTCAGCGGCGCGGCGACCGCCGCGACGGTCACCGCGCTCCAGGCGGCGCTGCGCGGACCCAGCTGGAAGGCCGCCAGCATGGTGACGGGGAACACCAGGAAGGGCATCGGATTGCCCTGGCCGCTGAAGGCGATGGCCGTGACGATCGCGATCAGGCCATACAGCGCCAGCTGGCTCCCCAGCGGCTTGCGAAACGCGGCCTCGGTCTGGGGCTGCAGGACGACCAGGGTGGCGGGCAGGGCGACGGCCGCGCCCAGGGAGGTCGAGAAGAACCAGTCGCGCAGGAAGCTGATCGTGGTCTCCTGGCTGACCAGGGCGCACAGCGCCGAGCCGGCCATGGCCATCACCGCCGAGACCGGCAGGGCGATCAGCACCACCGATACCGCGCCGCGCAGGCTGAGGATCCGCGGCCTGCGGCGAAACACCCGGGGGACCAGCCAGGCGATCAGGCAGGACTCGCCGATGTCGCTGGCGACGTAGATCAGGACGATCGACCAGGGATCGCCGGCCAGAAGGTGCATGATCATCGAGGCGACAGCGCAGGCCGACACCAGGGCCGGACGTCGCCAGCCGGTGAAGTGCATCAGGCCCGCCGCCAGCATGGCGTTGCAGGGCCACAGGGCCGGCATGCCGTTCGCGCCGCGCGTGGCCAGGTCGTAGAACGCCAGGCAGCCCAGGAAGGCGGCGAACAGCAGCGTCGCCAAGATCGTCTGGCGGCGGTCGTCGTTCCGACCGATGCTTTCGCGCATACGCCCCTCCGCCCTCCCCGTGGGCATCGGCGTAGCTTGCGCTAAACGGTTAAGATCACAGACTAAAATCAGGGTGCGAGCGGCGGCTGCGGCGTTCTGTCGCAACCCGGGGGCGGGTTCTAGCCGTTGGCCAGAGATTCCTTTTTCTCTTCCAGCTCCAGCCATTCCATCTCGGCCTGCTCCAGATCGGCGCGGGCCTTGTCGAGCGCCTTCATGGTCTTGTCGAACGCGGCCGGGTCGCGGCTGTAGAGGTTCGGGTCGGCCAGGGTCTCCTCGAACCTGGCGATGATCGCCGGGCTCTTGGCGATCAAGGCTTCGCACTCCTCCAGCCGGCGCTGGTCCTTGTAGGAGAGCTTGACGCTTTTCTTCGGCGGCGCGGGGGCGGCCGGAGCCGACTTCGACACCGGCGCGAACGACGCGCCGCTCTTGGTGGCTTTGAAGAAATCCGGGTTCTGGTCCATCAGGTCGGTCCAGCCGCCGGGCGTCTCGACGATCTTGCCCTTGCCGTCCAGGGCGATGGTCGAACTGGCCAGCCGGTCGATGAAGTCGCGGTCGTGGCTGACCAGGATCAGCGTGCCGTCGAAGTCGGCCAGCAGATCCTCCAACAGGTCCAGCGTGTCCATGTCCAGGTCATTGGTCGGCTCGTCCAGCACCATCAGGTTCGTGGGGTTGGCCAGCGCCCGGGCCAGCAGCAGGCGGTTGCGCTCCCCGCCCGACAGGCTGGTGACCGGCTGGCGCAGCTGGGCTTCGGTGAACAGGAACTCCTTGGCGTAGCCGGCCACGTGCTTGGGCTGGCCGCGCACGATGATCGAGTCCCCGCCGCCGGGCGTCAGGAAGTCCCAGACGGTGATCTTGTCCGACAGGGCCATGCGGGCCTGGTCGATATAGGAAACCTCGAGGTTGGTCCCCAGCTGCACCGAGCCGGCGTCCAGCTCCAGCTCGCCCAGCAACAGCTTGACCAGGGTGGTCTTGCCCGCGCCGTTGGGGCCGACCAGGGCCACCCGATCGCCTCGGATGATGCGGGTCGAGAAGTTCTCGACGATGGTCCGTTCGCCGAAGCGCTTGGTGATCCCCTTGGCCTCGACCACGCGCTTGCCGGATGTTCCCGAGGACTCGACCGCCATGGTCATGGTCCCGCGCATCTCGCTCTGGCGGTTCTTCTTCTCGGCGCGCAAGGCCAGGAGGGCGCGGCGGCGGCCTTCGTTGCGGGCGCGGCGGCCCTGGACGCCGCGCGCCAGCCAGGCGTTCTCGCGTTCCAGCACCTTGTCCAGGCGGCGCGCTTCTTCCGCGTCGGCGGCCATGATCGAGTCCGCCCAGGCCTCGAACTCGGCGAAGCCCTTGTCCAGACGGCGGATCTTGCGGTGCTCCAGCCAGAAGCAGCGCTCGGTGACCCTGTTCAGGAAGGCGCGGTCGTGGCTGACGATCAGGGCGGCGCACTTCGAGCCGGCCAACTCGTCTTCCAAGGTCTGGATGGCGAAGATGTCCAGGTGGTTGGTCGGCTCGTCCAGCAGCAGAACGTCGGGCTGTTCGGCGAAGGCGCGAGCCAGGGCCGCGCGGCGGGTCTCGCCGCCCGACAAGCCCTTGGCGCTCTTGTTCGGGTCCAGGCCGAAGTCGGCGAGGGCGGCTTGCGCCTCGTAGTCCTGGGCGCCGCCGGCGGTGGCGTAGTCCAGCAGCGTCTCGCCCGTGATGTCCGGCTCCTGCGGCACGTACACGACCCGGGCGCCGGGCTGCACCGCCCGCTCGCCGCTGTCGGCCTCTACGCCCTGGGCCGCCAGGATCTTCAGCAGCGTCGACTTGCCCGCGCCGTTGCGGCCGACCAGGCAGGCGCGCACGCGCGGCTCCAAGGCCAGGTCGACGCCGTCGAACAAGGGTTTGGCGCCGTCGGCGAGACGGACGTCCTTGAGGGCGAGAACGGGCGCGCGGGCAGGTGAGGCCATGTCGTCTAGCGGGATCTTCAAAGCTTACGGCGGCGGAATGTCGCGGCGGTGAGGGCGTATAGCAGGCGCCGCGTCGAGGAAACGCCAAAATCACGGCGTAGTTTGGCGTTGACCCAACTCAAAGAATGGAGGCGCACGCCCGCGACAATTTCGCCGCGTTAACGGGCCGCCAAGCGTGACCTTGCTAGGTGGCTGACCTTACGGAGCACACGTACTCGCCTTGACGTCGAACCCGGAAATGATTGCGGCCTCTGATCTCCCCGGCCTGCTGGGCCTGGGCTTTGATCAGTTGCGCCGGCCAATCTGGGTGTTCGACGACGTCCGCAAGCGCAAGGTCTATGCGAACCGCGCGGCGCTGAACCTGTGGGGCGCGGCGAGCCTGGACGAGCTGCTGGCGAGGGACTTCTCGGACCAGTCGGCCGCCGTGCGTGCGCGCATGGAGGACATCGCCGCCCGCATCAAGGACGGGGCCGCCGTCGACGAGCGCTGGACCTTCTATCCGAACGGAACGCCGGCCGTCGTCCAGACCACCATTTCGCGGATCGCCCTGCCGGATGGCGGTCACGCCCTGCTGTTCGAGGGCGCGCCGGTCGCGGTCGACCCCGAGCAGCAGCGGGCCATAGAGGCCTTGCGACACACCAGCGCCCTGGTTTCGCTGTATGACGCCGATGGCTTCCGCGTGTTCGGCAATCCCGCCTCGGTGGCGGCCTATCCGGGCGAGGGCGTCCGGTTCGCCGAGATCTTCGCCAATGGCGACGCCGGCGGCGCGCTGTGGAGTTCGGCCCTGGCCGGCGAAACAGTCGAGGGGGCCTATCGCGTTCTCACCGCCCAGGGGCCGCGCTGGCACGGGCTGGCCGCGCGGCGCACGCCCGATCCGGTGACGGGCGAGTTGTGTGTCCTGGTCAACGAGACCGACATCACCGAGGAGGTCGAGGCCCAGTCCGCCCTGGCCGAGGCCCGGGAGCGGGCCGAGGCCGCCATGGCCGCGCGGCAGGACTTCCTCGCCAACATGAGCCACGAACTGCGCACGCCGCTCACCAGCATCCTGGGATTCACCGACCTCTTGGCCGCCTCGCCGCTGAACGACGAGCAGCAGCGGCGCCTGGGGCGCATCCATGACGCGGGGACCGTGCTGCTCGACACGCTGAACGACGTCCTCGACTTCGCCAAGCTGGAGGCGGGCGGTGTCGATCTGGAGGCGCGGCCGTTCGAACTTCGCGCCTTGCTGGGCAAGACGGCGGGGATGTTCGAGGCCCAGGCCCTGGCCAAGGGGCTGGAGCTGGCGCTGCGGATCGATCCGGCTTGCCCCGATTGGCTGGAAGGCGACGCCGAGCGCCTGCGCCAGGTGCTGGTCAATTTCCTGGGCAACGCCGTGAAGTTCACGGGCGCGGGCTCGGTGACCCTGAGCGCGACCCGTCGGGACGGCGCCGGACCGGGCTGCGCGCGGCTCGAGCTGGCGGTCTCAGACACCGGCGTCGGCGTCCCGGCCGCCATGCTGGACACGGTCTTCGAGCGCTTCGCCCAAGCGGGGCCCGAGGTGTCGCGCAAGTTCGGCGGCACCGGGCTGGGGCTGGCGATCAGCAAGGAGATCGTCGAGCTGATGGGGGGCGAGATCGGCGTCGACAGCATCGCCGGCCAGGGGGCGCGCTTCTGGTGCGTGCTCGACCTGCCGCTGGCCGCCGCGCCCGAGCGTTCCGACACCGAGGCCGCGCCGGACGGCGCGCGGCCACTGAACGTGCTGGTGGCCGACGACAACGAGGCCAACCGCGAGCTGATCGGGACCCTTGTCCGCGCCATGGGCCACGCGGTCGACGTCGTGGCCGACGGCGTCGCGGCGATCGAGGCGGCGGCCTCGGGTGGCTACGACCTGATCCTGATGGACGTGCAGATGCCGCGCATGGATGGCCTCGCCGCCACCCGCGCCATCCGCGCCCTGGGCGGGGCGGCGGCCGCGACGCCGATCATCGCCCTGACCGCCAACGTCCTGGCCGACCAAGTCGCCTTCTATCGCGCCAGCGGCATGGACGACCACGTCGGCAAGCCGATCAACCCCCGCGAGCTTTTGCTTAAGATCGCCCTCTGGGGCGAGAAGCGGGCGGACGGGCAGGGGACGCCCAGCGGACGCGCGACGGACGGCCGGCAGGCCTGAGAAATTGTTGTAAATCGGACCGCTACAACGTGGTCAACGCGGCGGACTAGGCACCTGTGGCGCCTGGCCAGGGGGCGCGCAGTGTGTTCCGAAGTCCCGCGCCAGGTCCGCGAGGCTGACCTCGCCAAGGCGCGTGATCAGCAAGGTCTCTGCCTGCAGCAAGGCGTCGTCGAGCGCGGCGTTGACCGCCTTCTCGACCGCGCAGGTGGTGTTCGGGTTCTCGGCGCCGATCATGAACAGGCGCGGCCCGCCCACCGCCCGGTGAACGTCCAGCAGCGACACGGTCTCTAGATCCGCCGCTATGGCCCAGCCGCCGCCGTGGCCCTTTTCCGAGCGCACGTAGCCGGCGTCCCGCAAGCCCGCCATGGTGCGCCTGACGACGGCCGGGTTGGTCCCGAGCATCTGACCGATCGCTTCCGACGTCAGCGGTTCGCTGCGCTGCGCCATATGGAGCAGTACGTGGAGCATCCGGGAGAGGCGGCTATCCTTGCGCATGGAGGGAAAGTCGTTGCGCCCGGCGGGATTGGCAAGCACGCCTCATCACGATACTTTAAAAGTTACATGATTGAGGAGCAGTGCGCATGCGTGAGTTCGAGAACCCGGACCATTGGGACAAGGCGGCCCAGCACTACGAGAAAACGGCGCACCCTTTCACGGCGCGTTATGCCGAGGCGGCGTTGGCCAAGGCGCCCGTGGCGCCGGGGAGCCGGGTTCTGGATGTCGCGGCCGGGACCGGAGCGCTGGCCCTGGCGGCCGCTAGGGCGGGCGCACGGGTGCTGGCGACGGACTTCTCTCCGGGAATGGTCGCGCGCATCGCCGCCGCGAACCGACCCAATGTTGAGGCCCGGGTGATGGATGGTCAGGCGCTAGCCTTGCCGGACGCCGCGTTCGACGCCGTCTTCTCCATCTTCGGCGTGATCATGTTTCCGGATTGGCGCAAGGGTCTCTCGGAAATGGCCCGGGTCACCCGCCCCGGCGGGCGCGGCGTCGTCGCGACCTGGCGGGACGATGGCGCGGCGACCTTCCTTCTGCTGGGCCGGATCCGCCGCGCCCTGTTTCCGGAACGGGAAGGCATGAAGATGCCGGAGGCGGTCAGGGCGCTCAGCGATCCGGAGGACTTCGCGCGCGAGCTGATGGCCGCCGGCTTCGGGGCTCCGGATATCGAGGCGGTCACCTTCGACTACGAGCTGGACGTCGCCGCGCTGGCCGAGCCGGACACGCTGTTCGGCATGTCGCCTGACTGGACCAGCCTGGACGAGGCCGACAAGGCCGCCGTGGTCGCGGAAGCGCGGCGGATGGCGGGCGAGCGCGCGATCCTTCCGATCCCTTCCACCGCCCTGGTCGCCGTGGCCCGGCGCTGAGGCCGCGCGTCGCCGGCGCCTTAGTTCGGCGCGCTGACGTTGAAGCTGGCGTTGTTGCCGATCGCGGTCGACACGCCGGTCACCTGCCGGCCGCTGGAATTGATCGTCGTGCTGGACGAGGCTCCGATGTCGGCGCTGTTGGTCTGGCTGTTGGTGACGGTCATGCGGCCATTGCAGCGCGAGCAGACATAGCCGGTCACGGCGTTGCCCATGGCCGTGGCCGTGGTCACGGCGTCATAGCCGTCCTGGCCGGTGAAGCTGGCCGTCGCCTCGACGCCGCCGCCGGTGTTGGTCTGCAGGTTGTCCAGAACCAGCTCGGTCCCGATATTGTTGACCTGCGACGAGTTGCCGGCGGCATAGGCCGTCGTCTGGGCGGCGCCGAATTCGTACGAAGTGCCCTCAGCCTGGCCCCGCACGTACGAGGTGTTCCACTGGTTGGACTTCATGTCCATCAGCGGGCCTTCGTTCGTGGCCGACAGATTGTTGCCGGTGGCCGTGGCCGTCGTCGCGGTCAGGTAGCTGTTGCCATAGGCGGTGAACTTGCTGGCCTGGGTGACGTCGGCGGTGTTGGCCTGGTCGGTGATGGCGCGGGCGGCGGACTGGTTGGCGCCCTGGATATTGATGTTGTTGCCGGCCGTGGTGGAGGTGACCGCGCTGGTTCCCGACACGTACTGAACAATCGCCCCACCGTCGGCCAGGGTGTTGGCCGTGTTCGACTGGCTGATGCGTAGGCCGGCCGCGCCGTTGTCCAGATTGACGCCCTGGCTGTTGCCCATGGCCAGGGTCGAGACGGTCAGGTCGGCGGCCCGCGCCGTCGGCGCTTCAACCTGGCCGCGCGCGGTGACCTCGGCCGAATTGGTCTGGACCGCGAAGGCCGAGATCGTGCCGTTGCTGGCCGAGAGCGAGCCGGAGTTGCCGACCGCCGTCGTGCGCAGGGCGCTGGTCGCGCCGGCGTTCGCGCCGACGTCGACGACCGTGTGGCCATAGACGGCGCCCTGGTTGGTCTGGTCCGAGGTCACCGAGGCGTCGGCGTTGGTCACGCCCACCGACACGCCGTTGGCCTGAGCCGTCGTGCTGGCGGTCACGCCGTCCGACACCGTCTGGACGTTCAGGGTCTGCTCCGAGAAGATCTCGCCGAGATTGATCTGGCTGTTGAGAACCGGACTTGGCGAGGTCGCCTGGGCGGACGCTGGACTAGTAGCGACCCCGCTGAGCATCACGGATATCGGGATCGCGGCGAGCGTTCCAGCGAGACGGGTCATCGCGGGTTTGCGCATTGTTCGTTCCCAGGTTGTCGTAGGCCGGCACGAAGGCGCCCGTCTGGCCGACCGTGGCGTCGCCGAACGGGTCGTAGCGCAGACAGCTTTGCGGGCCGGGCATGCCGTAAAGGTTGGCGGACATCTCGACGGTGGCGCGCTCGATCAGGGCGCGCACCGCCAGCTGCATGGGCTCCAGAGCCCCGCGGCCGGCCGAGATGTCGAACAGGTTGCCGTTCAGGAAGTCGAAGACGCCAAGGCTGACTTCGCGGCCGACGACCTGCTTCTGATACGAGATGACGTCGACCACCTCGAGCGTGCGCGTGTTCACCAGGCGCAGGTCGAGGGCGATGTTCATCACGAACACCCGGCGGCGGAAGTTGCCCTTCAGTCCGTCGGTGTCCTTGTCGCCGGCATAGGCGTCCACGCCGGCCGAGCGGATGTTGTAGTTCAGCTCGGTGATGCCGCCGACCACGTAGAAGTCCGAGCCGGGCACCTGGCCGGCCAGGATCTTGCGATAGTCCGCCGGCGCGTCGGGGGCGGGGTTGGGGCGGTCCGAGATCAGCTTGTTGTTGGCGTACTTCAGCTCGAATTCCGACACCGAGGTGTCGAAGCGCTCGACCATCGGCATGCCGGCCTTGGCGAAGGCCGAGAAAGCCATCAGCGAGGCGCCTTGCGTGACCTTGCGGCCCGAGCCGTCGGATTCTTCCTTGCCGGTGTAGTCGGCGATGCGGCCGATGGCGATGCGCGGCGCGGCCACGCGATTGGCGCGGGCGTATTGGTTCAGGCAGACCAGGGCGGCCGAATAGTCCGTCGGGTTGGCCGTGACCGGCGCGCCGCCGATCGGCTTGGCGTAGTTGCCCGCGGTCGAGGCCACCGGCACGCCGCCGCAGCCGGCCAGGGTGGTCGCGCCCAGCAGGGTCAGGACCAGGCCCGTCTTCTTGAGGCCGAGGGGCCGCTTCAGGTTCAGACTCATTGGGCGGTCCCCGCCTTCACGACGTTCGAGCCGGCGGTGACGTTGCCGTTGTTCACCTGGCTGGAATTGACGATGACCGTGTTGTTGTTGCCCTGGGTGATGACCGTCAGGTTGTTGCCGATCGCGGTCGAGCCGGCATAGCCGCCGATCCCGCCGACGCCTGAATAGGCGTCCAGCGAGCCCGAGCTGCGGCTGGAGGAATAGACGCTCTGGTCCGAGCCGGTCAGCATGACGCCGTCGACGATCACGCGGTTGCCGTTCGCATCGCGGGTCGAATAGTCGACCATGCGGTTTTCCTGGCCTGCGCTGCGGCCGTAGCCGGCGTTGAACGAGGCCGAATTGGTCGTCATCGTTTGGGCCGTCGCGGCGCCCCACGCGCCGCAGGCCATGACGGTCGAGACCGCCACGATGCACATCTTCATCTTACGCTGCCAGGCCATGGGGAGGCTCCGCGAACTGTCGACACGGAGCGGCAAGCAACCGTCGTGCCAAAAGGGTACAGCCTGACCGATAGACCCAAGGTCGAGAAAAAATGGTTAAGGGATGAGCGGCGGGCGCGCCTTGGTTCGAATCGTCGCGGAACATCGCGAGCCTGCCTGCTCCCGATGGGACATCAGAAACAGGTGAGCAGGCTCGATTCTCCAAAAGTTGGGGCGCGGCGGGCGCTGAAACCGCTCACACTTTCAGCGGCCACGCCCTAGATAAAGGCCATGAGCGATCCGCAGCCGCGTCCCGAGCCGATCTTCAACGCGCCCTGGCCGGCCTTGCTGGCCGCGGCGGCGGTGATCGTCCCCCACGTTCTGCTGTCGAGGGCCGACGATGCGACGCTCGAGTCCCTGGCGCTGGTCCCGCGGGCCTTCTGGGAAGGCCATTGGACCGGCGCGATCACGATGATGTTCGTGCATGGCGGCTGGGTTCACGCGATCATGAACGCGGCGTTCGCCCTGGCCTTCGGGGCGCCGGTGGCTCGCTTGCTAGGACTAAACGGCCGGGGAGGGGGAATCTTCTGCCTGTTCTATCTGGCGTGCGGCGCGCTCTCGGGCGTCGGCTACGCGGCGATCCACCCGGACTCGACCAACGCGGTGATCGGCGCCTCGGGCGCGGTGTCGGGCCTGATGGGCGCGGCCGCCCGCACCATGGACTATCCGGGACAGGTCGGACCGATCCTGGGGCCGCGGGTCATTTCGCTGGGCCTGGGCTGGCTGGTGGTGAACCTGGTGATGGCCGTGGCCGGCGGGCTTTTGACCATGGGGACCGGCGCGGTGGCCTGGGAAGCGCACCTGGTCGGCTTCGTCGTCGGCGTCCTGCTGATCGGCCCGTTCGCCCGGTGGGCCGGCCCGGAGCCTCGACCGGAAGCTTGAGACGGGCCGCGCCCGACGCCTCGGCCTATCTTAAGATGTCTTGGCCGTTGATCCCCATTGATCCTGTCGCCTTATTGCGAGACCCTTGTTCTCCATAAGAACAAGGGAGAAGCGCAGTGCTGGTTTCTCAGATCCTGAAAGACAAGGGCGATCTCGTGTTCACGGCCTCCCCGCAGGAGACCGTCGGCGCCGCGGCGGCGCTGCTTCATACAAGGCGCGTCGGGGCCATGGTGGTGGTCGACGACAAGGAGGCCGTGGTCGGCATTCTGTCCGAGCGCGACATTGTGCGGGTGATCGCCAAGGAAGGGGCCTCGGCCCTGGCCAAGCCGATCGCCAGCTGCATGACCTCCAGCGTCGTCTTCGCCCAGCCGGACGAGTCGATCGACGTGCTCCTGGAGCGCATGACCGACCGCCGTATCCGCCACCTGCCGGTGGTGAAGGGCGGGCGCCTGGCCGGGATCATCTCGATCGGGGACCTCGTGAAGTACAAGATCAGCGAGACCCAGGCCGAGGCCGAAGGGCTGAAGGCTTATATATCTGCGGGCTGACGCCCGGTGTGATCCTCGTTATCGCTTCGCGGCTTGAGCGAGGATCACGGGGCGGGCATACGCGTCTCTATATAGGATAACCTTTCAGGCTTCATTCTCGCTCATGCAGCGAAGCGGTAGCGAGAATGAAGCCCGTATAAAAAGCTAGCCCTCGATGAGCTCCGCGCCGGCGCCCTGGGCGGCGTCGGCGACGCTATAGCCTTCCAGCACCGCGGCCGTCGCGTCGCGCGCGCGCAGCAGAGCCTCGCGCAGGGCGCAGGTCGCCAGATCGCGGCAGTCCTCGCAGCGGCGGAAGGCCGTGCGGCTGACGCAGGGTGTCAGGGCCAAGGGGCCGTCGACCAGGCGGATGATCTCGGCGAAGCTGATCGCCTCGGCGGGACGCCCCAGCACATAGCCGCCGAACTTGCCGCGCCGGCTGATCACCAGACCCTCGCGCGACAGCGACAGCAGGATGGCCTCCAGGAACTTGCGCGGAGCGTCGGCGCGTTCGGCCAGCTCGCCGGCGGTCACCTGACCGTCTTCGCGGGCCAGCTCGATCATCGCGCGCAGGGCGTAACGCGCCTTCTGGGACAACATGGACGCCAGCCACCTTATATATAAGCGCCGCGACCTGGCGACGCTTCGTAGAGTGCTCAGCCTTCTGAGGGAGCCGGGGCCCATGCGCAAGAGGCCATGTGACGCCGTTCATGCACAGGGGAATGGCCGATCTGGGGATGGAATCGAGATTCCCGGCTTGCGGGGTAGGGAATGGGCCTCTAGAAGCCGCCCCTCGCTTCGGGGCTGCGGCCCGCCGGACGAAACCTTGGCCTTCGGGGCTTGCGTTTCTGAAAGCGGATCGCTAAGTTCCGCAGCCTCAATCGAATCCCTTCGGACTTGCGGCGCTCCGAACACGGCGCGCTTCGACCGGTTTTTGCGTTCTGATGCGGTCTCGGCCGCTAGAAAACAAAAATAAAAAGGGCGGTTGACCAGGGAGATCGGTTTCGATAGAGGCCGCCCTCCTTGAAATACTGAAGAGCTTCGCAAGAGCTTCCAAGTATTTCGGTCCAGAAAGGCTTTTCTTTTTCTTCTGAAAAAGGTGCTTGACTGGTTTTGGTGGTTTCTTTAGAAGCTGCCGGCTCTGCCGAAGACCTCC
>CBIHOB010000084.1:0-17401 GCA_966211605.1 uncultured Caulobacter sp.
TGTCGCGGTGCGGCTCGTTGCGGCCGATGGTGTCGATGCGCAGGGCGTCGTTCTGATAGCGCTTGGCCAGTTCGACGATGTCGCGCGCCAGGGTGGCCGAGAACAGCAGGGTGCGGCGCTCGGCCGGGGCGGCGTCGAGGATGAACTCCAGGTCCTCGCGGAAGCCCATGTCCAGCATCTCGTCGGCTTCGTCGAGGACGGCGACCTGCAGCTTGGACAGGTCCAGGTGGCCGCGCTCGATGTGGTCGCGCAGGCGGCCCGGGGTGCCGACGACAATGTGGGCGCCGTAGTTCAGGGCGCGCTGCTCGCGGCGAGCATCCATGCCGCCCACGCAGTTGACGACCACCGCCTTGGCTTCGGCATAGAGCCAGGTCAGTTCGCGATTGACCTGCATGGCCAGCTCGCGGGTCGGGGCGATGACCAGGCACAGCGGCTCGGCGGCGCGCTCGAAGGTCTCGGCCTCGCCCAGCAGGGTCGGGGCGGCGGCCAAGCCGAAGGCTACGGTCTTGCCCGAGCCGGTCTGGGCGCTGACCAGCAGGTCGCGGTCGGCGGCGTCGGCGGCCAGGACGGCGGCCTGGACGGGGGTGGGCTCGGCATAGCCTTGAGCGGCGAGAGCCCGCTCAAGAGCGGGGTGGGAGGCGGGGAAGGGCATCAGGGTCCAGTTCACGTCTACGGCCGCGCACACAAAAACGCGCGGCTCGCGCCAATGACCAAATCGGGCCCTTAGAGCCTGTAAGCTCTCTTCCGGACCGCTTCTTGGTCGAATTCCAACGAAAATAGCCCCCTCCGCGACGGAAGGGGGCTCACGATAGCCTTATGCGCTTGTTGCAGTGCAAAAAGCAAGGGGGACGGGGATTGGGCCTGCTCTATCCCCGGAATTCGTGAGATCGAAGCCAGCCAAATCAATCGCTTGTCGATTTTATGCGCCGTTGAATGATCCGCTTTTAGCGCCGCTCCATACTGACCTCATCCCCGTCGCGGGGAGGGCGTTTGGATCCGGCCCAAAACGGCGACGGGGCTAGGTTGAGCGGGGCCGCTTCGGTCCCGCAGGTTCGAAAGCCGTCGCATCCGTACTCTTTAGGCGGATCGGCAGGCGAACGGGCGACCTGCGCGAGCAAACCGACAGCGGAGCGACAGGACGGTGATCGTACAAGCCGTCTATCGTGGACCGTCGGGCTCGTTACGGATGTAGCCGTTCGAGTTGGTCCGCGCCCGTCAGGGGGCTAGTGGGAACCCGAGCTGAAAGACGCTCACGCCTCCCATCCTCACGGGCAAGAACAGCCTGCGGAGCGGACAGCGAGCCGAAACGCAAAACAAAACCTCACGGTCTCCGGGTTCGCCCGGCCGCTCCGTCGCCTCCCACACGCCTTCAGCGGCCCGCCGCGCGAAGCGGCGACGCCGTGTCAGTTCACGGTCGCCAGAGCCTGGTCGATGGCCTGCACGATTCGTTCCGGCGTCTCGGCGCCGACAACGGCCACCTTGCCGGCGAAGATCGCGAACGGCACGCCTGTCACGCCGCCCTGGACGGCCATGGCGTGCTCGCGGGCTAAGGCCTCCTTGTCGGCGCCCTCGGAGAGCAGTTGCAGCACGACCAGACGCTCCATGCCGGCGGCCTCGGCGATGTCGGCCAGCACCATCGGGTCGCCGGTGTCGAGGCCCTCCTCGAAATAGGCCTTGAACAGCGCTTCGACGACCTGGTCCTGGACGCCGGCGGTCAGGGCCCAGCGGATCAGGCGATGGGCGGCGTTCGTGTTGGGCGCGATCTCGATGGCCTCGAAGTCGAAGGCGATGCCTTCCTCGGCGCCCCCCTCGACCAGGGCGGCATGGACGGCCTTCAGCTTGTCGGGATCCTTGAACTTGTTGGCCATGTAGGCCTTGCGGTCGACGCCCGCCTCGGGAAGCGTCGGATCCAGCTGGTAGGGACGCCAGATCAGCTTGGCCTCGACGTCGGGGCGCAGGGCCACGGCGGACTTCAGGCGGCGCCAGCCCAGATAGCACCAGGGGCAGACCACGTCGGCGACGACGTCGATGATCAGGGGCTGCTGGGCCAAGTGCGCACTCCTACGAACCGATGTCCGCTACAGGACGTGTTCCATATAGGAGGCGCCGTAGCGGCGCCCAAGGGCGAAGCTTCACCCGGCGTCGCGCTTGAGGGCGCTGGCGGCGGCGCGCTCCAGGGCCTTGACCGCGCCTTCGCCGCGCTGGACCTCGGCCACGCCGATGTCGAACTCGCAGACGAACGGCGGGCGGTCGTCGCCGGCGTCGAAGGCGGTGCAGCCGATCACCGCGGCGATCCGCTCGGCGGCGGCGCGGGCGGCGTTCTGGTTGGTCGCCGGCAGGGCCAGGGCGAACACTTCGGTGGCCAGGCGAGCCGGGGTGTCCTCGACACGGACCAGGCGCCCGACCATCGAGCCGATCTGCGGAATGGCGCGGTCCAGCCAGCCGTTCTGGCGGGCCCAGACGGTCTCGGGCTTGTCGGCGATGCGCAGGACGCAGATCGACAACGGCCGGGCCCGCTCGGCGGCGGCCTTGGCCAGCCGCGCCAGGTGGGCGGCGAACAGGTCGCGGGTGAAGAGGCCCGTGGCGGCGTCCATCAGGCCCGAGCTGCGGGCCTTCTCCAGCGCGCCGCGGATCGACTCGCCGCGGCGGAAGCTGCGGGCCAGCTCCATGACCCGCATGGCGGTTTCGACCTCGGGCGTCTCGGGCGAGGCGACGTCGGAGACGCCGCGATGGAACGCCTCGGACATGGTCACATAGCTCTCGGCCTTCAGGTACAGCAGGGCCGGGATGTGAAAGAGGCGCGTGTTGCGGCGCATGCCGGCCGCGATCGACAGGGCTTCCTGCTGGCTGTCGCCGGCCCACAGGACCACGGCGTCGAAGGCCCGCTCGTGCAGATAGTCGAAGGCCGTATAGGCGGTAAAGGCGCCGACCACCTCGGCCCCGCTGGCCTGCAGGGCGTTGGAGAGGGCCAGGAACTGCGGGGCGGGCTCGCCGACCGCCAGGATGCGGAACGGAACCTCGGAGGTCTCGGGCAGGTCCAGCCGACGGCCGCGCTCGCCGAAGGTCTCGAGGCGCAGCTCGAACTCCTCCTCGGCGATCGCCGTGCGCACCAGGCTCTCGAGGCGCAGGGCGGCCTGGGAGGGATGCAGCGGCGGCGACAGCGTCAGGTCGAAGGCCTGGTTGCGATAGTCGCCATCGGGATCGCCGATGGCGATGACCGGCAGGCGGCGCGGGGCCACGGCGGCCTTCAGGCGGCGGGCCAGGGTCTGGGTCTCGGGGCCGGCGCTGGCCAGGTCGACGATCACCGCCTCGATCGGCAGGTCGCCGAGGGCGGCGAGGGCGGCATAGGGGCCGCGGGCGGTGATCGTGCGCCAGCCCAGCCGGTCCAGCCCCTCGGCCAGCGGTCCGGCGCGAACATCGTCGCGCGCCACGATCAGGATCCGGGCGTCAACCGCCAAACCAACCTCCGCCCGAATGCCGGCGCGATCGTTCCCACGACGTCGGCCCAGATTCGACGCTGCAACATAGCAGAGGCCTCGCGCGGTCAAAGGCGCCGAACGCCGCAGCCTGGGGGTGAATCGAAGATCATGGTCCCTGAGCGTGCAAGGGCTTGCCTGACCGAACGTCAGGGTCGCTCTAGTGATCCCGACCGGCCGCAGAGCCAGCAGGGAGATCGCGTCATGGGCCAGGGGCCGCTTTCGGGGCTGAAGATCGTCGAGTTCGCCGGCATCGGTCCAGGGCCGTTCTGCGGCATGCTGCTGTCCGACCTCGGCGCGGATGTCGTCCGGATCGACCGCAAGGGCCAGGGGCGCGGCTCGCCGGCCGACGTCACGGCGCGCGGGCGCCGCTCGGTGGCGCTGGACCTGAAGCACCCTGAGGCGATCGAGACCTGCCTGAAGCTGCTGGAACAGGCCGACGGCCTGATCGAGGGCTTCCGGCCGGGCGTCATGGAGCGGCTGGGCCTGGGACCCGAGGTGGCGTTGGCCCGTAATCCCCGGCTGGTCTACGGCCGCATGACGGGCTGGGGTCAGACGGGGCCCTACGCCAAGGCCGCAGGCCACGACATGAACTACATCGCCATTACCGGCGCCCTGCACGCCATCGGCACGGCGGACAAGCCCGTGCCGCCGCTGAACCTGGTCGGCGACTTCGGGGGCGGGGCGCTGTACCTGGCCTTCGGCCTGCTGGCCGGGGTGATCCATGCCCGGTCGACGGGGCAGGGCCAGGTGATCGACTGCGCCATGAGCGACGGCGCGGCCTCGCTGATGGCCATGTTCTACGGCTTCAAGGCCGGCGGGATGTGGAACGAGGGGCGGCGGAGCAACCTGCTCGACGGCGGGGCGCACTTCTACGACACCTACGAATGCGCCGACGGCAAATGGATCTCGATCGGCTCGATCGAACCGCAGTTCTACCTGCTGCTGCTGGAGAAGACCGGCATCAGCGATCCGCAGTTCCAGCACCAGATGACCCGCGAGGAATGGCCCGAGCTGCGCAACAAGCTGGCCGCCGTGATCAGGCAGAAGACCCGTGACGAATGGTGCGCGATCATGGACGCCACCGACGTCTGTTTCGCGCCGGTCCTGACCATGGACGAGGCGCCCGGCCATGCCCACAACGCCGCCCGCGAAACCTTCGTCGAGGTGGCCGGCGTGACCCAGCCGGCTCCGGCGCCGCGCTTCTCGGCCACACCGGGCGCCATCCAAGGTCCGCCGCCGCGCATCGGCGGCCACAACGACGAGGCCCTGGCGGACTGGGGTTTCTCGGTCGAGGCGATCGCCGGACTGAAGGCCTCGGGGGCTCTCTGAGACCTGACGAACGCGTTCAGGTCCGGTTCAGGCGGCGGATCCTAGCTTGCGGGTGTCGATCGGTCGCTGCGCCATCCGTCCCTCGATGTGGCGATCGGTTCACAGGCACGACCTGCGGAGGCGCGCCGTCTTCCCCAAGGCGGCGCGTCTTTGACGATTCCAGGCCGCGCTTTGACTCCGGGATGCTGCGTCGCCATGGTCCGCCGGATGCAAGATCCGCTGCACCGCATCCGCTGGCGCGACCTCGACCTCGATCCGACCCACTGGGCCCGCGAAATCCTGCGTGTGCTGGGGCTGGCCCTGTCGCGCCTGTGGGGCCGCGACGTCATGCTGTACGTCGGCGGCGTCTCGTTCTTCGCCCTGCTGGCCGTGTTCCCGGGCCTGGCGATTCTGATCGGCCTCTACAGCTTCTTCCTGACGCCTGAGAGCGCCGCGCATCAGGCCAACCGGCTGGCCGAGCTGATTCCCTCCGGCGCCCGCTCGATGTTCCAGGACGAATTCGCCCGCCTGGCCCACGCGCCGGGCCAGACGATCTCCCTGCAGAGCGGCGTCGTCTTGATCGTCGGCGCCTATGCTGCCCATCGCGGCTTCAAGGCCCTGCTGGCCGGGCTGTCTTTCATCCATGACGAGGAGAATCAGCGAGGCTTCTTCGGCTTCAACCTGATGGCGCTCCTGGTGCTGATCGCCGCGTTCGGCCTGCTGTTCATGATGTCGGGCGTCTTCCTCACCCTGCGGCTGCTGGGCTCGGCCCTGAACCTGCGGCCGCTGGCGGGCGTGCCGTGGATCCAGTCGGAATGGACCTGGGCCAGCTTCGGCATCGTGTTCGGCATGACCCTGGTTTACCGCTACGCCATGTCGCGCGAGCCCGTCGGCTGGCGCGCCTCGATCGCGGGCGGCGCGGCGGCGGCGGCTCTGTGCGTCTTCATGTCGTGGGCCAGCGCCTTCTATGTCGAGAAGATCGTCCATCTGGGCGCGACCTATGGCTCGATCTCGGCCGTGATCATCTTCCTGATCTGGCTGTCGTGGAGCGTGAACGCCATCTTCTTCGGCGGCGCCCTGGCCACCGAGGTCGAGATCGCTCTGGACGAGCGTCCCCGGGCCCTGCTGGAAGGGCCCAAGGCGATTCCGCTCAAAGCGCCTTCAGAATACGAAAACGGATGACCCCGCCGTCCTGGTCGGCGATCTCGAGCACGCTGGCGCCGATCTGGCCGGCGAAGTGCGGCACATCGATCCGCGCCATCGGATCGGTGGCCAGCAGAACCAGCTCCGCGCCGGGCGGGGCGGCTTCATGGGCCTTGCGCAGCTTCAGCGTCGGCACGGGGCAGTGATGGCCGCGCGCATCGACCAGAATCGACTCAGCCATCGATGAAAACCTTCTCGGCCTCGGCGGCGGACAGGATGCGATGCTGGCCGGGAACAAGGTCCTGCGGCAGCGTCAAGCCACCGATCCGCTCGCGGTGCAGGGCGACCACGTGGTTGCCCACGGCGGCGAACATCCGGCGCACCTGATGATAGCGGCCTTCGGTGATGGTCAGCCGCGCCGTCCTGGGGTCCACTACCTCCATCTGCGCCGGCAGCAGGGGCTTTTCCTCGCCGTCCAGCATCAGCGTCCCGGCCGCGAAGGTTTCGCCCTCGGAGCCGTTCAGCGGCCGGTCCAGCGTCGCCAGATAGGTTTTGGGCACGTGCCGCTTGGGCGAGATCACCCGGTGCAGGAAGTCGCCGTCGTCGGTGATCAGGATCAGGCCGCTGGTGTCCTTGTCCAGCCGGCCTACGGTCGACAGGCCCGGATCCCGGATCTGCCAGCGGCGCGGCAGAAGATCGTAGATCTTCTGGCCGTCTTCCTTGTGCGAGCAGGTCACGCCCAGCGGCTTGTGCATCATCAGCACCAGCGGAGCGGGCGGATCGACGGCGACACCGCGAATGGTCATGCGTTCGGGCAGGGTCGCGTCGACGGCGATGCGGGCGCCGGCGTCCTTCAGCACCTTGCCGTCCAGCACGACCTTGCTGGCGGCGACCATGGCCTGGACCTCCTTGCGGCTCCCATAGCCCAGATTGGCGAGCAGCCGGTCCAGGCGGGCCATCAGCGCCTTTGTCATTGGATTAAGGCCATTACTTGCGGGCCTCGAAGACCTTGTAGCCGCCGCCTTCGCCGACCAGTCGGACCTTGGCGAAGCTTTCGGCCAGGATCGCCTCATAGGGCAGATGGCGGTTGGCCACGATCCACAGGCTGCCGCCCTTGCGCAGGGCGCCGGCCGCGGCGCGGATGAAGGCCTGGCCCAGCGTCTTGTCCTCGCCGCCGCCCTCGTGGAAGGGCGGGTTGCTGACGACGAAGTCCAGATCCTTCAGGCCGGCGGCGTCGTGGCGCACGTCACCCCAGACGAACGCGGCGCGCGGGTCGTCGACATTGCGCTTGGAAACCTCGACGGCCCGGCTGTCCAGCTCGACCAGGGTCAGCTTGGCGACCTTCTTCGAGGCCAGGACGTTCAGGGCCAGCAAGCCGATGCCGGAGCCGAAGTCCGCCCCG
This sequence comes from uncultured Caulobacter sp., assembly GCA_966211605.1. Lineage (GTDB taxonomy): Bacteria > Pseudomonadota > Alphaproteobacteria > Caulobacterales > Caulobacteraceae > Caulobacter. Next base: position 7,333 of record CBIHOB010000084.1, read on the forward strand.
GCGCCCGAGAACTCGGGCAACACCTGAAGCAGGGCGTTGGTGCCGGCGTCCAGACGGTCCCAGCTGAACACGCCCGGCTGGGTCCACAGGCCGTTGTCGCTGATCCGGCGGGGCGCGCCGGCGGCGATGGTTTCCGAGACGCCCTTGATCTCCGCGGGACGGATCACGACGCAGATGCGGTTGTGGCGGCGGGCGCTCTCGCCGACCTCGCCGCCAAGGGCTTCCAGCTCCTTCTTCAGGCGCAGGCCGCCGCGGTCCTTCGGCGCGAAGGCCGTCAGGCGGCCGCCGGGCTTCAGGATGCGCAACGCCTGGGCGAGGACAAATCGTCGCTCCACCGCTCCGGCGGGGGCGCGAACGGTCACGGCCGTAAAGGATTCGTCCGCAATCGAAGCGATGTCGGTCGAGCCCGGGACCAGGGGCGACAGCTGCACGGCGTCCGCCGCGGATGGCGCCAGATCGTGATCGGCCTGGCCGTAGATCGCGGTGCGGGAAGCCGACATGCTTGTCCTGAAAGGGTTTTTCGACGCTGGGAAGGTCTGGCGGACAGGGTGGGATTCGAACCCACGGTAGGCTTCCACCTACGGCGGTTTTCAAGACCGCTGCCTTAAACCACTCGGCCACCTGTCCGGAGCAGGCGGCTATATCAGCGCTCTAGGTCCTTAACCAGACTTCAAAACAAACGCGTGACCATGTCCGCTCGGAAGGGGTGTGGCCCGTCTGGACACTTGAGCGGAATGAACCAGCGTATCGACAAGGTTTGGCGGAACCTGTGCAGCCTGGGCCTGATGGCCGCGGCGGCCCTGAGCCTCGCCGCCTGCGCAACGCCCAAGTACGGCACCGGCAAGACCGGCTATACCGTCTCGGCCCGCAACGACACCACGCGAGGCTCGTCGCCGCGCGCCGGCTCGACCGTGGGGCGCGACGGCAAGCCGCTGCGCGGCACCGAGAAGCCGTATCAGATCAACGGGATCTGGTACTATCCGCGCGAGGACAAGGACTACAACGTCGTCGGCGTCGGCTCGTGGTACGGCGAGCAATTCCACAATCGCCGCACCGCCAACGGCGAAATCTTCGACATGGACGTCCCTTCGGCCGCCCATAAGACCCTGCCGTTACCCAGCCTGGTCGAGGTCACTAATCTGGACAACGGCCAGAAGATGATCGTGCGGGTCAACGACCGTGGTCCGTTCGTCGGCGATCGCGTCATCGACCTCTCGAAGGCGGCCGCCCAGCAGCTGGGCTATGCTCGCCAGGGCGTGGCCCGGGTTCGGGTGAAGTATGTCGGGCCCGCCCCCAAGGCCGTCTTCGACGCGCCGCGCCAGTACGCCAGCGTCCAGCCCGCGCCGGCTCGGCCACGCAGCTTCGACGACATCAAGGAACCGCCGCAGCGCGTGCAGGTGCTGCCGCAGCGTCGCGAGCCCGATCCGGACTGGGGCTCGCTCTCCGCGCCGTTCCAGCAATCGGCGCCGCCGATCAATCCGCCCGACTCGGTCTTCGCGTCCACGGCCAAGGCGTATCGCGTCCAGGCCGGCTCGTTCTCGAACCGCGAGAACGCCGAGAAGGCCGTGCGCCAGCTGGCCAGCGCCGGACGCGCCTCGATCGACGCCATCGAGCGGCCCAGCGGCACGCTGTATCGCGTCACCGTCAGCGCGGGCCAGGACGAGGGCGAGGCCTGGAGCCTGCGCGATCGCGTAGAGTCCCTGGGCTATCAGGGCGCGACCGTCCTTCGACCCTGAGGTACTGGACAAGGCTCGGAAACCGGTCGAATGGAGGCCGGTGACCCAGGGTTTCTTCATCAGTTTCGAAGGCGGGGAGGGGGCTGGAAAGTCCACTCAGATCCGCCGCCTGGCCGAGCGGCTGCAAGCGGCCGGCCATGACGTCGTCTTGACCCGCGAGCCTGGCGGCAGTCCGGGCGCCGAGGCTATCCGCGAGCTGCTGGTCAACGGCGCGACCGATCGCTGGTCGCCGGTCACCGAGACCCTTCTGATGTACGCCGCCCGCCGCGACCATGTGGAGCGGGTGATCCGTCCGGCCCTGGCGCAGGGCAAGGTCGTGCTGTGCGACCGCTTCGCCGACTCCACCCGGGCCTATCAGGGCGCGGGGGGCGATGCGCCGGCCAGCCTGATCGCCTCGCTGGAGGAGCATGTGCTGAATGGCGCGGTTCCGGTCCTGACCCTGATCCTGGACTTGCCGGCCCAGGTCGGCTTGCAGCGGGCCGAGGCGCGAGGCGGCGCGGCGCGCTTTGAGTCCAAGGGTCTGGAATTCCATGAACGTCTGCGCGCCGGCTACCTCGAGATTGCGCGCCGGGAGCCCGAGCGCTGTGTCGTCATTGACGCCGACGCCTCTCTGGACGCTGTGACCGCCGCTATCGCCGACGCGGTCGCCCAGCGGCTGGAACTCTGATGAGCGCGCCGGCCCATCCCCGCGACGTCTATCGCCTGGACGGCCAGTCCGCCGCCGAGGCCGCCTTCATCGACGCCCTGGATCGCGGCCGTCTGCATCACGCCTGGCTGCTCACCGGTCCTGAGGGCGTGGGCAAGGCGACCCTGGCCTACCGCATGGCGCGCCGCCTGCTGGGCGCGCGGCCCGATCCCAGCCAGGGCCTTTTGGGCGCGGCGCCGTCGGACGTCGTCAGCCGCCAGGTCGCGGCGCGTTCGCATCCGGACCTTATGGTGCTGGAGCGGCTGACCGACGATGGCAAGGCCCGCAAGTCGATTCCGGTCGACGAGGCGCGTCAGTTGCCCGAGTTCTTCTCGACGACCCCGGCCGTCTCGCCCTACCGCGTGGCGATCATCGACGCCGCCGACGACCTCAACGTCAACGCCGCCAACGCGGTGCTGAAGACGCTTGAGGAACCGCCGCCGCGCGGGGTGATCCTGCTGATCAGCCATGCGCCGGGCAAGCTGCTGCCGACCATACGATCGCGTTGCCGCCGGCTGGCCGTGCCGGCGCCGGGGATCGAGGCCGCCGCCGAGATGGTCGAGCGCATGGCCGACGTGCCGCATCGCGACGCCGAACGCCTGGCCCGCATGGCCCACGGGGCGCCGGGCAAGGCGCTGCAGCTGGCCGCCGCCAAGGCCATCGAGATCGACGACGCGGCCAACGACATCCTGCGCATGCTGCCCAAGATCGACGAGGGCGCGATGCTGGCCATGGCCGACACCTTCCGGGGCGCGGACGGCATGGCGCGCTTCGAACTCCTAATGAGCCGCCTGGCCGACCAGGTGCGGATCTTCGCCACTCAGGTCGCGTCCGATGGCAAGCAATCGCCCGGGTTGGACCGCTGGGCGGCGGCCTGGGAGCGGCTGTCGAGCATCCCGGGCGAGGTCGAGGCGGTGAACCTGGATCGCGCCGACGCCTTCTGGAGCGTCATCTCGGACTTGCGCGCGGCGGCCAAGACGGCGATTTGAGCGGCATGCTCATCGACAGCCATGTGAATCTGCACGCGCCCCAGTTCGCCGAGGACAAGGACGCCGTCATCGTCCGCGCCCGGGAAGCTGGCGTCGCCCTGATGGTCACCATCTGCGACAAGGTCTCTTCGTTCGAGGCGGTGCACGCCATCGCCATGGCCGAGCCGGACATTTGGTGCACGGTCGGCACGCACCCGCACGAGGCCAAGGAAGATCCCGACCTGACCGCCGCCCGCCTGGTCGAGTTGGCCCAGCGCCCGCGGGTCATCGGCATCGGCGAGTGCGGCCTGGACTTCCACTACGACCTGTCGCCGCGCGAGGTGCAGGCCCAGGTGTTCCGCCAGCACTGCGTCGCCGCGCGTGAGAGCGGCCTGCCGCTGGTCGTCCACACCCGCGAGGCCGACGACGTCATGGGCCAGATCCTCGAAGAGGAGCACGCGTCCGGGCCGTTCAAGATCCTGATGCATTGCTATACCAGCGGCCCCGAGCTTGCCGCACGGGCCATGGCGTTGGGCGCCTGGTTCTCGGTCTCAGGCATCGCCACCTTCAAGGCGGCCGAGGAGGTGAGGGCGGTGATCCGCGACATGCCGGCCGACAGGATCATCGTCGAGACTGACTGCCCCTATCTGGCGCCCGTGCCGATGCGCGGTCGTCGCAACGAGCCAGCCTACCTGCCGCATATCTACGACAAGCTGGCCGAGATTCGGGGCTGGAGCCGGGCTGACACCGAGCAACGCATCGAGGACGCCTTCTTCGACCTGTTCGACCGGATCCCTCGTCCATGACCGGACCGCTGGAGTTCACGGTCCTGGGCTCTGGCTCGTCCGGCGGCGTCCCGCGCGCCGACGGCAACTGGGGCGACTGCGATCCGAGCGAGCCGAAAAACCATCGCTCGCGTTGCTCGCTGCTCGTGCGCCGCCAGGGCGTCGGCGGCCCGCACCACGAGACCACGGTCGTGGTCGACACCTCACCGGATTTGCGGCTGCAGACCGCCACCGCCGGGGTAAAGCGAGTCGATGCGGCGCTGTTCACGCATGACCACGCCGACCAGGCCCACGGCATCGACGACCTGCGGCCGTTCTTCCTCAATCAGCGCCAGCGCATCCCGACCTACATGGACCAGGCCACGCACGACGGCCTGCTGGCGCGGTTCGAATACATCTTCAAGACGCGCGGCGGCTATCCGGCCATCCTGGAACCGCGCCTGATCCCGCCGTTGGGCGAGGATTTCGCGATCGAGGGTCCCAGCGGCGAGATCCCGGTCCATACCTTCGACGTCGACCATGGCGAAATCCGCGCCGTCGGTTACCGCTTCGGCGCTGTGGCCTACACCCCCGACGTCCGCGCCATTCCCGACGCCAGTTGGGCGGATCTCGCCGATCTCGACGTCTGGATCGTCGACGCCCTGCGCTGGACGCCGCATCCGACCCACGCCCATGTCGAGCTGGCCCTGGAATGGATCGCCAAGGCCAAGCCGAAGCGCGCCATTCTGACCAACCTGCATATCGATCTGGACTACAACGCCCTGACCGCGCGCCTCCCGCCAGGCGTCGAGGCGGCCTACGACGGTTTGCGCTTCACGCTTTGAGCTCCAGGCAACGCTACAGGGGCAGGCGACTAACAAATGTTCGCCACGGTCTCGGATTGGGTCGAGTTTGACGAAAACTTGGCCCTACGTGACAGCTTTGAAATAAGGCTGTCCAACAACACCGTCATAGGGACGCGGTAGAGTCATCTTTCCGTGCGTCACCGACCAGACTCCCATGGCTGAAACCGTCACCGTCTCTCGCGAAATGTTCCAGCACCTGCGGGCGCGCCTTCCGGCCGTCACCCGGGAGCATCTGTTCGACTGCTACGCCATCAGCGAGACCACCTGGGCCAAGCTGCGCGATGGGCGGCCGGTGAAGCGATCGACGCTCGACCGGGTCCTGGCCAAGCTGGCGTTGCTGGACGCGCGGGTAGCCGCCTAGCGCGTCTTTACGCCGCCCTTATGCGGCGGCCCGGCTTCGATATGGAGCCCTTACGCCCCTTCATGGTCCTTGGCCTCCGACACCAAAGGAGGCCGTTATGGCTGATCTTCTGTATGGGGCGCTGGCCTTGGGCCTGTTCGCCCTGTTCGGAGCCTTCGTCGCCGCGCTGAGGCGCGTCTGACCATGCTCGTGACGTTTCTGTGGGCCGCCGGGGCGATCGTCGTCGCCGGCTACATGGTCGCCGCCATGCTGCGGCCTGACAAGTTCTGACGGACCAATCCAATGAGCTGGCAAGGATGGGCGGAGATCGCCCTGACCCTGAGCCTGGCGGTCGCCATCGGTTGGCCGCTGGGCGTTTTCATGTCGCGCGTCTGGAATGGCGAGCGAACCGTTCTCGATCCGATGCTGCGGCCGGTCGAGCGTCTGTTCTATGCTGCTTGCGGCATCGACCCGAAGAAGAGCCAGAGCTGGCACGCCTACGCCATGGCGCTTCTGGCCTTCAACCTGGTCGGCTTCGTCTTCGTCTATGCCGTCCTGCGCCTGCAGGGCGTGCTGCCGCTGAATCCGCAGGGTTTCCCCGGCCTGTCGGGACACCTGTCGTTCAACACCGCGATCAGCTTCGTCACCAACACCAACTGGCAGAGCTATGCGGGCGAGACGACCATGTCGACGCTCAGCCAGATGCTGGTGCTGACCGTGCAGAACTTTGTCTCGGCCGCCACCGGCGCGACCGTCGCGGCGGCCCTGGCCCGGGCGTTCGTCGCCAATCGGGGCGAGGGCGTCGGCAATTTCTGGGCCGACCTGATCCGCACCACGCTCTATGTGCTGCTGCCGCTGTCGTTCGTCGTTGCGATCCTGCTGGTCGCCCTGGGCTTGCCGCAGACACTGTCGGCCGGCGTCACCGCCCATACGCTGGAGGGCGCCGAGCAAAAGATCTCGCTCTTTGCCGTCGCCAGCCAGGAAGCCGTCAAGATGCTGGGCATCAACGGCGGCGGGATCTTCAACGCCAATTCGGCGCACCCGTTCGAGAACCCGACGCCGCTGACCAACCTGATCGAGGCCGTCTCGATCAACGTGTTGGGCTGGGCGGCCTTCTTCGCCTTCGGCCGCATGGTCCTGGCCAGGAAGGACGTCCGCGCCCTGGTCATCGCGGCCTTCGTGCTGCTGGCCGCCGGCGCCGCGGGCGTCTACGCCGCCGAGACCCGGGCCCCGCCGGCCCAGGTCGCCGCCAAGATCGACGCGTCGGTGAACATGGAGGGCAAGGAGGTCCGCTTCGGCGCGCCGGCCACGGCCGCCTGGGTCGCCGCCACGACCGGCGCCTCGAACGGCTCGGTCAACGGCATGCACTCCAGCCTGATGCCCCTGGGCGGCGGCGTCGCCATGTTCCTGATGCAGCTGGGTGAGATCCTGCCCGGCGGCATCGGTTCCGGCGTCGCCATCATGGTCGTCATGGCCCTGCTGTCGGTGTTCGTCGCGGGCCTGATGGTGGGCCGCACGCCGGAATATCTGGGCAAGAAGATCGAGGCCCGCGAGATACAGTTCTCGATCCTGGCCGTCGTCGTCATTCCGCTGTCGATGCTGGGTTTTTCCGCTTTCGCCGCGGTGACGCCCGAAGCGCTGAAGGGGCTGATGCACAGCGGGCCGCATGGCCTGTCGGAGATCCTCTACGCCTACGTTTCCGGCACGGCCAACAACGGCTCGGCCTTTGCGGGCCTGACCGCCAACGCGCCCTGGTGGGACGTGACGCTCGGGATCGCCATGGCGCTGGGCCGCTTTCTGCCGATCGTGGCCGTCCTGGCCATCGCCGGCGCCCTGGCGGCCAAACCCAAGCTGGCGCCAACCGCCGGCACGCTGCCGACCGACGGCGGCCTCTTCGTCGGCCTCCTGGTCGGGGTGATCCTGATCCTGGGCGGCCTGCAGTTCTTCCCCGCGATGGCGCTGGGACCGATCGTCGAGCACTTCCAGGCGCTCGGCGCGGTCGCGGCCCTCCGCTGAACGGTGATCCCATGACTTCGATAGACATCCATGCCGGCGAGGGCAGACGCGCCCTGGCCGGCGGCCTTTCCGGCGCCGTTCTGGCCCGGGCGGCCAAGGACAGCGTCCTCAAGCTGGATCCGCGCAAGCTGACCGGCAATCCGGTGATCTTCGCCACCTGGATCGTGGCCCTGCTGTCGACCGTCTCCGCGGTCGCGGCCGTGGCCAGCCACCGGGTGGCGGGCTTCGCCATCCAGGTCTCGCTGTGGCTGTGGGCCACGGTGCTGTTCGCCAACCTGGCCGAAAGCGTCGCCGAGGGGCGGGGCAAGGCGGCCGCGGACAGCCTGCGCGCCACCCGCGTGACGACCAAGGCCAAGCTGATCATCGACCCTAATACTGGCACGTGGATCCCGACCCCGGCCCATAAGCTGGGCATGGGCGAGGTGATCCTGGTCGAGGCCGGCGACGTGATCCCGACCGACGGCGAGATCATCGAAGGCATGGCCAGCGTCAACGAGGCGGCCATCACCGGCGAGAGCGCCCCGGTGATCCGCGAGAGCGGCGGCGACCGCTCGGCCGTCACCGGCGGCACCACGGTCGTTTCCGACTGGATCAAGGTGCGGGTGACGGCCGAGGCCGGCTCGACCTTCCTGGATCGCATGATCGCCATGGTCGAGGGCGCCGACCGACGCAAGACGCCGAACGAGATCGCCCTGGCGGTGCTGCTGGCCGGTCTGACCTTGATCTTCCTGATCGCGGTCGTGACCTTGCTGGGCCTGGGCAAGTTCTCGGGCGTCGTGCTGGATCCGCTGGTTCTGGGCGCGCTGTTCATCACGCTGATCCCCACGACGATCGGCGGCCTGCTCAGCGCCGTCGGCATCGCCGGCATGGACCGCCTGCTGAAGGTCAACGTCCTAGCCACTTCGGGTCGCGCCGTGGAAGCGGCTGGCGACGTCGACACCCTGCTGCTGGACAAGACCGGCACCATCACCTTCGGCAACCGCATGGCCACCGAGGTGATCCCGGCGCCCGGCGTGCGTCCCGAAGCGGCGATGCGGGCGGCCCTGATGGCCTCGCTGGCCGATGAAACCCCGGAAGGCCGTTCGATCATCGAGCTGGCCCGCAACAGCGGCCTGGTGGTCGAGATTCCGACCGGCGCCGCCGCGATCCCGTTCACCGCCCAGACCCGCCAGTCGGGCCTGGATCACGAAGGCCGCAGCTGGCGCAAGGGCGCTGTGGACGCCGTCTACCGCTCGCTGGCCCTGGAGCCGAAGAGCGTCGCCCCCGAGCTGACGGCCGCCGTCGACCGCATCGCCCGCTCGGGCGGCACGCCGCTGGCCGTCAGCGAGGACGGCGTCCTGGTCGGCGTCATCCACCTGAAGGACGTGGTGAAGCCCGGGGTGAAAGAACGCTTCGCCGACCTGCGCCGCATGGGCCTGCGCACGGTGATGATCACCGGCGACAACCCCGTGACCGCCGCCGCAATCGCCTCGGAAGCCGGCGTCGACGACTTCCTCGCGGAAGCCACGCCCGAGGACAAGCTGCGGCTGATCCGCGAAGAGCAGGGCAAGGGCCGCCTGGTCGCCATGTGCGGTGACGGCGCGAACGACGCTCCTGCGCTGGCTCAGGCCGACGTCGGCGTGGCCATGCAGACCGGCGCCCAGGCCGCCCGCGAGGCCGGCAACATGGTCGATCTCGACAGCGACCCGACCAAGGTCATCGAGATCGTCGAGGTCGGCAAACAGATGCTGATCACCCGCGGCGCGCTGACCACATTCTCGATCGCCAACGACGTGGCCAAGTACTTCGCCATCATCCCGGCGATGTTCGTGGTCTCGCTGCCGGCCCTGGGCGCGCTGAACATCATGAAGCTGCACAGCCCGGAGAGCGCGATCCTGTCGGCGGTGATCTTCAACGCGCTGGTGATCGTCGCCCTGATCCCGCTGGCCCTGAAGGGCGTGAAGTACCGCGCCATCGGCGCCGGCAAGCTGCTGTCGCGCAACCTGACCCTCTACGGGATCGGCGGCCTGATCGCCCCGTTCGCGGGCATCAAGCTGATCGACCTCGTGGTCTCGGCCCTCGGCCTGGCCTAAACAGACGCCATCGGAGATTCATCCGTCATGCTTACGCATCTTCGTCCGGCTCTCGTCTCGATGGGCCTGTTCACCGCGCTGCTGGGCGTGGCCTATCCGCTGGCCGTCACCGGCGTGGCCCAGGCGGCGTTTCCGGCGCAGGCCGGCGGCAGCCTGATCCGCGACGCCAGCGGTCGGGTCGTCGGCTCGGCCCTGATCGGCCAGCGCTTCGCCAGGCCGGAATACTTCCACGGCCGTCCATCGGCCGCCGGCAATGGCTATGACGCCGGCGCCTCCAGCGGCTCGAACATGGGCCCGTTGAACGAGAAACTGATCGAGCGTGAGAAGACCGACGCCGCGGCCCTGCGCGCCGAAAACCCCGGCGCGCTCGTCCCGGCAGACGCGGTGACGACCTCGGGCTCAGGCCTGGATCCGGACATCTCGCCGGCCAACGCCCGTTTCCAGGCCCCGCGCGTGGCCCGTGAGCGTGGGGTTCCGATCGGTCAGATGACCGCGCTGGTCGACGCCCAAGTCCAGCAGCCACTGCTGGGTTTCATCGGCCAGCCTCGCGTCAACGTGCTGGCGCTCAACCGGGCGCTCGACGCCAAGTTCCCGAAAGGCGGATAACTTCGTTGACGGGTGA
>CBIHOB010000085.1:0-17241 GCA_966211605.1 uncultured Caulobacter sp.
AGGCCGCCTCTTCCACCGACGCCTTCAGCAGATCCAGCACGTGGTGCAGGCTGTCGGCGATGTGGACGCACTTGTCGTGCATCTCCTCGTTGGGATCGAGGATGTCGGGCACCATCACCGTCATCATGCCCGCGGCGTGGGCCGCGCGGACGCCGGGGTGGCTGTCTTCCAACGCCAGGCAGTGGGTCGGGTCGACGCCGATGCGTTCGGCGGCCAGGAGATAGGGATCTGGATTCGGCTTGTGGCGGGTCACATCGTGGTGGGCGACGACCGCGTTGAAGCGCCGCATCAGGTCGAAGCGACCCAGATAGCGCTCGACCGCCGGCAGGCCGTTCGAGGTGGCGATGCCGCGCGGCAGGCCCAGGTCGTCCAGATAGTCGAGGATCTCGATGACCCCGGCCTTCAGCCTGGTCTCGGCCTCCAGCAGATCCTCGACGTCGGCCCACACCCGCTCGAAATAGGCCTGGACCGGAAAGGTCTCGCCATAGAGGCCGCGCAGCATGACCCCGCATTCCGGCGTCGTCTTGCCCACCATCGAGGCATAGGTCTCGCCGGTGAACCGGACGCCGAACACGTCCCCCGCCTCGATCATGGCCGCGCGATAGACGATCTCGGTGTCCAGCAGCAGGCCGTCCATGTCGAAGACGACCGCATCGACGCGGCGGGGAAAGCTCACTGGTAGAAGTCCTCGGTCTTGTAGCCTTGGAAGTAGAGCAGGGTCGTCAGGTCGGTGTGGTCGACCTTGGCGTCGGCCTGCGCCGCGACGATCGGCTTGGCGCGATAGGCCACGCCCAGGCCCGCGGCCTCGATCATCGCCAGGTCGTTGGCCCCGTCCCCCACGGCCAGGGCGTCAGCGGGCGTCAGCCCCAGGGCGGCGGTCTCCTCGTTCAAAGCGGCCAGCTTGGCCTCCTTGCCCAGGATAGGGTCGCCGACGTGTCCGGTCAGGGCGCCGTCCAGCTCGATCAGGGTGTTGGCGCGGTTCAGGTGGAAGCCCGCGGCCTGCGCCACACGGCTGGTGAAGAAGGTGAAGCCGCCCGAGACGAGGGCGCAGCGCGCGCCGTGCTTGGCCATGGTGCGAACCAGGATCTCGGCGCCCGGGTTCAGCTGGACCCGCTGCTCATAGCAGCTCTGCAACGCCTCGACGGCCAGGCCCTTCAGCATGCCGACCCGCTCGCGCAGGGCGCCCTCGAAGGCCAGTTCGCCGCGCATGGCGCGCTCGGTGATCTCGGAGACCTGCGCCTTGACGCCCGCGAAGTCCGCCAGCTCGTCCAGGCACTCGACATTGATGATCGTCGAATCCATGTCGGCGATCAGCAGGCGCTTGCGGCGGTTCGCAACAGGCTGGATCGCGAAGTCGACCGGCAGCTCGGCAAGAGCCGCCGACGCTTCCATCAGCTGCAACTTGCTGGCCACGCCCATGAAGAAGTCCGCGGCCAACGGCCCCAGGTCTTCGCGGCGGCTGGACAGCCTGGCTTCGACGCGCGAAACCGCAGTGGCGTATGCGTCGGGGCTTGCCCCCACGAGGGTGAGGACGGTCGGAATGGTGGAGAGTTCGGACATCGCGCCCCGCATCTGGCTGATCGCGGGCCCGACCGCAAGCGGCAAGTCCGCCTATGCGCTGGATTTGGCCGAGCGAACCGGCGGCGAGATCGTCAACGCCGACTCCATGCAGATCTATGCGGGCCTGCGCGTCCTGACCGCCGGACCGCCGCCGGACGAGACCGCCCGTGCGCCGCATCATCTGTTCGAGGTGGCTGACGCCGCCGTCGGCTGGTCGGTCGGCCGCTGGCTGGAGGCGGCGATCACGGTCCTGGCCGAGATCGAGGCGCGCCGCCGTCCGGCCATTGTCGTCGGCGGGACCGGCCTCTATTTCCGCGCCTTGACCCATGGCCTGGCCGACGTGCCGCCGGTGCCCGAGACCCAGCGCGAGATCTCCGGCCTGCTTTACGCCGCCCGGGGCGAGGCGGAATTCCGCGAGATCCTGAAGCCCCTGGACCCCGAGGCCGAAGCTCGCATCGAGACCGGCGATCGCCAGCGCCTGGTCCGCGCCCACGCCGTGGCCATCGCCACCGGCAAGTCGCTGACTGCCTGGCAGACCGACACCAAGCCGGCGCTCAAGCCTGGCGACTGGAAGGGCCTGGTGCTGGATCCGCCCCGCGCCGAGCTCTACGCCCGCTGCGATGCGCGCCTGTCGGTCATGGTCGAGGACGGCGCCCTGGACGAGGTGCGGGCCATGGAGGCGCGAGGCCTGGATCCTTCCCTCCCCGCCCTGAAGGCCGTCGGCTACCGCGAGTTCGCCGCCCACCTCCGCGGCGAAACCACGCTGGACCAGGCCCTGGACGCCGCCCGGCAGGAAACCCGTCGCTACGCCAAGCGTCAGCTGACCTGGTTCAGGAACCAGACCCCGGACTGGCGGCGGATCAGCGCTCCGTGACGGTCGCGCCCCCGCGGGTCAGGCGCGGCTTGATGGCCAGCTGGTAGTCTTCGTCGAACATCTGGTCCTTGATGCGGTCCAGGGTGGCGATCACCCGATCCTCGGCCGCCGTCACCGGCTTGGCGAAGACCTCGCAGGCCGTGTCGGCCGGCAAGTCGGCCTGGCCGTTTTCGATGGCCTGCAGCGGCACGGTCGCGCCCTCCTCGCAGCCGAGCAAGCCCGTGATCGAGTAGAAGCAGAGATCGCGCTGCAAATAGGACTCGACCGTCCAGGCGCAGGGAATGGCCGACACCGTGATCCCCGCCGGAACCGCCGCAGCCGCGCCCGGCTTGACGATGGTCCGCAGGAAGATCTGGTAGCGCACCACCGCGCTCTCGGTCCGTCCGGCCTTGGCCAGGGTCAGCGGCTTGGCCTTCTGCGCGACGGGATTCAGTTTCTGCAACAGCGGCGGCTGAGGCGCGACAGGGGCCGGCGCAGTCGCGGCGGGCGGGGTCGCGGGCGGCGGGGCGGCTTGCAGCAGCACGGGCGTCTCCAAGGTTGAGCTTGGCCATAGTGAGCACGACGGCGCAATCTTGGCGACAGCGATTGTCAGGGTTTTGCTCAGGCCGGCCCTGGCCCTATGGAAGGCGCCAACCGCCGCCCACCCCGAGGAAGTTCGATGTCCGATCTCAACACCGTCGCCGAACGCGTCGCTCAGCGGCTGATCGCCCGCGGTGAAACGGTCGCGATAGCCGAATCCTCGGCCGGCGGCCTGATCTCGGCGGCGCTGCTGGCCGTTCCGGGGGCGTCGAAGTTCTACGTCGGCGGCGCGGTCGTCTATACCGCCCGGGCCCGACTGACGCTGATGGACATCCCACAGAAAGCGATGGACGGTCTTCGCTCCGCCAGCGAACCCTATGCGGTGATGCTGGCCCGTGTCGCACGCAAGAACCTGAAGGCCAGCTGGGCTCTTTCCGAAACCGGGGCGGCGGGCCCCGAGGGCAACCGATATGGCGACGCGCCCGGCCACTGCTGCATGGCCGTGGTCGGCGAGGAGACCTCGGTCAGCGCCACGCTGGAAACCGGCGGCGCCGCCCGCAGCGCCAACATGCAGGCCTTCGCCATCGCCGCGCTCGAACTGCTGGCCAATACGCTGGAGGCCTAGATCGTCCCGAACAGGCTGTAAGCGAAGTCGTCCATCGCCTTCTGGGTGACGCCGGTATTGTTCAGCAGCACGACGGTGGTCTGGTCGTCGAAGCGATGACCCAGCACCGAGCGATAGCCGGCCACCCTGCCCGTCTCCCAGGCGAAGACCCGGGGCAGGCCATCGGCGAACAAGGTCTTCACGCGACCGCCCAGGGCGTAGTCCTGGTCGGGCCAGCCCACGGTCAGCAGCGCCTTCTTCTGAGCTTGGGGCAGGAAGTCGCCGCCAAGGATCGCGTGCGCGGCCTTCAACAGATCGCCCGCCGTGCTGACATAGCCGCCGCTGGCCGCGAAGAACGGGAACCGCTCGTTCGCCTGCCGGACCAGCGGCGCCAGCGTCCGGTACGAAATCGCGATGTCCGGAGAATCGAGCGGCGTCGTGCGGGTCAAGTCCAACGGACCCGTGACCAGGTCGACCATGGCCTGCGCATAGGCTTTTCCGGTGACGGCCTCGATGATCGCGGTGATGATCACCCAGTTGGTCAGGACGTAGTCGAACTTGGTCCCCGGCTCGAAGGCGAGATCGCCGGAACACCACAGCTTCACCGCCTCAGCGGTCGTGAAGCTCCTCTTGAAGAGGTCCGGATCCGGATTGGCCTTGGTCCAGGCCGAGAAGCCGTTCGGCACGCCGCTGACATTGGTCATCAGGTGACGCAGCTTGACCTTCGCCCCGGTGTCGGCGCGGTAGTCGGCCAGGTATGTCGAGATCGGCGCATCCAGGTCCAGGCGGCCCGCCTCGACCAGCTTCAGCAGCGCAGTCGAGGTCAGCCACTTGGAGATCGACGCGATGACATAGGGCGTATCCAGCGTCGCGGGCTTCCTGGCCTCGATGTCGGCGAACCGGATGGCGCGCGAATAGATCGGCTTGCCGGCCTTGCCGATCAGCACCACGCCCTGAAACGGCTGAGCATGGAGAAAGGCCTCGACCGCCCTGTCCGCCGCTCCGCCCGTCAGCACCGCCGAGGACGCCTTTTCAACAAACCCGAGCGCGGCCGCGCCGGCCAGAAATTCACGCCGTCCGAACACGAGACGCTTCCCCGATTGCGAGGGCGGGACCGTGCGGGACAAAACCTGCCCCTGTCACGTGAAACTCCGGTAAGGTCACACCGCTCGAGAAAGGCACAACCTTGCGACAAACAGCGCCTTGACGCTCCATCCGGCGCATGTCATGACCCATTCCGTAGCTTTGGAGCAAGACTCGTGCGCAAAACCATGATCGTACTTATGGAGCGGCCGTCCGCGGCGTGACCTTAGAAGTCACGACGTAGTTCGGTCGCGCGCGCAAAGGTCCTTCGGGACCTTTTTTCTTTTCCGCCTACAGCTTCCCGCCCCCTTCCCACCGGATCAGTCCCATGACCGCCCACCAGACCATCGAGAGCAAGGCTCCCGCCAACACCGCAGATCGCGCCATGACCGGCGCCGAGATCGTGGTTCGCGGCCTCGTGGACCAAGGGGTCGAGGTCCTGTTCGGCTATCCGGGCGGCGCGGTCCTGCCGATCTACGACGCGCTGTTCCACGAACCGCGCCTGCAGCACATCCTGGTCCGTCACGAGCAGGGCGCCACCCACGCCGCCGAAGGCTACGCCCGCAGCTCGGGCAAGCCCGGCGTCGTTCTGGTCACCTCGGGCCCCGGCGCGACCAACGCCATCACCGGCATCATGGACGCCCTGATGGACTCGATCCCGATGGTCGTGATCACCGGCCAGGTCCCCACGCATCTGATCGGCACCGACGCCTTCCAGGAAGCCGACACCGTCGGCATGACCCGCTCGTGCACCAAGCACAACTACCTGGTCAAAGACGTCCGCGACCTGCCGCAGATCATTCACGAAGCCTTCAAGATCGCCACCACCGGCCGTCCGGGCCCGGTGCTGATCGACATTCCCAAGGACGTCCAGTTCGCCAAGGGCGAATATTACGGCCCGACCGAAGTCGCCTCTAGCCACGCCTATTCGCCGCGGATCAAGGGCGACGCGGGCCGCATCGCCGAAGCCGCCAAGATGATCGCCGGCGCGCGCCGCCCGATCTTCTACACCGGCGGCGGCGTCATCAACGCCGGCCCCAAGGCCAGCCAGGCCCTGCGCGAGTTCGCGGCCCTGACCGGCGCGCCGGTCACCTCGACCCTGATGGGCCTGGGCGCCTTCCCGGCCGCCGATCCGGCCTGGCTGGGCATGCTGGGCATGCACGGCACGTTCGAAGCGAACAATGCGATGCACGACTGCGACGTCATGATCTGCGTCGGCGCCCGCTTCGACGACCGCGTCACCGGCCGCCTGGACGCCTTCTCTCCGGGCAGCAAGAAGATCCACATCGACATCGACGCCTCGTCGATCAACAAGAACGTCCGCGTCGACCTGCCGATCGTCGGCGACGCCGGCAGCGTTCTTGAAGATCTGATCACGGCTTGGAAAGCGGGCGGCCACCAGCCCAACAAGGCCGCCCTGACCGACTGGTGGGCCCAGATCGACCAGTGGCGCGCCCGCCAGTGCCTGGCCTATCGCCGCTCCGACACGGTCATCAAGCCGCAGTACGCCATCGAGCGCCTGTACGAGCTGACCAAGGACAAGGACGTCTACATCACGACTGAAGTCGGCCAACACCAGATGTGGGCGGCCCAGTTCTTCCGCTTCGAGGAGCCGAACCGCTGGATGACCTCCGGCGGCCTGGGCACGATGGGCTACGGCCTGCCCGCCGCCCTGGGCGTGCAACTGGCCCACCCGAAGAGCCTGGTCGTCGACATCGCCGGCGAGGCCTCGATCCAGATGTGCATCCAGGAGCTATCGACGGCGATCCAGTTCGATCTGCCGGTCAAGATCTTCATCCTGAACAACGAATGGATGGGCATGGTCCGCCAGTGGCAGCAGCTGCTGCACGGCGAGCGCTACAGCCACTCGTACTCGGACAGCCTGCCCGACTTCGTGAAGCTGGCCGAGGCCTACGGCGCCCACGGCATCCGCTGCGAGGATCCGGCCGAGCTGGACGGCAAGATCCTGGAGATGATCAACAGCGACAAGCCGGTGATCTTCGACTGTCGCGTCGAGAAGCACGAGAATTGCCTGCCGATGATCCCCTCGGGCAAGGCCCATAACGAGATGATCATGGGCGAGGTCGAGGACATTGGTAACGTCATCGGCGAGGACGGCGCGGGGCTGGTCTAAGACCTCTCGCCCTTTCCCGTCCCTTTGGCATAGAAGCGTTCCATGACCGCCAACGTCCAACCCGCCCCCGCCTCGGCCTACGACCTTAGTCCCACGGACCAGGCCGAGCAGACCGCCACCTTCGCCCTGCTCGTCGACAACGAGCCCGGCGTCCTGCATCGCGTGGTCGGCCTGTTCGCCGCGCGGGGCTACAACATCGAGAGCCTGACGGTCGCCGAGACCGACCGCAAGGCCCACACCAGCCGCATCACCGTGGTGACCCGCGGCACCCGCCAGGTTCTGGACCAGATCGAGGCCCAGCTGAACAAGGTGGTCAATGTCCGCCGCGTGCACGACGTGACCCGCGACCCGAACGGCGTCGAGCGCGAACTGGCCCTGGTCAAGGTGCGCGGCTCGGGCGTCGACCGCGTCGAGGCCCTGCGCATCGCCGAGATCTTCCGCGCCAAGCCGGTCGACACCACGCTGGAGAGCTTCGTGTTCGAGATCTCGGGCGCGCCGTCCAAGATCGACAAGTTCCTGGACCTGATGCGTCCCCTGGGCCTGGTGGAACTTTCCCGCACGGGCGTCCTTTCCATCGAGCGGGGCGTCGAAGGCATGTAGGAGAGACGGGCGATGGGCGGCCTGACCGGATTGATCGCGGGGCTGGCCCTCGCCGCCTCCGGACAACAGGCTCCGCCCCCTTCCGTTCCGGATCCGGCGATCTGGTGGTCGCCGGACGTTCCTCGCCCGCCCTCCGAGCTGGAGCCGCTGTACAATCGGCGGCTGGGCCCTAACGAACAGCCCGTTCCCATCGACAACGGGGTCGAGCCCCTGCTCTACCGCCTGTGGGGGCTGCAGCCGCTGCAGAGCCAGATCCTCAAGCGCGGCGAGCTGATCCTCGAGGTCTGGGCCCGGCCCGCGCGCGGCGTGCGCCAGGCCGTGGTCCGCGTCACCCTGCGCCGCGACGGCCGCGCCTTCGTCCAGGCCCGCGCGGGCCTCGGCTGCTGCACTCCGGAGATCGGTCGCCGCGTGGACATCAACGCCGAGCTGGCCGAACCTCAGATCGCGCCGCTCAAGGCCCTGCCGGCCGATCCCGCCTGGAGCCAGCCGCGGGCGGTCATCGTCGACTATGGCGGCGGGGCGGTGTCGGTGCTGTGCGTCGACGGCGTCTCGTGGGACGTGACCCTGCTGGTTCCCGGCCAGGCCCGCCACCTGCGCCGCGCGTGCGACGACGCCGAGGTCGGCTCCATCGCCTCCATCCTCTCGGCGGTGATCGGCGCAGCGGCCGGCCGCGATCCGCGCTTCGACGCCGTGCTGCCGCGAGGCGCGGACTTCTCCCGGCAAGCCAGCGCCTACCAGTCGCTGATCGGTTCGGGCGGCCGTCTGATCCCGGGCGAAAGCAATCGGCCACAGCCGCCCGCCATCCCTCTGCCGTCAGACGAACCGCCCGAACCGCCGGAGGGCGTCAGCCCGCCTGCAGGATCCTGAAGCGGTAGAGCAGCGCGCCCAGGATCGCGCCGATGGCGGGGGCCACGAAGAACAGCCACATCTGCGCCAGCGCCTGTCCGCCCGCCAGGACGGCGGGACCGAAGCTGCGGGCCGGATTGACCGAGACGCCGGTCACCTGGATGCCGACGATATGGATGACCGCCAGGGCGATGCCGATTCCCAGGCCGGCGAAGCCGGGCGCGGCGTCGGCGCCCGTCGCGCCCAGGATGACGATGACGAACAGCGCGGTCATCACGACCTCGAAGACGAAGGCCGCGTGCAGCGGATAGGCGCCGAGATAGCCCGGGCCCCAACCGTTCTGACCCAGATTGGCGGCGCTGCCCGCGATGCAGGCCAGCACCGCCGCGCCGGCCAGAGCCCCGACGAACTGCGCGATCCAGTAGAGGGCCATTTCCTTGGCGCTCATCCGGCCGGCGACGAACGCCGCCAGGCTGACGGCCGGATTGACGTGGCATCCAGAGACCGGACCGATCCCATAGGCCAGGGCGATGATGGCGAAACCGAAGGCCAGGGCGATGCCCAGCTGGCCGACATGGTCTCCACCCAGAACGGCGGCGCCGCAACCAAATAGAACCAAAGCAAATGTCCCGATGAATTCGGCAACAATTTTTGACATTTGAAAGTCTCCCCGATCGAACTTCAGAAATCTCAGTGCATATCGCACATTCGACTATGCATCCTATCGGTGAGTCTTGGAATATCTCTATCGCTCAGGCGCCAGCCATCTGCTCCGGCTGCTCCCGCAGACGCGCCACATCCCTTAGGGGCGGCGCCCCGAACAGTCGGGCGTATTCGCGGCTGAACTGCGAGGGACTGTCATAGCCGACCGTGTGACCGGCTGTGGCCGCATCCAGGCGCTGGACCAGGATCAGTCTCCGGGCTTCCTGCAGGCGGATCTGCTTCTGGTACTGCAGCGGCGACAGCGACGTGACGGCCTTGAAGTGCTGGTGCAGGGCCGAAGCGCTCATCCGAGCCTCCTCGGCCACAGCGTCGATGCTGAATGGCTGGTCGAAGTTGCGCTTGATCCAGCCGATGGCGCGATTGACCTGGCGCAGGCGCCCGTCGCGGCGGGCGATCTGGAGCAGGCGCGGCCCTTGCGGCCCGGTCAGAAGGCGGTACAGGATTTCCCGCTCGATCAGAGGGGCCATGACGGGCACGTCGTCGGGCGTGTCCAGCAGGGTCACCATCCGGCAGACCGCGTCGAACAGCTGAGGCGTCATGGCGCCGGCCGACATGCCGCCGACCAGCGGGGCGGCCGCGTCCAGGCGCGTGGCCAGGCCGCACTCCATGATCATCTCGCTGATCAGGTTGGCGTCCAGCACGATCCGGAAGCTGAGATAGGGCTTTTCCGGCGAAGCCTCGACCACCTGTCCGGTGACCGGCACGTCGATCGACGACAGGAAGAAGTTGCAGTCGTCGTATTCGTGGGCGGCGTCGCCCACCAGGATGCGCTTGCGCCCCTGGGCCAACACGCAGAAGGACGGATCGTGCACCACGTGCGCGGGCTCGCTGGGCGCATGCAGGCGATAGAGGTTGACCCTGGGGCAGCAGGTGTCGACCGGCCCTTCGTCCGGCGCGAATCGTTCAATCAGGGCGGCCAGCGCCTCGCGCGTGCTCATGACTTTTCTCTTGTTGGAACAGCTTCATTTGTAAGCCTTGCACGATCCTCCGTCACCCGACGGCGTTCGATTATGGAGGATCGTGCAATCATGCCGGAGCATCGATCTACCGCCTGGACGGCCCCGACCGGCATAGTGACCTCATTCCGCACCCCGACGCGGCAAACCCCAAAATTAGAGCTCGTGATGAGACGCTACACGCCCCGAGGCGGCGTGACGGCTCCGCGCTGGTTCGTCGCCGCCCTGCTGGGCGCGACGGCCGCGCTGACCGCCGCGACCGCCGCGCTCCCTGACGCCGCCGGCCGCGCGCCCGCCGACCAGACCCGGATCTTCCAGACAGGGAGCATCGCCCGATGATGATGTCCGCCATCGTTCCCCATATCCCCGTCGCCGGCGTCTGGATCTCGCCCGACGGCCATATCTCGCTGGAGCTGCGCGCCGACGGCCGTTTCATCGAGACCCGCGACGACTTCGCCGCCGTGTTCACCGGCGTCTATGTCCTGGTCGGCGAAACCCTGAAGCTGTTCGAGGATCACGGCGCGGTCGTCAGCGGCACATTGTCCAACGGCCGCCTAAGCCTGGGGACAGTCCAGCGCCCGGCCTTCCATACCGAGATGGAAGCCCCTATATTGTGATCGTCCGGCTTCGGCCGAACTATGGGGATAAACGCGCACGTAATAAGCGGACTGGACCCGGGTGCGATTCCCGGCGGCTCCACCAAATCTCTCCCAAGTTATCATGGGACTGCATGGGGCCGATCAGCATCGACAGACGTGTAAAGGTGTTGCTTTCTCTCGGCTTGGCCCACCGTTTCGGGCCTTTATCTAAATGCGAACGATAACTTCGCTGAAGAGTTCGCCGTCGCCGCGTAATGCGGTGCAGGTGAATTCGCCTCTTAAGTCCTAGGGGTTCAGATCCCTAGGCGGGGCCCGGAGGGAGCCTGCCAACAGAATCCCTCCACTTTCCACGACATTGCCGAGGCTCCCTCCTTCTCTGTTTTGAAGGAAAGGGGGAGCCTGCCAACAGAATCCCTCCACTTTCCACGATCTTACCGAGGCTCCCCTCCTTCTTTGTTTTGAACGGAAGCGGGAGCCTGCCAACAGAATCCCTCGGCTTTCTTCCAGTGATTTCCGCGCCGGTGGTCGGCGCAAACGCTTGCATGCGCGGATTGGCCAGACGACCATCGGATTCCGCAGCCACCCGCTTTGCGCGAGACCGTGGACAGGTTACGTTCGGAGTCTCGTTTCCAGTTCGAAGTCCCTGTCCGCGCA
Source organism: uncultured Caulobacter sp. (assembly GCA_966211605.1). Taxonomy (GTDB): domain Bacteria; phylum Pseudomonadota; class Alphaproteobacteria; order Caulobacterales; family Caulobacteraceae; genus Caulobacter. The sequence continues at coordinate 11,153 of CBIHOB010000085.1, forward strand.
TGTCCCAGACCCAACCGCCCGAAGACCTCATGCAGTACGAGGCCATGGCCCAGGACGCCCTGCGCGGCGTGGTCAAGGCGGCTCTGAAGAAGGCCGCGGCTCCGGGCGGCCTGCCCGAGCCGCACCACCTGTACATCACCTTCAAGACCAAGGCGGTCGGCGTCTCGGGCCCGCAGGACCTGCTGGGCAAGTACCCGGACGAGATGACCATCGTCCTGCAGCACCAATACTGGGACCTGGCGCCGGGCGAGACCTTCTTTTCGGTGACCCTCAAGTTCGGGGGCCAGCCCAAGCGCCTGTCTGTGCCCTATGCGGCCGTGACCCGCTTCTACGATCCGTCGGTGCAGTTCGCCCTGCAATTCTCGGCGCCCGAGATCGTCGAGGACGAGCCCGAACCGGAAGCCGAAGCCGAAGCCCCCGCCTCGTCGGGCGACGACGGTCCCAAGATCGTCTCCCTGGACCAGTTCCGGAAGAAATGAGCGCCTGCAAGACATGAGCGATGTGGCCTCGGACGCTCCCCAGACCCTGAGCGACGAGGCGATCCTCGAGCGCTTCCGCGCATCCAAGAACCCGCCGAGCGGATCCCGGACCCTGGGCTTCGAACTGCTGGCCGTCCGCCAGGCTGACCGCGAGGTCGAGGTCGGCTTCTTGGCTCGCGCGGACCTGCTGTGCAATCCGATGGGCCAGATCCAGGGCGGCTATGTGTGCGCCATGCTGGACGAGGCCATGTCGGTGGCCGGCATGATCACCTCGGGCATGACCCACGTCGTTCCGACTCTGGAGATGAAGACCAGCTTCCTGCGCCCGGCCATGCCCGGCGGCTTGCGCGCCCTCGGCCGCGTGTTGAAGTGGGGCCGCACGATCTGCTTTACCGAAGGCGAGCTGTACGATGGACAGGGCCGGTTGCTGGCGAAGGCCACCGGCACGGCGATCCCGACGCCCTTCGCCAGCTTCAAGAAATAGAGGACGGCTATGCGAGCGGCGGCGGCGGTCATCGGACTTCTGGCCCTGCTCTTCACGCCGTTGCCGCCGGTCCAGGTCGCCGCCCAGGCGCCCAAGACCGCGGGTCCGTTCTCGAACTGGACCGCCGTCGTGGTGGCCGGCGACTTCCACGCCCATTCCGGCGGCCCGACCGAGGCGTTCGACAACGCCCGCCGCGACGTCTCAAAGGCCCTGGTTGAGCTGGGCTTCGACAAGGCCGCCATCCAGCAATTCTCTGTGCGCCCCCAGCGCTATCCCGCCGACTCGCCCGGCCGTGCGGACGCCCAGACCATCTACGACGCCCTGCGAATCCGGGCCCAGACGGCCAGGGCCGGCTGCCTGTTCTACCTCAGCTCGCACGGCAATCCCGAGGGCGCGATTCTCGGCGAGGACATGCTGCGGCCCCACCTGTTGGCCGCGATGCTGAACGACGCCTGTCCCGGTCGGCCCAGTGTGGTGGTGATTTCCGCCTGTTTTTCGGGCGTCTTCATCGCGCCGCTGCAGAAGAGCGACCGCCTGGTGCTGACCGCCGCCCGCCCGGACCGGGCCTCGTTCGGCTGCGGCGAGGACGACAAGTATCCGTATTTCGACGCCTGCTTCCTGTCCTCGGCCCCCAAGGCCAAGGACTTCGCGGCCTTGGGAGCGGGCGTCCAGGCCTGTGTCGCGCGGCGCGAGAAGGAAACCGGCGCCGAGCCGGCGTCCGAGCCGCAGGTCTGGATCGGGCCGGCTCTGCGGCCGATGCTGCCGCTCTATGCGTTCGATCGGACCAAGCCGCGGACACCTTGACCGGTGATCGGGTTTGACCCTGGCCGCCAGCGCGCTACACAAAACCCAGGAAGTTTCCGCTTCGCCCAGGGGACATCGTTGACGTTGCGCGTTTCGCCCGCAGCCGCCTTCGCGGCGGCCTTCATCGCACTTTGGTCCTGGGGGGGACCCGAGGCGCGGGCGCAGGACGCTTCGCCGCCGCCCGCCGCCTCGGCTGATCCCGTCCTCAACACGGCGCCACGCCCCTACAACAGCCTGCGCCCACGCCGTGTGCGTCCGGTCGTGCGCCCCGCCGCGACGACGCCGCGCCCGCCGCCCGCCGCCGCCGCCGCCACGGCGCCCGCCATCGACCAGCCCACGGTGGTCTCGCCGACCGTTCCCAGCGCCGCCACGCCCCTCCCCGCGCCTCAGTTGGAGGCCTTCGTCGACGGCGTCGTTCGCCGCGCCATGAGTCGCGACCACATCGCCGGGGTGACCATCTCGGTCGTCCAGAACGGCCAGGTCGTGCTGAAGAAAGGCTACGGCTTCGCCAATCTGGGCCAGCGCAAGCCGGTCGACCCCGACAAGACCCTGTTCCGCGTCGCCTCGATCTCCAAGACGTTCACCTGGATCGCCCTGATGAACGAGATCGAGGCTGGCCGCATGCGCCTCGACGGCCCGGTGAACCTGTATCTGCCAGAGCCGCTGCAGCTGAAGGATCAGGGCAAGAAGACGCCGGTGCGCCTCAAGGACCTAATGACCCATACGGCCGGCTTCGAGGACCGCTCGCTGGGCCAGCTGTTCGAGCGTGACCCCAATCGCGTGCGCCCGCTGAACGACTATCTGCGCCAGGAGCGTCCGCGCCGGGTGCGCGAGCCCGGCCTGCTGCCCAGCTATTCCAACTACGGCGCGGCCCTGGCCGGCGCGGCGGTCTCCAACGTCGTCGGCAAGCCCTTCGAACAGCTGGTCAGCGAGGAGATCATCCTGCCGGCGGGCATGACCCGCACGACCTTCCGCGAGGCCCGCCCGTGGAACGATCGCCTGCCCGCGCCGATGAACGAGACCCTGGCCGCCGACCTGTCGGACGGTTTCTCGTGGACGCCGATGGGCTGGAAGACCCAGCCGCGGGAATTCATGGGCCAGGTTGCGCCCGCCGCCTCGGCCTCCAGCACCGCCAGCGACATGGCTCGCTACATGACCCTGCTGCTGAACGGCGGGACCCTCAACGGCAGGACCATCTTCTCGCCCAAGACCGCCCTGGCCTTCCGCACGCCGATGTACCGCCCGGCGCCGGAGGCGGCGGGTTGGAACGCCGGCTTCATGGACATCGCCCTGCCTGGCGGTCGCCGCGGCTTCGGCCACGGCGGGGCGACCCTGTACTTCCACTCGAACCTGGTGATCGTCCCGGACCTGGGCCTGGGCGTCTTCGTTTCGGTCAACACCGACAGCGGCGCCAATCTGCCCGCCACCTTGCCGTCGACCATCGTCGAGCATTTCTATGCGCCAGCCCCGGCCGTGCCGGTCGCCAGTGCGCTCAGCTACGACCAGGCCCGCGCCTATGAAGGCGACTACCTGACCACCCGCCGGGCCTATGGCGGGCTGGAGGGCTTCACCAACCGCATCATCGGCCGCGCGACCGTCCGGGCCACCCAAGACGGCCGGCTCAGCATCACCGACGGCGGCGTCAGCACCCTGTTCAACGGCACGGATCATCCCGGCGTGTTCAAGGCGGTCGACAGCCCGCTGACCCTGGTCTTCGACACCAACGGCGATCGCCCGTCGCGCTTCTACGCGGCGCGCGGCTGGTCGACCTACGAGCGGATCGGCTTCTTCCGCTCGGCCAGTCTGCTCGCCTGGACCGCGGTGATCGCCGGCCTCGCCAGCGCCGCCACGATCCTGGGCATGATGTTCCGCAACCGCCGCGAGGCGCGCCAGACCCCGGTCCAGGCTCGCGCCAGCCAGATGCAGACCATGCAGGCGGTGCTGTGGCTCATCTCTGGCGGCTGCATGGGCGTGTTCGCCGCCAAGGCCGCCGACCAGACCAGCGTCTTCTTCGGCTGGCCCAGCGGCTGGCTGCTCAGCGGCTCGGCCTGCGCCCTGGTGGCTTCGGTGCTGGGCCTCCTGACGCTGGGCGTGCTGCCGATGGTCTGGCGCGGCGGCCGTCGCGTCGACAGCTGGAGCAGCCTGCGCAAGGTGGCCTTCACCTTCACCGCTCTGCTGTTCGTGTTCCTGGCCGTCCTCCTCGGCCTGTGGGGCTATCTGCTGCCCTGGAGCTGATCGGGGCCGCTCCGCCTCCCTTAGCCTCGCCTCCCGGCGCCCGCCTTGCAGAACTCCGTTCGGGGAGACGAGCAAGGGAGGCTCAACGTGTCAAAACTGGACGGTCTGGCGTTTGGGGGAACGGGGCTGGCGGCCTGGTCGGCGGCCACCCTGTTTTACGCCGCTTTCGGAGGGGGGCTGCTCGAAAGCGCCTTCTGGTTCTACGCGTTGAACGCCTTCGCGACAGCCGCGGCCGTGACGTTCGCCTTCCAGGCGGTGGCGCGGCTGACGCACACGCCGCGCCGCCGCCGGCTGTTTCCGATGCTTATGTTCTCGACGCCCGGCCTGGTCGCCGGGGCCCTGGTTGTGGCCCGATACGGCGAGGTGATGCCGACCGGCGACCCGGTGAGCATCGGCCGCTACGGCGCCTTCCTGGCCGTGCTGTACGTGGCCGTGGCCGCCTCAATCTTCGAGCGTGCGCCGCATAAGATTTGAGGTCAGCTTCCGCACCTGGATGATGATCCGCTCCCGTTCGCCCGGCCGGCGCTCGACCAGCAGCCGGGCGACCTGGGCGTCGTCGTGGAAGGCATAGCCCTTGATGGCGTCCAGCAGGGCCTTGGCCAGATTGTCCAGGTCCATCCACGGCGGTTCGCCGACATATTCCATGCCGATCTCGACGCTGAACTCGCCCCAGGCCGGCCGCGAGCCGCGCCAGGACTTGCGGAAGAATTCATAGATCAGCGGCTTGTAGTACTTGCCCTGGGTGGTCAGGCCGTCGACCACGATGGTCAGCTCGCCCCCCGCCTCGCGAGCGCGGACCTTGCCGTGATGGGTCCAGTCGTCGTCGGACATTCAGGCTCCGAGCATCTCGGCCAGCTTCAGCACGGTGTTCCAGTTGCGCGTCGTGCCGACCGGATTGCGCTTGGACTTCTTCCAGTCGCGATCCAGGACCGAGTCGGCCATGCTGATCGGGAAGTCGATATAGAGCTCCCGCGCTCCGACCGCGAACCGCTCGGGCCCAGTGGTCGCCGCCCGCAGAATGTCCTCGTCGCCCGCTGGCAGGGGCGTTTTCAAGAAGCTGACCATCACGTGGCTGGGATGATCCAGCGCCTCGGCCTTGAACGGATTGTCGTCGACGATTCGGCGCAGATCTTCCGGCCCCCGGACCATGAAGTCGGTCCGCAGGCCGATGCGCGCCGCCAAGGCGTCCTCCAACGCGCGCTCCAAAGCCTCGCCGCCGGCGTGCTCGCCCAGCAGCAGCAGGTTGCCGCTGGCGAGGTAGGTCCTGGCCTCCCTGAAGCCCGCGTCCTTGGCGACGCCGAGCAGGTCGTCCTTCAGCACCTTGCGCTTGCCGGTGTTGATCGAGCGCGGAAGCGCGACGAAGGCCTGCACTAAAGCGCCTCGACCCGCACGGCCGTGCCGTAGGCCAGCACCTCGGTGATGCCTTCCATGATCTCGTTGGCGTCGTAGCGCATGGCCAGGATGGCGTTGGCGCCGACCTCTCGAGCGTGGGCCACCAGCAGGTCGTACGCCTCCTGGCGGGCCGTCTCGGCCAGCTTGGTGTAAATCGTGATGTTGCCGCCGAAGATCGACTGCACCGCGCCGCCGATATTGCCGATGACGCTGCGCGAGCGGACGGTGACGCCCCTCACCAGCCCCAGGTGCTCGACGATGCGGTAGCCGATCAGGTCGTTGGTCGTCGTGACGATCATGGGCGCCTCCTGGGGTCGCCTTCGGTATAGCGAACGGCGTTGAGGCGCACCATCCATAGCGCTTGCGGGCGTTGCGAAGCCGGTTCCCAGGGTCTAGACCGCGCTCGACCGTTTTTCCGGAGACCGCCGCATGACCGCCACGCGCACCGAGACCGACACCTTCGGCCCCATCGAAGTCGCCGCCGACCGCTACTGGGGCGCGCAGGCCCAGCGCAGCCTGGGCAACTTCAAGATCGGCTGGGAGAAGCAACCTCTTCCCGTCGTTCGGGCCCTGGGCATCGTCAAGCGCGCCGCCGCCGAGACCAACTTCAAGCTGGGCAAGCTGGACGCCGGCCTGAAGGACGCCATCGTCCAGGCCGCCAACGAGGTCATCGACGGCAAGCTGAACGATCACTT
>CBIHOB010000086.1:0-16684 GCA_966211605.1 uncultured Caulobacter sp.
CGAGCCCGTCGATTGCGCCATCGCGGCGGTCGACACCAGGCAGCCGACCAGGGCGGTCGTCGCCAGGGCGAAATTTCTCATACGCATTTGAAGGATCCCCTCATTTTTTCGACAAGCCCGCCGTGTGAGCGGCACGGATCAGCGTCGTTGGGGCCGTTTAGCGAAAGTTTTAGAAGGTTTGGTGACGGAAAGGCCACGCCCGCCTGCAAACTGTCATAAAGGCCCGTTAACGCGGAACAATTGGTCAGAATTTTTTTACTTGGCTAATTAGGCGTCATGCAAGTCGCTCATGAATCTCCGCAATTTTCGATCGAGGACCGCGCCTGGCGGTTGACCCTGCTGATGGTCGCGGGGCTGACGATCGTGCGGCTGATCGCCTTGTTCACGACGCCGCTCGAGCTGTACCCGGACGAAGCGCAGTACTGGCTGTGGTCGCGCGAGTTGGCGTTCGGCTACTTCTCCAAACCGCCGATGATCGCCTGGCTGATCTGGCTGACCACCCACATCGGCGGCGACGCCGAGCCTTGGGTGCGGTTGTCGGCGGCCCTGCTGCACGGCGGCGCGGCCCTGGTCATCCATCGCATCGCCCGCACGCTGTACGGCGGCTGGAGCGGCCTGGTCGCCGCGGCGATCTACAGCCTGATGCCGGGCGTCGTGCTGTCCTCGGGCCTGATCGCCACCGACGCGCCGCTGCTGTTCTTCCTGGCTCTGACGATCTGGGCCTATGTCGACCTGGCCACGGCCTACGCGCCGCGCCGATACTTCGTCGCGATGGGCATGGGCGCGGCCCTGGGCCTGGCCTTCCTGTCCAAGTACGCGGCGATCTACGCCCTGGGCAGCATCGTCATCCACGCCCTGATCTCCAGGGAGGCGCGCAAGCGCTGGTGTCCGGCGGCGATCGTCCTGTTCCTGGCCGCCTTCGTCCTGGTGCTGGCGCCCAACTTCGCCTGGAACGCCAGCCACCAGTTCTCGACGGTCAAGCACACCGCCTCGAACGCCAACTGGGGCGCGCACAGCCTGTTCAATTTCCGTGAGCTGACCGAGTTCGTCGGCTCGCAGTTCGGCGTCTTCGGCCCCGTGCCCTTCGCGGTGCTGCTGGGCGGGGCGATCTGGCTGGCCGTGAAGAAGAAGCTGGCCTCGGCCGACCTGCTGCTACTGTGCTTTTCGGCGCCGCCGCTGATCATCGTGGCCGGCGAGGCCTTCGTCTCGCGCGCCAACGCCAACTGGGCCGGCGCGGCCTTCGTGGCCGGTTCGGTGCTGGTCGCCGGCTGGCTGCTGCGCTGGAACGCCCGACGCTGGATGATCGGCGGCCTGGCCTTCCAGGCGCTGTTCGCCCTGTTCTTCGTCGCCTGCATGATCAGCCCCAGGCTCGCCGACGCCACCGGCCTGTCGAATGGCTTCAAGCGGGTGCGCGGCTGGGACCAGACCGTCCAGGCCATCATCGACCGCGCCCGCGAGGAGCAGGCCCTGCGCGGCGGAGTCAGCGCCGTCGCGATGGACGACCGCTTCGTCTACAACGCCGCAGCCTATTATGGCCGCGACTATTTCGGCCAGCCGGGCGCGCCGCCGCTGCGCATGTGGGTGCATGAAGCGCACCCGCAGAACCAGGCCGAGACCTCGGCGCCGCTGGACGCCGCCCATGGCCGCCGCGCCCTGATCGTCAGCCTGGAGGGCGGCTACCGCCCCGAGATCGAGCAGGACTTCCAGGCCCATTCCGGCCTGCAGATCGCCCGCGTGCGCCTGGACAAGAAGCGCTCGCGCCGGATCGACCTGTTCATCGCCGAGGGGTTCGCTCCTCTGCCCCGTGACCCGATCACCGGCCTGCCGCCGCGTCCGAAGCATCAGCCGGAATAGCTGGCGGCTTTCGAGGGATAACCGTCCTTTCCGCACGCCGCTGGGCGGCGAGACTTCCCGCGCGTCTCAAGGGAGGTCTCGATGCCGCGCCTGCTTTCCATTCTCCTCGTTCTGTTTCTCGCCTCGCCCGCGCTGGCCAAGCCACTGGTCGTGATCCTGGCCGACACGAGGGGAACCGAGACCACCGACCTGATCGCGCCCTACGCCGTGCTGGCCGAGTCCGGCGCGGTGGAGGTGAAGATCCTGGCGCCCAGCCTGACGCCGGTGCGGCTGATGCCGGGACTGGCCTGGGTCCGCCCGCAGGTCACCTACGCCACGCTGGACCGGGAGCCGGACGTGGCGGTCGTCCCGTTCATGATGCCGGCCTATGACCCGGCCCGAGACGCCTGGCTGAGGGAGCGGGCCCGGCGTGGCGCGCGCATCGTCGCGATCTGCGCCGGCGCCGAGACCCTGGCCCGGGCCGGGCTGCTGGACGGTCGCGAGGCCACCACTCACTGGTTCGAGCTCAAGCGGCTGGCCAAGGCCTATCCGAACGTCCGCTGGCGGCGCGACGGGCGCTGGATCGTCGACGGACGGGTGACCACCACCGCCGGGGTGACCGCCTCGATCCCCGCCAGCCTGGCCCTGCTGCGCGACCTGGCCGGGGAGGACGTCATGCGGGCGACGGCGGCGCGGCTGGGCGTTGCGGCGCCGGTCCAGGCCCATGACGGCGCGGCCTTCCGTGTCGGGACCGATGCGGCGACGGCCGGCCTGTCGACCTGGGCCAACGCCTGGCGCGGACAGAAGGTGGCGGTGCGGATCACCGACGGCTTCGACGACCTGGCCTTCGCCACCGCCCTGGACGCCTGGTCGCGCACCAATCGGTCCGAAGCGTTTCCCAGCCGCCAGGCGACCTCACGCCATGGCCTGACGGTGATCGCGCCTGAGACGCTCCCCCACGCCGGACGGACGGTCGAGCCCCGCAACGGCGACCCGATCACCGCCCTGAACGACATCGCCGCCGCCTATGGCAAGGCGACGGCGAGATACGTGGCGCTCACCCTGGAGCACCCTTACTGGCTCAAACCGTGACTACAGCGCCGTCTCGAACGTCGCCTCGGTCTTGGCCCTGACTTCGTCGACCGTGACGTCGGGGGCCAGTTCGATCAGCTTCACCGGCGTCTTGCCGCGATTGATCTCGAAGACGCCCAGTTCGGTGATCAGCAGGTCGACCACCCCGGCGCCGGTCAACGGCAGCGAGCATCGCTTGAGCAGCTTGGGGGCGCCCGACTTCTCGCAGTGGTCCATGACCACCACCACGCGCTTGACGCCGGCCACCAGGTCCATGGCCCCGCCCATGCCCTTGACCATCTTGCCGGGCACCATCCAGTTGGCCAGGTCGCCATTCTCGGCGACCTGCATGCCGCCCAGGATCGACAGGGCGATGTGGCCGCCGCGGATCATGGCGAAGCTGTCGGCCGAGCTGAAGTACGAGCTGCTGTCGAGTTCGGTGATCGTCTGCTTGCCGGCGTTGATCAGGTCCGCGTCCTCTTCGCCCTCATAGGGGAAGGGGCCCATGCCCAGCATGCCGTTCTCGCTCTGCAGCGTCACGTGCATGCCTTCGGGAATATAGTTGGCCACCAGGGTCGGGATGCCGATGCCCAGGTTCACATAGAAGCCGTCCTGCAGCTCCTGGGCGGCGCGGGCCGCCATTTCGTCGCGCGTCCAGGCCATTACGCTTGCTCCTTCTGGCGCGTGGTGATCCGCTCGATCCGCTTCTCGAACCTGGCGCCCTTGATCAGGCGGTCGACATAGATGCCGGGGGTGTGGATCGCGTCCTTGTCCAGGGCGCCGACCGCGACCAGCTCCTCGACCTCGACCACGGTCTGCTTGCCGGCCGTGGCCATCATCGGATTGAAGTTCCGCGCGGTCTTCCGATAGATCAGGTTGCCCTCGGCGTCGGCTTTCCAGGCCTTGACGATGGCCAGGTCGGCGGTCAGACCGCGCTCCATCACGTACATCTCGCCGTCGAACGCGCGGGTCTCCTTGCCCTCGGCGACCAGGGTGCCGTAGCCGGTGCGCGTGAAGAAGGCTGGAATGCCCGCCCCGCCCGCACGGATGCGTTCGGCCAGGGTGCCCTGCGGATTGAACTCCAATTCCAGCTCACCGCTGAGGTAGAGCTGTTCGAACAGCTTGTTCTCGCCCACATAGGACGAGATCATCTTCTTGATCTGGCGGTTCTCCAGCAGGATCCCCAGGCCGAAGCCGTCGACGCCGCAATTGTTGGAGATGACCGTGAGGTCCTTCGTTCCCGCCTCGCGGATCGCCGCGATCAGGTTCTCCGGAATGCCGCACAGACCGAACCCGCCGGCCATGATGGTCATGCCGTCGAACAGCAGCCCGGCGAGGGCCTCGACGGCGTCCGTTTTCACCTTGTCGACCATGGTGTCTCCCTATTCCAGACCTGCTAGTCCGGTGCTTGGCGAACCGTGTCGCCCGAGCCGCGAAGAAATTCAACCCTTGATGAATTATTTTCCAGAAGGGCCGATCGATGTCCGACGCTAACACCGGCTCGGTGACGCCCGCCACCTCGGGCGTGCTTCTCGTGCTGGCCCATCCGGCGCTTGAACGCTCACGCGCCAATCGGGCCCTGGCCAAGGCGGCGAAAGGCCTTTCCGGCGTCACCTTCAAGGATCTGTACGAGACCTATCCGGACTTCGTGGTCGACATCGAGACCGAGCAGGCGGCCCTGGTGGCGCACGACGTCGTCGCCCTGCAGTTCCCGCTGTACTGGTACTCGACGCCGGCCCTGATGAAGGAGTGGCTGGACCTGGTTTGGCTGCACGGCTTCGCCTATGGCGAAGGCGGCGAGGCGCTGAAGGGCAAGCGCCTGTTCGTGGCCTGCACCACTGGCGCCAGCGCCAAGGCCTATCACATGCACGGCTACAATCGGTTCTCGATGGACGAGTTTCTGCGGCCGCTGGAGCAGACCGCCCATCTGTGCGGCATGGACTGGGAGACGCCGTTCGTCGTGCACGGCGCCTCGGTCAAGGACGACGCGGCCCTGAAGGCCGAGGCCGAGCGCTACCGGGCGCGGGTGGCCTCGCTGCTGCCCAAGAGCGTGGAGGCTTAAGACGGCATGGAGAACTTCCTCACCCAGACCCTGGTCTATCTGGGCGCGGCCGTCATCTCGGTGCCGATCGCCAAGCGGCTGGGGCTTGGCTCGGTGCTGGGCTACCTGATCGCCGGCGTCGTCATCGGCCCGTTCGCCCTGGGCCTGGTCGGCGAGCAGGCCGACGTCATGAAGTTCGCCGAGTTCGGCGTCGTCATCCTGCTGTTCCTGATCGGCCTCGAGGTGCAGCCCTCGATGCTGTGGGACATGCGCAAGGCGATCTTCGGCCTGGGCGGGGCGCAGGTGCTGGGCACCGCCCTGGCCATCGCCGGCGCGTCGCTGGCCTTGGGCCTGCCCTGGCAGACGGCCCTGGCCGTGGGCCTGGTCCTGGCCATGTCCTCTACCGCCATCGTGCTCCAGACCCTGGACGAGAAGGGCCTCAGACAAGGCCCCGTCGGCCGCGCCGCCTTTGGAGTGCTGCTGCTGCAGGACCTGGCGGTGATCCCGATGTTCGCCCTGCTGCCGCTGCTGGCCACGGGCGCGCCCGGGCACGTCGAAGGGGGCGGCGGCCATGGCGGCGGCAGCCTGGTGGCCCACCTGCCGATCTGGGCCCAGACCCTGTCGGTGTTCGCCGCCGTGGCCGGGGTGATCGGCGGCGGCCGCTATCTGGTGCGGCCGGTGTTCCGCTTCATCGCCAAGGCCCGCCTGCGCGAGATCTTCGTCGCCGCCGCCCTGCTGATCGTGGTGGCGGTGGCCAGCCTGATGCAGATCGTCGGTCTTTCGCCCGCCCTCGGCGCCTTCCTGGCCGGGGTGGTGCTGGCCGAAAGCGAGTTCCGCCGCGAGCTGGAGACCGACATCGAGCCGTTCCGGGGCCTCCTGCTGGGCCTGTTCTTCATTACCGTCGGCGCCGGCGTGAACCTGCCGCTGGTGTTCGGCCAGCCGCTGCAGCTGCTGGGCATCGTTCTGGGGCTGATGGTGCTGAAATTCGTGGTGATGTTCGGCATCGCCCGGCTGTTCGGCGCGCCCAAGCGCGGCGCCATGGCCGTCGCCACCGCCCTGGCCCAAGGCGGGGAGTTCGCCTTCGTCCTGCTGAGCTTCACCGTCGGGGCCGGGGTGATCGGCGCGCAGCTGGCCGCCCTGCTGACCGCCGCCGTCGCCGTGTCCATGGCCCTGACGCCGGTGGCCATGATCCTGTACGAGCGCGTCGCGGCCCTGATGGACGCGGCCATTCCCGACGTGGTCCCCGACACCGGCGACTTCGACGAGGGCGAGCCCGACATCATCATCGCCGGCTTCGGCCGCTTCGGGCAGATTACCGGCCGCCTGCTGCAGGCCAACGGCTTCAAGTCGACCATCCTGGACAGCGACATCGAGCAGATCGAGCTGCTGCGCCGCTTCGGCCGACGGGTGCACTATGGCGACGCCACGCGCCTCGACTTGCTGCGCGCCGCCGGCGCGGAGCGGGCTCGGATGCTGATCGTCGCCCTGGACGACCGCGAGAAGACCGCCGAGCTGGTCGAGACGGCCCGCAAGGCCTTTCCCGACCTGGTCATCCTGGCCCGCGCCTGGGACCGCCGCCACGCCTACGACCTGCTGGCCAATGGCGCCGACGCCGTCGAGCGCGAGACGTTCGAGGCGGCCTTGGCCATGGGCGCCACCGCCTTGCAGAAGCTGGGCTTCCGCGCCCACCGCGCCCATCGCGCCGCAGCCTTCTTCCGCCGCCACGACCGGCGGGTGTTCGAGGAGTTGCGCCCGATGTGGGGTCAGGAGGAGGCCTATATCCTGGCCTCGCGCGACGCGGCCCAGACCATGGACCGCCTGCTGAACGCCGACCTGCACCGCATGCGTCCCGGCGACGCCGGCGGGGCTTGGGACACCGCCAGCCTGGACGAGGAGCTGCGCGAGCGGGCGCAGCAGGAAGGCGCGGGTTAGATTTCTCTAGGCGGCGTCCAGCGCCCGCAGCCAGTCGGACAACGCTCCGGTCCCCGCGCGCAGCACGTTGGCGCGCGCGGCGGCCGCCACGCCCAGTCCTCGCGCCTCGCCCGGCGTCATGCCGAACCGGCCCTTGAACGCCCGGCTGAAGCTGGACCAGACCGTGAAGCCGTAGCGCTCGGCGACCTGGGCCATGGCCAGCGGCTGGGCAGGATCGGACAGGGCGTCGAACACCTTGCGCAGGCGGCGGTTTCGGATGTGCTCGCTGACCCCGCCCAGCGGCGCGAACAGCCGGTAGAGCGAGGCGCGCGACACCCCGAACTGGCGGCACAGCCGCTCGGCGTCCAGGTCGGGATCGCCCAGATGGGTGTCGATGAACCGACGCATCCTGGCGCGCTGGGTCTCGGCCGCCGCGCGCCGCGCCGCTTCGCCGCGCTGGCCCAGGGTCAGGCCGGCCAGCAAGTCGGTGGTGGCGCGGCCGACGCCGTAGGCCTCTTCCGGACGCAGGCCGGGCGCGACGCGCATCAGGCTCTCGGCGTGGGCCTTCAGCAGCTGGGCCCCGGCGCTCTCGCGACGCAGGACCAGGCCATGCAGCGGATCCAGGTCGATGTCGCGGGCGTCGAACGCGTCGCGCGGCAGGGCCAGGTTCAGGTTGGTGCAGTCGCCTGTCCGGGACTCGAAGGTCCGGGTCAGGTCCAGCAGGCAGACATCGCCGGGTCGGGCGGCGATCTCGTCGCGGCCGGTGCGCCGCTGGTCGCCGCCGTCCACGATGATCTGCACCAGGATCAGCTCCAGCCCCGTGGCCGCCACCTTCCGGGCGTCGCGGCCATAGGTGAAGGCGCCGCCGCGCATCTGGGCCTCGCCGAGCAGCATCGGTCCGATGTTGAAGGTGTTGATGCCCAGGTCTGGCCCCGCCGCGTCGACGTCGCGCAGGCCGACGTCGAAGATCGGCGCGATCGCTTCGGCATAGGCTTCCGCGCCCTGGCGTCCCGGCGTGATCCGGGTGCCGGCCTGAAATTGGGGAAGCGTCGAAGCCGTCGACATCAGGGAACTCGAAATGAGGATGCGCCGCCCCGAGCCAAGCCTCGAAAACGGCGGATCGTCAACCGCCCCCTCCGGTTCGGTCGCCTCGTCTCAAAATCATGACCGTGCGTCTCAATCCGCGCGAAGAGCGATTGCTCCGCTTGCGGCGCGAGCCTAGGCGGACGGCCGGCGAGGGGTCGACGCGCCCATTCCCTTTGACGTCGATCTCGCGCCGAGCGGTCCGGCCCGGCCTGTCCCGGGTGGGGAACTTTGGGACGCCGGGCCGCCGCGTGAACAACTTCCAACGCCTCAGCGGCGCGGGCTCCCGCCGGGTCCGCGCCGCCTCTTTGGGCGGGCCCGTCAGGCCGCGCTCTTGGCGCCGACGCGACGGAAGAGATCAGCCAGGGCCTCGAACAGGCCTTTCTCGGACGCGTGATGATAGATCGAGTCCGCGCCCAGCGCCTGGGCCAGGCGGGCGTGGGCCTTGCCCAGATTGTGATACGGCAGGCGCGGCAGCAGGTGGTGCAGGGCGTGGTAGCGCAGGCCCACCGGAGCCCACACCTCGGACGCCAGGTTCGGCGGCGGCACGTTCACCGAGTCGAGGAACTGCTCGTCCAGGGTCATCTTGCCGCCATCGTTGTCCCAGTGGTGGGCGACCAGGGTGCGGGCCTGGTTGACGAAGGTGGCGACCGAGAAGATCGCCAGGCCCGTCAGCACGAAGCGCACCGGCAGCACGCCGGCGACCGTCGCGGCCAGCACCGACCACGACCATAGCCAGCAGGCGACGTCCTGGATGACCCACTCGGTCCGCCAGCGGTCCAGATCCTGGCGCACGAAGTCGGGATTGATGATCAGGGCCGACAGCTTGGTCTTCAGGTAGCGACGCAGCGGCGGAACCACGAACGACAGCGGGATCAGCACCACCGAGCGCAGCACCACGCCCAGCGGAGCCAGAAGCGCCACGAACAGGAAGCCGGCCAGCTTCAGCGGCGTGAAACGCGACAGCGGCAGGTACTCCGGGTCGAGGTTCGTGCCGAAGCGATCCTTGATGTGGTGGATGTTGTGCACGCCCTCGTACATCAGCGACGGGGTCATTAGCGGGACGCCGACCAGAACGTTCCAGCCGATGCGGAAACCCGGAGCCTCGTCGTCGCGGATGTGGGTCAGCTCGTGGATGAAGGAAAGCGCGCGATAGAGAGCCAGCACGCTCAATGCGCCGGCGACCAGGCCGATGACGAGGTTTGTCGTCGTCGCGGCGACGAAGAAGCCGCCCCACATCAGGGCGACCGAGACCAGCATGTCGGTCCAGTAGATCGCCGCGTTCGGCGTCATCAGGTCGTCGGCCAGGGCATAGGCCTGCTTGGTCAGACTGACGCCTTCGCTCGCCAACTTGTTCACTTCGACCTCGCGCCGCCCGTTCGCCCGTCGTCTCGACGGGCTTCGCCCTGAGTGGAGCGTGGCGGTCGCCAAAACCGGCATTCACGTTCGGCTGCCACGCCCTAGAGGATGACGAATTGGCGACGGCGCGAGGGAAAAGCAACCATTTGGATCAAGGGCGCGACGATTCCGCGCCCTTAAGCGTCGCCCTGGCGCCTACTGGGTCAGCGGCCGCAGGATGATCTCGACCCGGCGGTTCTGGGCGCGGCCAGCGGCCGTAGCGTTGTCGGCGATCGGCTGGCGCTCGCCCATGCCGGCCACGAATATGCGGTCCGGCAGCACCCGGCCCGGACCGGTCAGATAGCCGGCCACGGCGCTGGCCCGCCGCTCCGACAGGGTCTGGTTGTAGTCGTCCGGGCCGCTGCTGTCGGCATGGCCCACGACGTCGATCGTGGTCTGCGGATAGGCGTTCAGCGTGCGGGCCACGTCATCGAGCACGCGGGTGAATTGCGGCTGCACGTCCGACTTGTCGACGGCGAAGGTCACGTCGCTGGGCATGACCAGCACGATCTGGTCGCCGTTGCGCCGGATCATCACGCCCGAGCCCTCCAGGCTGCGGCGGAAGTCGGCCTGCTGGCGGTCCATGTAGTTGCCGATGGCGCCGCCGGCCAGCGCGCCGATGCCCGCGCCGATCAGCGCGTTCTTGCGGCCCTGCTCGCCCTTGTTGGTGTTCGTCAGATAGCCCAGCACGGCCCCGACGCCCGCGCCGGTCAGTGCGCCGGTCCCGGTGTTGTTGCGCACGGGCATGCCCGTATAGGGATCGGTCGTGGTGCAGGCCGTCAGAGCGGCGGCGCCCGCGAACAGAGCGGCCAAGGCCATCTTGCGCATTATCGCCCTCGTTTGTTTGCTGTAGATCAGGGTCAGACGGGCAAACGCCCTTTCCATGGTCAAGTTCCCGACTTCCGCGCGCCCCCGGACGGAACGGTCTTCGTTTCGGCCAGTCGGCGGTGTAGTAAGAAGGAACTTACTCATTTCCAGACTCGTTTCTTGAGGCTCGCAGACGTGTCCACCTCCGCCATCGAACCGGTCTCGTTCTCCCTCTACAGCAAGGACTTCCCGCGCTTCGCCCAGGAGTTGGGCGCCTCTTTCGAGCGCTACGGCTTCGCCGTGCTGTCCGAGTACGACCTGCCGCAGGACCGTATCGACGCGGCGGTCGACGACGCCAAGGCCTTCTTCGCCCTGCCGGTCGAGGTCAAGAAGCAGTACGCCGGCGTCAAGGGCGGTGCGCGGGGCTACATCCCGTTCGGCGTTGAGACCGCCAAGGGCGCCACGCACCACGACCTGAAGGAATTCTGGCACATGGGCCGCGACCTGCCGCCCGGCCACCGCTTCCGGGCCACCATGGCCGACAATGTCTGGCCCGCCGAGATCCCGGCCTTCAAGCACGACGTGTCCTGGCTGTACAACGCCCTGGACACCATGGGCGGCAAGGTGCTGGAAGCGATCGCCACCTATCTGAAGCTGGACCGCGACTTCTTCAAGCCCACAGTCGAGAACGGCAACAGCGTGCTGCGCCTGCTGCACTATCCGCCGATCCCGCAGGACGCCACCGGCGTGCGCGCCGGCGCCCACGGCGACATCAACACCATCACCCTGCTGCTCGGCGCGGAAGAAGGCGGTCTGGAGCTCTTGGACCGCAACGGCGACTGGCTGCCGATCAACCCGCCGCCGGGCTGCATCGTGGTCAATATCGGCGACATGCTGGAGCGCCTGACCAACCACGTTCTGCCCTCGACCATCCACCGCGTGCAGAATCCGCCGCCAGAGCGCCGCGGCGTGCCGCGCTACTCGACGCCGTTCTTCCTGCACTTCGCGTCGGACTACGAGATCAAGACCCTGCCCAACTGCGTCACGCCCGAGAACCCGGATCGCTATCCGCAGTCGATCACGGCCGACGAATTCCTCCAGCAGCGCCTCCGCGAGATCAAGCTGGCGTAGGACGGGGTCGACATTCAGCGCATCGGGGCGTGGTCCGGGGCGCCCCTTCCGCGATCGCGGTCTGTGCGACCGAACCGCCGTGGGATCCTGAACGTCGACCCGCCCTAGGCCGCGGGCTGTGGCGGCGCGGTGATCACTTCGACATTGTCGTTCAGCAGATAGACCATGTCGCGCAACGCCAGATCCTGGTCCTTGACGGTCTTGGCCGCGCCGACGGCGGTCAGCTTCTCGGGCAGGTCCTGGCTGATGCCGCGCAGGATGCACTTGAGGTCGTCGACGGCGCCGCGTTCCTTGAGGGTGATGTGACCCTTCATGTCCAGCGCCGACAGGTCGCCGATCTTCGTGGAGAAGACGTCGAAGCCCTTCAGGCTGTTGGCGGCGGCGGTCGGATCCGCGCCGGCCAGCTGCTTGCGGTAGGCCTCGGTCTGCTCCTTCAGCTGCCGGGCGCGCTTGACGATGTCCTGGAACAGCGGCTCGCCAGAAACTGAAGGGGGGGCCGCCGATTGTGGGGCTGCGGGCTGCTGCGCCACCGCGGGCGCGGGACCGGCGGCCTGACCCGGATTGAACGAAGCCATCCAGAGCATGGCGGAAAAGGCGACGGCGTCGCAGGACATGGGCTACTCCCGCAAAAAACGTCAATGGTCTGCCATGACGCGGCGGCAGCCGTTTGATAAGCCCCGTTCCGTAAACAGCGATTTACCAAACTTGAGAGGACTCTTGATGGCCGATCTCGACACCGCCTGGACCCGCCTGGAAGCCGCCGCCAAGGCCGCCGGCGAAAAGCGCATCGTCGAGTTCTTCGACGCCGAGCCCGGCCGTCTCGAAGCCCTGACCCTGGATGTCGCCGGCCTGCACCTCGACCTGTCGAAGCAGGCCTGGGACGAGGCCGGCCTGGAAGCCGCCCTCGATCTGGCCCACGCCGCCGACGTCGAGGGCGCCCGGGCCCGGATGTTCGGGGGCGAGGCGATCAATTCGTCCGAGGGCCGCGCGGTGCTGCACACGGCCCTCCGCGCCCCGGCCGACGCGGATTTCAAGGCCGGTGGCCAGCCGGTCATGGCCGAGGTCGAGAGCGTCCGTTCGAGGATGAAGGCCTTCGCCGAGGCCGTCCGTTCGGGTCAGATCAAGGGCGCGACGGGCAAGCCGTTCAAGGCCATCCTGCACATCGGCATCGGCGGTTCGGACCTGGGGCCGCGCCTGCTGTGGGACGCCCTGCGCCCGGTGAAGCCCAGCATCGACCTGCGCTTCGTGGCCAATGTCGACGGCGCCGAGTTCGCCCTGACGACGGCGGACCTCGATCCCGAAGAGACCCTGGTCATCGTCGTCTCCAAGACCTTCACGACGCAGGAGACCCTGGCCAACGCCACCGCCGCCCGCGCCTGGCTGGTCGCCGCCCTGGGCGAGAGCGGCGCCAATCAGCACCTGGCCGCCATCTCGACCGCGCTCGACAAGACCGCCGCCTTCGGCGTGCCGGACGAGCGGGTGTTCGGCTTCTGGGACTGGGTCGGCGGCCGCTATTCGCTGTGGTCCTCGGTCAGTCTCTCCGTGGCCGTCGCCGCGGGCTGGGACGCCTTCCAGGGCTTCCTCGACGGCGGGGCGGCCATGGACGAGCACTTCAAGTCGGCGCCGCTGGAGAAGAACGCCCCGGTGCTGGTCGCCCTGGCCCAGATCTTCAACCGCAACGGCCTGGATCGCCGAGCCCGTTCGGTCGTGCCCTATTCGCACCGCCTGCGCCGCCTGGCCGCGTTCCTCCAGCAGCTGGAGATGGAAAGCAACGGCAAGTCGGTCGGCCCGAACGGCAAGCCCGCCCCGCGCGGCACGGCCACGGTCGTGTTCGGCGACGAGGGCACCAACGTCCAGCACGCCTACTTCCAGTGCATGCACCAGGGCGCGGACATCACGCCCATGGAGCTGATCGGCGTCGCCAAGTCGGACGAGGGTCCGGCGGGCATGCATGAGAAGCTGCTCTCGAACCTCCTCGCCCAGGCCGAAGCCTTCATGGTCGGCCGCTCGACCGAAGATGTGGTCGCCGAGCTGAAGGGCAAGGGCGTCTCCGAAGCCGAGATCGCCACCCTGGCCCCGCAGCGCACCTTCGCCGGCAACCGGCCCTCGACCCTGGTGATCCTGGACCGCCTGACGCCCCGGACCTTCGGCGCCCTGGTCGCGCTCTACGAGCACAAGACCTTCGTCGAAGGCGTGATCTGGGGGATCAACAGCTTCGACCAGTGGGGCGTCGAGCTGGGCAAGGTGATGGCCAATCGCATCCTGCCCGAACTGGAGAGCGGCGCGGTCGGCCAGCACGATCCGTCGACCACGGCCCTGATCCAGCGGCTGAGGAAGTAGCCGCAAAAAGGGCCTCATCAGAACGTCTTGCGCACCCGCAGGCTGACGAAGGTCCGCGGGTCGATCGCCCGGTCCTCGACGAACGCCACCGCCCGGTTCGGCGCGCGGTCGGCGAAGACCGTGCGGCGGATGGTGAAGTCGTCCCAGACGTTCAGCTGCGCCCGGATCGCCAGGGTCGCCGTCGGCTTGTACTCGACGAAGGCCTCGTAATAGTTCGAGCCGCGCCAGACATTGGTCTGGTCGACGTCGTAGGTGCCCTGGCCCAGCAGCGGCAGCCAGGTGATCCCCCACTGGGTCCTGTATTTGGTCAGGTCCTGCTGGAAGCCGATATTGGCCTGGGTCGGCCGCACCTTGCTGATCGGACGGTCGCGGCCCGTCGTCGGGTCCTTCACGTGCGTCTCGTTCCAGTCGTTCTTGAAGGTGAAGCGGCCGCCCTTGATGCCGAACCGGTCGGTCGGCACCACGATGTTCAGCGACAGGCGGTCCAGTGTCCCGTCGCCGATATTGCCGGTCGCCGACAGCCCGCCCGGCAGCGGCAGGCGGTCGATCACGCCGATGATCTCGTCGTGGCGATAGCCGATCGAGACGATGCCCTCGCCCCAGAAGCGGCGCTCGTAGCTGAGCTCCGAGATCCAGCGCTGCTCGGGCTTCAGGTCGACATTGCCGCCATAGACGGTGCTGTCGTCCAGGTCCGACGAGGCGGCGAAGTCCTCGAAGTCCAGCTGGCCCAGCTCGCGCTCGAAGCGGAAGCGGAACTGACTTCCTGACGCGGGGGTCCAGGTCGCCAGGAAGCGGGGCTTGGCGTAGAAGAAGCTTTCCTTATTGCTGGCGTCGCCCGACTGCTTGATGGTCGAGGTCTCCAGCCGCAGGCCGCCCTCCAGGGTCAGCTTGGGATTGACCCGCCAGGTCGCCTTGCTGAAGGCCTCGCCGCGCAGCTCCTCGACCTTCACCGAAGCCGACGGCAGCACCACGGCCACGCCGCCGACGCTGTAGGCCTGCTTGACGTCCAGCATGTTGTAGGCGACCTCGCCGCCGGCCTCGAGGGTCAGGGCCTTGGAATATTCGCCGCGCACCAGGCCGCGCACGATCGACTCGCCGCTGTCGCCGTCGGCCACGAACCGCTGCTGCGGGTCCTTGACGCCCGACAGGGTCTGGTCGCCGGTCGAGACGTTGTCGAAGTTCTCGAAGCTGTGGATGGCCCGGGCCTCCAGGTTCCACTTCGGGCTCAGCGGCCGGGTCCAGGTGGCGCCCAGCTCGCCCGAATGGCTCTCCTCGGCATAGGCGCTGCGGCGGAAGGCCGTCGCCGAGCTCAGCTCCTGCCATTCCTGCCAGTCGTTGACGCCGTAGCGGGCCGTGGCCTCCAGCTTGCCGCCGGCCACCGGACCGGTGAAGTTGCCGCGGATCGAGCGCCCGCCGCCCCAGCTGTCGTTGAGGAAGGCCTCGTCGCGGATCAGCGCGCCCGTCCCGTCATGGCGGACATTGCGGCCGACGCCGTTGCTGTCGCTGGACGAGGTGCCGTCGCTCAAGGTCACGCCCCAGCTCCTGTCGCCGTTGGTGGCGGTGAACTGGTAGCTGCCGCCGTAGATGTCGTGGCCGCCGTCGAACAGCATGGCGTTCCAGGTCAGGATCGACTGGCGGCTGGCGCCCGTCTTCAGCACCACGTTCACGACCACGGCATAGCCCTGCATGTCGACGCCCGGGGCGCCGCCCCGGATCAGCTCGATGCGCTCGACCCGGTCGGCCGGGGTGCGCGAGAGGACGTTCGAGCCGGTGTCGTTCTTGGAGGCCGGGCGGCTGCCGTTGATCAGGATGTTGCCGACCGCGCCCTCGAAGCCCCGCGCCCCCGAGCCGTCGTCGACGTCGAAGCCGGGCACCCGCTCGACCATGTCCAGGGCCGTGTTCGGACGCTGGGCGGCGAAGAAGTCGGGGGCGAAGACCAGCACCCCGCGCTGGGCGGCGCCGTCGACGGCCGCCGGCGCCGGGGTCCCCTGGGCGCTCGGCGGCGGAACCGGAACCTGGGCGGCCTCGCCGGCGCGGGCCGTCGTCGCGAAGGCCCCGCCGGCGAGCAGAAGCGTGGCCGCTGTGGCCAGAAGCATGGTCTTGGTCATCACTGTGTCCCCTCAGTGGGGAGAGATCTGACCGCCGGGCCCATTCATCTCAAGTTACAAGGCTGAAAGGTGGATTACTTCGCCGACAGATTACAGCCGGTTCATGTTTCTATACCGCGAGACATGCCGGGGAGCGTGTGGATAAGTCTGCGCCCGAAGCGCCTTTGACTTAACAATTGATGTATAGAGCGTCGACTCTTCAGTCACCCGGGAAGGGCGGCAGCGCGTCCAAGGCGGCCTTCACGGCCAGATAGTCTTCGTAGGACGTTCGCCGGAGGATCTCGGTACGCGCGGCGACCGTGGCCCGGAGGATGTTCACCAGGTCGCTGTCGGCGGTGACGGGGGCGTCGCTGGACGCGCGGGCCGCCGTCTTGTCAGGCGTCTGGACGGGCGGGCGGGGTTTGGACATCGGAAGACTCCTCTAGGGTTGAAGGCGCGAGGCGACGGTCTTCCGCCGGGAA
Organism: uncultured Caulobacter sp.; assembly: GCA_966211605.1. Taxonomy (GTDB): domain Bacteria; phylum Pseudomonadota; class Alphaproteobacteria; order Caulobacterales; family Caulobacteraceae; genus Caulobacter. The sequence continues at coordinate 16,185 of CBIHOB010000086.1, forward strand.
AGCCGGCGGGCTGGGGAGGCGGCGAAGCGTCCGGGCCGGGCCCGGAAGGGATGGATAGAGGAACCGTTTCGGCCGGGGCCGGAGCGCTCCGCGCGGCCGTCGATGCGAAAGCCCACGAGACGCGGGGTCTTAACCCGCTCCCGAAGGAGGCCTCCGGCGGGCGGGAGGGAAAGCGACCCTCCCGGACCGCGCGGGCGATTTCAGCCCGCGCCTGGCGCGCCGTCGAAGCCGTCGCCGCCAGGGCTTCGTCCCGATGTTTCAGGGAACCCGCCGCTGGATCCGTCGCGAAGGCGCCTCCCCAAAAGAAGAGGCCGACGAGCGCTACCCGCTCGACCGCCCCCACCGCCCGTCAGGTCGCCAGCTGGACGGCCTCCCCAGCGGTGGGGCGAGGAGAAGTATGGGGGTCTGCGCGAACGCGGATCATTCAGGGCTGCGTAAAAATGAGAAGCGATTGATTTCGTTGGGGTCGAGGTCGCGAATTCCGGGGATAGAGACGGCTC
>CBIHOB010000087.1:0-16655 GCA_966211605.1 uncultured Caulobacter sp.
CCGGCGGCGGCGGTGATGTCGCGCACCGAGACGTTCTGGAAGCCGTGCAGCGCGAACAGGCGCTCGGCGGCGACGAAGACCAGGTTCTTGGTGGCGGCTTCGGTCTCGGCGGCCTCGACTTCGTGAGAAGCGGCGGCGTCGGTGGTCGGACTCACTACAGTATTCCCCTTTACCCGTAGGGAACTCTTACGGCCGTTCGAATTTGGCGCAAGCGTCAAGATCGTCGATGGTAGCGCGTAACAAGGTTCGCGTTTGGGTTTCCACCACGAAATGCGCGGGGAGCGAGCAATGATCGGCATGCTGACGGCCTTGGTGCTGCTCAGCGGGCAGGCGGCGACGCCGCCGCCGGCTGATCAGGCCGCGTCGGTCGAAGGCGCCCGCGTTCGCCCAGGCGCTTGCCAAAGGCTTCTGCTGGCTGGAGATCTCGCGCCAGGGCCGGGTCATGCGCTGGGGATTGGGCGCGGCCGCGTCGACCATCTCGCGCATCGGCATGTCGACATCCTTCTCGGCCGGGCGTCACGATGTTGCTTGAGAACACGAGGTCGACCCGCGAATAGTCGACCGGCGCGTCCTGCCCCACGCGATAGGCGCATTCGACGGCGTCGGCGCGGTGCTGCAGGAACGACACGCCCGGCTGACCCTAGCTTTCGTCGCCGCGCTGGCGTTCGGCCCTGGCGGCCCGCGCGATTACGAGGGCGCCGGCGAGGACGGTCAGGGCGATGGACGGGCGCATGGCGGGTCAGCCTTCGGATGATCCGATGGTCTTCACGCGCGCGTTTCGTCAAGCGCTGGTCGACACCGCGGCCAGGCGCTCGACCGGACGGCCCATCCGGCCGCGCCGCAGCTGGCGCAGCAGGGGGCGGGCGATGGCCGCGCCGATGATCAGCGGGGCCAGGACCAGGGCCAGCGCCTTGCGATGCGGGCTGTCGGCGCGTTTGAGGAAGTATCGGACCAGTCCGCGACCCTTGTGCCACTCGATGACCAGCGGGTTCTCCTTGCTGGTCGAGCCGACGTGGACGATGCGGGCGTTGGGCTGGAACAGCACGCTGCCGCCCTGCTTGCGGGCGCGCCAGCACAGGTCGATGTCCTCGACGTGCAGGAAGTAGGCCTCGTCGAAGCCGCCCAGCGCGTGGAAGTCAGCCGCCGAAACATAGAAGCAGGCGCCCGAGATCGTAGGGGTGTCCACCGGGTAGGGCGGCGGGGGCTCACCCTCCCGGTGGATCTCGAAGCGGCGCAGCGGGGGCAGGGTGGCGCTAAGCTTCGAGAGGGTGAGCAGAGTCGTGACGGGCGTGATCTCGCCGCGCCGCGCGCCCCGCTGTTCGGTGCCGTCCGTGTTGAACACCCGCGCCCCGATGATGCAGGGCGAGGGGCGATCGCGCGCGGCGTCGGCCAGGGCCGCGATCGCGCCGGGGGTCAGGAAGGCGTCGGGATTGAGGAAGACCAGCGCCTCGCCCTTGGCCGCCGCCGCGCCCAGGTTGGCGGCGCGGGCGAAGCCGATGTTGCCCAGGCCCTGCAGCAGGCGCACGCGCGGTTCGCGTCGGGCCAGCTCGCGCAGCCAGGCGGCGTCGGACAGGGATGAGCCGTTGTCGACGATGATGAATTCCTCGACGCCGGGCTCGGCCAGGACGTGGCGGACGCTTTCCATCAGGGCCGGGCCGGTCATGTAGACCACCATCACCAGCGACAGGCGCGGCGTGATCGCGAGCGCCGCGACGCGGGAATGGGCAGGGTCGATCGAAACGTACATGCGTTTGCTTCGTTCAAAATAGTTGTGTAAAAACTGTATGTGGGTTGAGCATGATCCGCAAGGGCCTTGCGAAGGCCCGACATTCGATTGTTGCGTTTTTATGCAATGTGTAACAACTAGGGAGCGCCCACCGTTGGGCGCGGAAGCGGCTGTGCGATGTCAAGAACGGCGATGAATCCCGCCAAGGCGGCGCTGACCAAGACCCTTCGTCGCGAGGCGGGGCGCTGGTTGAAGACCGCGCGTGAGGCGGCGGGCCTTACCCAGGCCGAGTTGGCGGAAAAGACGGGACTGCGTTACTACACCTTCGTGTCGCAGGTGGAGAACGGGCTGGGGCGCGTGCCGATCGAGGCGCAAGCGGTCTGGGCCGAGAGCCTGGGCCTTGATCCTGGCCAATTCGCCCGCACATTGCTGCGTTATTATGAGCCTGAACTGCACCGCTTGCTGTTCGACGGCGCTGTCGACGACGAAGCCGAGCCGGTCGTCGCCGAGCGCGCGGCGCAGGCCTGACGAGTCGATCGATGGGTGAGATCCTAGCCTTCAGCCCGCGGCCTCCGGCCAGCGACTGGTCCGCCAATGAGCGCGGCCTGCTGATGCTGCTCACCCAGCAGCTGGCCTCGACCTATGGCGAGGTGGACGGCGTGTTCGGCCAGACCGATTCCGGCGATCCCTGGTACGTCGTCACCGACGCGAACCAGGACGTGCTGGTCCATGTCGCCCGGATCGACGGCCAGTTCGTGGTGCATGACGCGGCGGTCGACATGTTCCACCAGGTCGGCAGCCTGTGGGGCGCGCTGCGCCAGGTGCTGGCCTCGAACGTCGAGGACCAGAGCGGCGTGGTCGTGGCCTTCAACCCGTCCAGTCGCGAGGCCCAGTCGTTCCTGTCGCTGGTCATCGCCGTGGGCCTGTATCTGGAGTTGCGCGGTGTCGAGCTGGGCGAGGCGGGCCGCCTGACCTTCGAAAACCTGCCGCGCGCCGACGATCCGGCGATCGAGGGCGTGGCCTCCAAGCTGATCGCCGCCTTGAACCTCGAAGCCGACCGGGCCCAAGGGCATTCGGCGCCGCCGGCGCCGGCGACTGGCGGGGCTGAAATCGTCGCGCCGCCCGTCAAGTCCGCGACCCTGCAGGGCCTGGCCGTCGAAGCGCCGACCCAGGTCCAGGACGGTCTCGGCGCGGTCCAGATTTCGCACGCCGATCAGGCCATGTCTTCGGCCCCCTCGTCGTCATCTTCCGCGCCACCGCCAACCCCTGCGCTGGCCTCCCAGCCGCAAGGCGAAGGCGCTGGCGAAGGTCAGTTCGAGATCATGGCCGCCAGCAGCGGCGGCGCAACCGGCGCGGCCGGGACGGGCTTCGTCGGCGCCAAGTATGTGATGACCGGCGCCGCGGGCGACGACACCCTGAAGGGCACTGCCGCGGGCGACGTGATTGCGGGCGGGGCCGGCGACGACCACATCGACGGCGGCGGCGCCCAGAAGGGCCAGGTCGACCGCATCGATGGCGGGGCCGGCGACGACACCATCGTCATGAACGCACGGGTGGTGGCCTCCGGCAGCGCGGGCGCGGACACCTTCCTGATCTCGGCCAACGAGCCGAGCGACAAGACCGCCGCCCTGCTGGGCGTGGTGCTCGACTTCTCGGCCGCCAAGGGCGACCACCTGGCGGTGATCGGACCAGGGCATGTCACCGTGGTCAGCACGGCGGCGGTCGGCGACGTGCTGGCGGCTCAGGGCGCGGCGCTGGGCGAGAACATCGCCGCCCAGGTGACGGACGTGACCCGCGCCGTGGCCGGCGCGCGCGTGGGTTTCGACGTCAACGGCGACGGGCACGAGGACGTCTTCATCCTGCTGGGCGGGGCCACGGCGTCGACCTTCACGGTCGGGGTGACGATCGCCAACGATCACGTCGAACCGTCGGTGCCCCTGGTCGGCCAGGCTTCGGCCGCCGACATCACCACCCATGTGGGCGACCCGCCGCCGGCGCACTAGGCCTTCGAGGCGTCAGCCCCGCACCAGTTCCCGCATCGCCTTGTCCAGGCCTTCCAGGGTCAGCGGATACATGCGGTCCGACAGGATCTGCTTCATGACGCCGATCGACTGGGTGTAGTCCCAATGCCGCTCGGGCGTCGGGTTCAGCCACACGCAGCTCTGGTAGATGTCGGTGACCCGTTGCATCCAGAGCGCGCCGGGCTCCTCGTTCCAGTGCTCGACGCTGCCGCCCGGATAGGTGATCTCGTAGGGGCTCATGGTCGCGTCGCCGACGAAGATCACCTTGTAGTCGGCCGGGAACTTGTGGAGCACGTCGAAGGTCGGGATCTTCTCGGTGTGGCGGCGCTTGTTGTCCTTCCAGACGGCTTCGTACAGGCAGTTGTGGAAGTAGTAGAATTCCAGGTTCTTGAACTCGGTCTTGGCCGCGCTGAACAGCTCCTCGCAGAGCTTGATGTGGCCGTCCATCGAGCCGCCGATGTCGAAGAAGATCAGCACCTTGATGGCGTTGCGGCGCTCGGGGCGCAGCTGGATGTCCAGATAGCCTTTCTCGGCCGTGCCCTTGATGGTGCCGGGCAGGTCCAGTTCGTCGGCCGCGCCCGTCCGGGCGAACTTTCGCAGGCGCCGTAGGGCGACCTTGATGTTGCGGGTGCCCAGTTCGACGCTGTCGTCGAGGTTCTTGTACTCGCGCTTGTCCCAGACCTTCACCGCCCGGCCGTGGCGGCTCTTGTCCTGGCCGATGCGCACGCCTTCGGGGTTGTAGCCGTTGTTGCCGAACGGAGAGGTTCCGCCCGAGCCGATCATCTTATTGCCGCCCTCGTGGCGCTTCTTCTGTTCGCGCAGGCGCTCCTGCAGGGTCTCCATCAGCTTCTCGAAGCCGCCCAGGGCCTCGATCTGGGCCTTCTCCTCGTCGGTCAGGAACCGCTCGGTCAGGGCCTTCAGCCAGTCTTCGGGAATGTCGGCGGCCAAGCCTTCGTTGACGGTCTCCAGGCCCTTGAAGACGTGGCCGAACACGCGGTCGAACTTGTCGAGGTTCTTCTCGTCCTTCACCAGGCTGGCGCGCGACAGGAAGTAGAAGTCCTCGACCGAGCGGTCGATCACCTCCTTGTCCAGGGCCTCCATCAGCAGCAGGTACTCGCGCAGGCTCACCGGCACCTTGGCCTGGCGGAGCTCGGAGAAGAAACGAAGGAACATCGGCGCGACTTTCGAACGGTTGTTCGGATAGTGGAGCGTTCTGAAAGCGGACGCAATCACCCCCGCCGCAGGATGAACTCCAGGTCCCGCGTCTCGCCGACCGGAAAGTGATACTCGCCGACCTTCTCGAACCCGAGTCGACCATACAGCCGCTGGGCGCCATAGTTCTCGGACCAGACGCCGATCCACAAAGGACGCGGGCCGTCCTTCTCCAGCCACTCCAGTGCGGTGTTCAGCAGGCGCGAGCCGCGGCCGCCGCCCTGGTGGCTCTTCAGCACATAGATCCGCTTCAGTTCGCCATGCTCGGGCTGCACGTCGTCATGCGGCAGGTCGCAAGGGCCGGCCAGGGCATAGCCGACGGCTTCGCCGTCCTCGTCCTCGAGGATCCAGGTCGCCTTGTTCGGATGGACCAGGTCGTTCCGCGTCCGCTCCAGGCCGTAGGCATAGGCGAGGAAGGTCTCCAGGTCCTCGGGCGGGTAGAGGTGGGCGAAGGTCTCGGTGAAGGTGCGCGCGCCCAGGCTGGACACGGTGTCGGCGTCATGGATGGTCGCGCGGCGGATGGCGTGGGTCATGGCGACGTTCGTAGCCGCCACGACCCCAGCCTTCAATCTGCGGCCTTCACCTTCAGAACCCTTCGAGGGCGACCTTGCCGATGGTGCGGGCGCTCTCGACGAGGCGATGAGCCTCCAAGAGGTCGGCCGCGCGGATCTTGCCGACCTTCCGGGTCAGGGTGGTGCGCAGGATTCCCTGGTCGACCAGGTCCGCGACCTCCGTCAGCAGCCTGTGCTGCTCGATCATGTCAGGCGTGCCTTGCGGGCGGGCGAACATGTACTCCCAGTGGATCGAGGCGGCCTTGACCTGCAGCGGCCGGATGTCCAGGTCGCCGTCGGCCTCGATGACGCCGATCTTGCCTTGCGGGGCGATGGCCTCGGAGACCTGCGGGAAGTGCTGGGCGCTGTGCGTCAGGCAGGCGATGTAGGCCGGAGCTTCCAGGCCCAGACGCTTAAGCTCCTCGGTCAGCGGCTTGCCGTGGTCGAAGACCTGATGGGCGCCTAGGCTTTCGACCCAGTGGCGGGTCTCTTCCCGCGAGGCGCTGGCCACGACGTTCAGCCGCGTCAGCTTGCGGGCCAGCTGAATCAGGGCCGAGCCGACGCCGCCGGCCCCGCCGATGATGACCAGGGTCTGGCCCTCGCCGCCGTCCCGCTGGACGCCGAAGCGGTCGAACAGCAGCTCCCAGGCGGTGATGAAGGTCAACGGCATGGCGGCGGCCTGGGCGAAGTCCAGGCTCCTGGGCTTCTTGCCCACGATGCGCTCGTCGACCAGCTGCAGCTCGGCGTTCGAGCCCTGGCGGCCGATGGCGCCGGCATAGAACACCGCGTCGCCAGGGGCGAACAGGGTGACGGCCTCGCCGACCGCCTCGACCACGCCCGCGGCGTCGTAGCCCAGCACCCGGGTCTCGCCCGGCGTCGGCTGGGCGCGGCTGCGCACCTTGGTGTCGACGGGGTTCACCGAGACGGCCTTCACCCGCACCAGGATGTCATGGCCGATCGCCACGGGGGCGGGCGCTTCCAGGTCGAGCAGGGCGTTGGGATCGGTGGCGGGCAGCAGCTCGCGGAAGCCGACGATCTTCATGATGATCTCCAAAAGGACGGCGGTCTCGAGCCGCTGGCGAGGAGATCGCGCCGTGCTACGATCTTCGCAAGTACGGTACTTTTTTGTATGTAGTACCTGTTTGGATACTGTGAGGCCGCGATGGAAGACCCCAAGGAGTGCGGCGTCGAGGCGGCGCTGGGCCTGATAGACGGCAAGTGGAAGGGCGTGATCCTGTACCACCTGATGGGCGGTCGCCTGCGCTTCAACGCCCTGGGGCGGAAGCTGGGCGCGGTGACCCAGCGCATGCTGACCAAGCAGCTGCGCGAGCTGGAGGCCGACGGCCTGATCGTCCGCACAGTCTATGCCGAGGTGCCGCCGCGGGTGGAATATTCGCTGTCGACCAAGGGCAAGAGCCTGGAGCCGGTGATCTGCGCGCTGAAGGCCTGGGGCGACGCCAATGTGCTGGGTCTTCCGGCCGAGCCGACCCGCAAGGCCAGCTGACCATGACCCTGGCGCTCTACACCCACCTCGACATGCTGGATCACCAGCCGGGCCACGGCCATGTGGAGAGTCCCGAGCGCCTGCGGGCCGTGGTCGACGCGCTGAACGACGATCCCAACCTGGCGCTGGAGCCCTTCGACGCGCCGCTGGTCGACATCGAGGACCTGTTGCGCGTGCATCCCCGGGCGTTCGTCGACGCCGTCTTCGCCGCCGCGCCCCGCAGCGGCCGGCGGTCGCTGGATCCCGACACCGTGATGTCGACCGGCAGCCTGGCGGCGGCCCGGCGCGCTGCCGGAGCCTGCGTGGCCGCCGTACGCGCCGTCGCGGCCGGTGAGACCGAACGGTCCTTCTGCGCCGTCCGCCCGCCTGGACATCACGCCGAACCCGATACGGCCATGGGCTTTTGCATGTTCTCCAACGTCGCGGTGGCGACCCGCGCGGCCCAGGCCGCCGGGCTGAAGCGGGTGGCGATCGTCGACTTCGACGTCCACCACGGCAACGGGACCCAGGCGGCGTTCGAGAACGATCCGACGGTGATGGTCGCCTCGATCCACCAGTCGCCCCTGTATCCCGGCACCGGCGATCCGTCCGAGACCGGGGTCGGCAACATCGTCAACGCCACCGTCGCCCCGCACGCGCCGCGCGAGACCTGGCGATCGCGATTCGAGGGGCTGATGCACAAGGTCGACGCCTTCGCGCCCGAGCTGATCCTCGTCTCGGCGGGCTTCGACGCCCACGTTCGTGATCCCCTGTCGGCGCAGAGCCTGGAGGAGGACGACTTCGCCTGGGCGACCCGGGCGATCGTCTCGGTGGCGAACGCCCGCGCCAAGGGCCGGGTTGTGTCCTCGCTCGAGGGCGGTTACGACCTCCAGGCGCTGGGGCGGTCCGCCGCCGCGCATGTCCGCGCTCTTCAGGAGGGATGAGAGGACGGAACGGCATTCCCGCCGACCGACTTCTCTAAAGCATGGCCGACGTAACCACCGCCGACCAACCGTCCTCGCCCGCGACGCCGGGCGTCATCACCCTGGCCCGCCACGGCGAACCGGCTCTGTCGCGCAAGGTTCGCCTCAACGCGCCGGAATACGGCGACTGGTGGGCCCGCTACGAGGTGGGCGGCCTGAAGGCGGGCCAGACCCCGCCGGCCGGACTGATCCAGATCGCCCGTGACGCGGACGTGATCATCGCCTCGACCCGCCGCCGCTCGATCGAGACCGCCCAGGCGGTGGTCCAGGGCAGGGCGTTCGCCACCGACCCGACTTTCATCGAGGCCCCCCTGCCGCCGCCGCCCTGGCCGCTGTGGCTGAAGATGTCGCCCAAGCGCCTGGGCTTCTTCGCCCGCTTCTGGTGGTGGTTCTTCAACAACCACGGCGGCCAGGAGACCCGGGCCCAGGCCGAGATCCGGGCCGGCAAGGCCGCCGACCTCCTGGTCGAACTGTCGGACCAGGGCCAGGACGTATTGGTCGTCGCCCACGGCTTCTTCAACTGGATGATCGCCGATGCGCTGAAGGCGCGGGGGCTGACCAAACTGGTCGACGAAGGCCACGCCTACTGGAGCATCAAGCGCTTCCGTCGCGCCTGATCTCAAAAGGGACTTCCCTTAACCACGCCTAGGCTCTAGGCCGTTGCTCGCACCGGCCTGGGACACTAGGCTGACGCCTGTTCACCTGAGAGTTGAAATGACCGACGCCGCAGCCCCCGCCGCCGACATCTCCGCCCTGAGCTTCGAGGAAGCCCTGGCGCAGCTGGAGCGGATCGTGGCCGAGCTGGAGTCGGGCCAGGCGCCGCTGGAGCGCTCGATCGACATCTACGAACGCGGCGCGGCCCTGAAGGCCCACTGCGAGAAGAAGCTGGAAGCCGCCCGCCTGAAGGTCGAGAAGATCGTGCTGGGCCAAGGCGGCGCCGTTTCCGCCGAACCGGCCGAGTTCAACTGATGCCCGCCGCGCGTCCGGAGAGCGACCTCGCCAAGCGGATCGTCCAGGCCGCCGACATCGTCACCGTGGCGCTCGACGAGCTGCTGCCGCGCGCTGACGGTCCGGAGAGCCGCCTGACCGAGGCCATGCGCTATGCGGCCCTGGGGCCCGGCAAGCGCCTGCGCCCGTTCTTCGCCCTCGAGACCGGCAAGATGTTCGACCTGCCCGAGCGGCCGGTGCTGCGCGCGGCCTGCGCGCTGGAGTGCATCCACGCCTACAGCCTGGTCCACGACGACCTGCCGGCCATGGACGACGACAATGTCCGCCGCGGTCGTCCGACGGTGCACAAGCAGTATGACGAGGCCACGGCCATCCTGGCGGGGGACGCCTTGCAGACGGCGGCCTTCGAGATCATGGCCCACCCCGACACCCACGATGACGGCCATGTCCGCTCGGAGCTGGTGCGCAAGCTGGCCATCGCCTCGGGCGCGCGCGGCATGTGCGGCGGCCAGATGATCGACCTGCTGGGCGTCCGCGACGACCTGGGCGCGGTGGCGCGCATGCAGCGCCTCAAGACCGGGGCCCTGATCGCCTTCGCCTTCGAGATCCCGCTGATCATCGGCCGGGCCAAGGAGGCCGAGCGCGCCGCCCTGATGGCCTTCGCCCAGGATCTGGGCCTGGCCTACCAGATCGTCGACGACATCCTGGACGCTGAGGGCGACGAAAAGACCCTGGGCAAGGCCGCCGGCGGCAAGGACGCCGCCAAGGGCAAGGCCAACTACGTCACCCTGCTGGGGCTGGATGCGGCGAAGGAGCGCGTGGCCCTTCTCGCCGAACAGACCCGTTCCCATCTCGAGATCTTTGGCGAACGAGCGGAACATCTGCGCGAAAGCGTCGATTTCGTGCTGGACCGCCGCAATTGACCGCGCTTTCTTCCGACATGCCTTCCAAAACGCCTCTGCTCGACACCATCGCCTCTCCGGCGGACACGCGCGAGCTTTCGATCGCCGATCTGAAGCAGCTGGCCGCCGAGGTCCGAAGCGAGACGATCGACGCCGTCTCGGTCACGGGCGGCCACCTGGGGGCGGGCCTGGGCGTGGTCGAGCTGACCGTGGCGCTGCACCACGTGTTCGAGACGCCCAAGGACATCCTCATCTGGGACGTCGGCCACCAGGCCTATCCGCACAAGATCCTGACCGGCCGTCGCGACCGCATCCGCACCCTGCGCCAGGGCGGCGGCCTGTCGGGCTTCACCAAGCGGGCCGAGAGCGAATACGACCCGTTCGGCGCGGCCCACGCGGCCACCTCGATCTCGGCGGCCCTGGGCTTCTGCGCCGCGCGCGACGCGAAAGGCGAGGACAACAGCGTCATCGCCGTGATCGGCGACGGCTCGCTGGGCGCGGGCATGGCCTATGAGGCGATGAACGCGGCGACGGACACCACCAAGCGCCTGATCGTCATCCTGAACGACAACGACATGTCGATCGCCCCGCCCGTGGGCGGCATGAGCGCCTACCTGGCCAACCTGGTCTCGGGCGGGGCCTACCGCTCGGTGCGCAAGCTGGGCAAGACGGTCGTCGAGAAACTGCCGACCCCGATGCGCGAAGCCGCGCGCAAGGCGGAAGAATATGCCCGGGGCATGGTCACCGGCGGCACCTTCTTCGAGGAGCTCGGCTTCCATTATGTGGGCCCGATCGACGGCCACGACATGGACGCCCTGGTCAGCGTGCTCAAGAACGCCAAGGCCTTCGGCGACAAGCCGGTGCTGGTCCACTGCGTCACCCAGAAGGGCAAGGGCTACGCCCCCGCCGAGGGCGCCGACGACAAGCTGCATGCGGTGGCCAAGTTCGACGTGGTGACCGGTCAGCAGCAGAAGGCGGCCGCAGGCCCGCCCAGCTACACCAAGGTCTTCGCCCAGGAACTGATCAAGCGGGCGGAGAAGGACGACAAGATCGTCGCCATCACCGCCGCCATGCCCTCGGGCACGGGCCTGGACCTGTTCCAGAAGGCCTTCCCGCAGCGCACCTTCGATGTCGGCATCGCCGAGCAACACGCGGTGACCTTCGCCGCCGGCCTTGCCGCCGACGGCATGAAGCCGTTTACGGCGATCTATTCGACCTTCCTGCAGCGCGGCTATGACCAGGTGGTCCACGACGTGGCCATCCAGGGCCTGCCGGTGCGCTTCGCCATGGACCGCGCTGGCCTGGTCGGCGCCGACGGTCCCACCCACGCCGGCAGCTTCGACATCGGCTTCATGGGCGCTTTGCCCGGCATGGTGCTGATGGCCGCCGCCGACGAGGTCGAACTGGCCCGCATGGTCGCCACCGCCGCCGAGATCGACGACCGTCCCTCGGCCTTCCGCTATCCGCGTGGCGAGGGCCTGGGCCTAGAACTGCCGGCGATCGCCGAGCCCCTGGAGATCGGCAAGGGCCGCATCGTCCGCGAAGGGACCAGCGTCGCCATCGTCTCGTTCGGCGCCCGCCTGTCGGAAAGCCTGAAGGCCGCCGACCTGCTGGCCGCGCGCGGCCTGTCGGCCACCGTCTGCGACGCCCGCTTCGCCAAGCCGCTGGATCTGGATCTGCTGCTGCGCCTGGCGCGTGAGCACGAGGCCATCGTCACGGTGGAAGAAGGCTCGATGGGGGGCTTCGGCGCCTTCGTGCTGCAAGCCCTGGCCGAGCACGGCGCGTTCGATCGCGGCCTGAAGATCCGCACCCTTTGCCTGCCCGACGTCTTCCAGGACCAGGACAAGCCCGACGCCATGTACGCCCAGGCCGGCCTTGACGCCGAGGGCGTCCTGCGTGGCGCGTTGAACGCCCTGGGCATGGACAATGTCAGCGCGGCGGGGGCCGGCCGTCGGGCGTAACTACGCTCCGCAGGCCTTGAAGAACGCCCGCACGTGGCCTCGGTCGGCAGAACCTGCCGCCACGCTGTGGCGTTCGCCCTTCGTCAGCAGCGCCAGGTCGCCTGACTTCCGGAAACCGTCCAGCGCCGGAGCGCTGGCCTTGCCGCGCGCTTCCAGCAGGCCGCCTTCCGTCATGGCGTCGTCGACCTTGGCGGCGGCGAAGCGGCTCTCGGCGCGGCCCGAAGCCAGGACGATCTCGCCGCCCGACAGGCCCACGGCCGAGACGTCGACCCGGTCCTGGCCCGGACTGCAGCTCAGCATCAGCACGACGTCATCGCTATTGGGGCGGCCGTAGGCCAGGCGAGGGGCTTCGGCCGCGCTCTCCAGATAGGCCCAGTGATAACCGCCTTGCGCGACTTTCTCGTGGGCGCAGCCGGCCAGGCCGGCGGCCAGCAGGCCAATGACGACGGCGGGAGCGATGCGGGACGCCATGAGCGGTCCTCCTCGCCTGATCAACGCCGCGCGGACCTGAATGGCTCCTGAAACGGATCGGGCGCGGAAGCCTTGCGGCCGCCGCGCCCGTCGGTCTTGTCGGTTCCGACCCTGGCTTAGAAGGGCGAGAACTTTTCGACCAGCGACTGGCCGGCCGGGGTCTTCTGCACGCGGCTGATGTCGCCGCGGCCGCCATAGCTGATGCGGGCTTCGGCGATCTGGGTGTGCTTGATGGTGTTGGCCGAGGAGATGTCCTCGGGGCGCACGATGCCGGCCACGGTCAGCTGGCGCAGCTCGGCGTTGGTGCGGACCTCCTGAGTGCCCTGGATGACCATGTTGCCGTTCGGCAGGACCTGGCTGACCACGGCGGCGATCGTCAGGCTGATCTTTTCCGAGCGCTGGACGCTGCCGGCGCCGGCGTTGGTGGTGGCCGAGTTGGTGTTCAGGGCGTTGGCGGGGTCGAAGCCGCCCGGCAGGACCTTGCCCAGGCTCGATTCCAGGCCCAGCAGGTTGGGGATGCCGGCCTTCATGTTCGAGGTGCGCGAGGACGCGGTCTGGTTCTTGGTGCTGGCGCTGTCGTCGATGTCGATCATCACGGTCAGGATGTCGCCGACCCGGCTGGCGCGCTGGTCGTTGAAGAAGGCGCGGGCGCCGACGCGCCACAGCGAGTTGGCCGAGGCCGACTGCGGGGCCGGCTCGCGGGCCGAAACGTACTGCTGCTGCATCGGGGCGAGTTCGGCGGGATAGCCGACCGGGGCCAGCTGCGGGCCCTTCACGGCCTCGGTGACGGTGGAGCAGGCGGCCAGCGGGGCGAGCAGGACGGCGGCGGCGATGATGGCGGGGCGACGCATGGGCGTGAGAACCTTCTAGCGAGCGGCGAAACGGACGGGTTGCGAACGGGCTTGCAAGCTCTGGGCCTGCGGACCGACCGCGGCGGCGCCAGGACCCGTCGCGACGGCCTGGATGATCTTCTTCGACAGCGTGTTCTGGACGGCGAAAACCTCGCCGGCGGCGGCGTTGGCCATCGCCTTGCCTTGAAGCGAAAGGGAAATTCCGCCGTCGTCGTAGGTGACGGTGATCAGATCGTTGGCCTTGATGACCTGGGCGGCGCCCACGTCGCGGGCCTGGACTGCGGCGCCTTCACGCAGGGGGCGCTTGGTCGCCAGGCCGATGACGGCGTCGGCGTCGCGGGGCGCGTCGGCCGGGGCGCCGGCCATCTTCACCCAGACCAGGTCCTGGGGCTGGACGATTTCGCCGGCCGCCAGGCTGCGGGCATAGGCAAGAACTTCCACGTTGCCGCGCGCGGCCGTCGCCCCGCCGCCGTTGGCCGAGACCCCGCCGTTGTCGACGCCTTCGCGGACGATGATGCGGCGGATGCCGTTGCTGTTGGTCCAGTCGTAGCCGGCGCGGCGCGCCGAGACCTGCACCTGGCCGGCGTCGAGCACGGCGGTGGGACCCATCCGGGCGGCGACGACCATATTGGCGGCCGAACCGCTGACGCCGTCGAACAGGTCGCCCAGGGTGATGCGGCCGTCGGAGTCGGTGGTGTCGTTGCGCAGGGTCACCGGCGTCCCGGCGAAGGCGGGAGCGGCGATCGCGGTGATGACCAGGGTGGTCGCGGCGGCGAGCAGGAAGGTCTTCATGAGCTTACGACCGCAGTTGCGAGGTGGTTTGCAGCATCTGATCGGCCGTCGTGATGACCTTCGAGTTCATCTCGTAGGCGCGCTGGGCGGTGATCAGGGCGGTGATTTCCGAGACGGCGTCGACGTTCGACGCTTCGGTGTAGTGCTGCAGCAGCATGCCGAAGCCCGGCTGGCCCGGAGCGGCCAGGTTGGCCGCGCCCGAGGCGCTGGTTTCCAGGTACAGGTTGTCGCCGATCGCCTCGAGGCCGCCTTCGTTCATGAAGTTGGCGAGCTGCAGCTGGCCGATCGTCTGCGGGTCGGTCTGGCCGTCCAGCTTGACCTGCACCAGGCCGGTCTTGCCGATGATGATGTCGGTGGCGTTCTGCGGGACCGTGATGCCGGGCTGGACGACGTAGCCGTCCTCGGTGACCACCTGGCCCTGGTCGTTGGTCGAGAAGTTGCCGGCGCGGGTATAGGCCGTCTCGCCCGAGGGCAGCAGGATGGGGATATAGCCCTTGCCCTGGATGGCGACGTCCAGCGGATTGTCGGTCTGGGTCGGGGTGCCTTGTTCGGTGATGCGATAGACCGAACCGGCCTTGACGCCGCCGCCGACCTGCACGCCCGTCGGGACGACGTTGCCGTCGCTGGACGACTGCGAGCCGGCGCGCTCGATCGTCTGGTACAGCAGGTCCTGGAACTCGGCCCGTTGGCGCTTGAAGCCAACGGTGTTCATGTTGGCGATGTTGTTCGAGATGACTTCGACGTTCAGCTGCTGAGCAGCCATGCCCGAAGCGGCGGTGCGGAGAGCTTGCATCGGCTAGCGTCCCTTAGTTGACTTTGCCCAGCCGCTCGACGGCGGTCCGGGACAGTTCGGCGGTGTTGTCCATCATCTTGGCGACGCCTTCGTAGGCGCGCTGGATCTCGATCAGCTTGGTGATCTCGATAACCGGCTGGACGTTCGAGGATTCCAGCATGCCCTGGTGGATCTGGGCGTCCGTCACGGGCTGCGGGGTGGTGTTGGCGGTGTTGCGGAACAGGTTGTCGCCGTCCTTGGCGAAGGTGGCGAGGTCATCCGGTCGCACCAGGCCGATCTTGCCGACCCGGACGGCGCCCTGGCTGACGATGCCGTCCTTGCCGACGGTGACCGGACCCAGCTGCGGATCGATCGTGATCTGGCCGCCGCCCTCGTCCATCACCGGATAGCCGGCCTGGGTGACCAGCTGGCCTTCCGGATTGGTGGTGAAGCGGCCGTCGCGGGTGTAGCGCTCGCCCGAGCCGGTCTGGACCTTGAAGAAGCCCTTGCCCTCGATGGCCAGGTCGAAATCGCCGCCCGTCTTGGTCATCGCGCCTTGCGTGAAGTCGCGGGCCACGCCGGTGTCCATGACGAACTTCACGGGCGCGGCGCCGTCCAGGGTCTTGGCCGGCTTGGCCTGCTCGGTGCGGACCATCAGGTCCTCGACCTTGAAGCCCGTGGTGTTGGCGTTGGCGATGTTGTTGGCCACGATGTCCAGCTCGCGGCGAAGCGTCATCTGGCGCGAAAGGCCGACGTAAAGCGCGTTGTCCATGGCGGGTTAACTCGGGCGGCTGGCGCGACAAATGCGCCGCATCCCTTGAAGCAACCTTCGTGCCAGCCCCAAAACGCGTTATAAATCAACGAATAGGAAGGTTAACGAGGGCGGATGTGGAGGAGTCTGCCGGGCAGATTCAGCCTGCGACCAA
The DNA here is from genome assembly GCA_966211605.1 of uncultured Caulobacter sp. Classification (GTDB taxonomy): domain Bacteria; phylum Pseudomonadota; class Alphaproteobacteria; order Caulobacterales; family Caulobacteraceae; genus Caulobacter. Next base: position 15,600 of record CBIHOB010000087.1, read on the forward strand.
ATGGCCTCCAAAACACATCGTTAACCATGTCCCCCGCATGTGTACGGGCATAGATTCCAAGGAACCGCGCGCGTGGCCAAGAAACCGGAAAAGGAAGCTCCCGCTCCCGAAGGGGAAGAGGGCGCCGAGGGCGAAGCTCCGGCGAAGAAGAAGCCTCCCATCCTGATCATCGCGATCGCGGCGGGCGTCCTGGTCCTGGGCGGCGGCGGCGCCGCGGCGTTTTTCCTGATGAAGCCGAAGCCGGACGCCGAGGCCGGCGCGGAGCACGGCAAGGAAAAGAAGGAAAAGAAGAAGGAAAAGAAGGAAGAGGGCGGTCACGGCGAAAAGAAGGAAGGCGAAGGCGGCGCGGCCGCCGGCGGTCCTGCTCCCGTGATCAAGGAAGGTCCTGACGGGGTCTATTTCTACACCCTGCCCGATATCGTCGTGAACATGCAGACGGCAGACGGCAAGTCGACCTTCCTGAAGCTGAAGCTGACCTTCGAGTTGCCGGACGAGGAAACGGGCGACGCCCTGACCGAGAATCTGCCCAGGCTGCAGAGCATGTTCCAGACGTTCCTGCGCGAGCTGCGCCCCGAGGACCTGAACGGCAGCCAAGGCACCTTCCAGCTGCAGGCCGAGCTGATGCGCCGGGTGAACCTGGTCGCCGCGCCGGCCAAGGTGAACGCGGTCCTCATCGAGGAGATGCTGATCAACTAGGCCTTCGGGCTGGTTGGGCGAACGATCATGGCGGACGAACTCGACGATCAGGCGGCGATGGCCCAGTGGGCCTCGCAAAATCCCCCCGGGGCCTTCGACGGCGCCGGCGAGGGGACCAATGAATTCGGCGACTTTTCCGGCGGCATGGGCGGCTGGGACGACGGCGGCGGCGAAGGCGGCTCCGAGCGCATCCTGAACCAGGACGAGATCGACAGCCTGCTGGGCTTCGACCTCTCCGGCGACGGCGGCGAGGACCGCACCGGCATCCGCGCCATCATCAACTCGGCGCTGGTCAGCTACGAGCGCCTGCCGATGCTGGAAATCGTCTTCGACCGCCTGGTGCGGTTGATGACGACGTCC
>CBIHOB010000088.1:0-16571 GCA_966211605.1 uncultured Caulobacter sp.
CCTCGTCGACCACGCCCCGCACGCCGCCGAAGTGGTCGCTGTGGCTGTGGGTGTAGATCACCGCCTTGACCGGCAGCTTGCCCAGCTTCTGGTTCACCAACTCCAGCGCCGCGCTGGCCGTCTCGCGCATGGTCAGCGGGTCTATGACGATCCAGCCGGTGTCGCCCTTGATGAAGGTGATGTTGGAGATGTCGAAGCCCCGCACCTGCCAGACGCGGTCCGAGACCTGGAACAGGCCGTGCATGGAGAGCAGCTGCGCCTGCCGCCACAGGCTGGGGTTCACGGTCGCGGGCGCTGGCCCCTTCAGAAAGTCGTAGGCCGCCAGGTTCCAGGCGACTTGGCCGTCCTGGCGCTTGATCAGCGGATCGGTCCGCGTGCCCAGGAAGCCCTTGTCGGCGAAGTCGAAGTCCTGCCGGTCGTCCGGCGGCAGGGACGCCGCGAAGGCCTTCTGGCGCTCCACGGTGATCGGCGTCGCCGAATCCTCCGCCCACGCCGCCCCCGCGACAGCCGCCAAAGCCAGCGCGCCCGCCGCGACCACAGCCCTGTGCATTCCGCCCTCCCGATCACTATTTGAAACTTTATAGTTTCATTCTACATAGCACCGATGAGCGAAATCGCGAAAGTCCCCTCGCCCAGAGGTCGTCCCGGCCGGCCCAAGCCGCGCGTCGACAAGGCTGCGCGCAGCCTGGCGGTTCTGGAGACCGCCATCGAGGTGTTCGCCGAGAAGGGCCTGCAGGTCGCCACCATGCAGGACGTCGCCGACCGCCTGGGCGTGGCCAAGATCCTGATCTATCGCCTGTATCCCTCGCGTCAGAGCCTCATAGACACCCTATTCGCCGATATGCTGGCGCGCATCGAGGCTGACGCCGGACGTCCCTGGGGCGGCTACGGCTCCAGCATCGCGCGGCTGGTCAACCTGTCGCGATCCAATCCTAAGCTGACCGTGCTGTTGCTCCGCGACGCCCGAGGCGCGCCCGAGGCCGCCGCCTGGCGCGAGGCGCTGGAAGTCCTGCTGACGCGGCTGATCGAGCCGTTCGTGGCGCCGCCCCCGGAGGCGTCGGACGCCCAGCGCGCGACCTGCAGGCACGCCGCCCGCACCTTCATGCCGTTCGTGATCGAGGCCTGGGCGGCCGGGGTCGAGGAGACCGACGGCATGGACGACGAGACGCGGACACGCTGGTTCGGCGAGATCGTCCGGGCGTGGCGCGAAGCCACCTACACGGCGGCGGGTCTTACCCCTCCGCCTCTTCCGCCGCCTCACGCTTCTTGAGCCAGGCGCGGCTGACCAGCCCCATGCCAAGCCAGATGACCACGGCCAGCAGGATCATGACGATGTGCTGCTTTCCGCCGCCCTTCATGGCCTGGACGATCGAATTGCCGGCGAAGGCGGTCAGGGCGATCTTCGGCACGATGCCGATGGCCGTGCCGGCGGTGAAGTCGCGGAGGCGCATCGGCGTCACGCCAGCGGCCATGTTGACGACGATGAACGGCGCCGAGGGCACCAGGCGCACGATCAGGCTGGCCATGAAGCCGTTCTTGCCGATCATCCGCATGAACTTGTTGACGCCCTCGCTGGCGAAGTCGCGCAGGATCCTGGCGCCATAGGCCCGGCCCAGCCAGAAGCCGACCAGCGACGAGACCAGCGTGCCGATCCAGCTGTAGGCGAAGCCGGTCCAGGGTCCGAAGGCCACCACCGCCGCAGCGATCAGCACGAACTGCGGCACGCCCAGAAAGGCCATGACCGCGAAGGCCGCCACGGCCATCGGCAGGGCCCAGGGCCCGCTGGCCGCGCCCAGCCAGTGCTCGACCGCCGCCTCGCCGTTGACGCCAAGCAGTTGCGCGCCGAACAGGAAGACCACCCCCACGCCGCCGAACAGCACGAACGACACCGCCACCGTGCGCCAGGCGCGGGCGTCCATGTTGGTGACGAAGTCGATGATACGGCGGATCACGGCCCCTCCTCGCGCAGGCGCCGCCCACGGTCAAGCGGCGCTGCTGCAACGACGGGCGGACAGGCGCTGCGAAAGAGGCGTTTTTCCGGCGGCTGCCCCGAAACGCGATCCGGGGATGCCGCAATTCGCCCGTCGCGACATTTCGGTTGCGCCGGCTTCACATGACAGCGTTACTTATCCACAGGCTGCAAGGGCCGAAAACCTTGGCCTGGTAAGGAGTTTGATCGTGAAGACCCTGGCTGTGATCTCCCGCAAGGGCGGCGCCGGCAAGACGACGCTTTCAGTCAATCTGGCGATCACCGCCCACCTGTCCGGCCTGAAGACCATGCTGGCCGACATCGATCCGCAGCGCTCGGCCTCGGACGCCTTGAGAGCCCGCAACCGCGAGGGTCCCCTGCTGGCCGAGATCAACGCCGGCAAGCTGTTCTCGACCCAGGTCCAGGCCCAGCACGGCGGCTATGACGCCCTGGTCATCGACACCCCCGCCGCGCCCGAGGCCGACGGCCTGCAGGCGATCAACTGCGCCGACCTGTGCGTCCTGGTCTGCCGCCCCACGTTCCTGGACATCGCCTCGGTGGTCCGCTCGGCCGAGGCGGTCCGCCGCCTGGGCAAGAAGGGCTTGATCGTCCTGAGCCAGGCGCCGAGCCGCCGCAACGGCGTCGAGCCCCCGGCGGTTCTGAAGGCCGCCGAGGCCTTGCGCTTCACCGGCATGCCGCTGGCGCCGATAGGCCTGCGCGCCCGCACGGCCTTCCAGCAGTCGGTGGCCCACGGCCGCTCGGTCTGCGAGTGGGAGCCGGGCTCGGCCGCCGCCGAGGAGATCTCGCGCCTCTGGGACCTGATCGTCCCGCTGCTGTTCGGCGCGGAGGACATCCAGGCCCGCGCCGGCTAACTAGGCGGGATGAAGATTCTGGCCGTCTCCGGCAGCCTGCGCGCCGCGTCGTACAACACCGCCCTGCTTCACGCCGCCCGCGAGCTGGCGCCGGAGGAGATGGCGATCGAGGTGTTCGGCCTGGGCGAGCTACCGTTCTTCAACCAGGACGTCGAGGACCGGGGCGATCCCGCGCCCGTCGCCGCCTGGAAGGAGGCCGTCCGCGCCGCCGACGGCCTGCTGATCGCCTGTCCGGAATACAATGGCGGCCTGACGGCGGTGCTGAAGAACGCCATCGACTGGGCCTCGCGCGGCAAGCCCGCTCCGCTGGATGGCAAGATCGCCTGCGCCCTTGGGGCCAGCCCCGGGATGACGGGCACGGTCCGCGCTCAGGACGCCCTGCGCCTGAACCTCAAGCGCGCGGGCGCCGACCTGGCCCCTCTGTCCGACATCTTGGTGGGGCAAGCCCACACCAAGTTCGAGAACGGCGTCCTGACCGACGAGCGCACCCGCCAGGCGATCGCGCGTCACCTGGCCAGCTTCGCGGCGGCGCTCCGCGCGCGCACCTAGTCTCCCGTCAGCTTCTTCAGGTCATAGTCCGGCCCGAAGTCCAGCACGAACACCGCGCCCAGGAGGACGGTCTGCCTGGCCGAGCCCAGGTGCAGGCCCACACTGCCCTCGCCGGCCGGGATGTCGATCGCGGCGCGACCGGGAACGGTGTACATCTTCCACTCGCTCCCGACCTTGACCCCGCCCTGGATCGCCGCCTCGTACGGCGCGGCCGACTGCTGCACGCGCACGGCCCGGATGTCCGCCGTGGCCGGGCCGCCGTCGACGCTCTCGGCCTTGGCCCAGAACGCGACCAGCAGAACATCGCCCTTGGTGACCTTGCCGGCGATCGGCTGGGCGGCGCCGACGTCCCATGGCTTGCCGCTCGCCGCCTGCACCTCGACTTTGATTGCGCCGCCGCCCTGGACGGACTTGTCCTTGATCGCGGTGTTCTTCTGGCCGGCGCCATAGATCGACCAGTTGGCAGACGGCTTATTGATCGCCTTCTGCATAATGTCGCCGTCGCCCGACTGGCGCGCGAAGCCCGGCGAAGCCGCGCCCAGCGCCAAGGCCAGGATGGCCAGGGCGATATATAGAATCTTGGTCTTCATGGTGGTTCCTCCCCCTCGCGGCCGTTCGAGCGGCCGTGCGTTTCCCCCGAGGACCGTCCCGTTCTCCCGTGATCGATCCTACAATTGGTAGCGGTATCGCGAGGACTGGCCAGGCGCAAGAACGGGCCTCCCCGAAAGCGTCGCCAAAAAGTCTCGAAGGGCCGTGGAAACCGCCTCGGCCGCGTTGCGCCGCGGCGAACGGGGGCGTAAAGACCGCCGCAATCCTGAAACGGTCCTTCCACCGGACCAAGTCAACGCAGGGGAGTTCTGCAAGATGTCGCTCGAGTCCGCCGCACTGCGGCGCATCGCACCGTCGGCCACCATCGCCATCAGCGCCAAGGCGCGCGCGCTGAAAGCCGCCGGTCGTGACGTGATCGCTCTCTCCGCGGGCGAACCGGACTTCGACACGCCGGACAATATCAAGAACGCCGCGATCGACGCGATCAAGGCCGGCAAGACCAAATATACCGACCCGGACGGCATGCCCGAGCTGAAGGCCGCCATCTGCGCCAAGTTCAAGCGCGAGAACGGCCTGGAATACAAGCCCAGCCAAGTCCACGTCGCCCCGGGCGGCAAGCCGGTGATCTACAACGCCCTGGTCGCCACCCTGAACCCGGGTGACGAGGTCATCATCCCCGCACCGTACTGGGTGTCGTATCCCGACATGACCCTGCTGGCCGGCGGCACGCCCGTCTCGGTCGAGACCACCGCCGAGAGCGGCTTCAAGATCACGCCGGCGGCGCTGGAAGCGGCGATCACGCCGAAGACCAAGTGGCTGATCATCAACAGCCCCTCGAACCCCTCGGGCGGCGCCTATACCCGCGCCGAACTGCAGGCCATCGCCGACGTCCTGCTGCGTCACCCTCAGGTCTGGGTGTTGACCGACGACATGTACGAGCACCTGGTGTTCGACGACTTCGAGTTCACCACCATCGCCCAGGTCGAGCCCAAGCTCTATGACCGCACCCTGACGATGAACGGCGTCTCGAAGGGCTATTCGATGACCGGCTGGCGCATCGGCTACGCCGCGGGTCCCGAAGCGCTGATCAAGGCCATGGGCAAGATGATCAGCCAGACGACCTCGAACCCCTGCTCGATCTCGCAATGGGCGGCGCTCGAGGCGCTGAACGGCACGCAGGACTTCATCAAGCCGAACGCCAAGCTGTTCCAGGAGCGCCGCGATCTGGTCGTGTCGATGCTGAACCAGGCCGCTGGCCTGCACTGCCCGACCCCGGAAGGCGCCTTCTACGTCTACCCTTCGTGCGCCGGCCTGATCGGCAAGACCGCACCCTCGGGCAAGGTCATCGAGACCGACGAGGACTTCGCCGGCGAATTGCTGGAAGCCGAGGGCGTGGCGGTTGTCCACGGCGCTGCCTTCGGCCTGTCGCCGTTCTTCCGCATCAGCTACGCGACCAGCAACGAAGTGCTGGAGGACGCTTGCCAGCGCATCCAGCGGTTCTGCGCCAGCGTGAAATAGGCTTCGCCAGCGTCGCCAATGGAAAAGGGCCCGGTTCGCCGGGCCCTTTTTGCGTTCTACCCGTCGATCCAGTCCGTCAGCCCTTCACGGACGTGGGCTTCCCGCAGCGCCGGACGTTGACGGATCTTGTCGAGGTAGCGCTTCAAGTTCGGCCACGCGGTCGCGGGCTTTGGCATGTTGCGCGTCCAGCGGCACAGGATCGTAGCCAGCAGGTCGACGGTCGTGAAGCGGTCGCCGACGACGTAGTCACGCTCCGCCAGGCGCGCGTCCAGCCGCGCGAGGCCAGCTTCGATCCGTTGGCGGGCGGCGTCCTTCACCGCATCCTGCGCCTGGCCGCCAGCCGGCTCGTGCGGATAGAACCAGGCGCGGAAGTTCGGCTGGAAGCTGTTGGCCAGCCACAGGGTCCAGCTCAGATATTCGGCCCGTTCCGCCGCACCGACCGGCGGGGCGAAACCGGCCTCGGGATGGCGTTCGGCCAGCAAGGTCGCGATGCCGGCCATCTGGGTGATCGGCGCGCCGTCGACGATCAGGGTCGGCACCACACCGTCCGGGTTCAGCGCCAGATAATCCGGCGTCTTGTGCTCGGCCTTGTCGAAGTCCAGCAGTTTCAGATCGAACGGAACGTCCAGCTCCAACAGCATCCAGTGGATGGCCGTGCCGGCCGTGCTGGGCGAACCATAGAGCGTGTACATGAAAACCCTCCGCGCTGATGGCGCGGATAGGCCGCTGCTTCTCCGGAACGGTCAAGCAAAAGGCCCCCGTCCTTTCGGACGGAGGCCCCTCATCCCGGTGTGGCCGCCGCTCAGTGCTTCTCGCGCCATTGGGCCTTGGCGTCATCCTTGGTCAGGGCCAGGTGGACCTTGTCGTCATCGACATACTCCACCCACGACAGCGGGATCATGTGGTGCTTGAAGCCTCCGCCCAGATCCAGCTTGGCAAGTTCGATCTCGCCGCCGGCGATGTGGTCCACCCGGCCGACGTGGCCGCCATCCGAACCGACCACTTCCTGGTGTTCCTTGATCTGCGTGACGTCGATCATCTCTGTCGTCTCCACGTTCAGCGGGACCATTCCACGCCTCGCGACATCCAACGGCCACGCCGGCGGCCAAGTTTCAGCTTGCATGCACGCAGGGATTGTTCTTGATACGTTCCGAAACCCTCCGAGGACGACGACCGATGCGCCTCTTCGCCCTTCTCGCCGCCGCTCTGCTCATGACCGGCTGCGGCGTGTCTCCGGCCCGGGCCGATCCCGCGATCGGCAAGCGCGTCGACGCGGTCTTCGCCGACGACGCGGTGACCCTGACCGAGGCCGGCAGGACCGTGCTGGTCTATCGGACCAAACCGCTGGCCCCGGCGGCCGAGCCCGGACGCTCGAACTATGTCAGCGCGCTCTATGCGCCCGACGGGACGGCCCTGACCGAGGACAAGCCCGGCGACCATCCGCACCAGCGCGGCGTCTGGTGGGCCTGGATGAAGGTCCAGACCGACGGCAAGACCGTCGCTGACGGCTGGTACATGAAGGGCCTCAGCTACTTCGTGCGCGAAAAGCGGTTCCTGGGCGACGCCGAGGGCGGCGGGACCCTCACCGTCGATCTTGATTGGATGGTCAATTCCGGTCCGGAACTGGTCTATGTCGCCACCGAGACGACGAGGGTGACGGTGCGGCCGCTGAAGGCCGGCGCGCGCCGCGTGGCGTTCGACACGACCATCGTCTCGCGCGTCGACGCCCTGGGCCTGGGCGGCAGCGAGGACGATCGCGGCTTCGGCGGCTTTTCGATCCGCCTGGTGGATCCGGAGCACCTGACGTTTTCGTCGGGCGGCAAGACCATTACGCCCACCGGCGGCGCGAACACCGCCGGCCCGTCGATGGGCTTCGCCTGGACCGGGGCGGAAGCTTCCCCGGCTTGGACCGTGGGCCTGGCCTGCAAGGCGAACGGCCAGGCGGTGACCCGCTGGATGCTGTATAACGACCGCTCGATGCAGAACTGCGTCTTCCCCGGTCGCGCGCCCCTGGTCCTCAAGAAGGGTGAGGTGTTGCGGCTGCAGGAAACCGTCGTCATCCGCCCCGTCTCGAAGAAGAAGCCCTAGATCCATGGCCGACATCGTCAATCTGAACCAGGCTCGCAAGGCCAAGGCCAAGGCCGACGACAAGGCCCGCGCCGCCGAGAACCGCGCCAAGTTCGGCCGCACCAAGGGCGAGAAGACGCTGGAGGCCGCCCGCGCCGAAAAGCTGAGGCGCGACCTGGACGGCGCCAAGCGCGAGGATTGAGGTCCTGGCCGGTCTGAGAAAGCGGTCCGTGAACCTGGCCGGTCACGCGACGTCCCTTGCCCTGGAGCCGGAGTTCTGGGCGGTGCTGGAACGCGTGGCGGCCGGCGAAGCCCTGAGCCTCGCCGGCCTGATCCAGAAGATCGATCTGGACCGTGGGGATCGTCCCCTCGCCTCGGCGTGCCGGGTGTTCGCCCTGGCGCGCGCAGCGGGTTAGCGCTGCTCGACCGCCGGTCGGCGCTGGGTCGGGATCGGAACCGGCTGGGGATTTGGCGCCTTGCGCAGCACGGACGGCATTTCCATCAGGCGTTCGCGCAGATCGACCTTGTCGCCAGCCATGACGCCCAGCTTCCAGGCGCCCCAGACCGCCAGGGCCAGGACGGCCACGACCAGCAGGGCCGCCCAGACGCCGCCGCCTTCGCGACGGGGAACCGGATGACCGTTATGGGCCAGAGTCTTGGCCATGATCAGCCCGGCGCCTTGGGCGCGTCAGGCAGTTTCGGGGCATCGGGCAGCTTGGGCGCCGAGGCCGAGATGTTCACATCGACCTGCTTCTTGTGGGTGAAACCGCCAGACATCATGAAGAAGGCGAGCACGGCGACAATGACCACAAGCCCGCCCACGATGAACGCCAAGCCACTGTTGCCCCCGCCGCTGCTGGTACCTTCGGCCATGAGAGTCTCCGCTTCGCCGACCGCGTTCGATCGGCTGGTTGATGTTGGCGGATCAACGGTACGCGGGCGCGGAGGTTCCGCTTGGCCCGCTCTGTCCCGGCTGTAGGGACTTAAGTCCGGCGAGGTTTGTGCTACATATGTTCCCATGCATTCCGACGCCGACTCGCCAGAATCCCAAGACGGGTTCCCAGGCGACCTCCCCGCTCCGCGCATCTCCGATCTCGCCCGCGCCAGGCCGCCCGCCGGCCAGGGCGCCACGCCCGGCTATCTGGACGGCCTGAACCCCGAGCAGCGTGAGGCGGTCGAGACCACCGAAGGCCCGTTGCTGGTCCTGGCCGGCGCCGGCACCGGCAAGACCCGCGTGCTGACCACCCGCTTGGCCCATATCCTGGCGACGGGCCGCGCGCGCCCGTGGGAGCTGCTGGCCGTCACCTTCACCAACAAGGCCGCGCGCGAGATGCGCGAGCGCATCACCCACATCATCGGCCCGGAGGCCGAGGGCCTGCGCTGGCTGGGCACCTTCCACTCGGTGGCGGCCCAGATCCTGCGTCGTCACGCCGAGCTGATCGGGCTGAAGTCGAACTACACGATCATCGACACCGACGATCAGGAACGCCTGCTGAAGCAGCTGATCGAGGCCGAGAACATCGACGCCAAGCGCTGGACCCCGCGGATTCTGTCGCAGATCATCGACGGCTGGAAGAACCGCGGCTGGACGCCCGACCGCGTCCCGGCCAGCGAGGCCGGCGAGTTCGCCAACGGCAAGGGCGTCACCCTCTATCGCCAGTACCAGGAGCGCCTGCGCATCCTGAACGCCTGCGACTTCGGCGACCTGCTGCTGCATAACATCAGCCTGTTCACCGGCCATCCCGACGTGCTGGACGAGTTCCAGCGCCGCTTCAAATACGTGATGGTCGACGAGTACCAGGACACCAACGTCGCCCAGTACTTGTGGCTGCGCCTGTTGGCCCAGGGGCGCCAGAACGTCTGCTGCGTCGGCGACGACGACCAGTCGATCTACGGCTGGCGCGGCGCCGAGGTCGACAACATCCTGCGGTTCGAACGCGACTTCCCCGGCGCCAAGGTCGTTCGCCTGGAGCGCAACTACCGCTCGACCGAGCATATTCTGGCGGCCGCCTCCGGCCTGATCACCACCAACAAGGGTCGCCTCGGCAAGACTCTGTGGACCGAGAGCAAGGGCGGCGAAAAGGTCAAGGTTTCGGGCGTCTGGGACGGCGAGGCCGAGAGCCGCCTGATCGCCGACGAGATCGAGCGAGCCAAGCGCGCCGGCCGCAAATACAACCAGATGGCCATCCTGGTCCGCGCCAGCTTCCAGATGCGGGCCTTTGAAGAGCGGTTCGTGCTGCTGCAGATCCCCTATAAGGTGGTCGGCGGCCCACGCTTCTTCGAACGGGCCGAGATCCGCGACGCCCACGCCTATCTGCGCCTGATCCAGTCGCCCGACGACGACTTGGCCTTCGAGCGGATCGTCAACACCCCCAAGCGCGGCATCGGCGACACCTCGGTGCAGAAGCTGCTGCAGATCGCCCGGCTGGAAGGGATCTCGACCGTCGACGCGGCCCGCCAGATCATCACCAGCGACGAGCTGCCGGCCCGAACGCGCACGGCGCTCAGCAACTTCATCCGTGACCTGGACCGCTGGCGCTCGCTGATCGGCGGCCTGCACCACCAGCGCCTGCTGGAAACGGTGCTGGAGGAGAGCGGCTACACGGACGCGCTTCGCCTCGACAAGGGCCCGACCAGTCAGACACGCCTGGAAAACCTGAAGGAACTGGTCCAGTCGATGGGCGCCTTCGACACGCTCGAGGCCTACCTGGAACACGTCTCGCTGGTCATGGACCTGGACCGCGAAGCCACCGGCGACGCCGTCTGGATCATGACCCTGCACTCGGCCAAGGGCCTGGAGTTCCCGCTGGTCTTCCTGCCCGGCTGGGAGGAAGGCGTGTTCCCCAGTCAGCGCAGCATGGACGACAAGGGCGAGAAGGGCCTCGAGGAAGAGCGCCGCCTGGCCTATGTCGGCATCACTCGGGCCCGCGAGGAGGCGCGCATCAGCTTCGTGGCCAATCGCCAGGTCTACGGACGATGGACGTCACAGCTGCCCAGCCGCTTCGTCGACGAACTGCCGCTAGCGCACGTCGATGCGGCGTCGGAGACCGGCTATTACGGCGGCGGTCCGGGCATGCAGTCGACGGCGGCCTCGCGCTGGGACGATCCCGGCACGTCCGCCTTTCAAGCTGGCAGCAGCTATGACAGCCCCGGCTGGAAACGGGCCCAGGAACGCACCGCTGGCTTCGGCGAGCGCGGCGCATCCTGGCGCGGCGTTCAGGGGGTGCGCAGCGGCTCGGCCGCCCGCTCGGCCCCGATCGAGGGCGAAGGTCGTCTGGTCGCCGTCTCGGCCCCGACCAACAGCGCCTACGCGCGGGGCGACCGCGTGTTCCACGTCAAGTTCGGCTACGGTCAGGTCTCCAGCATCGAGGGCAACAAGTTGACCGTCGCCTTCGACAAGGCCGGCGAAAAGAAGGTCATCGACAGCTTCGTCGAGAAGGCCTGAGGACGGAGTTCGGCGGCGTGACGCGGCCTCTTGCGGAGGGCCGGCCCGAGGCGCACGCTGCCGACGGAGGCGTCGCGATGCTGGACCACATCACCTTCGGCGTGACGAATTTCGAGCGTTCGACGGCGTTCTACGACCAAGCCTTCGCGCCGTTGGGCGTCAAGCGGCTCTTCGACCCACCCGAGGCGCAAGCCGACGGCGTAAAGGCCACCGGATACGGCGACCATCGGCCTTGGTTCTGGCTGGTGGAACAGGACCCCACCCGTGGCAAGCTGCACATCGCCCTGAGCGCCCGCAGCCGCGCGGACGTCGACGCGTTCCACGCGGCCGCCATCCGGGCGGGCGGAACGGACAATGGCGCGCCGGGCCTGCGTCCGCACTACCACGCCGCCTATTACGGCGCGTTCGTGCTCGACCCCGACGGGCACAATATCGAAGCGGTTTGCCACCAGCCCGACGAGCGCTAGCCCAAGGAAGCGCGCCGCGTCTCCCAGGCGCCGACCAGCACCAGCGCCAGGGTCGACAGCACCGACAGCGCCAGCGGGCTGACCTGCCCCGCCACGGGGACCAAGGCCGCCAGCAGCGCAAGTCCCGTGACGCGGGTCGCCGACCAGCGCCGGAACACCGCCAGCTTGAAGATCAGGGAGCCGAACAGAAACAGGGCCGGCCCGCCGATCACGGCGGCGGCGGTCTTGACGTCCGTGTGGCCCGCCGGATGGTGGATCACCCACTCGTCGCCGACCGCCGCCACGATGATCCCGGCCACCGGCAGCAGATGACTGTAGGTATAGGCCACGCGGGCGATGGCGCCGGGATTGTCGGACCGGGCGATGGCCTCGCTGGCCGCCTCGGCGGTGGACGAGAAGTAGATCCACCACATGGCGATGCTGCAGACCAGCGCGCTGGCGAAGGCGGCGACGACCTCAGCCGTCCAGGGCAGGCCCACGACGGTCGCGCCCGTGACGATGACCGACTCGCCCAGGGCGATGATCGTGAACAGCGCGCAGCGCTCGGCCAGGTGACCGCCCTCGACGCTCCAGTCTGCGGCGTTCGAGCGTCCGAGACCCGGCGTCCAGAACCCCATCGCCGGAGACGCGTACTCGATGGCCAGGGCCACCGCCCAGATCAGCAGCCGAGCCTCGCCATGCTGGAAGGCGCCGGCGATCCAGAACACGGCCGCCAGGCTCAGCCAGGCCACGATCCGCGAGAAGTTCAGCCGGTGGGCGGGCTCGCGCCACACGCCGATCAGGAAGAACAGGCTGCGCCCGACCTGGATGAAGACATAGGCGCAGGCGAAGACCAGGCCGCGCGCCTCGAAGGCGTCCGGAATGGCGGCGGCCAGCACCAGGGCGGCGGCCATCATCACGAACAGCATGATCCGCACGGGCGTTCGCTCGGGATCCATCCAATTGGTGAACCACGCCGTGAACACCCAGGCCCACCAGACGGCCAGCAGCAACAGGCCGGTGTGCACCAGGCCAAGGGGCGTCGGGTGGGCGATCAGCCCATGCGACAGCTGCGTGACCGCGAACACGAAGACGAGGTCGAAGAACAGCTCGACATAGGTCACGCGGGCATGTTCGTGGGCGCGGCGCTCGCGCAGCAGCGGCTTGAGGCTGGTCATGGCGGCAACCTAGAGCCCTCGCGCCGAGTCTCGCGAGGTCTTTCGTCGAGCTTCGAACCAATTGCCGGTCTCGCGCGCTATGCCGACATGGACCAGCGGCTCGAACATCTGCTCGCCAATCTGAAGGGTTTCGCCCTCACCCGCCCGGTGGCCTATGGCGCGCCGACGATGGCCATGGTCGGCGTCCTGGCCGGCCTGGCGATGAAGACCGGTCCGCAGGACCCGCCGTATACCCCGGAGATGCAGCCCGTCAGCGGCGCCTATGAGGCGGTCGCGGAGCCGATCTCGTGGCCGGCCGGCAAGGTTCCGGACTATGTGGTCGGCGTCGACTTCGTGGAGGCGACCCGGCCGCCGCCGATCCAGATGGCGACCTACGAGCCGAACTACGACGCGCCGCCCCCGATGGACGTCCCGCCCTACACGCCGGGGCAGCACGGTCCGGCGACGCTGCCGCCTCCCGCCGATGCGCCCCGGTGGGCGTCGCAGGGCGGCGACATCCTCGACGTCTCTCTGCCGGAGGATCGCGCGCCGCAACCGCCTCCCACCGTGCTGGCCGATGCCGCCGCCACCGGCATGACCACGCGCTGAAGGCTCGCTTTTCCGCGCCTTTGCGGCTAACAGGCGCGCATGACCGACTATACGCCCCAGCAGATCGTCGCCCGCGGCGCGCGCCTCGAGGCCGAGACCGCCGCCGACGCCATCGACAACCATCCGGGCCTGGAAGGCGCGACCTACTCGATCCTGGAAGAGGATGAGGACAAGAACGTCTGGCGCATCGACGCCTTCCCCACGACCGAGGAGGAAGACGCCGGCCTGATGGCTCTGCTGGCCGCGTACGACTTGAAGGTCGCGCGCGACACCCTGGCCGACGCCGACTGGCTGGCCATGGCGCTGTCGGGCCTGCCGCCGGTGCGCGCCGGTCGCTTCTTCGTCTATGGCATGCATGACCGCGGCCGCCTGCCGGCCAGCACCGTCAACCTGCGCATCGAGGCCGGCGCGGCCTTCGGCACGGGCCACCACGGCACCACCGTCGGCTGCCTGCAGGCCTATGACCGCCTGCTCAAGGCCCGCACGTTCGCCAAGGTGCTGGATGTCGGCGCCGGCACCGGCCTCCTGGCCATCGCCGCCGCCCGCACCGGAACCAGGCTGGCCGTCGGCACCGACATCGACAAGCCGTCCGTGCGGATCGCCAAGGAGAACGCGCAGGTCAACAAGGCCAATGCGCGCTTCGTCCATGCCTCGGGCCTGTCGAACCAGCTGGTGGCCCGCAACGCGCCCTATGACCTGGTGTTCGCCAACATCCTGGCCCGTCCGCTGATCAGCCTGGCCCAGGACATCAAGCAGGCCCTGGTTCCCGGCGGCACGGTGATCCTGTCAGGCCTGCTGCGCACCCAGGAGCGGATGGTCAAGGCCGCCTACCTGTCGCGCGGCTTCAAGGTGGTCAGCCGCATCCACCGCGACGCCTGGGCGACTCTGGTCCTCCAGCGCCCTTAAGGGAACTGCCGGGTCGAGGGTCACGTTTCTCCAGCCAGAACAGATGGCTGGAGGAGCCGCCCATGACCTATACCGACCCGAACGTCCCGCCGACCGAACGCCCTGTGGAGCGTCATGTCGAGATCCGCGAACGCAGCGGCGGCAGCGCCGGCTGGCTGATCGCCGGCATGATCGCCATCGTCGCGGTGATCGCCGTCGGCTTCCTGTTGATGCGCCCGGCCGGGACCGACCAGAACCAGCTGACGGCCGCCCAAGAGCAAGGTCGCCAAGCTGGCCTGATCGAAGGCGCGCAAGGCGCGGCGCAGACGGCCCAGGCCGCCGCCGAGAACGCCGCGCGCGATGCGCGCTCGACCGCCGATCAGGTCCGCCGCGACACCGAGCAGGCCGCCGCCAACGCCAGCCAGTCTGCCCAGAACGCCGCCGACCGGGCCGCGCCCAGCGCCAACGACCAAGCCGCGTCGCCCGACAACCCGCCGGCGCAACCGCAGCAATAAGCCTTGAAATAAACGTCCCTTTCCAGGCCGGGATCGGCGGATTACATCCGAGGCATGCGCCAGACCTTCGATGAATCCACCGACCCGTCCTTTGGCCGGAAGCATGTCCCGCTGATCCGCGCCGCCATGGCCGCGCAAGGATTGGACGGTTTCCTCGTGCCGCACGAGGACGAGCACCAGAACGAGTATCTGCCTGCCGCCAACGACCGTCTGGCCTGGGCCAGCGGCTTCACCGGCTCGGCCGGGGCTGGCGTGATCCTGAAAGACCGCGCAGCGGTGTTCGTCGACGGCCGCTACACGCTTCAAGTTCGCGAGCAGGTCGACCAGGACGTGTTCGAGATCCGCGACCTCGTCGAAGGCGGCGTGCCCGCCTATCTGGAGACCGCCGAAAAGGGAGCGGTGATCGGCTATGACGCTCGCCTGCACAGCCCCGCGGCGTTGGACGGCTTGAAGGCCGCCGCTCACCGCGCCGGTGCGACGCTGAAACCCGTCGCCGCCAATCCCGTCGACCAGGCCTGGGGCCAGGCCCGTCCTGCGCAGCCCATGGCGCCGATCGTGCCGCACCCGGTCGAATATGCCGGCGAGGAGTCCAGCGCCAAGCGCGCCCGAGTCGGAGCCTCCATCGCCGCTCTTGGCGCCGAGGCGGCGGTGATCACCGCCCCGGCCTCGATCGCCTGGCTGTTCAACATTCGCGGCGGCGACGTGATCCGCTCGCCCCTGCCGCTGTCGCAAGCCATCCTGAGCGCCGACGGCGCGGCCCGGCTGTTCATCGAGCCCGCCAAGGTCACGCAAGGCCTTCCGGCCTGGCTGGGCAACCAGGTGTCGCTGGAAGCGCCGGACAAGCTGGAGGAAGCGCTAGGCGACCTGTCGGGCAAGAGCGTCCTGGTCGATCCCGCCCAAAGCTCGGCCTGGTACTTCGACGTGCTGGCCGCCGCCGGGGCCAAGGTGGTGAGGGCCATGGATCCCTGCGCCCTGCCCCGCGCCCGCAAGAACGAGGTCGAGCTGGATGGCGCGCGCGAGGCGCACCGACGTGACGGCGCAGCCCTGACCCGCTTCCTGCACTGGCTGGCGACCGAGGGCCAGGTCAACCCGCCGGACGAAAAGGAGGCCGTCGCCAAGCTGGAGGCCTTCCGCGAAGCCACCGGCGTGCTCAAGGACCTCAGCTTCGACACCATCGGCGCGGCCAACGGCCACGGCGCCCTGCCCCACTACCGCCCGACCGAGCGCAGCAACGAGCGCGCCAAGCTGGGCTCTCTGCTGCTGGTCGACAGCGGCGGCCAGTACCTGGACGGCACCACCGACGTCACCCGCACGGTCGCGATCGGTGAGCCGACGGCGGAGATGATCCACCGCAACACCCTGGTGCTGAAAGGTCATCTGGCCATCGCTCGCCTGCGGTTCCCCGCCGGCACCACCGGCTCGGCCATCGACGCCCTGGCCAGGATGGCGCTGTGGGCCCACGGTCTGGATTATGACCATGGCACCGGCCATGGCGTCGGCGTCTATCTGGGCGTGCATGAAGGTCCGCAGCGGATCTCCAAGGCGCCGAACACCATCGCCCTTCAGCCGGGCATGATCGTCTCGAATGAACCCGGCTACTACAAGGACGGCGAATACGGCATCCGGATCGAGAACCTGGAGGTCGTCATGCCGGCCGAGGACGTGCCCGGCGGCGACCGCCCGATGCACCGCTTCGAGGCCCTCACCCTGGCCCCGATCGACCGCCGCCTGATCGACAAGACCCTGCTGACGGCCGAGGAAATCGCCCAGTTCGACGCCTACCACGCCCGCGTGCTGCGCGAGATCGGGCCGCGGGTCGAGCCCGACGTCAGGGCCTGGATGGAGGAGGTCTGCGCGCCGCTTTAGGCGCCCTATCCATCTCTCCTCCCCCACTGGGGGAGGTGGCCTCCCCTGGGTCGCGCGAAGCGCGCCCGAGGATGAACTCCGGGCCGGAGGGGGCAGCTCGGCATAGGCCGGCGCCGCCCCCTCA
>CBIHOB010000089.1:0-16378 GCA_966211605.1 uncultured Caulobacter sp.
GACGGCTCGTGTCGCGCCTTCATCGGAACCTCGGTGGCGACCTCCGGCGTCTCCTCGTAGGCCGCCGCGTCGCGCTTAAGGGTGTTCTGGGGTTGCTTTGGGCGCGGACGGGTTTAAGTCCGCGCTCATGACCGCTTCCCCATTCGCCGACATCCGCCAGCTCGCCGTCTCGCCGCCCGCGCCGGGCCCGTCCCCGACGCTGGAGCAGGGCGGCCGCCTGGCCGAGATCGCCGCCTGGCTGACCGCCTGGAGCGGCAAGACCCCGCCGGTCGTCAATCGTCCTGTGGTGGCGCTGTACGCCGGGGCGCGCCAGGGTGTGGGGCCGCGCGGCTATGCCCGCGATCGTCTTGAGGCCATCGCCTCAGGTGGAGCGACCATTTCGCGTCTCGCCGGCGTTCAGGGCGCTGGGCTGGAAGCCTTCGACCTGGCCATCGACCGTCCGTCGCCCGACTTCATCGACAAGCCCTCGATGAGCGAGAAGGAAGCCGCCGCCACCATGGCCTTCGGCATGGAGGCCCTGGCCAAGCAGCCTGACCTCTTGATCCCCGGCGTCATCGTCGCCGAAGCCGCCCGCACCGCCGCCGCCGTGTGCCTGGCCCTGTTCGGCGGCGAGGCCTCGGACTGGTCCGACGATCCCGAGCCGGTGGCCGCCGCGGTGGCGCGCGCCCGGGCCGAGGGCATGGGCGACGACCCGCTCGAGATCCTGCGCCAGCTGGGCGGGCGCGAAACCGCCGCCGTCGCCGGCGCCATCCTGGCCGCCCGCGTGCAGAAGGCGCCGGTGTTGCTGGACGGCTACGCCGCCTGCGCCGCCGCCGCCATCGTCCGCGCCATCGAGCCCGCGGCCATCGACCACTGTCTGGCGGCCCACGTCAGTCCGGCCAAGGGGCACGCCCGCTTGCTCGAAATTCTCGACAAGCGCCCGCTTCTGGAGCTCGATACGGTGGACGAGGAAGGGGTCGGCGGCGCTTCGGCCCTGGCGCTCGTCAAGCTGGCCTGCGAGGTTCGCTAGAGCCTTGCTTAACCGCGTTTGCGCCGGTGTAAGTGAACGTGGATCATATTCACTTCCGTTGACGCTAACGTCATCTTTCCAAACGTTCGTTCGAGATCTATCGTAGCGCCTGACACGCAATAACGGTCCTCGCAGAAGGGCCGGCTGAACGGGAGCTCGCCATGAATCTCGACTTCTCGCCCGAGGACCTCGCCTTCCGCGACGAGGTTCGCGCCTTCATCGCCGAGAACTATCCGGCGGGCCTGCGGGAGAAGCAGGAAGAGGGCGAGGAGATGGCCAAGGCGGACTTCCTCTCGTGGCACCGCGTCCTCGCCAAGAAGGGCTGGGTCGCCCCGGCCTGGCCGGAGAAATACGGCGGTCCGGGCTGGACCTCGGTGCAACGCTACATCTGGTCGGAAGAGACCGCTCGCGCCGACTGCGTGCCGATCCTGCCGTTCGGCATCAACATGGTCGGGCCGGTGATCTACACCTTTGGGACTCCTGAGCAGAAGGAGCGCTTCCTGCCGCCGACCCTGTCGGGCGACATCTGGTGGTCGCAGGGCTACAGCGAGCCGGGCGCCGGTTCGGACCTGGCCAGCCTGAAGACCAAGGCCGAGCGCTTCACCGGCGACGACGGCAAGGAATACTACCTCGTCAACGGCCAGAAGACCTGGACCACCTTGGCCCAGCACGGCGACTGGATCTTCTGCCTGGTCCGCACCGATCCGACCGCCAAGATCCAGGAAGGCATCTCGTTCCTGCTGATCGACATGAAGTCGCCCGGCGTCACCGTCCGGCCGATCATCACCCTGGGCGGCGAACACGAGGTCAACGAGGTCTGGCTCGAGAACGTCAAGGTGCCGGTCGAAAACCGCATCTACGAGGAGAACAAGGGCTGGACCTGCGCCAAGTTCCTGCTGGCTCACGAGCGTAGCGGCATTGCCGGCGTCGCTCGCTCCAAGCGCGGCATCGAGCGCATCCGCCAGATCGCCTCGACCGAGCTGTCGGATGACGGCGACGCGCTGATCAAGGATCCGATGTTCAAGCGCAAGATCGCCGAACTGGAGATCGACCTGACGGCGCTGGAATATACCGAGCTGCGCACCCTGGCGGGCGAGGCGGCCGGCAAGGGGCCAGGGCCTGAGTCCAGCCTGCTGAAGATCAAGGGCACCGAGATCCAGCAGCGCATCACCGAGCTGGTGCTGGAGGCCGCCGGTCACTACGGGGCGCCGTACTTCCGCGGCTTCCCGAAGGACGGCGACAACGCCCATCCGATCGGCCCCGACTTCGCCCACCGCGCCGCCCCGACCTATTTCAACGTCCGCAAGACGTCGATCTACGGCGGATCCAACGAGATCCAGCGCAACATCATCGCCAAGATGGTGCTGGGTCTCTAGGTCTCGACTGCAATCAAAGAAAAGAACGGAAACCCAGGGATGGATTTCAACTTCACCGAAGAGCAGTCGATGGTCCGCGACACGGTCGCGAGCTTCCTGGCTGACAAGTACGACTTCGAGACCCGCCGCAAGATCGTCAGCTCGGACGCCGGCTGGCGCGCCGACTACTGGAAGGCCTTCGCCGAGGAACTGGGCATTCTCGGGGCCTCCTTCAGCGAGGACCTGGGCGGCCTGGGCGGCGGCGCCATCGACAACATGATCATCATGGAGGAGTTCGGTAAGGCGCTGGTCATCGAGCCCTATCTGGGCACTGTCGTCATCGGCGGCGGCTTCATGAAGCATTCGGGCTATGCCGGCGCGGCCTCGGTGATCGAGGGCATCGTCGGCGGGACGACCACGGTCGCCTTCGCCTATGCCGAGCCGCAAGCTCGCTACACCTGGCAGGACCTGAAGACTACGGCCAAGAAGGACGGTTCGGGCTGGGTTCTGAACGGGCACAAGGCCGTGGTGGTCGGCGCGCCGTTCGCCACGCACCTGGTCGTTACGGCCCGCACGGGCGGCGCCCAGCGCGACGCCGGGGGCGTGGGCGTGTTCCTGATCGACAAGACCCTGCCGGGCGTCGTCACCCGCGACTATCCGACCGTCGACGGCAACCGCGCCTCGGAAGTCTATTTCGAGAACGTCTCGGTTCCTGCCGACGCCCTGATCGCGGAAGACGGCCTGGCCCTGGTCAACCAGGTGATCGACGAGGCCACCGCCGCCGTCGGCGCCGAGGCCGTGGGCGTGCTGCGCAAGCTTCACGAGGGCACGCTGGACTACGCCAAGCAGCGCAAGCAGTTCGGCACGGCCATCGCCAACTTCCAGGTGCTGCAGCATCGCATGGTCGACATGTTCATCGAGGTCGAGCAGTCGGTGTCGATGACCTACATGGCCACCATCAAGGTCGACGAGAGCGCCGCCGAACGCGCCAAGGCCGTCTCGGCCATGAAGGTCCGCATCGGCCGCGCGTGCAAGTTCGTGGGCCAGAACGCCATTCAGATCCACGGCGGCATGGGCATGACCGACGAACTGGCCATTGGCCATTACTTCAAGCGCGCGAGCCTGATCGAGGGCCTGTTCGGCTCGGTCGATCACCATCTGAAGCGCTACGAGTCGCTGTCTTTCGACGCCGCGGCCTAGGTCGGCGCACGGAGCAGTCGATCGATATCTGCGAAGCCGCCTGCGTCATGCCGACGCGGGCGGCTTTTCTCTGCGCGGCGCGCGAGAGCGACAGCATCCGGGGCGCGTGAGCGTTGTGGCGATGGGGCGCGGACCGCAAAGCGCCGCCCGTGCTGCATTTTCTCGGTGAATGTGTCGTGTGCGGAGTAAAATATCCAGCCAGATCAACGTGCTTCCGTCGCATTGTCCGCAGGCTGATATACTCCTTATACGGACTATTATCGCTTGATCGCCGGCGAATTGGGCGCATCCTCGGCCATGACGCGCTGACGACTAGGAGGGTGAGAGCCCCTGTAAGCCGCGCGCGTCTCCTGGTCCTAACGGCTATGTCTGGGAGACGCCGCCATGAACGTATCGAAGATGAACCACGCCATGTTTTCGTTCGCCCTGCTGGGCGGGATGCTGGTGGGAGGCCGGCCGGGTTCGAAGCCGCCGAAGTCGTCGTCCGCCAAGTCTGGACGCAAGTAGCGTAGAGCGGGTCCCACGCCCCGAGAAGGAGGCCTCCGCCGGTTCCCCGGCGGAGGCCTTTCATTTGCCTAGTCGAGAAAGTCTAGCTTTTCGGCTTGGCGGCCGTGTTGCACTCGGCGATCGCCGTGTCTTCCAGCGGTTCGCCGCGGTAGTTGAAGGCGGTCAGTTCGCCGAGCTGGCCAGCCAGTTTGCGGCAGGCGCGCGCCACGGGCAGGGCCCGGACCTTGGTGGCGGTGCAGACGTCGGCCTTGCAGCGCCAGACCGAACCGTCCTGGATGAAGTGATCCGTCGAGACGGGGGTCTTCAGTTTCAGCCAGGCGCCCTCGCTGTCAGCGGCGAAGGCGGGGCTGGCGAACGAGCCAGCCGTAAGGGCGCAGGCCAGCAGGCCCGCGAAAGCAGCGGTACGCATTTCCTTGGTCTCCTATCCCCGCGCCAGATGGGAGATCTGGCGCATGAGCATGGGCGATCTCGAGTGGTCGCCGAGCTCAGGAGGATAGTGCGTCTTTTTTGAAAACTAAGTCAACTCACTTAGCGTGGCCGGGGCGCCGGACTGGTAGATTTCTTCGTCCCAGGCCAGCAGTGCGGGCGTCACGTCCTCGGCCCTGTCGACTGAGCGCCAGGCGTCTGCCAGGCTGGGCGGGGTCAGGCCTTGCGCGATCGTGTGGTGAATCAGCGCGAAGAAGGGGTCCCAGAACCCGCCGGGGTTATGGAACACGATCGGCTTCTGGTGAAGATCTAAACGACGCCAAGATAGCAGCTCGACGATCTCTTCCAGAGTGCCGATGCCGCCAGGCAGGACGACGAAGGCGTCCGAACGCTCGAACATCATCATTTTGCGTTCGTGCATGTTGTCGACGATGACGGTCTCGACGTCGTCGAACGGCTGCTCGCGCCCGCGCAGGAAGGTCGGGATGATGCCCAGCACCTTGCCGCCGGCCGCGTGGGCGCCGCGCGCGGCAGCGCCCATCAGGCCGACGCCGCCGCCGCCATAGATCAGCTTCAGCCCCGCACGGGCGAAGCTCTCGCCGATCGCATGGGCGTCGGCGATGTAGCTGGGGTCGGCGTCGTTGGATGACCCGCAATAGACGCAGACGGACGCCAGGCGGCTAGACACGTCGGGCATCGTCGTCCACTCCACACAAGACGAAGGCGCGCGGTCTCGCGCGCCTTCGATCCATTCCTATTTGAGGCGGCATGATCAGGATTCGCTTCCGGGCTTTCAAGTCGCCAATCCTCGCCACGAGCCTCGCGGCCGGTTTGCTGGCCGCGTGTGGTCCCGGCGCGCCCGTCACGCCGGCCAAGGCCGACAAGCCCGACAGCGCCGAGGCCGGCTATATCGCGCCGCCCAGCCTCGAGAGCGCGCGCCGCACGGCGCGTGGAGTCACGTTGTCGGGCAAGGGGACGCCGCACTCCGACCTGCGCCTGGGTTCGCCGACGGGCGAGGTGGTGATGGGGCAGGTCGATGCGCTGGGGCAGTGGAGCGTCACCGTGCCGAACGCTCCCGACGTTCGCCTGTTCGGCCTGTCGACCATCCATCAAGGCCGCACCGTCCAGGCCGAGGGCTATGTGATGGTCACGGGCGATGGCGAGGTCGCCCTGCTGCGCGCGGGCGCCGGCGCCCGCCGCCTGGCGGCCGACTCCGCATCGCCGCGTATTCTGACCATCGATGTCGACCGGGAGGGCGGGGCGGTGGTGTCGGGCGTGGCCACCCCGGGCGCGGGTCTGAATGTCCGCGTCGACCGGATCACCCGCGGCGGCGGGCGCACCGACGACGAGGGGCGGTTCTTCATCTCGCTGACCGATGCGCTTTCGCCGGGCGTGCACGACATCCAGGTAGCCGGCGAGGGCGGCGAGACCGCCGTGTCGATCGCCGTGTCGCCGGCCGCGCCCCTGGTCTATGGCCCGGTTCGCGCGGAGCGCTCCTCCCAGGGCTGGCGCGTCGACTGGATGACCCCCGGCGGCGGCGTCCAGACCACCCTGCTGATCGGCGGTGAAGGCCGATGAGGGGCATGGGAGGACCGCCGTCCGCCGGTCGTTCGCCCGCCCCGGGCGCGATCGCCGGCGCCGAACAGCCGGTGCGTTTCTGGCGGGCCATGGCCGATCTCTTCCAGCTGGTCCTGCGCTCCAAGGCGCCGGGCCTGCGCTGGCGGGTGAGCGTCGCCCTTGTCCTCACCTTGTCGGGCAAGGCCTTGGGCGTGCTGGCGCCGCTGATGCTGGGCAAGGCTGTCAATCAGTTGTCCGCGGGGCAGGGCGCGGTCGTGGCCGTGACCTGGGCGTTCGCGGCCCTCGCGGCCGGCTGGGCGTTCATTCGGTTCATCTCGGCGGCGGCGCCGCAGGCGCGCGATACCATCTTCACCCCGGTGGCCCAGGCGGCCCAGAACCGGGCGGCGGTCGAGACCTTCTCCCACGCCCTGTCGCTGTCGATCGACTTCCACCAGTCCAAGCGCACCGGCGCGCTGTCGCGGACGATCGATCGCGGCGCGCGGTCGATGGACTTCCTGCTGCGCAGCCTGGTGTTCAATCTGGCGCCGACCGGCGTCGAGCTGATCATGGCCGCCGTGGTGCTGGCCAAGGCCTATGACTGGCGGTTCGCGGCCGTCGCCCTGGCGACCGTGGCGGTCTACGGCTACCTGACCTTCGCCATCTCCGACTGGCGGATCGGCCATCGCCGGGCGCTGAACGAGGCGGACGCCGAGGCGGCGGGTAGGGCGGTCGACGCGCTCCTCAACTACGAGACGGTCAAGTCGTTCGGCGGCGAGGCGCGCGCCGTGGCCGGCTACGGCCGGGCGCTGGACGCGTATGGCGAGGCCAACATCAAGGCTACCCAGTCGCTGAACCTCCTGAACCTGGTCCAGTCGGCGGTCATGAGCCTGGGTCTCGGCGGCATGGCGGTGTTGGCGGGCGCCGAGGCCGCCGCCGGCAAGATCGGGCCCGGCGACGTCACCGCCGCCGTGCTGATCCTGATCAACCTCTATGCTCCGCTGAACATTCTAGGCTTCGCCTACCGCGAGATCCGGCAGTCCCTGATCGACATGGAGTCGATGCTGGAGCTGCGCCGCCAGACCGCCGACGTCGCCGACGCCCCCGACGCTCGGGATCTGCCGCCGTGCGCCGACCAGCGGGGCGGGGCGATCACCTTCGAACAGGTCTCGTTCCGCCACGGCGCGCGCTCGGAAGGCCTGTCTGACGTCTCCCTGGCCATCGCGCCCGGGACCACCGTGGCCATCGTCGGTCCCTCCGGCGCGGGCAAGACCACCCTCGTGCGTCTGGCCCTGCGGATGATCGACCCCCAGGGCGGCCGCGTCACCTTGGACGGCCACGACCTGCGCGACCTGAAGCAGGCCTCGTTGCGGCGAGCCGTGGCGCTGGTGCCGCAGGACGTGGCCCTATTCAACGACACTCTGGCGGCCAACATCGCCTTCGCCCGTCCGGACGTCTCCGAGGCGGAGGTCTGGGCGGCGGCCGAGGCGGCCGAGCTGGGCGACTTCATCCGCAACCTGCCGGACGGCATGGCCACCAAGGTCGGCGAGCGGGGCTTGAAGCTGTCCGGCGGCGAGCGCCAGCGCGTCGGCATCGCCCGGGCCCTGCTGGCCGAACCGCGCGTGCTGATCCTGGACGAGGCCACCAGCGCCCTGGACAGCCGCACCGAGGCGGCGATCCAGGCGACCTTGCGCAAGGCCAGGGCGGGCCGCACGACGCTGGTCGTGGCCCACCGCCTGTCGACCATCGCCGACGCCGACGAGATCGTCGTGCTGCGGCGGGGCAAGGTCGTCGAACGCGGCCGCCACGAGGCCTTGCTGGAGGCCGGCGGGGAATATGCAGCCCTGTGGCGTCGCCAGACCCGCGATCGCGAGCCGGCGGTTTAGTGGGTTTCACCCATCGCTGGGCGGGGTCTATATCGAGCGCGTCGGTTCTGAAGGAGCTTCGCCTTGCGCTATCTGCACACCATGGTCCGCGTCCGCGATCTGGACGCTTCGCTGCGGTTCTATTGCGACGGCCTGGGGCTTCGGGAAGCCTATCGCATGGAGAACGAGAAGGGCCGCTTCACCCTGGTTTTCCTGGCGGCGCCGGAGGACCTGGAAGCCGCCAAGGACCGCAAGGCGCCGCTGGTCGAACTGACCTACAACTGGGACGATGAGGAGTATCTGGGCGGCCGCAACTTCGGCCACCTGGCCTATCGCGTCGACGACATCTACGAGACCTGCCAGCGTCTGATGGACATGGGCGTGACGATCAACCGACCGCCGCGCGACGGGCATATGGCGTTCGTGCGATCGCCGGACGGCATCTCGGTCGAACTGTTGCAGGATGGCAGCCTGCCGCCGGCGGAGCCGTGGGCCTCGATGCCGAACACCGGCGCCTGGTAGTCCAAGCCGACGGCCTCAGACCACCCAGGCGCGGGCCAGTTCCTGAAGGCGCCGGGACGGCGCGTCGGCGATCGCGGCCCACAGGACCCGCGCCAGTTCGATGCGATAGGCGGTGGTGTAGCCGGTGACGAACGGCGATCGCGCGCCGCCCGGGCCCTCCCGGTTCAGGGCGTCGACCAAGGCTTGGCGCACGTTGCGGGCCTGGGCGTCATAGGCGGGGCCGGGCGCGGCGATCTTGCGATCCACTTCCAGGCCCGCGTGGACGGCGGTGGCGACCAGAGCGGGCAGGGTGGCGAGATTGGCGGTGGAGACCGCCCGCATCAGGAAACTGGGGCGGGTGGTGTCGGCGCCGACCTTTTCGGCCGTCAGTTCGAACTCCATCGCCGCGACGACTCGCTGCAGCGTCTCGGGCCAGTGGTCGTCTGCAGTGGTCATGGCGCCGTTGTAGCCCCCCCGAGCGTCTTGTCAGCTATCTCGGATAGCGATGTTCGCGCGCGGATCAATCCCGCGTTTTGTCGCCTCCTCGTTTTGGGGCGGGTCTGGAAAACCCGCGTCTATCGCCCCAAGTGCAGCCGGCGCCGCTGCGAGCGCCAAGAAAGGATCTCCCGCATGTCGGATCTGTCCGCCTTCCCGATCACCAAGCGCTGGCCGGCCCAGCATCCCGACAGGATCCAGCTGTATTCCCTGCCGACGCCCAATGGGGTGAAGGTCTCGATCATGCTGGAAGAAACGGGCCTGCCGTACGAGCCGCACGCCATCGACATCGGCAAGGACGAGACCTGGGGGCCGGAGTTCCTGTCGCTGAATCCGAACGGCAAGATCCCGGCGATCATCGACCCCGACGGACCGGGCGGCAAGCCGCTGGGCCTGTTCGAAAGCGGTGCGATCCTGGTCTATCTGGCCGAGAAGACCGGCCAGTTCCTGCCCGTCGACCCGGGGGCGCGCTACGAGACCCTGCAGTGGGTCTTCTTCCAGATGGCCGCCATCGGGCCGATGTTCGGTCAGGTCGGCTTCTTCCACAAGTTCGCCGGTCGTGAATACGAGGACAAGCGGCCTCTGCAGCGCTACGCCGCCGAGTCCAAGCGTCTGCTCGGCGTGTTGGAGGGGCGCCTGGCCGATCGCCGCTGGATCATGGGCGACGACTATACCATCGCCGACATCGCCACCCTGGGCTGGGTCCGCAACCTCAATGGTTTCTACGGCGCGGGCGAGCTGGTCGACTGGGCGTCGCTCAAGCACGTGCCGCGCTGGCTTGAGGCGGGCCTGGCGCGTCCGGCGGTGCAGCGCGGCCTGGAGATTCCCAAGCGCCCCTGACCGATCGGGTGCGGCGCCTGCGACCAAATGGCCGGCCCTTCGGAAATTAAGGTCTGATTAACCATAAATCGCCGAGGTTCGGAGCGTCTTCTTTTGAAGGCGCCCCACCATCACTGACTTTCCCAGCCCGGCCACAAGCCGGGCTGTTTTTTTGAAATTAGGCGCTTGCATCGTCGCACCCGGGCGGCTATCACGCGGCCTCTTCTGAGAGCGACCTGTTCCGCGGTAGCTCAGTGGTAGAGCAGCCGGCTGTTAACCGGCTGGTCGTAGGTTCGAATCCTACCCGCGGAGCCATTCACCCCCCAGGCGGGGCTTCCAACAATCTAGTCCCAGGACGGTTTCGACCGGATGGTCAGCGGCACGCCGCCGTCGGCGTGGACCGAGATGCGGTCGCCCTGGCGCTCGAAGGTGAGGTCGACGGTCTCGCTTCCCACCCGCAGGCGCTCGACCCGCAGGCGGTCGATGCCGATGGGCAGGCGCGGATCCACCAGCTCGATCTCGCCGCGATTGGCGTCGATGCTGATGCCCAGGCAAGCCTGCAGCATCATGAACACCGAGCCGGCCGCCCAGGCCTGGGGCAGGCACGCGACAGGGTAGGCGACCGGCGGCTCGCCGGGCGAGCGCGGGAAGCCGCAGAACAGCTCCGGCAGACGCATGCCCATGCGGCTGGCGGTCTCGAACAGGTCGGCCGTCAGCTTCACCACGCCATCCCGCTCGCCATAGCGCGACAGGCCCATGACGCACAGCGCCGTGTCGTGAGGCCAGACCGAACCGTTGTGGTAGCTGATCGGGTTGAAGCGCGCCTCGCCGCTGGCCAGGGTCCGCAGGCCCCAGCCGGAGTTGAACGGCGGCGACAGCAGCAGGTCGCTGACCTTGCGAGCGCGCTCGGGCGTGGGCAGGCCGCAGAACAGCAGGTGCCCGGGATTGGACGACAACGGCCGGCACAGCTGTCCCTGGCCGTCGACGGCGATGCCGTAGTAGTTCCGCTCTTCCATCCAGAATAGCGTCTCGACCTTTTCGCGCAGGGTGTCGGCCTTTTGCCGCCAGATCGTCGCCTGGGCGTGTTCGCCGCGGCGCTCGGCCAGGCGCGCCATGCCGCGATAGGCCGCGAAGGCGTAGCCCTGCACCTCGACCAGGGCGATCGGACCGCTGGGATAGCGGCCGTCGGTATGAAAGACGCTGTCCTCGCTGTCCTTCCAGCCCTGGTTGGACAGGCCGCTGTCCTGCCCGCGGGCGTAGTCGATCAGGCCGTCGCCGTCGCTGTCGCCGTCGTGCTCGATCCAGTGCATGGCGCTTTCGAGCGCCGGCCACAGTTCGTCGATCAGTTTGTCGTCGCCGGTCCGGGCCTGATAGGCGCCGGCCAGGGCGACGAACAGCGGCGTGGTGTCGACCCCGCCGTAGTAGCGGCCAAATGGCACCTCGCCCAAGGCCGGCATCTCACCCTTGCGGGTTTCGTGCATGATCTTGCCAGGGGCGCTGTCGCGGAAGGCCGAGCGCTCCTGGGCCTGGTGGGCGGCCAGATAGCGCAGCACGCCCCTGGCCAGGGAAGGCTCGAACCACAGGATCTGCCAGGCGGTGATGATCGCGTCGCGCCCGAAGGCGGTCGAGAACCAGGGGATGCCGGCATAGGGGTAGGGGCCGGTATCCATCTTGGTGGTCAGCAGGGCCAGGTCGGAGCGGGACTTGCCCAGCCATTCGTTGAACAGCCGACCGGAGCTGCTGAGGCGCGCTCCGTGCCGTCGCCGCGAGCGCATGTCCCAGCGTGCGCGGGCGGCCGCGTCGCGGAAGCGTTCGCGGCTGGGCGTATGGCCGTCGGTGACGCCGATCTCGATATAGAGTTCGGTCTCGCCCTCGGCATGCAGCGAGAACATGAACTCGGCCTTGTGCGGTCCCAGGCGGAACGGCGCGTCGGAGAAGGCGATGAACGACGAGCGCTCGACGCCGTCCAGGCCGATATAGCTGTAGGCCACCCGGCGGCCGTCGACATGCGGCGGGCCCTTTACGCCGCGCTTGGCCCGATGCGTGCCGCGCACCTCGAACATGTCGCGGAAGTCGGCGTCGAACTCCAGCGTCATCGGCAGCAGCACGGTGTCGCGGCTGTAGTTGACGCAGCGGATGCGCTCGAACATCCGCTCGCCCCACAGGAAGCGCTTGCGCTCGATATGCAGCACGCCCGGCGGTCCCATCGGCCCGCCCGGATAGGGCAGGGCCTGGTTCGTGCCGTTGCAGGTGAAGAAGACGTTGTCGTGCGCCACCGCCGCTGAAAGCAGCGACGGGGCGCGGCCGCCCAGGCTCAGGCGGTAGAACGACAGGATGCGCGTGTCGTTGTGGAAGAGCCCGTCGCCCTGACCCGCGATGTCGCCGAACTGGTCGGCGACGATGAACGTATCCTTGTCCTTAAGGGCGTAGAGATTCTGCGGCGCACGGACTTCCGCCGTCACGCCGTAGTCGACCGGTGCGTCCAGCGCCGGCGCGAGATTCTCCATGGCCCCTCCTTCAAGTCGTCATCAGGCGCTCGCGGCCAACTCGACCAAGGACGGATAGACGGCGGCGCCGTCGCACAGCTTTTCGTAAAGCGCGACGTATCGCCGGGCCATCGCCTCGGACGAGAACCGTTCCTCGAAACGCGCGCGGACGCGGTTTCGATCCAGGCTTTCGACACGAAGGATGGCGTCGGCCGCCTGGTCGTCGTTGTCGACGATGAAGCCGGTCAGGCCGTCGTCGATCACCTCGGGAACGGAGCCGCAGCGATAGGCCACGACGGGCGTGCCGCAGGCCATGGCCTCGATCATCACCAGGCCGAAGGGTTCGGGCCAGTCGATGGGGAAGAGCAGGGCGTCAGCGCCGCCCAGGAAGGCCGACTTCTCGTGGTCGCCGATCTCGCCGATGAACTCGATCAGCGGGTCGCCCAGCATCATCGGCTCGATCTTGTCCTCGAAATAGGCGCGATCGGCGCTATCCACCTTGGCGGCGATCTTCAGTTTCCTGCCCAGGCGCTTGGCCAGCATGATGGCGCGATCAGGACGCTTCTCCGGCGAGATGCGGCCCAGGAAGGCCAGATAGCCGTCGCTCTTTTCCGAAAACTGGTAGAGGTCGGCGTTCATGCCGTGATGGACCGTGCCGGCCCAGTTGGCGAAGGGCAGGGGGCGGCGCTGGTCGTCGCTGATCGAGACGAGGGGGAACTGTGGCCAGCGCTTGTAGACCGCGGGCAGGTCCTTCAGGTCCAGGCGGCCGTGCAGCGTGGTCAGGGTCCGCTCGGCCCGATCGGCGAAGAACGGGAACTGCACCATGTCCGTATGGAAGTGGACGACGTCGAACTCGTCCGCCAAGGCGCGGACCTCGGCGATCTGCGCGAGATGAGCGGCCAGATCCGACTTCAGCGGCGCGGGGTCCAGGCGGATGGCCTGGTCCCGGGTCGCGATCAGCCGGGCCTTGGTCTGCGCGTCGGCGCTGGCGAACAGGGTGACTTCGTGGCCGAGGTCGACGAGCGCGTCGGTAAGATGAGCGACCACGCGCTCCGTACCGCCATACAGGCGCGGCGGAACAGCCTCGTAGAGGGGAGTGACCTGTGCGATCTTCATGGACGGACCTTGACGGATGAACTGGAACGCGGCGCGGGTCCGCCCCAGATCAGTTCCGTCGGTCGCGATTGGTTCCGTCGAACGCCATTTTGCGGCCTTATTACAGGCCCGCTCTATTGGCCCGCGCCGCGCTCCAGGCGTTCCTGACGCTCGCGCGCCTGTCGCTGGCCGCGCTGGCGTCGACGCCATCGGCCGTATGCCTTGCGCCCCGCCTCATCGAGGCGCGGCAGGAAATAGATCACAACGAGTGCGCAGATCGCGGCCGCGATCACAACTGGCGCGCTTAACATGGTAACTCCCCGCGAAGCCTACTGTTCGGGCTTCCTCCCCCATCGTCGGACTCGCCGCCGATAACTGCTTATTCACCATACGCTGACTGTTATCAATCAACGTTACGTGACAGCAGCGTCATTACTTCTAATGATCGTCCTTTGATCTTTTCGAGCATCCCGTGCGAAGTCGATGACGCTTTTAAGGCCGTTCCGCGACACGAAGCGGGCGTTCGGCGCCGCTGATCGCATTGCGTTTCGGCGGACGGCGGACCTATAAGCCTGCTCGAAAGTCCAGTCCTTCGAGGGATTCCATGAGCACCGACTTCGCCGCCGCGCGGCTGAACATGGTCGAGAGCCAAATTCGCACCGCGGATGTCACCGACCTGCCGCTGCAGGACGCGCTGCGCGTGGTGCCGCGCGAGGCGGTCGTACCGGCGACGAAGGCCTATCTGGCCTATGCCGACGCCGACATCGAATATGCGCCAGGCCGCTGGCTGCTGCGCCCGCGTGAAGTGGGCAAGCTGCTGCAGGTGCTGAAGCCGCGCGAAGGTGAGAAGGCCCTGGCCATCGCCGCGCCGTACGCGGCGGCCGTGCTGGAGAAGATCGGCCTGTCGGTGACCCGCCTGGAAGGCGACGATCTGAAGGCGGTCCCGGCCGGTTCTTACGACGTGATCATCTGCGAAGGCGCCGTCGCCGTCGCTCCGAAGGCGTGGCAAGACGCCTTGGCCGTCGGCGGTCGTCTGGGCGTGATCGAACGCACCGGGCCGGTGGGCCGCGCCGCCATCTATCTGCGCGCCGAGGACGGCGTGGGCCGTCGCCAGGCGTTCGACGCCTCGCCGCCGGTGCTGGCGGGCTTCGAGACGGAGGCGGGGTTCAGCTTCTAGGCCGCGGCCTCGTCGCAACGTCCGCGTGAAAAAAGCTTAACTGGCGGCGTCTGGCGGTCCGACTTACACGCGATCATATTGTGGCAGGGCGCGAGCTTCGCGTGATTGGGGATAGGATCTTGATGTCGAACCGTCGACGGGCCGGATTGCTGGCCGCCGCTTGCAGCGCGGGCCTGATGGCCGGCGTTCTTTCCTTCGTCCCCCTTTCGACGGCCGGGGCCGAGACGCTGGCCGACGCGATCGCCTTGGCCTATCAGACCAATCCGACCCTGCAGCAGCAGCGCGCCAGCGCCCGGATCACCGATGAGGGCGTGGTTCAGGCCAAGACCGGCTTCCGGCCGACCGTCGGCGGCGAACTGGATGTCACCGGGTCGAATACCAACCCGGCCGGCGCCGGCGCCAACGCGAAGGTCTCGGGCAGCAGCGCGACCGTCTCGATCAGCCAGCCCCTGTACACCGGCGGTCGCGCCAGCGCCAATTTGAGCGCCGCCGAGGCCGATGTGCTGTCGGCCCGCGAAAACCTGCGCTCGGTCGAGCAGAGCGTGCTGGTCACCGTCGTCCAGGCCTATGTCGACGTCCGTCGCGATCAGGAACGCCTGCGCATCGCCAAGGAAAACGTCGCGGTCCTGCAGCGCCAGCTGGACGAATCGAACGCCCGCTTCGACGTCGGCGAGATCACCCGCACGGACGTGGCCCAGTCGCAGGCGCGCCTGGCCGCGGCCAAGGCCGGTCTGTCGGGCGCCCAGGCCCAGCTGGAAGTCAGCCGCGCGGCCTATGCCGCCGTTGTCGGCCAGACCCCGTCCGACCTGGCGCCGGAACCGACGCTGGCCGGTCTGCTGCCCGCCGGCGTCGACCAAGCCTTCGAAGCCGCCCAGACGACCAATCCGGGCGTCACCTCGGCCAAGTACAACGAAGAAGCCGCCGCCGCGCGCGTGGCCGTCGCGAAAGCGGGCTATCGTCCGACCGTGTCGGCTCGCGCCTCGCTGGGCTACGCCGCCGACAAGCGCTTGGGCGTCGGCAGACAGTTCGATGACTACGATCGCACTGTCGCCGGCGCGATCACGGCCTCGGTGCCGATCTTCACCGGCGGTCTCGTGACCTCGCAGGTTCGCGCCGCCGCCGAGCGCGAGAACGCCGCCCGCAGCGCCACCGAGGGCGCCAAGCGCACGGCGATCCAGCAGGTCTCGAACGCCTGGAGCAATCTCCTGGCGTCGCGCGCGCAGCTGCTTTCGAACGAGGAGCAGGTTCGCGCCACCCGTATCGCCTTCGAAGGCGTGCGCCAGGAGCAGCAGGTCGGCCTGCGCACCACCCTGGACGTACTGAACGCCCAGCTGGAGCTGTCGAACGCCGAGCTGGCCCTGGTCGGCGCCCGTCGCGACGAATATCTGGCCAGCGCCGTCGTCCTGCAGGCGATGGGCCAGCTGGACGTCAGCAAGCTGTCCTCGACGACGACCGCCTACGATCCCAAGACGTCCTACAACCGCGTGACGCACAGCGTGGGCTGGGTGCCGTGGGAGCCGGTGGTCCAGGCGATCGACAAGGTCGGCGCGCCCTCGACCAAGCCGCAAGGCGGCTCTAAGTAGGCTTCGCGCCGCGTCGATTCCGCCCAGGCGTGGACTTACGCTTGCTTAACGAGCGTAAGTCTGCACCATCGCGGCTAAGCGCGTCCCAAAGCGCGCAAGGATTCGTACCTCTTTACGACGGCCCCGCATCATGTCCGATCAGAGCTCTCAAGAACCGACGATGGAGGAGATCCTCGCCTCCATCCGGCGCATCATCTCGGAGGATGACGCGCCGGCGGAGCCTGCGGCCGAGGCGGCCCCGGCGCCGCCCGAGGCCGAGCCCGTGCCGGAACCCAACCAGGAGGAATTCAGCGACATGGCGGATAC
>CBIHOB010000090.1:0-15979 GCA_966211605.1 uncultured Caulobacter sp.
CCCCATCAGCAGGCGTCGACCGGAAAGGGGGCTCGGATCAGGTTCCGGGGCGCTCGCCGTGATCCCGCCAAATCGCACCCGCAAGGTGCTCATCGCCCACGATCTCCAAGCCGATCGCGCCAGGAACCGCATCGAGGGCTGCTTTCCACGGCTCAAGCCCTTTCGACGCTTCGCCACCCGCTACGATCGTAGGGCGCTGCGCTTCCTCGCCTTCATCCACCTCGCCGCCGCCATGATCTGGATGCGGTGAATGTCGATCGGCCTCGGCCCAGACGCCTCAGCTCAGGCTCCGGGGATCAGGCGCCGAGCCGCGCCCGCTCGGAGGCCGCCTGGTTCACCGCCAGGGCCGTCAGGTTGACGATGCCGCGCGCCGTGACGCTGGGGATCAGCACGTGCAGCGGCTTGGCCATGCCCAGCAGGATGGGGCCGACCAACAGGCTTTCGGTGGCGGCGCTGAGCAGGGTCAGGCCGATATTGGCCGCGTCCAGGGTCGGCATCACGAGCAGATTGGCCGAGCCTTTCAGCGGGCTGTCGGCCACCAGGCGGTCGCGCAGGTGCTGGCTGAGGGCGGCGTCGGCATGCATCTCGCCATCGACCTCGAGATCGGGGGCCTGTTCGCGGATGAGGCCCAGGGCCTCGCGCATCTTGCGGGCGGTCGGCGAGTTGCTGGCCCCGAACGAGGAGTGCGAGAGCAGGGCGGCCTTGGGCGTCAGGCCGAAACGCCGGACGGCCTCGGCGGCCAGCTGGGTGCACTCGGCGATCTGCTCGGCGGTCGGGTCGACGTTCACATGGGTGTCGCAGAAGAACAGCGTGCCGTTGTCCAGGATCAGCGACGACATGGCGTAGACGCGGCTGACGTTCTCGCGCTTGGGGATGATCGGCAGGGCGTAGGTCATGTGCTGCCACCAGTCGCCGCTGCCGCCGACGAGGGCGGCCTCGACATAGCCGGAGGCCAGCAGCATCGAGGCCGCCACCGTGCGGCGACCCTGGACGCGGCGCTCGGCCGCGATCGGCGGCACGCCGCGCCGCCCGACCAGCCGCTGGTAGTCGGCGACCAGCGGGCCGAACAGGTCCTTGTCGGCATAGGGGTCGACGATCTCGACCGCGCCGCCGACGTCGAGGCGCAGGCCCAGTTCGTCGATCTTTGCGGTAATCACGTCACGGCGGCCGACCAGCACCGGCCTGGCCAGGCCCTCGTCGACCACGGTCTGGACGGCGCGCAGCACGCGCTCATCCTCGGCCTCGGCATAGGCGACCTTGACCGGGGCCTTGCGAGCGCGCTCGAACACCGGCCGCATCAGCTGGCCCGAGCGGTAGACGAACAGCTCCAGTTCCTGGCGGTAGGCGTCGAAGTCGGCGATCGGGCGCGTGGCCACGCCGCTGTCCATGGCCGCCTTGGCCACGGCCGGGGCGATCTGCAGGATCAGGCGCGGGTCGAAGGGCTTGGGGATGATGTACTGCGGGCCGAACACCGGCGCGACGCCGCCGTAGGCGCTGGCGACGACCTCGGAAGCCTCGGCGCGGGCCAGTTCGGCGATGGCCTCCACGGCCGCAACCTTCATCGCCTCGTTGATCTCGCTGGCCCCGACGTCCAGCGCGCCCCGGAAGATGAAGGGGAAGCAGAGGACGTTGTTGACCTGGTTGGCGTAGTCGCTGCGGCCGGTGGCCATGATGGCGTCCGGACGCGCGGCGTAGACCAGTTCGGGCAGGATCTCCGGATCCGGATTGGCCATGGCCAGGATCAGAGGCTTCTCGGCCAGCAGGGGCAGCCACTCTGGCTTGAAGACGCGCGGGGCCGATAGGCCCAGGAAGATGTCGGCGCCGGGCAACACCTCGGGCAGGGTGCGGGCGTCGGTCTGGCGGGCGTAGCGGGCCATGTTGTCGGGCATGTCCGGCTCACGGCCGGCGTGCACCACGCCCTTGATATCGGTCAGGGTGACGTTCTCGACCGGCAGGCCCATCGAGACCAGCAGGTCGACGCAGGCCAGGGCGGCCGCGCCGGCGCCCGAGGTGACCAGCTTGACGTCCTTCAGGGCCTTGCCCTGGACGAGCAGGGCGTTGCGGACAGCCGCGGCGCAGACGATGGCCGTGCCGTGCTGGTCGTCGTGAAAGACCGGGATGTTCATCCGCTCGCGCAGCTTGCGCTCGATGACGAAGCACTCCGGGGCCTTGATGTCCTCGAGATTGACGCCGCCGAAGGTCGGCTCCAGCGCCGCGACCACCTCGATGAAGCGGTCGGGATCCTTGGCGTCGACCTCGATGTCGAACACGTCGATGCCGGCGAACTTCTTGAAGAGGACCGCCTTGCCTTCCATCACCGGCTTGGAGGCCAGCGGACCGATATCGCCAAGGCCCAGTACGGCGGTGCCGTTCGAGATCACGGCCACCAGGTTGCCGCGCGCGGTGTAGTCGCGGGCCAGGTCCGGATTCTCGTGGATGGCCACGCAAGGGGCGGCGACGCCGGGGGAGTAGGCCAGCGCCAGATCGCGCTGGGTGGCCATCCGCTTGGTGGCCTCGATCGCCAGTTTCCCGGGCCGCGGCAGCCGGTGGTAGTCCAGGGCGGCTTTGCGGAAATCCTCGTCCATCGATCGTTCCTCTGGGGCCTGCGCGGCGTGGTTCAGCACTTCGTCTTCCAGCGCGAAGCGTCAGGAGCCTTGCTAGCGGGGTTGGCCGGGCAATTCCAACCCCTTACCGGCCCGCGGGATCATTTTTGCTGGTACCGGTACCAAATCTCTGCGCGGGTCATGAGGCGAGAACGACGGATTCCGCCTCTCATAAGTAATAAATCTATTATATAATGCTCGTGCTTCGGGCGCCTGACGCCCCCTTGTTCAGCGCTCTTCCTTCCGGCGCGACCCGCATGGGGCAAGGCGCTGGACAAAGGCGCCCGGAGCGACAGAGCATCGGCTGGGCCAAGCCATCAGAGGGCGGAGCATGAGCGGACTGACGACACATATCCTCGATCAGGCGGCCGGCAAGCCGGCGGCCGGGGTTGCGGTGCGAGTGTCGCGACGCGAGGGCGCCGGGGTTTCGCTTCTGGCCGAACTGCGCACCGACGCCGACGGGCGCGCCCGGCTGATCGCCGGCGAGAACCTGACGATCGGCGGCTATCGGCTGGAGTTCGCCATCGGCGACCACTTCGCCGCCTCGAACCTGCCGGTCGCCGAGCCGCCGTTCCTGGACGTGGTGGTGATCGACTTCGCGGTCTCGAGCGTCGAGCAGCACTGGCACGTGCCGCTGCTCGTCTCGCCGTACGGCTATTCCACCTACCGGGGCAGCTGATGGGCGATACGATCCGCTTCTTGCTGGACGGCCAGGTACAGGAAGTCCGAGGGGCGAACCCGACGACGACCCTGCTGGAGCACCTGCGCGGCCCCTTGCGCCGGACCGGGACCAAGGAGGGCTGCGCCGAGGGCGACTGCGGCTCTTGCACCGTGCTGGTCGGCGAGGAGAGCGAGGGTGACGGCGTCGCCTGGCGGGCGGTCAACGCCTGCATCCAGCTCCTGCCCATGCTGCACGGCAAGGCGCTGATCACCGTCGAGAGCCTGGCCAACGGCGGCGAGCTGCATCCGGTTCAGAAGGCCATGGTCGAGAAGCACGGCTCGCAGTGCGGCTTCTGCACGCCGGGCATCGTCATGTCGCTGTACGGCCGCGCGATCGCCGCCAAGGGCGCGAACGCGCCGGTCGGCGAGGTGCTGGCGGGAAACCTGTGCCGCTGCAC
Source organism: uncultured Caulobacter sp. (assembly GCA_966211605.1). Taxonomy (GTDB): domain Bacteria; phylum Pseudomonadota; class Alphaproteobacteria; order Caulobacterales; family Caulobacteraceae; genus Caulobacter. Next base: position 3,722 of record CBIHOB010000090.1, read on the forward strand.
CGGCTATGGCCCGATCATCGAGGTCGCCAGGGGCGTGAGCGCCGAAGCCGCGCCGTCCGCCGACTTGTCCGCGGTGCGTGACGAGACCATGCTGAGCCTCGCCTATGCCGACGAGATCCACGGCGTTACCCGGACCTGGCTTGCGCCGCGCTCGCTTGATGAACTGGCCCAGGCTTGCTTGGCGCATCCGGACGCGACGATCGTCGCCGGCGCGACCGACGTCGGCCTGTGGGTCACCAAGCTGCGCAAACCGCTGCCGACCCTGATCAGCGTGTCCGAGGTCGCTGAGTTGAAGGCGCTGGGCGAGACCGCCGAAGGCCTACGGATCGGCGCGGGCGTCCGCTATGTCGACGCCATCGAGGCGGTGTCCGGGCTCTATCCGGACCTTGGCGCCATGATGCGCCGCCTCGGCTCCACCCAGGTGCGCAACAGCGGCACGATCGGCGGCAACATCGCCAACGGTTCGCCGATCGGCGACATGCCGCCGGCCCTGATCGCGGCAGGCGCACGGCTGTTGCTGCGCCGGGGCGATGAGCGGCGCGAAATGTCGCTGGAGGACTTCTTCCTCGACTACGGAAAGCAGGACCGCCGGCCGGGCGAGTTCGTCGAGGCGGTGATCGCGCCCAAGCTGGACGCCGGCCGGATTTTCAAGGTGTTCAAGCTCTCCAAGCGCTTCGACCAGGACATCTCGGCGGTGTGCGGGGCGTTCTCGCTGGCGATTGAAGGCGGGGCCGTCGCCGACGCCCGCATCGCGTTCGGCGGCATGGCGGGCACGCCCAAGCGGGCCCAGGCTTGCGAGGCGGCGCTGATCGGCAAGCCGTGGACCGAAGCGACGATCGAGGCGGCGATGGCCGCGCTCGACACGGACTACACGCCGATGAGCGACATGCGCGCGTCGGCGGCCTACCGGTCGTTGGCGGCCAGGAATATGCTGCGCAAGGTGTTCCTGGAGAGCCAGGCGCCCGACGCGGAAAATCGCGTAACGCCGGAGAGCGCTCATGGCTGACTCCGCCGCCACGACGCCCGTGATCGAGACCGCGCCGTTCCAGGGCGTGCACGCGGCCCTGCCGCATGACAGCGCCGCGCGGCACGTGGCGGGTTCGGCGGTCTATATCGACGACATGCCCGAGCCGGCGGGTCTGCTGCACGTGGCGTTCGGCCTGAGCGCCAGGGCTCATGCGAAGATCACGAAGATGGATCTCTCGGCCGTCCGCGCCGCGCCCGGCGTGGTGCTGGTGCTGTCGGCCGAGGACATTCCCGGCGAGAACGACGTCAGCCCGGTCATCCACGACGACCGCCTGTTCGCCGCCGGCGAGGTCTATTGCGTCGGCCAGAGCCTGTTCGCCGTGGCCGCGACCTCGATCGCCGCCGCCCGCGCCGCCGCGACCAAGGCCGTGGTCGAGTACGAGGATCTGCCGGCCGCCATCGACATCGCCGCCGCGCGCGCGCTGGACCTGAAGATCGAGAGCAGCCAGCGCATGGCGCGGGGCGACGCCCAGGCCGCGCTGGCCGCGTCTCCCCGCCGTGTCCAAGGCAGGTTCGTCATCGGCGGCCAGGACCACTTCTATCTCGAAGGCCAGATCGCCCTGGCGACCCCGCGCGAGGACGGCGACGTTCACGTCTGGTCCTCGACCCAGCATCCCACCGAGGTGCAGCACCTGATCGCCCGCATGCTGGGCCGGCCCGACCACTGCGTCACGGTCGAGGTGCGCCGCATGGGCGGAGGGTTCGGCGGCAAGGAGACGCAGGCCTCGCTGTTCGCCGCCGCCGCCGCCCTGGTGGCTGTCAAGACCGGTCGCCCGGCCAAGGCGCGTCCGGATCGCGACGAGGACATGGTCATGACCGGCAAGCGGCATGACTTCGAGGCCGCCTACGATGTCGGCTTCGATGACGAGGGCCGGCTGACAGGCCTCTCGCTGGAGCTTTCCTCGCGCTGCGGGGCGACCACTGACCTGTCGATGGCGATCAACGACCGGGCGATGTTCCACGCCGACAACGCCTACTTCCTGCCGGCGGTCGAGATCATCTCGCACCGCTTCAAGACCCACACCGTTTCCAACACCGCTTTCCGGGGCTTCGGCGGGCCGCAGGGCATGATCGCCATCGAGCGCGTGATGGACGCCGTGGCCGCCGCCACGGGCCTGGACCCGCTGGAGGTGCGCCGCCGCAACCTGTATGGCGGCGAGGGCCGCAACCTGACGCCCTACCATCAGGTGGTCGAGGACAATGTCGCGCCGCAGCTGATCGACGAACTGGCCGCCTCTTGCGCCTACGACGCTCGCCGCCGCGAGATCGAGGCGTTCAACAAGACCAGCCCGGTGCTGAAGAAGGGCATCGCCCTGACGCCGGTGAAGTTCGGCATCTCGTTCACGACGACCTTCCTGAACCAGGCTGGCGCCCTGATCCATCTCTACGCCGACGGCTCGATCATGCTGAACCACGGTGGGACCGAGATGGGGCAAGGGCTGAACGTCAAGATCGCCCAGATTGTCGCCAGCGCCTTCCAGGTCGACATCGGGCGGGTGAAGATCACCTCGACCGTCACCGACAAGGTGCCCAACACCTCGGCCACCGCGGCCTCGTCGGGCGCGGACCTGAACGGCATGGCGGCGCTGAATGCGGCCGAGACCATCAAGGGCCGGCTGGTGGATTTCGCCGCCAAGAGGTGGGGCGTCGAGCCCAACGAGATCGCCTTCACCTCGGCCGGCGTTCGCGTCGGCGCCGAGACGTTCGAGTTCGGCTGGTTCATCCGCCAAGCCTATCTGGCGCGGATTTCGCTGTCCTCGACCGGCTACTACGTCACCCCCAAGATCCACTATGACCGGGCCACGCATACAGGCCGGCCTTTTTACTACTTCGCCTATGGCGCGGCCTGCAGCGAGGTGCTGATCGACACCCTGACCGGCGAGATGAAGGTCACCCGCGCGGACATCCTGCACGACGTCGGCAAGTCGCTGAATCCGGCCATCGACCTGGGCCAGATCGAGGGCGGCTTCGTCCAGGGGATGGGCTGGCTGACGACCGAGGAACTGGTCTACGACGCGCAAGGGCGCCTGCGGACCCACGCGCCCTCGACCTACAAGATTCCGACCTGCGGCGACCGTCCGGCGCATCTGGACGTGCGCCTGTGGAAGGCTGGCCGCAATGTCGAGGCCACGGTCCATCGCTCCAAGGCGGTCGGCGAGCCGCCGCTGATGCTGGCGATCTCGGTGCACAGCGCGATCAACCATGCGGTGGCCAGCGTCGGCGGCTACAAGGTCTTGCCGCAACTGGACGCGCCGGCGACGCCCGAGGCGATCCTGATGGCGTGCGAGGACGTGCGGGCGAGGGCGCGCGATGCGTAACTGGGCCCGCGCCGCCCTGGCCCGACTGGACGCCCGTGAGGAAGCAGCGCTGGTCACCGTGCTGGCGACCGAGGGCTCGGCCCCGCGCGAGGCCGGGACCAAGATGGTCGTCTGGCGCGAGGGCCAGTCCGGCACGATCGGCGGCGGCAATCTGGAATACCGCGTGGCCGACCAGGCGCGGCGGATGCTGGACGGCGGCCAGGCCCATTTCGCGATCCAGGACTATCCGCTGGGCCCGCTGTTGGCCCAGTGCTGCGGCGGCCGCGTGCGCCTGTTCCTGGAGCGCCTGAACGACAACAGCCGCGATTGGCTGACCGAGGCCGCCAAGCGCATGGACGCGGCCCAGCCGTTCGAGGTCCGCACACGCTTCGAACCGGGTCTGCTGACCAAGGTGGTCGCGCCCATCCTGGCTACTGATCCGGAAGGGCCCGCCGTGGTGTTCGGCGCTGCGGCGGCGACCGCCCGCGGCGCACGCCCCGCTCTGGGCGACATGATGGTCGAGCGCGCCGCCGCGCCGCGCCCGCCGCTGCTGCTGTTCGGCGCGGGCCACGTCGGCCAGGCCATCGCCAAGGCCTTCGAGCCGCTGCCGTTCCGCCTGGCCTGGTATGACAGCCGTCCTGAGACCGCCCACCTTCCCGGCGTCACCGTGCTGCCGCCCGCCGAACTGGCCGCCAAGGCCATGGGCGCCGGCCGCGACGCCTATGGCCTGGTGCTGACTCACGACCATGCCCTGGACTACGCCCTGGTGTCGGCCGGCCTGGCCGGCGGCGGCTTCAGCTATTTTGGGGTCATCGGTTCCAAGACCAAGCGCGCCCGTTTCATGAGCCGGTTACGCGACGATGGTTTCTCGGAGGTCGTGCTGACCCGCCTGACCTGCCCCATCGGCCTGCCGCACCTGAAGAGCAAGGCGCCGGAGGTGATCGCGGTCTCGGTGGCGGCCGACCTCTTGATGCGCCAGGAAGCGGCGCGAGCCCGAAACGACGAGAACGCCAGTGCAAGCCTATAGGGCGTCGATCCTCCACCTTGTGGAGGACCCGACGAAGAACAGGGAGGGCGCCGTCGCCTTCCACAGGGACGGCCTGTTGCTGGTCGAGGACGGCCATGTGGTCGGCTGCGGCGAGTACGAAGAGCTCGCGCCGTGGCTGGGCGGCGCTGAGCCGGAGGACCTGACTGGCCATCTGATCACGCCGGGCTTCGTCGACACGCACATCCATTTCCCCCAGGTCGACGTCATCGCCGCCCACGGCAAGCAGCTGCTGGACTGGCTGGAGCAGCATACCTTCCCGGCCGAGGCGGCCTTCGCCGATCCCAGGCATGCGGCCGACGCGGCGGCCTTCTTCCTGGACGAACTGCTGCGCAATGGCACGACCACGGCCCTGGTGTTCGGCTCGGTGCACAAGGTCTCGGTCGACGCCCTGTTCGCCGAAGCGTTCGAACGGAACATGCGATTGATCGCCGGCAAGGCGCTGATGGACCGCAACGCCCCCGACGGCCTGACCGACACGGTCGAGAGCAGCCGCGCCGACATGGAGGCCTTGATCGCCGAGTGGCACGGCAAGGGACGCCTCGGCTACGCCGTGACCCCACGCTTCGCGATCAGCTGCAGCGACGCCCAGCTGGCCATGGCCGGCGACCTGCTGGCCCAGCATCCCGACGTCTGGATGCAGACCCACCTGTCGGAGAACGTCCACGAGATCAAGGAAACCGCTCACCTCTTCCCGAAGGCCAGGGACTATCTGGACGTCTATGATCGGTTCGGCCTGCTTCGGCGGCGGTCGGTGTTCGCCCATTGCGTCCACCTGAAGGGCGAGGCCTTTCAGCGTCTGGCGGGCAAGGACGGAGCGGTCGCCTTCTGCCCGACCTCGAACCTGTTCCTGGGCTCGGGCCTGTTCCCGCTGGAGGAGGCCTGCTCGCACGGGGTGAAGGTCGGCGTCGGCACCGACGTCGGGGCGGGCACCAGCTTCTCCATCCTCCACACCCTGGGCGAGGCCTACAAGGTCGGCCAGCTGCGCGGCGATGCGCTGGACCCGTTCCACGCCCTCTACCTGGCCACCCTGGGCGGGGCGCGGGCGCTGGATCTGGATGACAGGATCGGCAATCTGGCGCCGGGCAAGGAGGCCGACTTCCTGGTGCTGGACCTGGCCGCGACGCCGCTGCTCAAGCGCCGGCTGGCCAGCGCGAAGACGCTCGAGGACAAGCTCTTCGCGCTGACGGTCCTGGCGGACGACCGGGTGGTGAGCCGGACTTACCTGGCGGGCGTGGAGCGGTGGCGGCGCTAGCCGTGCGCGGCCTTCATCGTGTCCGCGTAGAGCTTCAGTAGGCGGTCCCCGTCCACGGCCACGGTCGCCGCCTGGATCGGCTGGTCATCCCACGCCGACGGGCCGAACAGCTCGCCCTCGGGGCTCTGGCAGGTCTGGCCAAGGGTGATCCCCTCAGTCACCACCCGCACCGCGCCGCGGCGCACCTTGAACAGGCTGGGATCGATCACGAACGCCACCGCCGCGGCGTCATGGACGCAGCAGCCGACAATGCCGTCGCGACCGCCGTAGAAGGCGGCGTAGGGCTTGGAGATCGCGTTCAGGAACTGACCGGCGTCGCTGCCGCCGGCCGCCAGGGCTTCCATGTACTCCGGCGACATCACCACCTGCGTCGTCACGTCCAGGCTGACGGCGGTCAGGTTCCAGGGAGCCGTGAAGACCTGGTCTGCGGCCTCCGGATCGTTCCAGATGTTGGCTTCCGCGACGGGCGTGACGTTGCCCGGCTTGCCCGCAACGCCGAACGCGCCGCCCATGATCACCACGGACTTGAGCAGGGTGGCGACTTCCGGGTCGGCTTTCAGCGCCAAGGCGAGGTTGGTCAGCGGACCGACGGCGCACAGCACCACCTCGCCCGGATACTGGCGGGCCAGGTCGATGATCGCCTGGTGAGCCGGCTTGGCTTCCGGCTGGGCGGGGACCAGCCCCGCCAGTTCGACGTCGCCCAGGCCGTTCTCGCCGTGCACGAAGGTCGGCGAGGGGTTGCGCGGCCGGGTCAGCGGCTTGTCGGTCCCCCTGTAGACCGGCGCCTTCAGGCCGAAGCGGTGCTTCAGGTACAAGGCGTTGCGGGTCGTGGTGTCGATGTCGGAGTTGCCGAAGATGGTCGTCACCGCGATCAGGTCGAGGGCCGGGCTGGCCTCGATGAACAGCAGGGCCATCGCGTCGTCGATGCCGGGATCGGTGTCGAAGATGATCTTGGTCGGGGTCGTCATTCGGAGGCTCTAGCGCTTTTCATCGTTCGAGGCGAGGCGCTGGTCAGCCCCGCCCTGCATCAGGGACACGTGGGCCGAAGCGACCTTCCAGCCGTCGGCGGTGCGGATCCAGGTCTGGCTCTGGCGGCCGATCTTGCCGGTGTCGTCGCGGCGGAACTCGACATTGGCCACGGCGAAGTCCGAGCCGAACGCCGTGATCTCGGTCCGCAGGCGCGTGCGCGGCGGCGAACCGCCCGCGCGTCCGACGCGGAACGCGGCGATCTCGGCAAAGCCCCACAGGTTCTCGGCCACGCCCAGGCGCACTGTGTGCGGCGAGTTCCAGAAGGCGCCGTCCAGCGCTTCGACGTCGTTGCTCATCAGCGCCGCCTCATACGCGTCGACGGCGTCGGTTATTTCGGCCAGCACTGTGGGATCGTTGATGATCATGGGGCGCCTTTCGGGGCGTGTGCGGCCACGACGCCGTCGCGCTGCAGCCGCAGGGCCGCGGCGAAGGCCAGGTCCTCGCGCCAGGCCGGAGCGATGATCTGCACGCCGATCGGCAGTTGGCCCGGACGGTTCACCGGCGCGGCGACGACGGGCAGGCCGACATAGCTGATCGGCTGGGTGAAGGCGCCCAGGTTCTTGCGGACCGAGACGGGGATGCCCTCCATCTCCATGGTCGCCTGGCCGATCGGGGGAGCGGGACAGACCGATGATGGGGCCAGCAGCACGTCATAGCGCTGGAAGACCGCGCGGATCTCGTCGCGGAAAATCGTGCGATAGCGCCGGGCCGCCTCGTGTACGCCCTTGGGCAGCAGGGCCCCGGCCATCAGGCGGTCGCGCACGGCCGGATCGTAATCCATCGCGCGTACGGCCAGGTTGTCGTGATGCAATTCTCCGCCTTCGAAAGCGGTCAGACAGAAGGCGGCGGCGCGGGCGGCCTCGGCGCCGGGCAGGGTGACGATGTCCTGGGTGTTCAGCGCCGCGGCGACGCGATCGAGGGCCGCCCGCACCTCGGGGAAGGCGCCTTGCTGGAACCAGCCGCCCAGCACGCCAACGCGCAAGGGTTGCTCGGCGAGGCTGTCCAGCCGTTCGCTCAACCGCTCGACCTCGCGCGTGCAGATCGCGTCCCCCTCGGGATCGGGGCCCTGCATCGCGTCATAGGCCAAGGCCAGGTCCTCGACCGAGCGCGCGAACGGGCCGACGTGGTCCAGGCTTTCGACGAACGGGAAGACGCCCTGACGCGACAGGCGGCCGTAGGTGGGCTTCAGCCCCCAGACGCCGCACAGGCTGGCCGGGATGCGGATCGAACCGTTGGTGTCGGAACCCAGGGTCAGCGGGACCAGCCCGGCCGCCACGGCCGCCGCCGAACCGCCCGACGAGCCGCCGGCGATCCGGTCCAGGTCGTGCGGGTTGTGGACGGGACCGTCGTGAGCGTTCTCGGTGACGAAGCCGTAGGCGAACTCGTCCATGTTCAGCGCTCCGACCAGGATCGCCCCGGCGGCGGACAGACGCCGGACCAGGGTCGCATCGCGCGCGGGCGCCGCGGCGCCGCGGCGGATCTTCGAGCCGGCCAGTGTGGAGCGGCCCTCGATGTCGAACAGGTTCTTCACCGCAAACGGGACGCCAGCCAGGGGACCCACCGGGCGGCCGGCGGCGAGGTCGGCGTCGATCGCGTCGGCGGCGGCCAGGGCGCGGTTGCCGGTGACCGAGGTGAAGGCGTTGATCGCCCCGTCCAGGCGGGCGATGCGCGACAGGGCCGCTTCGGTCACCACGCGCGCGGTGACGTGACCGGCGCGGACCTGGCCGGCGATCTCGACGACGCTGCTGAAGCTCACGGCTGGAAGGTCTCCGGGGCCTCGCCGGCGGTTTCACCCAGTGTCGCCATGAACAGGTCGGTCTGGCGTCTCAGCAGGGCCACGTTCTCGATCACGCCGGGCAGGACGGCCGGCGGCAGCGGTAGTCCGCGTTCGGCGGCGCGGGTTGGCGTCCAGGCGGCCAGCTCGAAGTCATCGAGGGCGAGGAAGGCGGCGGTGTCCGCGTCGAGCGTCATGGGCCCCGGGCTCCATAAGTAAGAAAAAACTTCATACACCGGGGTTCGCCGGGCGCGCCAGTCCCGCTTGGCCGGTAATGGAGAAGCGCCCAACGCGGCGTCAGTCGGTGCGCGGATCGCCTGCCTGACGAGCAGGCGAGAGCGATCGTACGCCCTCGGACACGGCCATTCTTGGGCGAAGGCCCGTAAGCACGCGAGATACGCAGGTAAGGAAAGGCTTACTTGATGGCGCATCACCGACTGGTCTCCGGCCCTGACACCGTCCGCTTCGGCATGTTCGACGCGGCCTTCGATCCTGTGCTGACGGTGAACCCGGGGGACAGCGTCACCTTCGAGTGCGTCTCGGGCGGGACCGAGGTGATGCCGCCGGCCGGCTCGCCCTACGCCGTTCCACCGGCGTTGCGGGCCATTCACGACAGCAACCCCGCGCGCATCGGCCCGCACATCCTGACCGGACCCGTCGCCATCGCCGGCGCCGAGCCGGGCGACATGCTGGAGGTGCGGATCGAGGCGATCGCGCCGAACAACGACTGGGGCTATTGCGCGGTGCGCCCGCTGGCCGGCACGATTCCCGAGGACTTCCCTGATCGCTATGTCAGCCACATCGCCGTCGACGCGGCGCGCGGCGTCTGCAAGCCGGAATGGGGTCCGGAGCTGCCGCTGGCCCCGTTCTTCGGCACCATGGGCGTGGCGCCGCCCGCCAAGTACGGCCGCCTCTCCAGCCGCGAGCCGCGCGAGCACGGCGGCAACATGGACAACAAGGAACTCGTGGCCGGCTCGACCCTCTACTTGCCTGTCTGGGTTCCGGGCGCGAACTTCTCGGTCGGCGACGGCCACGGGCGCCAGGGCGACGGCGAGGTGTGCGTCAATGCGCTGGAGATGGGCCTGACCGGAACCTTCACCTTCGTGCTGCACAAGAAAACCGACTTCGCGTGGCCTCGGGCCGAGACCCCGACCCACTACATCCTGATGGGCTTCAATGAAGACCTGGATCTGGCCATGAAGCAGGCGCTGCGCCAGACGATCGACTTCATCACGGCGCGATCCAGCCTGACGCGCGTTCAGGCCTATCAGTTCTGCTCTCTGGCCGTCGACTTCCGAGTCACCCAGACCGTCAATGGCGAGAAGGGCGTCCATGCCCTGCTGGGAAAAGGCCTGCTGTTCTAGACGGGCTTAACTCAAGATTGCCTTTTATGATTATCGTCCAATGCGCGAAAAATTCACTTGAGAGCAATCTAGGATTGACCGCCAATGCCTCCGCCCCATCGGGGGGCTGGAGGGTCTGAGCATGTATCTGACGGGAACCAACGGTGACGATATCCTGGTCGGCGGCGCCGACGCGGACACCCTTCTGGGCCTGAACGGAGATGACGCGCTGCAAGGCGGTGACGGCGACGACCTGCTGGTCGGCGGAAATGGCGATGACACCCTCTCCGGCGGAAACGGCGCCGACACCCTTCAGGGAGAGCGGGGCGACGACCTGCTGATCGGCGGCGCGGGGAGCGACACCTTGGACGGCGGCTCCGGCAGCGACACCGTCAGCTATGCCGACGCCGACCCCGCGCCGGCGATGAGCTTCCTGATGATCCATCTGGGCGGCTCGGCCTGGGAGCTGGGGCCGACCCCCAGTCCGTGGACGGACACCTTGGTCTCGATCGAGAACGCCGTCGGTTCGGCAGGCGTCGACTGGATGGTTGGCACGACCGGCGACAACAGGCTCTCCGGCGGCGCGGGCGATGACAAGCTGGAAGGCAAGGGCGGCGCCGACGTGCTGGACGGCGGCGATGGCGCCGACACACTCACCACCGACAGCTACTTCGACCCGACGCAGGCGGGGGCGCTGATGATCGGCGGGGACGGAGACGACAGCCTCGGCAGCGGCAACTCCAACGACACCATGCTGGGCGGAGCCGGCAACGACAGCTTCAGCGTCCGTAGCTACGCGACGACCCGGATTGTCGATGGCGGGACCGGCTCGGACACCCTGGCCTTCACCGACGGCTTCACGACGTTCTCCGGCGGGGTCGTGGTCGACCTGAACAAGACGGGCGGCCAGACGGTCGCCTCGGGCGTGGAGATCACCATCACCGGCGTCGAGAACCTGGTCGGCTCGAACGCCGGCGACATCCTGATCGGCGACGCGGGCGCCAATGTGCTGAGCGGCGGCGCCGGCGACGATCTGCTGATCGGCGGGGCGGGCAACGACAAGCTGGACGGCGGCGCGGGCAGCGACACGGTCAGCTATACGGATGCCGACCCGGTGGGGATGTTCAGCTTCCTCATGATCAATCTGCAGAGCCAGTCCACGTCGATCATCGGGCCGGGCGGCGGACCAGTGGACACGCTGGTCTCGATCGAGAACGCGATCGGCTCGTCGGGCGCGGACTGGTTGGTCGGAACCAGCGGCGACAATCACCTGAGCGGCGGCGCGGGCGACGATCATCTCGACGGCTGGGGCGGGGTCGACGTGCTGGACGGCGGCGACGGCAACGACAACATCGTGACCTTCGGGATCTTCGGCGCCGCTGCGCCCGGTTCGCTGCTGATCGGCGGCGACGGCAACGACTCGATCCAGAGCGGCAATTCCAACGACACCCTGCTGGGCGGCGCGGGGGACGACGCCTTGTCGATCAGCAACTACGCCACGACCCGCATCGTCGACGGGGGCGACGGGACTGACCTGCTGGCGTTTTCCTCAACCGACTTCACGGCGGGCGTAACCGTCGATCTGGGGAAGACGACCCAGACCGTCGCGCCGGGCGTCGTGATCACCCTGACCCATGTGGAGAACGTCAACGGCACGCAGGCCGGCGACACCCTGATCGGCGACGCGGGCGTCAACGTCATGTACGGCTGGGGCGGCGACGACTGGCTGTACGGCGGCGACGGCGATGATGCGATGAACGGCGTCGACGGCGCGGACCATCTCGTCGGCGGTGCGGGTCGGGATCGACTGTTCGGCGGCGAAGGGGCCGACACCTTCGTCTTTGCGCCCGGCGACAGCGACTTCAGCGCCCCGGACACGATCCGCGACTTCACGGCCGAGGATCGCATCCAGTTCACGGATGGTCCGGCCGGCGACGCGGCCAACTACGCCGAACTCGAGATCACCGACTTCCTGGCCGTCGACGCCTTGTTCGCGGGCGACGGCGTTCGGTACGTGGCGATGACGGTCGGCGCCGATCTCTATGTCTTCGCGGACACCGGCGATGAGGGGACGACCTATGACAGCTTCATCGTCCTGACCGGAAGCAACCTGTCCACGATCGACGCCGGCTCGTTCCTGGGCGCATAGCTCCACCTGCGCGCGTGGCGTCGCGGCGGTCCAGGATTACGGATCGCCGCGCGCCGCGCGTTTTGCGAGACATGCTGCCGGAACGCCCGATCCCTTTGCGGTAAAGGCTTTCGTGTTTCGAAGCGGCACAGCTCGCGGCGCGCGCGAGCCGTCCTATCGTTAATATTCGCCAAAAAGCTGAATGGACTACGGCGCCGCTTTTGCACTCGCTAGGTCACGCTTCGGTTGTGTCCTATTCGGGGAGTGGCAGAGATGGAATTGCAAGGCGCCCAAGGTGCGGACTCCCTGACGGGCGGCGCAGACAGCGACACGATCTACGGCTACGGCGGCAACGACACGC
>CBIHOB010000091.1:0-15769 GCA_966211605.1 uncultured Caulobacter sp.
CGCCAAGGGCAAGGACGCCGCCAAGGGCGGTGAAGAGGCCGCCTCGGCCGAAGCTGCTGGCCAGCCGGCCGCCGCCAACGCCCCGCCGCCGCGCGTCTGCGCGCCGTCGGCCGACGCCCTGGCCAAGGAAGCCGGCCTGTCGCCCGCCGAGCTGCGCGTGCTGCAGAGCCTGGGCGCCCGCCGCGGCCAACTGGACCAGCGCGAGCAGGACATCGACGTCCAGCTGCAGTTGTTGGCCGCCGCCGAAGCCAAGCTGGACGCCAAGATGAAGGCCCTGACCGGTCTGAAGGGCGACATCTCGGGCCTGCTGGGCCAGGTCGACGCCCAGAAGCAGGCCGAGGTCGATCGCCTGGTCACCGTCTATCAGGGCATGAAGCCCAAGGACGCGGCCGCTCGGATGACGCTGCTGTCGGACGACGTCCGCCTGCCCATCGCCGCCAAGATGAAGGAACGGGCTCTGTCGCAGATCCTGGCCAACATGGCGCCGGGCGAAGCCAAGATCCTGACCGAGCGCCTGGCCTCGCGCCTGGCCAACCCGGCCGTGGACAAGGGCAAGGCCGCGATCGCCGACAACGCCGCCGCTGCGCCGGCGGGCGCCGCCGCCGCGCCGAACCAGCAGGCCGACGCTGGGCTGGCCGGCAGCGCGCCGGCGGCTCCCAAGGGCAAGGCCGCCCCCAAGAAGGCCGGTTAAGGGAGGCCCATGACCCTTCGCCAGCTCCTGCGCTCCAGCGTCGCCGCCGCGTGCATCGCGGGGACGCTGGCGCCGTCCACGTACGCCGCGCCGCCCCCGGCTGCGGCGCGCGGTGCGTTGGACGTGCGGGTCGCGCAGGCGGCTGACTTCTCGCGGGTCGAATTCCACTGGTCGGGTGGGGCGCGGATGGTCTCGCACCGCGAAGGCCAGACCCTGGTGCTGCGGTTCAGCCGCGACGCCAATCCCGATCTGTCGACACTGCGGATCGCGCCGCCGCGCTGGGTCAGATCGTCCGAAGCCCGCCACGTCAATGGCGTGCTCGAGATCGTCCTGAACCTGACTGATGACGCCGATGCGCGTCTGGGCAATGCCGACGGCGTCGACTTCGTCAACATCTTCGCGCGTCCGGGCGCGCCGCCGGCCAGCCAGGCCGCCGCCGCGCCGCCGGTCGGCCGCCCCAATCCCATGCCCGCCGACGGCGTCGTGAAGGTCGAGTTCGAGCGCCAGGACCAGCAGGTTACGCTTGCCTTCAACTGGGCCGCCCCGGCCGGCGTCGCGGTGTTCCGACGCGGCGAGGCGGTGTGGATCGTGTTCGACACGCCCGCGCGCCTCGACATCGGCAAGCTGCCGTCGTCCAGCATCCGCTATTCCAAGATCCAGGCCTTCAAGGGCGCGGACTACGCCGCGCTGCGCATCGTCACCCAGACGGGCACGCCCTACGTGGCCGAAGGGCAGGGCGGGCTCTGGAAGATCAGCCTGGGGCCCGGCTCGCAGGAGAGCCCGGACGTCATCAAGGTGGCGCGCGACGAGAGCGTCCAGCCGGCCACTCTGTCGGCCGCGGTCTCGGGCGTGACCAAGGCGGTCTGGGTCGACGACCCCGCCGTCGGCGACAAGATGATCGTCGCCCCGGCCCTGGCTCCGTCCAAGGGCCTGCCGTCGCGCCGTGACTATGTCGAGATGGCGCTGCTGCAGTCCGTGCAAGGCCTTGCGATCGAGACCTACGCCAGCGACCTGCTGGTCCAGGCCAATGGCGACCTGCTGCGCATCGGCCGGCCCAAGGGTCTGGTCCTGTCGCCTGTCTCGGCCTCGACCCCGCCGGAGGAGGCCTCCGCCGGCGCGCCGCAGCCGATGTCGATGCCGGCCCTGATCGATCTGGACAACTGGCCCAAGACCGGTTCGGGCGGCTTCCTGGCTCGCTACAACGCGCTGCAGAACGCCATTCCCGCCGCGCCGGAAGGCGACGGCAAGGACAGCGACACCGGGGCCCGCATGGCCCTGGCCCGCTTCCTGGTCGGCTCGCAGATGTCGTTCGAGGCGATCGGCGTCCTCAACGCCGCGGGTCGCAAGCACCAGACGCTGCTGGGCGACGCCGAGTTCCGCGGTCTGCGCGGCGTGGCCAAGGTGCTGGCCGGCCGCCTGACCGAAGCCGACGCAGACTTCTCCTCGCCGGTGCTGTCGGACGATCCGTCCAGCGCCCTGTGGCGCGGCTATATCTCTGCCAAGCAGGGCCAATGGGCCGACGCGCGCGCGAAGTTCTCGGGCGGCGGCCGGGCTCTGGACCTGTTTCCGCCGCTGTGGCGCGCTCGCTTCCTGCACGCCGAGGCGCAGGCCGCCCTCGGCGTCGGGGATCTGACCGGCGCCATGCAGTTCGTGACCAAGGCCCTGGCCCAGCCCAAGGTTCCGGTCGAGGATCAGCTGGACATCCGCCTGACCCAGGCCCGGATCTTCGAGGCCAAGGGCGAGAAGGTCCGCGCCCGCCGGATGTTCGAAGCGATCGCCCGCGCGCCGATCGACCGGATCGCCACCCCGGCCCTGCTGCACGCGACCCAGTTGGGCTACGCCAAGGGCCAGATCAGCGCCGCCAAGGCCGCCCAGACCCTGAACCAGCTGCGCTATCGCTGGCGCGGCGACGGCGTCGAGCTGGAGGTCATCCGGGCCCTGGGCAAGCTGTACATCGACCAGGGGCGCTATCGCGAGGCGCTGGAAGTTCTGCGCTCGGCCGGCCGTCAGCTGCCGGACCGTCCCGAGGCGGTGGCGCTGCAGAACGACCTGTCGAACACCTTCCGCCAGCTGTTCCTGCAAGGCCTGGCCGACGGCATGCAGCCGATCCAGGCGGTGGGCCTGTTCTACGACTTCCAGGACCTGACGCCGATCGGCGCGGACGGCGACCAGATGGTCCGCAACCTGGTGCGCCGCCTGGTCGACGTCGACCTGCTGGACGACGCCGCCAAGCTTCTGAAATACCAGGTCGACAATCGCCTGAACGGCGTGCCCAAGGCCCAGGTCGCCACCGACCTGGCCTGGATCTACCTGATGAACAAGAAGCCTGAGGATGCTCTGGCCGCGATCAACGACACGCGCACGACCATCCTGCCGCCGGCCCTGAACGCCGAGCGCCGCCTGGCGACCGCCCGCGCCCTGATGAGCCTGGGCCGCTACGATGACGCCCAGGAGCTGATCGAGAAGGACAACAGCCGCGACGGCCAGGAGATCCGCGCCGAGATCGCCTGGAAGCAGCACGCCTGGCCGACCGCCGGGGCGCTGTACGAGCGCGCGCTGGGCGACCGCTTCAAGACCCCGGGCGCGCTCAGCTCGGGCGACGAGGCGCGCCTGCTGCGCTCGGCCGTGGCCTACAGCCTGGCCGACGATGACAAGTCCCTGGCCCGGTTGCGCCAGCGCTGGTCCGGCTTCATCGACACGGCCGGCAATCCCGATGGCCTGCGCGTCGCCCTGCAGGGGTTGAGTGTCGAATCGCTGTCGGCCTCGGACTTCAGCCGTGTCACCGCCGACAACGAGGCCTTCAACGGCTGGATCGGGCGGATGAAGGACAAGTTCCGCACCGGCCAGCCGGCCGGTTCGCCGGCCCGGGCCGGCAAGTAGGGCAGAGGTTACCCTTCAGGGGCGAATTGTGTCGAAGTTCGAGGCATGACCGGTCTCGAACCGCTGCCACGCGGCCGAAAAATACCCGCCTAAACGCGATTGGTCTTATGGCGGGCTCCAGACGTTTAGCCTAGTTAGGGCGCGTCCTCCGTCCCACATGGCGGGAGGAACCGGGAGCCGCTTGCCTTTCTGCCGCAGGCATGTCATGACAACGTTGTCATAGGGTGGACGACATTGGTGAAGAAAAAAGACGACGGCGAGAACGGCCGCGAGGTCCTGGTGCTGCTGGGCGGCGCGGGGGATCTGGCCCTGCGAATGCTTTTGCCTTCGCTCTACTTCCTCGAACTTGACCGTCTGCTGCCGCACGACCTGCGGATCATCGGCGTGGCCCGCGCGGAGCACGACGCCGCCAGCTATCGCGCCCTGGTTCGCGAGCAGTTGGGCAAGCGCGCGACGGTGGAGGAGGCGGCCTGGAACCGTCTGGCCGCCCGCCTCGACTACGTGCCCGCCAACATCACCAGCGAGGACGACACCAAGAAGCTGGCCGAGCGCATCGGCGAGCACGGCTCGCTGGTTATCTTCTTCTCGCTGTCGCCCAGCCTGTACGGCCCGGCCTGCCAGGCGCTGCAAGCCGCCGGCCTGACCGGTCCCAAGGCGCGCCTGATCCTGGAAAAGCCGCTGGGCCGCGACCTGGAGAGCTCCAAGGTCACCAACGCCGCCGTCGCCGCCGTGGTCGACGAAAGCCAGGTCTTCCGCATCGACCACTATCTGGGCAAGGAGACCGTCCAGAACCTGACGGCTCTTCGCTTCGCCAACGTGCTGTTCGAGCCCCTGTGGGACCGCAACACGATCGACCACGTGCAGATCACTATCGCCGAGACGGAAAAGGTCGGCGACCGCTGGCCCTATTATGACGAGTACGGCGCGCTGCGGGACATGGTGCAGAACCATATGCTGCAGCTGCTGTGCCTGGTCGCCATGGAGGCGCCGTCGGGCTTCGATCCGGACGCCGTCCGCGACGAGAAGGTGAAGGTGCTGCGCAGCTTGCGTCCCTTCACCAAGGAGACCGTGGCGCACGACACCGTGCGCGGCCAGTACGTGGCCGGCGTCGTCGAGGGCGGCGCGCGGGCCGGCTATGTCGAGGAAGTCGGCAAGCCCACCAAGACCGAGACCTTCGTGGCCATGAAGGTGGCGATCGACAACTGGCGCTGGGACGGCGTGCCGTTCTTCCTGCGCACGGGCAAGAACCTTCCCGACCGCCGCACCCAGATCGTCGTCCAGTTCAAGCCGCTGCCGCACAACATCTTCGGTCCCGCGACCGACGGCGAGTTGTGCGCCAACCGCCTGGTCATCGACCTGCAGCCCGATGAAGACATCTCGCTGACGATCATGAACAAGCGTCCGGGCCTGTCGGAAGAGGGCATGCGCCTGCAGTCGCTGCCGCTGTCGCTGTCGTTCGGCCAGAGCGGCGGCCGTCGCCGCATCGCCTACGAGAAGCTGTTCCTGGACGCTTTTCGCGGCGACCGCACCCTGTTTGTGCGCCGCGACGAGGTCGAGCAGGCCTGGAAGTTCATCGACGCCGTCTCGGCCGCCTGGGCGGAGGCCGGCATCGAGCCGGCGCACTACGCGGCGGGCACCTGGGGACCGCAGTCGGCCCAGGGGCTGATCTCGCCCGGCGGCCGGTCCTGGAAGGCCTGAGCGATGCCCAAGCCCCAGATCGAAGCTTTTCCCACGCGCGAGGCCCTCTACGACGCGGCCGCCTCGACCATCGTCCAGGCGCTGACCACGGCGGTGGCGACCCACGGGGTCGCCGGCTTCGCGGCCACCGGCGGCTCGACCCCGGCGCCGGTCTATGACCGCCTGGCGACCCTGACCGCGCCCTGGGACAAGGTCATGGTCACGCTGACCGACGAGCGCTGGGTTCCGCCGACGGATCCCAGCAGCAACGAAGGCCTGGTGCGTCGCCACCTGTTGACGGGGGAGGCGGCGAAGGCCGGCTTTTCGCCGCTCTACTTCGATGGCGTCAGCCACGAGGAGGCGGCGCTGAAGGCCCAGGCCGGCGTGGCCGCCGCCGCGCCGTTCGGCGTGGTGCTGCTGGGCGTGGGCCCCGACGGCCACTTCGCCTCGCTGTTCCCGGGCAATCCGGTGCTGGCGCGCGGCCTGGATCCCGAGTCCGACCGCTTGGTGCTGGCCGTGCCGCCGGGCGATCCGGCCCCGGACATGCCTCGCCTCAGCCTGACCTTCCAGGCCCTGACCCAGACGGCGCTGATCGTGCTGCTGGTCACCGGCCAGGCCAAGCGCGCGCTGCTGGACGGCGAGGTCGATCCGGCCCTGCCCGTCGCCGCCATCCTGAAACAGGACCGCGCCAAGGTCCGCATCCTCTGGGCGGAGTAATCGCCATGAGCCTGAACCCGGTCATTGCCGAAGTCACCGCCCGCATCGTTGCGCGGAGCCAGGACAGCCGCGCCGCGTACCTGGCCAACATGCAGCATGCGATCGACAGCCAGCCCGGCCGGGCCAAGCTGTCCTGCGCCAACTGGGCCCACGCCTTCGCCGCCTCGCCCGGCGTCGACAAGGTTCGCGCCCTGGATCCGAACGCGCCGAACATCGGCATCGTCTCGGCCTATAACGACATGCTGTCGGCCCACCAGCCGCTGGAAGAGTATCCGGCGCTGATCAAGGCCGCCGCGCGGGAGGTGGGGGCCACCGCCCAGTTCGCCGGCGGCGTGCCGGCCATGTGCGATGGCGTCACCCAGGGCCGTCCCGGCATGGAGCTGTCGCTGTTCTCGCGCGACGTCATCGCCATGGCCACGGCCGTCGCCCTGACCCACGACGCCTTCGACGCGGCCCTGTACCTGGGCGTCTGCGACAAGATCGTGCCGGGCCTGGTCATCGGCGCCCTGACCTTCAGCCACCTGCCGGCCCTGTTCGTGCCCGCGGGGCCGATGACCTCGGGCCTGCCCAACAGCGAGAAGGCCCGGATCCGCGCGCTCTACGCCGAGGGCAAGGTCGGCCGCGCCGAACTGCTGGAAGCCGAGAGCGCCAGCTATCACGGCCCGGGCACCTGCACCTTCTACGGCACCGCCAACACCAACCAGATGCTGATGGAGCTGATGGGCCTGCACCTGCCGGGCTCGGCCTTCGTGCATCCCAACACCCCGCTGCGCGAGGCCCTGGTCAAGGAAGCCGCCCGCCGCGTCGCCTCGGTGACCAACAAGGGCAACGAGTTCATCCCGGTCGGCCGGATCATCGACGAGAAAGCCGTGGTCAACGGCGTGGTCGGCCTGATGGCCACCGGCGGCTCGACGAACCTGGCCCTGCACCTGGTCGCCATGGCCCACGCGGCCGGCATCGTGCTGACGCTGGAGGACCTGGACGACATCTCCAAGGCCACGCCGCTTCTGGCCCGCGTCTATCCGAACGGTTCGGCCGACGTGAACCACTTCCAGGCCGCCGGCGGCATGGCCTTCGTGATCCGCGAGCTCCTGAAAGCCGGCCTGGTCCACGAGGACGTCCAGACCATCGCGGGCGCAGGCCTGTCGCTCTATGCCCAGGAGCCGATCCTGGAGGACGGCGTGCTGAAGTGGCGCGACGGCGCCCACGAGAGCCTGGACACCGCCATCGTGCGCCCGGTCTCGGATCCGTTCAGCAAGGAAGGGGGCCTGCGCCTGCTTTCCGGCAACCTGGGCCGCGGCGTGATGAAGATCTCGGCCGTGAAGCCCGAGCATCACGTGATCACCGCCCCGGCGGCCGTGTTCCAGGAGCAGGAAGACTTCATCGCCGCCTTCAAGCGCGGCGAGCTGGACCGCGATGTCGTGGTCGTGGTCCGCTTCCAGGGGCCGTCGGCCAACGGCATGCCCGAGCTGCACAATCTGTCGCCGTCGATCTCGGTCCTGCTGGACCGCGGCTACAAGGTCGCCCTGGTCACCGACGGCCGCATGTCGGGCGCTTCGGGCAAGACCCCGGCCGCCATCCACGTGACGCCGGAGGCCGCCAAAGGCGGGCCGCTGGCCTATGTCCAGGACGGCGACATCATCACGGTCAACGCCGAAACCGGCGAACTTAAAATCCTGGTGGACGAGGCGGCTTTCCGCGCCCGGACGCCGGCGAACGTCCCGGCGTCCAAGCCGGGCTTTGGCAGGGAACTGTTCGGATGGATGCGAAACGGGGTCGGCGCCGCCGACGCCGGCGCGTCCGTCTTTGCTTGAGGAAGCGCTTGGTCATGGACGGCAATCATAGCGGGGGGCTCGGCCTCGTCGGCGACATCGGCGGCACCAACGCCCGTTTCGCCCTGGTCGAATTCGACGGTCAGGATCCGCGCCTGATCGAACCCACCGCCTATAAGGGCGAGGACTACGGCACGGCCGAGGACGCCATCGAAGCCTATCTGCACAAGGTCGGGGTCAAGCATCCCGACCAGGCGGTGGTCGCGGTGGCCGGTCCGATCGACCACGGCCAGGTCCACATGACCAACCTTGACTGGCGCATCTCGGAAGACGGCCTGCGTCGCGCGGGCGGCTTCCGGAACGCCAAGCTGATCAACGACTTCACCGCCCAGGCCCTGGCCGCGCCGCGTCTGAGCCCCAAGGATCTTCGCCAGATCGGCCCGCTGCCGACCTCGGGTGAGGGGGACCTGGCGATCCTCGGCCCTGGCACCGGCTTCGGCGTCGCCGGCCTGGTGCGTCGTCATGGCCAGGAGCTCCCGCTGGCCACCGAGGGCGGCCACGTCGCCTTCGCCCCGCTGGATGAGGTCGAGATCGAGGTGCTGCGCGCCCTGACCCGGCAACTGAACGGGGGCCGCGTCTCGGTCGAGCGCATCCTCTCGGGCCCGGGCATGGAAGACCTGCACGTCGCTCTCGGCGCCGCCGAGGGCCGCAAGGTCGAGACCCTGACCGCCAAACAGATCACCGAACGCGCCGTCGAAGGCTGCGCCGACAGCTTGGCCACGGTGAACCGCTTCTGCGCGGTGCTGGGCTCGACGGCCGGCGACATCGCCTTGACCCTGGGCGCGCGCGGCGGCGTCTTCATCGCCGGCGGCATCGCGCCCCGGATCATCGACATCCTGGAAAAGAGCCCGTTCCGCGCGCGCTTCGAAGCCAAGGGGCGCCTGTCGGGCTTCACCGAGGCGATCCCGACCCACGTCATCCTGCACCCGCACACCGCTTTGATCGGCGCGGCCGTGGCCCTGACGCCGGAAGGCCGGGCGTCGGTCTCTTGAACGTCTAGTCGGTCGGCGCCTTCTCCAGAGCCCTCTTGCGTTTCGCCAGCAACTGGCCGCAACCGGCGGCGCTGGGCGCGGCCTTCCGGGCGATCTCGCGGCCCTGCGCCACCCGCGTGTCGAGCCAGGCCTGGATCGTGTCGTTGATATCGGGCGGGAAGGCCGTCGGGTCTCGTAGCGATGCGATATAGGACCGGGCCCGTGGGCGGCCGACCCGCGCCTCGCACTCGCCGACCGCCTCGGCCAGATCGCCGCCCGCGAGGATATATTGCGATTGCCAGCCGGCGCGGCTGTACGGCGCGAGCAGGCTGTCCACATAGCGCCGCGAGATCGTGCTGACCGCGCCCAGCGGCGGCTTCATCAGCACCGAGCCCACCGGATCGTCGATCGCGTTGCGGCAGCGGACCGAAAGGCTGTCGGCGAATTCGCGCAAGGCCCGGTCGCCGCCGGGGTCCTTCAGATTGGCCTGGACGCGGTCGCGCGCGGCCTGGAGCTCAGCGGTCTCGCGAGTCCTGGCGACGGCCAGAGCGGCCTCCGCGTCCCGAGCGGTGACGCCCACGCGATCCGCCAGCTTGGCGATCTCGGCGGAGAACGCGCTCCCGTCGCGGTCGATGCGCGTGTACCCCAGGTCCTCGCAAAACGGCGCTTCCCCGGCGAAGCGCCCCAGCACGTCGAGCCGCCCCGCGGTCTCGGGCGGGATGGGGGACGATTGGGCCAAGGCTTGCCCCGACGCACAGACGAAAGCCCCTGCAACCAGGGCGGCCAGCAAGTCCCGTGGTTTCATCCCAGCAACCCCTCCGGCCGCGCTGAACACCGTCAGGCATGACCTCGGGGGCGACATGGGCGCTTTTGGGGCATATCGATAAAGGGATCGCCATGACAAGGTTGTCATGGCTTAGTAATCGCCAAACCGAACGAATCGGGGCGGTGAGGGACGGAATTGAGCGCCAAGATCACGATCCACGACGTGGCCCGCGAGAGCGGAGTCTCGATCAAGACCGTCTCGCGGGTCCTCAATCGTGAGCCCAACGTCAAGGCCGACACCCGAGACCGGGTGCAGGCGGCGGTGGCGGCGCTGAACTATCGCCCGAACATCTCGGCCCGCAGCCTGGCGGGCTCCAAGGCCTATCTGATCGGCGTTTTCTTCGACAACCCCAGCCCCGGCTACGTGACCGACGTGCAGCTCGGCGCCATCGCACGGTGCAGGCAGGAGGGCTTCCACCTGATCGTCGAGCCGATCGACTCGACGGCCGACGTCGAGGACCAGGTCGCGCCCATGCTGGCCACCCTGCGCATGGACGGGGTGATCCTGACGCCGCCGCTCAGCGACCATCCGGTCGTGCTGGCCGCCCTTGAGCGAGAAGGGGTGGCCTATGTCCGCATCGCGCCGGGCGACCAGATCGACCGCGCCCCGTGGGTCAGCATGGACGACCGCCTGGCCGCCTACGAAATGACCCGTCACCTGATCGACCTGGGCCACAGGGATATCGGCTTCATCGTCGGCCACCCGGACCATGGCGCCTCGCACCGCCGTCACGCGGGCTTTGTCGACGCCATGCGCGACGCGGGTCTGGCTGTCCGCGACGACCGGGTGGAGCAAGGCTACTTCTCGTTCCGCTCCGGTTTCGAAGCAGCCGAGCGGCTGCTGGGCGGGACGGATCGGCCCACGGCCATCTTCGCCTCGAACGACGACATGGCGCTGGGCGTCATGGCCGTGGCCAATCGTCTGCGCCTGGACGTCCCCGCCCAGCTGTCGGTCGCCGGTTTCGACGACACGCCGGGGGCCAAGATCACCTGGCCGCAGCTGACCACCGTGCGTCAGCCCATCCACGCCATGGCCGGCGCGGCCGCCGACATGCTGATGACGGGCGTCGAGCGGGAGGAGGGCGCGCCGCCGCCGTCCCGCCTGTTGGATTTCGAGCTGGTGGTCCGGGAATCCACAGGCTCGGCGCCCCGCTAGAATGATCTGGACGAGCGTCCACGATGTTACCGCAATCAATTATACTTGACAGCGCTGTCCAATCGACGTGAGATCACGGCGATCAAGACGGTCGCCCATGGAAAGGCGGCGTCAGGAGGAAACGCCATGACCTCGCCTGACCGGACCGGTGTCCGTCGCGCCTTCCTGTGCGCACGATCACTCCCCTCCAAGCGGTTCTGACCGCTTCTCTTTCGCTCGGCGCGGTCACCCCGCAAGCGCCGCGCCGAGCGTTTTTCTCGCTAGTTCACATGGTCCGCCGGGGGGCGGGCGCATCCTGGGAAACACCATGTCCGCATCCGGTCGTCTCGCCGCCGCTTCCGTCCTGGCCCTCGTTCTGGCCGGCGGATTGACGGGAGCCGCGCTCGCTCGGGTCCAAGCCCCGTCGGATGCGACGGCCCATCCCGAGGCTTGGCCCAAGGCCGCGAGCCCGGCGGCGATCACCGACGCCAAGACCGAGGCTTTCATCACCAAGCTGATGAGCCAGATGACCGTCGAGGAGAAGGTCGCCCAGACGATCCAGGCCGACGGCGCCTCGATCACGCCGGAAGAACTCAAGGCGTACCGCCTGGGCTCGGTGCTGGTCGGCGGCAACAGCGCGCCTGACGGCAACGACCGCGCCACGCCGCAGCGCTGGGTCGAGTGGATCCGCGCCTTCCGCGCCGCGGCGCTGTCGCCGCGCGGCGGCCATCAGGAGATCCCGATCATTTTCGGCGTCGACGCCGTGCACGGTCACAATAACGTCGTGGGCGCGACGATCTTCCCGCACAATATCGGCCTGGGCGCGGCGCGCGATCCCGACCTGATCCGCCGCATCGGGGAGGCGACGGCGCAAGAGATGGCCGCCACCGGCGCCGACTGGACCTTCGGCCCGACGGTGGCCGTGCCGCGCGACGAGCGCTGGGGCCGGGCCTATGAGGGCTATGCCGAGGATCCGGAGGTGGTGAAGCGCTATTCGGGGCCCATGACCCTGGGCCTGCAGGGGGCGCTGGTCGCCGGCAAGCCGCTGACGCCGGGCCACGTGGCGGGTTCGGCCAAGCACTTCCTGGCCGACGGCGGTACGGAAGGCGGCAAGGACCAGGGCGACGCCAGGATTCCGGAGGCCGACCTGGTGCGTCTGCACGCCGCCGGCTATCCGCCGGCGATCGACGCCGGCATCCTGTCGGTAATGGTGTCGTTCTCCAGCTGGAACGGGGTCAAGCACACCGGCAACAAGAGCCTGTTGACCGACGTGCTGAAGGGGCGTCTGGGCTTCGAGGGCTTCGTGGTCGGCGACTGGAACGCCCACGGCCAGGTCGAGGGCTGCACCAACACCAACTGTCCTCAGGCCTACAACGCCGGCATGGACATGATCATGGCCCCCGACAGCTGGAAGGGCCTGTACGACAACACCCTGGCCCAGGTGAAGTCGGGCCAGATCCCGATGGCGCGCATCGACGACGCCGTGCGCCGCATCCTGCGCGTCAAGGTCAAGGCCGACCTGTTCGCCGACAAGCGGCCGCTGGAGGGCAAGTACGAACTGCTGGGTTCGCCCGAGCACCGCGCCGTGGCCCGCGAGGCGGTTCGCAAGTCGCTGGTGCTGCTGAAGAACGAAGGCGTGCTGCCACTGAAGAGCTCGGCCCATGTGCTGGTGGCCGGCGATGGGGCCGATGACATCGGCAAGGCGGCCGGCGGCTGGACGCTGACCTGGCAGGGCACGGGCAACAAGAACAGCGACTTCCCGCACGGCCAGTCGATCTATGGCGGCATCGCCGAAGCGGTGAAGGCTGGCGGCGGCAGCGCCGAACTGGCGGTCGACGGCGCCTTCAAGACCAAGCCCGACGTGGCCATCGTGGTGTTCGGCGAGAACCCCTATGCCGAGTTCCAGGGCGACATCACCAGCGTCGAGTATCAGCCCGGCGACAAGACCGACCTCGCCTTGCTGAAGAAGCTGAAGGCGGCCGGCATCCCGGTAGTGTCGGTGTTCCTGAGCGGCCGGCCGCTGTGGACCAACCCGGAGATCAACGCCTCCGACGCCTTCGTCGCGGCCTGGCTGCCGGGGACGGAAGGCGGCGGCGTGGCCGACGTGCTGGTCGGCGACAAGGCGGGCAAGCCGCGCAACGACTTCACCGGCAAGCTGTCGTTCAGCTGGCCCAAGCGCGCCGACCAGGAGCCGATCAATGTCGGCGACCCCGGCTATGACCCGCTGTTCGCCTACGGCTATGGCCTCAGCTACGCCAAGCCGGGAAAGGTGGCGCAGCTGTCCGAAAACCCGGGAACGGCGTCGGCCGCCTCCAATGTCGACCGCTACTTCGTGGCCGGTCACGTCCCCGCGCCATGGACGATGAACGCCGCCGGCGCGGTGTCGGTGAAGGCGGTGGACGCCGGGGCGCAGGAAAACGCGCGCCAGGCCGTCTGGAGCGGGGAGGGCTCGGGAGCGCTCAGCGTGATGGGCCAGCCGGTCGACCTGTCGCGCCAGACCACCGGCGACATGGCGGTGATGTTCCGCTATCGCGTCGATGCGTCCCCAGAGAAACCCGTTTCCCTTGGGATCGTCTGTGGCGAATCCTGCGGCGCGGCGGTAGACGTGACGTCAACGTTGTCAGGTGCGAAACTGGGCGAATGGCGTACGGCCAAGATCAAACTTTCCTGCTTCAAGGCCAAGGGCGCGGACGTGGCGCATGTTTCGTCCCCGTTCTCCCTGTCCACGTCGGGGCGCATGACGCTCACGTTCACGGAACTGCGGCTCGCGTCCAACGAGGGCGACGCCTTCTGTCCACCCAACTGAACCCACTTCAATACGAAGGAGCGACGGCATGATCCGCGCCCGTCGCTCCCGCATCGTCGCCACGATCGGGCCCGCCTCCAGCTCGCCCGAGATGATCGTCACCCTGGCCAAGGCCGGGGCGGACGTCTTCCGCCTGAACTTCAGCCACGGGGCGCATGAGACCCATGCGGCGGTCTATGCGGCCATCCGCGAGGCCGAGAAGACGGTGGGCCGTCCGCTGGGCATCCTGGCCGACCTGCAAGGTCCCAAGCTGCGCGTCGGCAAGTTCGCCAACGGGCCGGTGATCCTGCAGGCGGGGCAGGCTTTCCGCTTCGACAGCGACCCGACCCCCGGCGACGAGACCCGCGTTTGCCTGCCGCACCCGGAGATCCTGACCGCCATGCGGCCGGGCGCGACCCTGCTGCTGGACGACGGCAAGCTGCGCATGACCGTGACCGAGGCCGGTCCGGGCTATGCCAACACCACCGTCGTCAACGGCGGCAAGCTGTCCGAGCGCAAGGGCGTGGCCGTGCCGGACGTGGTCATCCCGATGTCGCCGCTGACGGCCAAGGACCGCGAGGACCTGGCCTTCGCCCTGCGCCTGGGCGTCGACTGGATCGCCCTGTCGTTCGTGCAGGCCCCCGAAGACATGGCCGAGCTGCGCCGCATCGTCGAAGGCCGCGCCGCCGTGCTGGCCAAGATCGAGAAGCCCCAGGCGCTGAAGGTGCTGGGTCCGATCCTCGACCTCTGCGACGGCGTCATGGTGGCCCGCGGCGACCTGGGCGTCGAAATGGCCCCGGAAGAAGTGCCGGTGGCCCAGAAGGTCATTCTGCGGGCGGCGCGCGAGCGGGGTATCCCGGTAATCGTCGCCACCCAGATGCTGGAGTCGATGATCAGCTCGCCGACCCCGACCCGCGCCGAGGCCTCGGACGTGGCCAACGCCGTCTATGAGGGCGCGGACGCGGTGATGCTGTCGGCGGAATCGGCGGCCGGCGAATATCCCGAAGAGTCGGTGTCGATGATGAACCGCATCATCGAGCGCGTCGAACGCGACCCGCGCTGGCCCGAACTGATGCAGGCCGAGCAGAAGCACGACGACGACGACGCCGACGTGCTGGTGGTCGCCGCCGCCGGCGCGGCCAAGGCCGGCTCGACCAAGTGCCTGGTGGCCTTCACCACCACGGGCGCCACGGCTCGCCGCCTGTCGCGAGAGCGTCCGCTGCAGCCGGTTCTGGCCTTGTCGCCCGAGATCAACGCCGTGCGCCGCATGGCCCTGTGCTGGGGCGTAGAGCCCCGCGTCAGCGCCCAGCCCGACAGCCTGGAGGTGGTCACCACCGACGCCTCGAACAAGGCGCTGGAACTGGGTCTGGTCGCGCCGGGCGAGCGTCTGCTGGTCGTGGCGGGGACACCGTTCGGGGCGCCGGGCGCGGCCAACCTGCTGCGTCTGGCCCACGCGCCGGGCGCGGCGCGTCGTCGATAGGATTGGAATGAAGATCCCGGGCGAAAGCTCGGGATTTTCTTTATCCGAAAGAGGCGGGCAGCAGCCGCTCATAGCCGCGTCGCACCGCACCGTAGCACTCGCAGGCCATGGCCTCGAGGCCCGCGCGGTCCAGGATGTCGACGACGCCCCGGCGATAGCGGATCAGGCCCTTGGCCTGCATCGAGCCGGCCACGGCGGTCACGGTGGTGCGCTGGACGCCCAGCATGTCGGCCAGGAACTCCTGGGTCAGGTTCACCGTATTGCTGTCGATGCGGTCGTGGCACGACAGCAGCCACCGGCAGAAGCGGGCCTCGACCGCGTGCAGGGCGTTGCAGGCCACCGACTGGATCGCGTGGCCGAACAGCGCCTCATTGTGACGATCGACGAGATCGCGCAGGGCGGCGCTGCGGCTCCAGGCCTCGTGCAGCGGGCCTGAAGCAATGCGCATGGCCGAACCCGGGGCCTGGACAATGGCCCGGCTCAGCGACTGGCGCGGCGCGACGGCGGCCATCAGCCCCAGCGCGCCCTCGCGGCCAAGGGTGGCCGACTCGATGGCCGCGCCGTTTTCCATAAGCGTCAGCAGGGAGATCAGGCAGTCGTTCGGGAAATAGACGTGATCGATCACGTCGCCCGGATCGTAGAGCAGGCGGCCCTTTTCGAGTTCGACCGTGGACAGATGAGGCGTGAGCAGGGCCCTGTCTTCGGACGGCAGTGCGGAAAGCAGACGGTTCTTCAAGGTCGCTAACGGCCCAGTCATGCGGAATCGAACGCCGTCT
>CBIHOB010000092.1:0-15626 GCA_966211605.1 uncultured Caulobacter sp.
CCTATGCCGAGATCTTCGGCGTCACGCCCAGCGCGGCCAAGGTCGACGAGCTGCTCAACAGCCAGGTGCCGAACGGCGTCGGCGGGACCTATGCCCGCGCCCAGTACTTCGCCGCGTACGGCGGCGACGGCGCCGCGGACATCGGAACCAAGGCCGCCATGGTCGGCTGGCTGCTCTCGGCCGCCGCCAAGGAAGACATCGGTTCCTACGCCAAGGCCAACGACGCCTTCCTCGCCGACCTCGCCGACGATGGCCAGGCGTCGTTCTTCACCGACCTGCTGGGGACCTATGGTCAGCAGCCGACTTATCCGGCGGGCGCGACGATCGCGGCGGGTCCCAATCAGAGTGTGGCGCCCGACGCGACGACGCCGGCCCTGCAATCCACGGCCAACAACGACACGGTCACCGGGACCGACGGCAACGTCTCGGTCGCCACCGCCGGCGGCCACGACACCATCACCTTCTCGGGGACGGTTGGCGGCTATATCGACGGCGGCGACGGTAACGACACGATCAGCGTCAGCCAGCTGAACGCCGCGGTCGACGTCCTGGGCGGCGCCCCGAACGGCAAGATCAGCGGCGGCGCCGGCAACGACCTGATCACCGTGACCAAGATGATGAACGGCGCGGTCGTCGACGGCGGCGCCGGCGACGACACCCTGGTCATGGGGTCCACCGATACTGCCGTCGACAAGATCAAGGTGACCAATGTCGAGCACCTGGTGCTCGAGAACTTCAAGCCGTCGTACACCGTGCCCGCGGGCACGTTCACGCCGCCGCTCGTCGTCTCCGGCTATACCGGCCTGCAGGACATCACCCTGCGTGCTTCGACGACCTCGACGCGGCTCGACAACATCGCCTGGGGCGTCGCGCTGAAGATGGATGGCGTCAGCGGTGGGACGCTCACGGCCAACTATCAGACCGATCTGGTGATCACCGGCATGTCCTCGGTCTCGGTGGGAGCCAGCTCGGTTCACGCCTATCTGAACGGCGTGACCAGCAGCAACGCCACGCCGACCAACCTCTATGTCGCCAACAACGACGGGCCCCTGGTCCTGCACGTGCAGAGCGACAGCGTGCTCAAGAACGTCAACTCGCTGGACGCTCGCGGTATCGATGGCCAGATCGTGGTGACGGGGACCGGCCGCCTGACCGTCGGCTTCATCGGCAACTTCGCGAACGGTTCCTTCTTCAACACCCATAGCCTGGACGCCTCCGGGTCGGCGGGGGTCGACATCACGGCCGTCGGCCCGGGCGGCACGGACAGCCGCGCCACTACCGTCGTGCTGTCAGGCTATAACGACAGCGTCGCCGCCTATCTGCGCGGCCAGTCCGTGTCGACCTACACCCTCGGCGGCGGCTCCGACACCTTCAAGATCTATCAGGACGGCTTCGCTGCGCCGGGCTTCTCGAACCTGGGTGTCGCGGACAGCAAGGTGACGACCTTCGCCACGATCACCGACTTCGCCAAGGGCGTGGATCACGTCGACCTGGGCGTCGTGATCCCCTCGGTGGTCACCGGCGTCAGCGTCGGCTCGGCCACGACCCTGGAGCAGGCGCTGATCAACGCCTCGACCCTGACGCCGGTCAATGCGACCTCGGTCTTCGAGTACAAGGGCGACACCTACATCTACCACCAGGACGGCACGGTCGGCGTCAACAGCGGCGACGGCCTGATCCGCCTGGTCGGCGTGACGGGCCTCTCGGTCGGGACCGGTTCGGCCAGCGTCGACATCCACTACGGCTAGAACCAGCCGGCGTCCCGCAAGGCCTTGGCGTAGGCGCGGCTGACCGGCGCCTCGACGCCGCCCTTGAGGCGCAAGGTCGCCCGGCCGTCGCCGCGCCGGGCGTCCTCGACGGCGGCCCTGGCCACCCACCATGAGCGGTGCGTCTGGGCGCCCTCGATGCCCTCAAGCTCGGCCACCGCGTCGGACAGGCGCATCAGGATCAGGTCCTGGCCGCGCGAGGTGTGCAGGCGCAGATAGTGATCCTCGGCCTCGACCGCGAACAGGTCGGCGCCGCGCAGCTTGGCCGGCAGGCGATCCAGGAAGCGCGGGGCCGGCGCTCCGGCCGGGGCGGCGTGGGTTTCGGGCGGCCGACGCTGGACCAGCACGTTCAGGGCCGTCATCGCCACCGAGACGATGAAGACGGGCGCCAGATACATCGGCAGGGTCTGGGGCCGCAGGGTGTGGTGGAAGACCGTCTCGCTGACCAGCCAGACGACGGCGGTGAAGGGCAGGGTGACGCCGATCACCGTCAGCGCGCCGAACAGCCAAGGTCGCGCGTCCGCCCGGCCCTCGCGGCCGATCAGCTGGCTGACCGCCGTGCCGACGATCGCGCCGGCCAGGCACAGTCCGACCCAGTAGGCCGCGCGCAAGCCGAACGACACGGCGTCGGTGCCGAACGCGCCGATCAGCGCCAGGAACACGCCGGCCGTCGCCGACACCGCGAAGCCGCGCAGGCTCTCCTTCGAAGTCATGACCGTTCGCGAAGCGTGAATGGCGTCTCCCAGCCGTTCGCGAAACGAAGCCGGCGACTGGCGCAACGACGATTGAGACACGGACCCGCCCACTCCACTCAGGTTTCCGACGGCGAGGCGACCCGGCCCCGCTCGAACCCGGAGTGAAGGAAGATGGCCGCGTACGGCAAGTCAATTTCGCAAGCTGCCGCCGATCGCTGGGCGAGCGTGCGCAACGCCGCCGTGGGCGTGGGCGCCGCCGTCGCCATCGTGGCGATGATCTCGCTGAAGCCGCACACGCCGGACCTGTCGCGGATCGCCGCCGCCCCGACGATCATCCAGGTCCACCTGACCGCGGCCCTGACCGCCTTGGTCATCGGCGCCGTGCTGATGGCGCGGGTGAAGGGCACGGCGCTGCACAAGCTGCTGGGCTGGACCTGGGTCCTGGCCATGGGGACCACGGCCGTCAGCTCGCTGTTCATCAAGGTGATCAATCCCGGCCACTTCAGCTTCATCCACCTGTTGTCGGGCTGGACGATCGTGGGCCTGCCCGGCGCGGTCTACGCGATCAAGCGCGGCAAGGTCGCCGCGCACCGCCGGGCCATGACCGGCATGTTCGTGGGCGGCCTGCTGATCGCCGGCCTGTTCGCCTTCCTGCCCGGCCGCCTGCTCTGGACCGTATTCCTGGGCTGAGCCCCCAACTCTCGTCGACAAAGGACCCCGTCATGTTCAAGACCCTGACCCTCGCCCTGGCCGCCGCCGCCCTGCTGGTTCCGGCCGCCCGCGCCGAAGACGCCTTCGGCGACCTCACCCTCAGCTTCCCCGGGCTGAAGTCCCCGACCGGCAAGGTGATGATCGCCGTCTATGACAGCGCCGCGGGCTGGAGCGCCGGCAAGCCGGCTCGCGTCGCCCAGGCCAACGCCGCCGACGCCGCCCCTGGCGCCAAGATCGTCGCCCTGCCGCCGGGGACCTACGCGGTGCGGGCGTTCCAGGACGTCGATGACGACGGCAAGATGGGCAAGAACCCCTTCGGCCTGCCGGTCGAGCCGTACGGCTTCTCGCGCGACGCGGTCGGCAACATGGGGCCCGCCGCGTTCGAGGACGCCGCCTTCGAGGTGAAGGCCGGCGCCAACGCTCAAGTCCTGCATCTGAAATAGGGGCCGGACCGATGAACCGACGCGACATCCTGCGCACCGCCACCTTGCTGGGCGGGGCCGCCCTGCTGACCCCCGAGGCGGTCTGGGCCGCCGCGGCCAACGCCAAGGCCGGGGACTGGACCCTGGGCCTGGCCGACGTCGAGAGCGACGTGGCGCCGACCGCCATGACCCGCCTGCACGGTCGCGCGCCGGCCGCGCTGAAGGGGACCCTGTTCCGCAACGGCCCGGCCAAGTTCCGCCGGCCAGGCGGTTCGGTCGGCCACTGGTTCGACGGCGACGGCATGGTCCGCAGGTTCCAGATCGCCGACGGCCAGGCGCGGATGTCGGCCCGCTTCGTCGACACCGCGAAGCGTCGTCAGGACATGGCCGCCAACGCCGTGATCACCCCCGGCTACGGCACCGCGCCCGGCCCGGGCGCGCAGCTCACCGGTCCCGACGACGCCAACGCCGCCAACACCTCGGTGCTGATGGCGGGCGGCGAGCTGTGGGCCCTGTGGGAAGGCGGCTCGCCCACCGTGCTGGACCCCGTCACCCTGGAGACTCGCGGCGTCAAGACCCTGCGGCCGGACCTGAAGGCCATGCCGTTCCTGGCCCATCCGCGTGTGCAGCCGGACGGAACGATCTGGAACCTGGGCCTGGGCGGCGGCCGGGCGATTGTCTGGCAGCTGGGCGCCGACGGCGCGCTGCGCAAGGCCGAGGTGATCAAGCTGCCGCGCAACAGCTACATGCACGACTTCACCGCCACGGCGCGCCACCTGGTGATCCTGCTGCAGCCCTGGGTGCAGGAGCGCTTCACCATGCCGGTCGCCGCCGCCATGCGCTGGAAGCCGGAGCTGGGGACCCAGGTGCTGGTGATCGACAAGGACGATCTCTCCCGCCAGCGCGTGTTCGAGCTGCCGCCGTTCTTCTTCTTCCACCTGGGCGACGCCTGGGAGGAGACCGACGGGACGATCCGCTTCGACGCCTGCATCGACGAGGATCCGTCGGGCACGGCCCAGAACGCCGGCCTGTTCCTGCAGGGCAGGCACGTCCGCGTCGCGCCGCCGCGTCGGGCCCTGATCACCCTGCGCGCCGACGGCCGCGCCGCGCTGGCCAAGGAGGACGTCACCGCCGAGTTCCCGCGGGGCGACGCCCGTTTCGCCGGCGAGATCCGCCGCTATTCCGTCCACGTCACCAACGAGAGGCCGGACCGTCCGCTGTTCCAGGGCGTGGCGGTGCGCGACTGGAAGGCCGACAGCGACCAGGTCTTCGACTTCGGCCCTCGCCATCTGGTCGAGGAGATCGTCTTCGTTCCGCGTCCAGGCTCGGCCGAGGAGCTGGACGGCTGGCTGGTCGGCACGACGGTCAACCTGGACGCCAAGGCGACCGAACTGCACGTGTTCGACGCCCGTCGTGTGAAACAGGGCCCGATCGCCGCCTGGCGGGCGCCGGTGGCCCTGCCGGTGACCTTCCACGGCGTGTTTGTGCAAAGCTGACGCAACGGCGGTTCTTGCCAGCCCCGCCGGGTTGCGCCTATCCGAGGACGGAGCGCAACCACGGCGGGGCCCATCTCCCATGACCGCAGCCAAGCCCCCCGCCCGCGCCGGCGGCCGGGGGCGCCCGTCCAAGGCCAAGGGCCTGGACCTGAAGGAAACCATTCTCGACGCCGCCGAGGGGCTGTTCGCGCGCCACGGCTTCCACGGCGTGACGACCCGCCAGGTAGCGGCCGAGGCCGGCGTCGACACGGCGCTGATCCACTACTATTTCGGCGCCAAGCGCGAGCTGTTCGACGCCGTGTTCCTGCGCCGGGCCGAGATCCTGAACCAGGCGCGCGAGGCGTCGATGAACGCCTATGTCAAGGCGCACGCCGCCGCCGGCATGACGGTGGAGGGCGTGATCGAGGCCTTCATCGAGCCGCTGCTGCGCATCTCCCAGGACGGCGGGCCGGGCTGGAAGAGCTACTTCGCCCTGGTCGCCCAGGTGAACAACACCCCGGCCTGGGGCGGCGAGACCATGGCCCGGTTCTTCGATCCCGTCGTTCACCAGCTGGTCGAGACCCTGAAGACGGTGCGTCCTCAAGCCGAGTACCGCGACCTCTACTGGTGCTACCAGTTCCTGACCGGATCGATGATGCTGTCCCTGTCCGAGACCGGACGGATCGACAGCCTGTCGGAAGGCGAGTGTCATTCCAGCGATCTTGAGGCCGTCCGCCGGCGTCTGTTCGCCTACTGCGCGGCCGGCTTCGAGGCCGTGATCGCCAGGCAGGGCGAGCCATAGTCTTCATCCAAACCATCCGTCCTCGACCCTTTTTCATCACCTGATGAAAAAGTGCTGGCGTCCGGCGCCGGTTCGGGTGATTGTGATCGCAATTCGCTGTTCGATGAATTGGCGAGAGTCCCGAGCACGCGTCCGCGAAAAGACGGATCCGAATCGGGAGGGCGGAACGCAAGGGAGGGGAAACCCATGACTTCGATGTGGAAGGCCGCGCTGCTGGCTGGCGCGGCGTGGAGCACGATCGCGGGCGTCGCGTCGGCGCAGGAAGCTCCGGCGAGCGGCGACGCCGCCGTCGGCGTCGAGCAGGTGGTCGTCACCGCCCGCCGCCGCGAGGAAAATCTCAAGGACGTCCCGGTCGCCGTCTCGGCCTTCTCGGCCGACAAGCTGGAACGTTCGGGCGGCACGGACATCACCGTGCTGTCGCAGACCACTCCGAACATCACGGTGCAGACCGCCCGGGGCTCGAACTCGACCCTGATCAGCTACATCCGCGGCGTCGGCCAACAGGATCCGCTGTGGGGCTACGAGCCCGGCGTCGGCCTGTATGTCGACGACGTCTATATCTACCGTCCGCAAGGCGCGGTGCTGGACATCTTCGACATCGAGCGCATCGAAGTGCTGCGCGGCCCGCAGGGCACCCTCTACGGCCGCAACACCATCGGCGGCGCCATCAAGTACGTGACCAGGCGCCTGGGCGACGAGGCCGGCGGCAAGGTGCGCGGGACCTACGGCAGCTACAACCAGCGCGACCTGCTGGTCTCGGCCCAGACCCCGATCGCCGACACCGGCCTATCGATCGGCGGCTCGTACGCCCTCTACAAGCGAGACGGCTACGGCAAGAACCTGACGACCGGGGCCGAGCACTACAACAAGGACGTCGAGGCCTATCGCCTGAGCGCCGAGTACAAGCCGACCGAAGACCTGTTCTTCCGTCTGGCCTACGACCGGGTCGAGGACGACTCCAATCCGCGCCACGGCCACCGCGAGACCCTGCCGACCGTCGGCAACTATCCGATCCTGGGCATCTACGACACCCAGGCCGGCCTGGGCGACAAGAACCACGTGACGACCAAGGGGCTGTCGCTGACCGGCGAGTACAACGTCACCAACGCCGTCACGCTGAAGTCGATCACCGCCAGCCGCAAGGGCCACACCCAGACCCTGATCGACTTCGACGGCACGCCGCTGCCGACCCTGGACGTGCCGGCGACCTATGACGACGCCTCGTTCTCGCAGGAACTGCAGGCGATCTATTCGGACGAGAACGTCCAGGGCGTCTTCGGCCTCTACTACATGAACAGCCAGGCCTCGGGCGAGTTCGACACCATCGCCGGCAACCTGGGCGTCTCCATCGCCGACGGGGGCAAGGTCAACACCCAGAGCTTCGCGGCCTTCTTCGACTTCAGCGCCAACCTGACCGACCGCTTCAAGGTCTCGCTGGGCGCTCGCGCCACCCGCGATCACAAGCGCGCCAACGTCTTCCGCTTCTTCTACCTGGGCGCGACGCCGTCGCCCTATCAGGGCGGCGCCCAGCGCCCGATCCTGCAGGTGCGCACCAACTACAACGCCGAGAAGACCTTCTCGCAGTTCACCCCGCGCATCTCGGCCTCGTACGAGTTCAACGACGACCTGACGACCTACGCCTCGTTCTCCAAGGGCTACAAGTCGGGCGGCTGGGACATGCGCGGCGACGCCTTCATCACCCCGCAGACGACCCAGGGCTACAAGCCCGAGATCGTGAAGACCTACGAGGCCGGCCTGAAGGGCTTCATGCTGGAGCGCCGAGTGTCGTTCTCGTCGGCGGTGTTCCTGTCGAAGTACACCGACCAGCAGGTCACCACCCAGGTCGTGGTGCCGTCGGGCATCGCCAGTTCGGTCGACAACGCCGGCTCGTCCACCCTGTACGGCGTCGAGTTCGAGGCCAACGCCAAGCTCAGCCAAAGCCTCAGCGCCAATGTCGCCCTGGGCTACATCCACGCCAAGTACGACACCTTCAGCCGCTTCGTGCCGGCCGGCGCGCCAAATCCGCTGAACCCGAGCCAGACCCTGGCGACCGGCCAGATCGTCAATGTCGCCGACCTGTACGGCTTCCAGAACACCCCGGAATGGACCGGCAATGTCAGCCTGACCTGGCGCGGGGACTTGGCGGGCGGCGGCCTGGCCATCACCCCGATGGTCAGCTACCGCGACAGCTACCAGCAGTTCGAACAGCCGCTGCCGGCCCTGGACCAGAAGGCCTTCACCCTGGTCGACCTGACGGCGATCTGGACCGCGCCCGGCGGCAAGTACAAGCTGGCCCTGACCGGCAAGAACCTGACCAACGAGAAGTACCGCACGGGCGGCTACAACTTCGGGGCGCCGACCTACAACAACTCGGTGATCGGCTTCTACGGCCCGCCGCGCACGGTGGCCGCCTCGGTCGAGCTGGCGTTCTAGAAATCTAGGCCAAGAGCCAGGGCGGGACTTGCTGCAACAGGTCCCGCCCTTTCCTTATGCAGGCAGTAGCGTGACGGGGGCGGATATGGACGAGCAGCGGATCGAGACGAAGCCGTCGGGCTATCGCTACGTGGTCCTGGCCATGCTGGTCCTGGCCTATACCTTCAACTTCCTGGACCGGCAGATCCTGGGCATACTGGCCAAGCCGATCAAGGACGAGTTCGGCCTGACCGACGCCCAGTTCGGCCTGATGGGCGGCCTGGCCTTCGCGCTGCTGTACACGACCCTGGCCATTCCGATCGCCTGGCTGGCTGATCGCTTCAGCCGCGTCTGGATCATGACCGTCGCCCTGACCCTGTGGAGCGGCTTCACCGCCCTGTGCGGCGTGGTCGGCAGCTTTTCCCACCTGTTCCTGGCCCGGATGGGGGTGGGCATCGGCGAGGCCGGCGGGGTGGCCCCGGCCTATTCGCTGATCGCCGACTACTTTCCGAAGCATCAGCGCGCGCGGGCTCTCGCGGCCTACACTTTCGGCATCCCGCTGGGCACGGCGGCGGGGACGCTGGTCGGCGGCCTGCTGGCGGTCCACTACGGCTGGCGCACGGCCTTCATCGTGGTCGGCGCGCTGGGCGTGCTGCTGGCCCCGATCTTCCGTCTCGTCGTGCGCGATCCGCCGCGCGGCGGCGCCGATCGTGCGCCGCATGCGCCGGCTGTTCCTCCCGCGCCAGCCGCGCCGCTGGGCCAGGTCGCGAGCTTGCTAGCCCGCAAGTCCAGCTTCTGGCTTTTGGCGCTGGGCGCGGCCTCGTCGTCGGTCTGCGGCTATGGCGTGGCGGCCTGGCTGCCGTCGTTCTTCATGCGCAGCCTGGGCCTGACCCTGAAGGAGACGGCCTGGTACTATTCGGGCATCGCCTTCCTGGGCGGCGTGATCGGCATCTGGCTGGGCGGGGTCATGGCCGACCGCCTGGGCGCCAAGTCCAAGGCCGGCTACCCGCTGACCCCGGCCGTGGCCTTCCTGATCTCGGTGCCCTGCTTCCTGCTGGCGATGAACAGCGGATCCCTGGTCGGCGGTCTGGGCGGCGGCGCGGCCCTGACCCTGGCCTTCCTGATCTTTTTGATCCCGACCGGCCTGAACCTGACCTGGCTGGGGCCCATCACGGCGGCCGTGCAGCACCTGGCGCCGGCCCCGATGCGGACCACGGCGTCGGCCCTGTTCCTGCTGATCAACAACCTGCTGGGCATCGCCGTGGGCGTCTACTATTTCGGCGCCGTCTCGGATGCGCTGAAGCCGGTGTTCGGCGCGGAGTCGCTGCGCTGGGCGATCTACACCGGCATGGGCTTCTACCTGCTGGCCGCGCTGCTGTTCTTCCTGGCCTCGCGCCGCCTGGACCGGGATTGGGTAGACTAGCGGAGGTCAAATTGTGGCGGGTTGCTTACCGCCACGCTTCGGTCAATTTCGGGTATCAAAGCCGCAGCGAACCGCGAGCGCCCTGAATGACCCCCGAAGACCGCCACATCTTTCACGATCCCACGGGCAAGCGTGAGCGGCGGGCCAAGCTGGCGCTGGGGGTCGTCGCCTCGGCCATCGCCGCGATCGTGGCCGGCTTCGTGGCCACCCTGGCCTTCGCCCCGCGCCTGCCGGACGCGCCGCTGAAGGACCCGCACGTCCTGACGTCCCTGCACCAGGAGACGGCGCGCAAGGCCAAGCCCGTGAAGTCCTGGCGTCGCGTGCCTCGGCCCAAGACCGCCCCCAACGGCGCGGCGACCACGCCCCTGTCGGTCGGCTTCTACGTCAACTGGGACGAGGACAGCCGCGAGTCCCTGCGCCGCAACATCGACAAGCTGGACGTGGTCTCGCCCCAGTGGGTGGCGATCGCCGGCGCGAAGGGCGACATCAGCGTCGTCGACGATCCGGAGGGGACCGCGCGGATCGCCGCCGCGCCCAACCACCCGGCCGTGCTGCCGCTGGTTCACAACTCGGCCAACGCCGCCTTCAACGGCCCGCTGGCCGACGCCCTGCTGGCGGACCCGCTGGCCCGCCGCAAGCTGATCGACAATCTGGCGACCCTGGCCGCCCAGCGCGGCTATGGCGGTTACGTCTTCGACTTCGAAGCCCTGTCGGCCAAGGGCCTGGCCGCCTATCCCAAATTCCTGGACGAGGCCCGCGCGGCGTTGAAGGACGCCGGCCGCGAGGTCTGGGTCACCGCGCCGTTCGACGAGGAAGGCTGGCCGCTCAAGCGCTTGCAGCAGAGCTCCGACACCCTGGTGCTGATGGCTTACGACCAGCACTACGCCCTGGGCGATCCGGGCCCCAACGCCGGACAGGACTGGTACGAGGCCGAGCTGGCCAAGCGTTTCGCGAGCCTGGACCCGGCCCGCACCGTCATGGCCCTGGCCGCCTACGGCTATGACTGGACGCTGGACAAGAGCGGCAAGCACACGTCCGGCGCGCCGGCCACCTTCCACGAGGCCATGCGCAACGCCCAGGACGCCGGGGCGACGATCCGCATGGACGATGACGCCCTGAACCCGACCTACACCTACACCGACGACAACGGCGACGATCACGTCGTCTGGTTCATGGACGCGGTGACCCTGTTCAACCAGGTCAAGGTCACGGACCCGTGGAAGCCGCGCGGCTACGCCCTGTGGCGGATGGGCATGGAGGACCCGGGCGTCTGGTCGCTGCTGGGCAAGCCCTATGGCCAGGCCTCGACGGCGGGGCTGACGACGCTGGCCAACGGCCAGGGCGTCGACTTCGACGGCGGCGGCGAGGTGCTGCGCATCGCGCAGCTGCCGACTCCCGGCAAGCGTAGTCTGGAGTTCGATCCCGACACCGGTCTCGTTTCCGGCGAGACCTATGATGTCATTCCCAGCAGCTACGTCATCGAACGCTACGGCCAGAGGAAGGGCCTGGTCGCCCTGACCTTCGATGATGGCCCGGACCCGCGCTGGACGCCCAAGATCCTGGACATCCTCAAGAGGAAGAACGCGCCGGCCACCTTCTTCGTGATCGGCCAGAACATGCAGAAGCATCCGGGCCTGGTCGAGCGCGAGGTCCGCGAAGGGCACGACGTCGGCGGTCACAGCTGGACCCATCCGAACATCGCCGAGACGCCGCTGCCGCAGGTCCAGGTCGAGCTGAACGCCACCCAGCGCCTGTTCGAGGTGATCACCGGCCGCTCGATGCGCCTGTTCCGCCCGCCATTCTTCGGCGACGCCGAGCCCTCGACTCCGCACGAGGTGGCGCCGCTGGTGATCGCCCAGACCCTCGGCTACATGACCGTGGGCCTGCGGATCGATCCGGACGACTGGCAGAAACCGACGCCGCAGCAGATCATCGACCGCACCCTGGACCGCCTGGACAATCCGGGCGACCGGCCTGGCCAGGTGGTGCTGCTGCACGACGCCGGCGGCGACCGCAGCCGCACCGTCGCGGCCCTGCCCGAGCTGATCGACCAGATCCGCGCCCGCGGCTACCGCCTGGTCACCATCGGCGAGTTGGCCGGCATGACCCCGCAGCAGGTGATGCCGCCGACCTCGCGTACGGGCCTGGACCTGGCCGTCGACCGCCTGGGGTTCGATTTCTTCCGCTGGACCCAGGCGACCATGACCTTCCTGTTCGTGGCGGCGATCTTCCTGGGCGTGGCCCGCCTCGTGTTCCTGGCCAGCCTGGCCCTGGTCCATCGCTTCTGGACGCACGAGGAGCCCGCCGCGCTGGACAGCGACAATGGCCCGCTGGTCTCGGTGCTGATCCCCTGCTTCAACGAGGAGAAGGTGATCGCCGCCTCGGTGGCGCGGATCCTGGAGAGCGACTGGAAGAACTTGGAAGTGCTGGTCCTGGACGACGGCTCCAAGGACCGTACGGCCCAGGAGGTCCGCGACCACTTCGCCGACGATCCGCGCGTGACGCTGCTGAGCTTCGAGAACGGCGGCAAGGCGCGGGCGGTCAATCGCGGCCTGGCCGTCGCCAAGGGCGAGTACGTCGTGGCCCTGGACGCCGACACCCTGTTCCCGCCCGAGACGATCGGGCGTCTGGCCCGCTGGTTCCAGGACGAGGACATCGGCGCGGTGGCCGGCAACGCCATCGTCGGCAACCGCCTGAACATCGTCACCCGCTGGCAGGCCCTGGAATATGTCACCGCCCAGAACCTGGAGCGGCGAGCGCTGTCGGCGCTGGGCGCGGTCACCGTGGTGCCGGGCGCGGTCGGGGCTTGGCGCAAGAGCGTGCTCGACGCCCTGGGCGGCTATCCGGCCGACACCCTGGCCGAGGACCAGGACCTGACCATCGCCTGCCAGCGCGCCGGCTGGAAGGTCGCCTTCGACCCCGAGGCCCGCGCCTATACCGAAGCGCCCGACACGGTCGGCGGTCTGCTCAAGCAGCGTTTCCGCTGGTCGTTCGGCACGCTGCAATGCGTCTGGAAGCACCGCAAGGCGATGTTCAACGCCAAGACGCCTGTGCTGGGCTTCGTAGCCCTGCCGCAGATCTGGCTGTTCCAGATCATCCTGGCCGTGGCCGCGCCCCTGGTCGACCTGGCGGTGATCTGGAGCCTGATCGCCGGTCTGTACGGCGCGGTGGCCCACCCGGTGGAGTGGCGGCCCGACGACATGCTGCTGGGGCTGGCCTACTGGGCGGTGTTCATCGCCGTGGACCTGTCGGCTGGGGCCCTGGGCATGGCGCTGGAGAAGCGCGCGCCCTGGGCCGACCTGCCGTTCCTGCCTGTCCAGCGGTTCGGCTATCGCCAGCTGATGTACTACGTGGTGGTCAAGTCGGTGATCATGGCCATTCGCGGCGGCCGGGTCGGCTGGGGCAAGCTGGAGCGGCGCGCCACGGTGTCGGTTTCGCCGAAGGGTTGAAACGGGCGTTGAGATAACGCGGGTCTGTGGCAAGCTTGACTTCGACACTCGTCGAGGGGGCTCGCCATGAAATCCGTTGCTATTGCGCTTTCCCTGGCCGCTGGCCTGGTCCTGGCCGTTCCGGCCCTGGCCGACGCGCCGATCACCAAGACCACCGAAAAGGTCAAGGTGGGCGTGAAGAAGGGCAAGAGCTTTTGGAAGCCCGTGACGACGGTGGCCGAATACGAGGCCGTGGCCGGCGCCAGTCTCAAGAGCAACACCGGCATTTCGGGCTTCTCCGAGAAGGCCAAGTCCAGGATCAAGTTCGAGTTCACCGGGCCGAACGTCGGCCCGGTCGAGGTCGCCTGCGGCGGCGGCCAGGGCAAGAAGAAGATCCTCGGGATCACCTACAAGACCCAGAAGCTGCAATATGTCTGCACCTTCGCAGGGCCGGGCGCCGGTGACGACGCCGACTTCACCCTGGTGCTGGGCGAGGCCGGCTCGCTGCTCAAGGCCTTGCAGCAGCCGCAGCGCGCGGCCGAGCTCCGGTTCGGCGGCGTCACCCTCCAAGCCCGAACCGAGCAAGTGGGGAGCATGCCGATCGGCGGCGGCCAGGTGCTGGGCTATGTCTACAGCCAGGACGGCGTCGACATCGGCGCGGTGGATCTGATGGGCGGCGCCATGTCGGCCGGCAGCACGGTCTATCTGCCGCCCAAGGGCGACAAGACGCGCGAGGCGGCGGCGATGCTGTCGTTCATCCTGGTCTTCTTCGACGACCCCGGTCACCAGTTCTGAGAGGGCCGGCCGCCCGCTCGGCGCCAACGCTGTCATAGCTCCCGAACGCCTTCGAAGAGCCCGGCGAGACCTTGGGCGCCAAAGATAACGGCGGTTTTGCTACCGGTGGCGCCTGTTTTTCCAGCAAAGGGTGGGACCGGTAACAGTCACGCTAGGTCAAGGGTTTCCCTTGCCAGGAGTCCCGCAAAAGCCTGACGAGAGCGTCCTTCGTGACGAGATAAGC
Organism: uncultured Caulobacter sp.; assembly: GCA_966211605.1. Classification (GTDB taxonomy): domain Bacteria; phylum Pseudomonadota; class Alphaproteobacteria; order Caulobacterales; family Caulobacteraceae; genus Caulobacter. The sequence continues at coordinate 14,153 of CBIHOB010000092.1, forward strand.
GCGCAAGCCTTCACCTTATCGCCTTCGCGCGGTTGCGCCTGCGAAACAGCGCTCCTATAACCCGGCCACATTTCAGAAAGCCGTCGTCGAGACCGGGCCCTCATGAACATCCACGAACATCAAGCCAAAGCCGTACTCGCCGAGTTCGGCGCCCCCGTGCCGCGCGGCTTCGCCGCCTTCACGCCCGATGAAGCCGCCGCCGCCGCCGAAAAGCTGGGCACGCCGGTCTTCGTCGTGAAGAGCCAGATCCACGCCGGCGGCCGTGGCAAGGGCAAGTTCGAGGGCCTGGGCCCCGACGCCAAGGGCGGCGTCCGCGTCGTCAAGTCGGTGGAAGAAGTCCGCACCAACGCCGAGGAAATGCTCGGCCGCGTGCTGGTGACCCACCAGACCGGCCCCAAGGGCAAGCAGGTCAACCGCCTCTACATCGAAGAAGGCGCGGCGATCGCCAAGGAATTCTACCTGTCGCTGCTGGTTGACCGCGCCTCGAGCAAGGTCTCGGTCGTCGCCTCGACCGAAGGCGGCATGGACATCGAGGACGTCGCCCATTCGACGCCCGAGAAGATCCACACCTTCACCATCGACCCGGCGACGGGCGTGTGGCCGACCCACCAGCGCGCCCTGGCCAAGGCTCTGGGCCTGACCGGCGGCCTGGCCAAGGAAGCGGCCTCGCTGCTGACCCAGCTCTATACGGCGTTCATGGCCAAGGACATGGCCATGCTGGAGATCAACCCGCTGATCGTCACCGCCGACGACCACCTGCGCGTCCTGGACGCCAAGCTGTCGTTCGACGGCAACTCGCTGTTCCGTCACCCCGACATCAAGGAACTGCGCGACGAGACCGAGGAAGATCCCAAGGAAATCGAAGCCTCGAAGTACGACCTGGCCTACATCGCCCTGGACGGCGAGATCGGCTGCATGGTCAACGGCGCCGGCCTGGCCATGGCCACCATGGACATCATCAAGCTGTACGGCGCCGAGCCGGCCAACTTCCTGGACGTCGGCGGCGGCGCTTCGAAGGAGAAGGTCACCGCGGCCTTCAAGATCATCACCGCCGATCCGGCCGTGAAGGGTATCCTGGTCAACATCTTCGGCGGCATCATGAAATGCGACGTCATCGCCGAAGGCGTGATCGCGGCGGTCAAGGAGGTCGGCCTCAAGGTTCCACTCGTCGTGCGCCTCGAAGGCACCAATGTCGAGCTGGGCAAGAAGATCATCAACGAGAGCGGCCTGAACGTGATTTCGGCCGACGACCTCGACGATGCCGCCCAGAAGATCGTCAAGGCAGTGAAGGGCTGAAGATGTCGATTCTCATCAACAAAGACACCAAGGTTCTGGTCCAGGGCCTGACCGGCAATACCGGCACCTTCCACACCGAGCAGGCGCTCGCCTATCACGGCACCAAGATGGTCGGCGGCACGCATCCCAAGAAGGGTGGCGAGACCTGGGAAGGCAAGAACGGCGAGAAACTGCCGAT
>CBIHOB010000093.1:0-14930 GCA_966211605.1 uncultured Caulobacter sp.
GCGACGACGTCCAAGGTCGTCAGCCCAATGCACGCCAGACCGGTCTTCATCGCCGTCTCTCCCCTACATTGACACGCACTATGCCTCAGCCATTATGATAGTCAAAACTATCTTATTGGCAGGACACTCCGACATGACCTGGACCAACAGCAAGGACACCGCTCTGCGCCAGCGCGCCATGGCCGTGATCCCCAACGGCATGTACGGCCACCAGTCGGTCATGCTGTTGCCCGACGACTATCCGCAGTTCTTCGACCGGGCGGAAGGCGCCTATCTGTGGGACACGGACGGCAATCGCTATGTCGACTTCCTGTGCGGCTACGGTCCCAACCTGTTCGGCTACGGGCACAAGGCCATCGACCAGGCCTATGTCGACCAGATGAGGCGCGGCGACACCATGACCGGGCCCGGCCCGGCCATGGTCGAGCTGGCCGAGGCCCTGACCGCCCAGGTCAGCCACGCTGACTGGGCGATGTTCTGCAAGAACGGCACCGACGCCACGACCATGGCGATGATGATCGCCCGCAACTTCACCCAGAAGAAGACCATCGTCCTGGCCAAGGGCGCCTATCACGGGGCCGCGCCCTGGTGCACCCCGCTGAAGAACGGCGTCACCCCGGCCGACCGCGCCAACCAGGTGTTCTACGAGTACAACGATGTCGAGAGCCTGGAAGCCGCCGTGCGCGAGGCCGGTTCGGACCTGGCGGCGATCTTCGCCTCGCCGATCAAGCACGACACCTTCATCGACCAGGAACTGCCCGATCCGGAATACGCCCGCCGCGCCCGCGAGCTGTGCGACGAGCATGGCGCCCTGCTGATCGTCGACGACGTCCGCGCCGGCTTCCGCCTGGCCCGCGACTGCAGCTGGTCGCTGGTGGGCGTGAAGCCGGACCTGTCGACCTGGGGCAAGGCCATCGCCAATGGCCACCCGATCTCGGCCCTGCTGGGCGCCGACATCGCCCGCTTCGCCGCGGCCACCATCTACGCCACCGGCTCGTTCTGGTTCTCGGCCGCGCCGATGGCCGCCTCGCTGGCGACGCTGAAGCTGATCCGTGAGACCGACTATCTGGAGCGCACCATCGCCCTGGGCGAACGCCTGCGCTCGGGCCTGGACGAGGTCGCCGGCCGTCACGGCTTCGGCCTGCGCCAGACGGGTCCGGCCCAGCTGCCGCTGATCATGGTCGACGACGACCCGACCGGGGCCAAGGGCTACTTCTGGAACAACGCCCTGCTCAAGCGCGGCGTCTACTTCCACCCCTGGCACAACATGTTCATCACCACGGCGATGACCGACGCCGACATCGACCACGCCATCGAGGCCGCCGACGACAGCTTCAAGCTCCTCAAGGCGGCCGGCCCGCTGGAGCCCGTGGCCAAGCTGGAGTTCCTGCACTCGGTGGCGGGCTGAGGGGACAAGAAAACGGCGCGTCCCGGGGAAGGACGCGCCGCAAGGTCCCACAACGCTCCGAGGAATGGGCCCAAGAACGGAGGACTAGAACTTCTTGCGCAGGCCCACCTTGTAGGTGCGGCCCAGCGGGTCGCCGGTGAACGGGTCGTAGCCCAGGTCGAGACGGGCGTAGGACGGGTCCTTGTCGAAGATGTTGGTGACCGCCAGCGTCGCCGTCGTGTCCCAGGGCAGGAAGACGCGATAGGCCAGGTTGGTCAGCACCTGCTTCTTGATCTGCTTGCCCGCGCTGACCGTCACGCCCGCGCCGGTGGTGTCCTTGTAGGCGTTGGTCGCGAACGGCGCGGTGCGCTGGTCGGTGTAGCCGCCGATATAATGGACCGACAGCCGCAGGTTATGCGGGCCCATGTTGTATTCGGCGAAGACGTCGCCCTTCCACTTGGGGATCGGCACGACGGTGGTCTGGTAGTTCAGGAGCCCCACGGCGTTGAAGGCCTTCTCGACGGTGATGCCTTCCACGACGGTGGCGCCGACATCGTACTTCCGGATGTAGGTGGCGTTGCCGCCGACCTGGATGTCGCCGCCCAGCACGTTCTTGAAGCGATAGTCGGCGGAGAAGTCGAAACCGGCGTTCTTCACCGGCGCGCCGTTGATGTAGTTGGTGCGCAGGCGGGCGATGCTGGTCGTCGGCGTTCCGCACGCGCCGTTGAAGGTGAAGCGCGCCACCAGGCCGGCATAGGCCGGGTCGGCGCAGTTGTTCACGCCCGCCGCCCCGTTCGGATAGAGGGCGGCGACCATGCCCGCCACCGGCTCGGCCACGATCGGGTTTTTGAAGTCGAACAGGAAGTAGTCGATGCTGGCCTTGAACTCGCCGGCGTTGAACAGCAGGCCCAGATTGTAGGTCTTGGCCTTCTCGGGCTGCAGGTTCGGATTGCCGTAGATGTCGACGGCGCGGAACACGCCCAGTATGCCTTGCAGCGAGGTCACCGAGGTGGTGGTGGTCAGCGGGTCCGGCGGCCCGCGGAAGGTCGAGCCGGCCGAGGCGCGGATCGCCACCCAGGGCATGGCCTGCCAGCGCAGCGAGGCCTTGGGGTTGAAGGTCGAGCCGATCGCACCGCCATAGTCCTCGTAGCGGGCGGCGAACTGGGCCTGGAAGGTCTCGGTGATCGGCACGGACAGCTCGCCGAAGCCGGCCATCACGTCGCTCTGGTTATCGGCCTCGTTGCCGACGCCCAAGAACATGAACGGGCCGTTGCGGGCCGAGCCGGTGCAGGTGGTCACGCCGAAGTCCGGCGTGTTCACGCACGGATTGATCGCGGCGTTGCTGATGTCGTTGTAGTCGGCCTTGAAGTAGCTGCGGCGGTACTGGACGCCGGCGGCCCAGGCCACGTCGCCGCCCTTCAGGGTGATGCTGGTCTTGCCGTTCAGCACCGCCTCGCCGACGAACAGGCGCGAGGACTGCTTGGTCGACAGCTTCTTGAAGAACCAGTCGACCAGGTCCTTGTTGTTGGCCAGGGCCGAATTGTAGGCCGAGTTGGCGGTCCCGGTGATGGCGTTGCCGGGGATCGCGCTGGCGAAGGGGTTGTAATACATGCACTGGCCGACGCCCGGCGAGCCCTGCACCCCCGGCAGCGACGGGTTGCTGTCGCAAAGGGGTCCGCCCAGGCCTTGCAGCGCCAGGGCGAAGCGGTTGACCAGGGTGTCGTAGCCGGTGCGGATGCCGACTTCCTGCGAATAGGTCAGGGCGACGTTCCAGCCGATGCCGTTGTCGAATTCGCCGGTCAGGTCGGCCGAGACGCGGAAGGCGTCGAACGCGCGCGAGCCGATCGAAGGGCCATAGCCGAACTTGGGATTGCCGCCGATCGCGAAGGGCCGGTTGGCCACGTTCAGCGCGCCGAAGGCGAAGATCGAACTGGGGACCGTCGAGGTCGCGCCGTTGACCAGGCTGGTCAATTGCACGGTCGGATTGGCCGCCATGAAGGCGATCAGGCCGGGATTGGTCGCCGGCACGTAGTAGCGGCCGGTCAGGGCCGCGCTGGGGGCCACTTCGGACGTCGGCACGGCCAGGGCGGCGTAGGAGGGCGACGTGTTCCAGTCGGGCACGTCGGTGTGGGCGTACAGCAGCTCGGCGTGGAACTTGGTCTTGGCCGAGAGATCGGCGTTGGCCTCGGCATAGGCCTGCACCGCATTGGACTTCTCGACCAGATTGTCGAACGGCGTGTAGTGCCAGTAGCAGACCGGCGTCAGGCCGCTGAAGCCGGGGAAGCCGCCCACGCCGGCGCAGGCCGGGTCGCGCATGCCGCTGGTCGTGCTGGCCAGGGGGATGAAGGTCGACGGATTGCCGGCCGCGGACCAGCCCGCCTCCGGATTGGACAGGTAGGGACGGTTGGCCCAGGCGCGATCGGCCACCGACAGCTTGGAGCGGTGCTGCCAGCCGACGCTGACCAGGACGTTGCCGTTGTCCCAGACCTTGCCGGCCGTGAGGCTGGCGCCGTAGTCGCCCTTCGAGCCGTCGATGTGGCGGTAGTCGGCGGCCGCCTCCAGGCCCTCGAAGCTCTTCTTGGTGATGAAGTTGACCACGCCGGCGATGGCGTCCGAGCCGTAGGTGGCGGCCGCGCCGTCCTTCAGCACCTCGAGGCGGCCGATGGCGGCGGCCGGAATGATGTTGGTGTCGACGATCCCCGCCCCGGCCTGGCCAAAGGGGTTGATCGCCAGGCGGCGGCCGTTCAGCAGCACCAGGGTGCGTTGCGAGCCCAGGCCCCGCAGGTTGACCGATCCGGAGCCTTCCGAGCCCTGGGCGCGGCTGTCGAACTGGTTGGTGTCGCCCAGCACCCCGCTGGACACCGACAGCGCCTTCAGCAGTTCGACGGTGGAGGGCGAGCCGCGCTTCTGCAGCTCCTCGGCCCCGATCACGTCGACCGGCAGGGCCGCATCCTCGGGCGTGCCGCGGATGAACGAGCCGGTGACGACGACCTCCTCGACCTCGACCGGCGCATCGTTGGGTTTCTGTTGCGCGTGGGCCGCGCCGCTCCCCAGAGCCATGGCCAGCGCGAGGCCCGAGCCTCCGCGCAGGAAGCTGGTTCGTTTCATGGTCTTTCCCTCCCTCGATTATTTTTTGAACAGGCCGCTCGTCTGCGCGGGGCCCTATGGGTGTTGGGGAGCAATCAGCTGGGCGGAGGTCTCCCAAGGCGCACGGACGTCCACACGCGGCCGGCCGGACCGGCGCGCCAAGAGGAGCGTTCGTTTTCGAAACTTGGTGATGCGCCTTCTGGAGCCGACAAGCCTTGGTTCCCGTGGGGCCGGACGCTTGAAAAGCCACGCATACTCCCCCGATTTTGCAACCGAGGCGGATGCCGATCATAAAGGTCGAACATCTGTTTCGATGATGCGGTATGTTTTACAATCTCGTCAACTGGCGTAACCGCCTGGTAACACGGACCGCGTCATCCCGCCGCACTGCTGACAGGTATGGGATCGAAGGCGTCCAGGATCGCGTGCGTCGCAACATAAGCTTCGCTAAAGCGTTGGACGGGGGGTTTTCCTGCGGGGGCAGGCCCCCTAAGTGGGAAAACGTTGGTCGCCAGCCGCATTCGAGCGGACATAATCGGGTTCTAACTGCATGCGTCTCGCCAAGACCGGCGCCCTCTGGCGTCCAGGCCGGCCTTCTGGCTCGTCTCACGCCCTGCTCGTTTCGGCGGCTGTCGTGGCGAGCGCGGGCCTTTCAGCCTGCACCACGCCCGCGCGCCAGGTCGACGTGAAGCTGCCCGGCGCCTATGAGGCCCCGGCCGGTCAGGCGTTGTCGCCCCAGGCGCTGGATCAATGGTGGACCGCCTTCAACGATCCGGTCTTGAACGATCTGGTCGCCACGGCCCTGGAAAAGGCGCCCGACGCCCGCCTCGCCGCCGCGCGCCTGGAAGAAGCCCGCGCCGTGCGTCAGGGCCAGATCCGCGAACTCTACATCCCCCAGACGCCGCTGACCGGCTCGGCCAAGCGCACCGACACCAACATCATCGACCAGAGCGGTACGGGCGGCTTCACCTTGGGCGGGGTGACCAAGACCTATTCGGCCGACTTCGACGTCTCGTGGGAGCTGGATCTGATCGGCCGCCGCGCCGCCGCCCGGCGCGTGGTCGACAACGACCTGGCCGCCGCCCGCTTCGTCTATGAAGGCGCTCGGGCGGCCCTCGCGGCCAATGTCGCCCAGTCCTATTTCGAGGCGCGCGGCTACGCCGTGCAGCTGGAGGACGCCCGCCAGAACGCCCGGATCAGCCAGGCCCTGTACGACGTCTCAGCCGAGAAGGGCCGCCGGGGTCTGTCGGCGACCTCGGAGGGCGATCGCACCGCCGCGGACCTGGCGCAGGCCCAGGCCCAGGTCGCCCAGCTGGAAGCCCAGCTGCAGGCCGCGCGCCGCAGCCTGTTGATCCTGGTCGGCAAGGGCGTCGATCCGCTGGCCAGCCTGCCGGTCGAGCCGGTGCTGGCCAAGGCCCCGCCGATCCCCGCCGCCGCCCCCGCCGAGCTGCTGGCCCGCCGCCCCGATGTCCGTGAGGCGGCCGCGCGCCTGGCCTCGGCGTCGGGCAACCTGAACATCAACGAGCTGGCCCTGTTCCCGACCCTGACCCTGACGCCCGGCGTCGGGATCACCAAGCAGATCAGTCCCAGCTTCCTGTCGCCGGGCACCACCCAGTCGACCACCAGCTCGGCCTGGACCCTGGGCGCGAACCTTTCCATCCCGGTTCTGAACATCCCCAAGCTGATGTCCGACATCAAGGCGCAGGGCGCGCGTGTCGAGCAGGCCGCCGTGACCTACGAACAGACCGTGCAGAAGGCGTTCGGCGAGACCGAGAACGCCCTCGTGCAACAGGACGCCGACCAGCGCCGCGTGTCCCTGCTGGCCGCCGGCGAGCGCCGCGCCGCCGTCGCCTACGAGGCCAGCCGCAAGGGCTACGCCGCCGGCCTGACCGACCTGACCACGGCGCTCCAGTCGGAGCAGTCCTGGCGTTCGGCCCGCACGGCCCTGACCGGGGCCCAGACCCAGGCGCTGCAACGCGCCGTTCAGACCTACAAGGCGCTCGGCGGCGGCTGGTCCCCGCAAAGCGTTCCCAGCAAGCCTTCCGCGCAATGAGACCCGCTCCGATGACGACCCGCTATCTGATCGCCACCGCCTTGGTCTGCAGCGCGGTGGGCCTGACCGCCTGCGGCGGCAAGAAGGACAAGGACGCCGCTCCCGCCAGCGCCGCCGCCGCCCAGGCGCGGGCGGTCAGCATCGGCAGCGTCGAAACCCGCCCGCTGGGCGGCGGGGTCGAGGCCTCGGGCCTGCTGGTCTCGCGCGAGGAAGCCGCCGTCGGTTCGGAACTGACCGGCTATCGCGTGGCCCGCCTGTTCGCCGACGAAGGCGACTGGGTCCGCGCCGGCCAGCCGCTGGTCCAGCTCGACGACACCCTGCTGCGCGCCCAGATCGACCAGCAGGCGGCGGTCACCGCCCAGGCCCAGGCCGAAGCGGCGCGCGTCTCCGGCCTCGACGGCCAGGGCGTGCTCAGCCAGGAGCAGATCGAGACCCGCCGCTACCAGGCCAAGGCCCAGGAGGCGGCGCTGAAGGAGCTGCGCACCCGCGCCTCGCGCATGACCATCACCTCGCCGGTCAGCGGTCGGGTCTTGTCGCGCGGCGTGCAGCCGGGCCAGATCGCCGGCGGCGGGACGACGCCGTGGTTCACCATCGCCCGCGACGGCCTGGTCGAACTGGACGCCGAGGTCAACGAGGCCGACCTGACCGGAATCCGTCCGGGCCAGGCGGCGCAGGTGTCCCTGCCCGGCGGCCAGTCGATCTCGGGCGTCGTGCGCCTGGTCAGCCCGCGCGTCGACAGCTCGAACCGCCTGGGCAAGGTGCGCGTGCGCCTGCCCGTGCGCGACGACCTGCGCCCCGGCGGCTTCGGCCGCGCCACCTTCGGCGCCTCGGGCGCGCCGGTCACCGCCGTGCCGGAATCGGCCATCCGCTACGAGGCCGACGGCCTCTATCTGATGACGGTCGACAGCAACAACCGCGCCCACCAGACCGCCATCAAGGTCGGCCAGAAGGGCGGGGGCTGGGCCCAGCTGGTCCAGGGCCCGCCCGCCGGGACGCGCATCGTCCTGGGCGGCGCCTCGTTCGTGACGGATGGCGACGTCGTGCGCCCGGCCCCCGCCCAGCAGCAGGCGGCGCGCTGATGGCCGGCGAGCACAAGACCGGCGAGCGCCAGCCCGAACGCAAGACCGGCGAGCTGCGGGTCTCGGCCTGGGCGATCAAGAACCCGATCCCGATCGCGGTGCTGTTCATCGCCCTGATGATCGCCGGCGTCGGCTGCTATCTCACCCTGCCGATCAAGCAGTTCCCGAACGTCGAATTCCCCGCCGTGACCGTGACGGTCACCCAGAGCGGCGCCGCGCCCGGCGAGATGGAGACCCAGGTCACCCGCCCCATCGAGGACGCGGTCGCCAGCATCTCCAACGTCAAGACCATCCGCTCGTCGGTGGTCCAGGGCGCCTCGACCACGACCATCGAGTTCAACCTCGGCGAGGACCTGCAGAAGGTCACCGACGAGGTGCGCTCCAAGGTCGACCAGACCCGATCGCTTCTGCCGCGCGAGGTGGACGAGCCGATCGTCCAGCGCCTGGAGATCACCAGCGCGCCGATCATCACCTACGCCGTCTCGGCGCCGAACATGAGCCCGACCGAGCTGTCGTGGTTCATCGACGACACCGTCACCCGGGCCCTGCAGGGCGAGAAGGGCGTGGCCCAGGTGGCCCGTGTCGGCGGCGTCGATCGCGAGATCAACGTCATCATCGACCCGGACCGCATGGCCAGCTTCGGCGTCACCGCGCCGCAGCTGAACCAGGCCCTGGCCAACTTCAGCGTCGACGCCCCTGGCGGCCGCGCCAATGTCGGCGGTCGCGAGCAGACCCTGCGCGTGCTGGGCGCGGCGACCACGGTCGACCAGCTGCGGGACATCACCATCCCCGTCGCCGGCGGCCGCTACGTCAAGCTGACCGACGTGGCCCAGGTCGGCCAGGGCGCCGAGGAGCAGCGCGGCTTCGCCCGGCTGGACGGCAAGCCCGTCGTCGCCTTCCAGGTGATGAAGACCCGCGACAGCAGCGACGTGGCCGTCGAGGACCGCGTCAAGGCGGCCGTCGACAAGCTGGCCCAGCAGAAGGCCGGCGTCACCTTCGTGAAGATCTTCTCGACGGTCGACGAGACCCGCGCCAGCTTCGCGGCCACCGAGCACACCCTGCTGGAAGGCATGCTGCTGGCCTCGCTGGTGGTGTTCCTGTTCCTGCGCGAGTGGCGGGCGACCCTGATCACCGCCATCGCCATGCCGGTGTCCCTGGTGCCCACCTTCGCCTTCATGGCGATCATGGGCTTCTCGCTGAACGTCGTGACCCTGCTGGCCTTGACCCTGGTCATCGGCATCCTGGTCGACGACGCCGTGGTCGAGATCGAGAACATCGAAAAGCGCGTCGCCCGGGGCCAGCGGCCCTTCCAGGCGGCGATGGAGGGCGCGGACGCCATCGGCCTGGCCGTCGTGGCCACCACCTTCACCATCGTCGCGGTGTTCGTGCCGGTGTCGTACATGCCCGGCACGCCCGGCCAGTTCTTCAAGGAGTTCGGCCTGACGGTCGCCGTGGCCGTGCTGTTCTCGCTGGTCGTGGCCCGCCTGCTGACGCCGCTGCTGGCCGCCTATTTCCTGAAGCCGGCCAAGGATCCGCATCCGCGCCGGGAGTTCGCGGGCTTCTATCGCCGGGTCCTGGACTGGTCGCTGGACCACCGGATCCTGGCCTGCATCATCGGCGGCGCGATCTTCATCGGCTCGATCATGCTGGCCGGGTTCCTGCCCACCGCCTTCCAGCCGGCGGCCAACAACAACTACTACTACCTCAAGGTCCAGGGCCCGCCCGGCGCGACCGTCGCCGACATGGAGCGCACGATCCAGTCGGTGACCACCATGTTCCGCAAGCGTCCGGAGGTGGCCCACGTCTTCGCCCAGGTCGGCTCGAACATCGGCAGCGGCTGGGGCGGCCAGAGCGGGGCGGACATCCGCGACGCCACGGTCACCATCGTCCTGAACCACGACCGCGACCTGACCGTCACCGAGATCAAGCAGGAGGTCCGCAACGGCCTGCACGACATCCCCGACGCCCGCGTCAACCTGCTGGGCGACTGGGGCACGTCCGAGGTCCAGACCATCCTGATCTCGGAGGACGGCCCGCTGCTGGAGCGCACCGCCGCCCGGATCGAAAAGGAGATGCAGAAGCTCTCCACGGTCGCCGACCCGCGTCCGTCCTCGCCGCCCAGCGGTCCGGAGATCCTGATCCGGCCCAAGGCCGACGAGGCCGCGCGCCTGGGCGTCAGCTCGGCCGACATCGCCGCCATCGCCCGCGTGGCCACGGTGGGCGACATCGACGCCAACGTCGCCAAGATGACCCAGGGCGAGCGCCGGATCCCGATCCGCGTGCGTCTGCCGGCCGAAAGCCGCCGCGACCTCGACGCCATCGGCGCCCTGCGCGTGCCCACGGCCAGCGGCGGCACGACCCGTCTCGACACCGTCGCCGACCTGTCGTTCCAGGCGGGTCCGGCCAAGATCGACCGCTTCGCCCGCAAGCGGCAGGTGACCATCGAGGCGGACCTCAATAACGGCGCCCAGCTGGGACAGGCCATGACGGACGTCGGCAACCTGCCGACCATGAAGACGCTGCCCGCCGGCGTCGGCCCGGCCTCGGCCGGCGACCAGGAGGCGTTCGTCGAGCTGTTCACCGGCTTCGCGGTCGCCCTGCTGTCGGCGGTGGGCCTGGTGTTCGGCGTGCTGGTGCTGCTGTTCCGCAGCTTTTTCAAGCCGATCACCATCCTGTCGGCCCTGCCCCTGGCGATCGGCGGCGCGTTCTTCGCCCTGCTGATCACCGGCCAGTCGCTGTCGATGCCGTCGCTGATCGGCTTCCTGATGCTGATGGGCCTGGCCGCCAAGAACTCGATCCTGCTGGTCGAGTACGCCATCGAGCAGGAGCGCGACGGCATGACCCAGCGCGAGGCGATCATCGACGCCTGTCACGAACGGGCCCGGCCGATCGTCATGACCACCCTGGCCATGATGGCCGGCATGCTGCCCACGGCGCTGGGCATCGGTACGGGCTCGGAATTCCGCCAGCCCATGGCCGTGGCCGTGATCGGCGGCCTGATCACCTCGACCGTGCTGTCGCTGGTGCTGGTGCCGGTGGTCTATGAGATCGTCGACGACATCGAGATGTGGCTGCGCCCCAAGATGGGCCGCCTGATCACCCCGCGCGAGGCCCAGGGTCAGGTCGCGCCCGTCGACCGCCTGTGACCCTGGCGATCCGCACGTTCCGCCCCGGCGACGAGGCCGCCGTCGTCGGGGTGATCCTGCCTATCCAGCGCGAGGAGTTCGGCTTCTCGATCACCGGCGCCGACCAGCCGGATCTCGCCGCGATCCCCGCCTGGCGCCAGACCGGCTCGGGCCAGTTCTGGCTAGCCGAGCTGGACGGCCAGGCGGTCGGTACGATCGCGCTGAAGGACATCGGCGCGCGCGCCATGGCCCTGCGCAAGATGGTCGTGAAACCCGTCGCCAGAGGCGCGGTCGGCGCGGCCCAGGCCCTGCTGGACACCGCCCTGGCCCACGCCCGCAAGCACGGCGTGACGGCGGTCTGGCTCGGCGCCACCGAGGCGTTGAGGGCCGCTCACCGGTTCTACGAGAAGAACGGCTTCGATCCGGTTCGGGCCGAAGCCCTGCCGCAGAGCTTCCCGCGCATGGCGGTGGACAAGCGGTTCTACAGGCTGGAGCTCTAGAGCCTCCTCCGATCCGATGGCATCCATCAGATCGGACACCGTTTCGCACCTATCGGAAAATGCTCTAGTCCCGCTTGGGCGCGTAGCTCAGGCGACAGACGGTCCAGTCGCCTTCGCGGGCCATCTCGAACTTGCCGCCCAGCTGCTGGGCCATGGCGCGGACGATGCGCAGGCCCAGGCTCTTGGACTTGGCCGGATCGAAGTCCGGCGGCGGTCCGGCGCCGTCGTTGCTGACGGTCAGCAGATGGGTCAGGCCCGATTGGTCCAGCACCACCCGAACCTCGCCGGCCTCTTCCCCATGTCCCCCCGCCTGGCCGAAGCCGTGCTCCAGGGCGTTGTTGAAGCTCTCCAGCATGACCAGGGTCACCGGGGTGGCCTGGTCCGGATGCAGAGGCTGCTCTCCGCCTGCCAGGGTCAGGCGCACCCTGGCGCCTGCCGCGGCCGCGGCGCTGGCCAGCAAGGCCTCGGCGAAGTCGCGGAACGGCACGGGCTCTCCCGTCCGATTGTGCAGCTCGCGCTGGATGCGGGCGATGATCTCGATCCGCTCGCCCGCCTGCTCCAGGGCGTGGCGGGCGTCGGCGTCGGTGACGCCTTGTCCCTGCAGGCGCAGCAGCGCGCCGGCGACCTGCAGGTTGTTGCTCACCCGGTGATGCAGTTCGCGATACAGCAGGTCCCGGCTCTCGGCCAGTTCGCGATAGCGCTCGCGCTCGTCCTCCAGCTCGTCCAGGGCGGTGCGCATGCCGTCGATGAAGAAGATCTCGACCGCCGCGACGAAGGCGTAGAAGCCCAGCGCCACCAGGACGGAGACGTCGAAGTTGAAGGCGAAGGCCGGCGGAATGAAGAAGTACCAGGCGGCCAGACCGCTCAAGGCCGCGCACAGCGCGCCGGGCCCCAGACCGCCCAGGTAGACGGCGACCACGATGGCCGGGAAGAAGGTCACATAGGGAAAGCCCGGCGGAAACACCGCGTTCAGGCCAAAGCGCATCAATACCGCCAGGGCGGACAGGCCGACGGACAGGCCGTAGCGCGCGGGGATGCTGCCCCTGATCCTTCGGCGCAAATTCAAGCGCTTGTCTCCCGTCCCTGACGTCGGTGCTGAGCCTTTCACGGGGCGGCGTCAAGCGGGCAGCCGACATAGGCGGGCGCCCAAAGCAAAAGGCCCCGGAGATTTCTCTCCGGGGCCTTCGCTTGGATCAGTCAGCGTGCGCTGAGATCGTTCGAGGATTACTCGACGATCTTGGCGACGACGCCGGCGCCGACGGTGCGGCCGCCTTCACGGATGGCGAAGCGCAGCTTCTCTTCCATGGCGATCGGGGTGATCAGCTCGACGTCCAGCTCGGCGTTGTCGCCCGGCATGATCATTTCCACGCCTTCCTTCAGCTTGATGATGCCGGTGACATCGGTCGTGCGGAAGTAGAACTGCGGACGGTAGTTGGTGAAGAACGGGGTGTGACGGCCGCCTTCTTCCTTGGTCAGGATGTAGGCTTCGGCCACGAACTTGGTGTGCGGGGTGATCGAGCCCGGCTTGCAGAGCACTTGGCCGCGCTCGACGTCTTCACGCTTGGTGCCGCGCAGCAGCACGCCCACGTTGTCGCCGGCTTGACCTTGGTCCAGCAGCTTGCGGAACATTTCGACGCCCGTGCAGGTCGTCTTCTGGACCGGACGGATGCCGACGATTTCGACTTCTTCGCCGACCTTGACGATGCCGCGCTCGACGCGACCGGTGACCACGGTGCCGCGGCCCGAGATCGAGAACACGTCTTCGACCGGCATCAGGAACGGCAGGTCGATCGGACGTTCCGGCTGCGGGATGTAGGCGTCGACCGAAGCCATCAGCTCCAGGATCTTGTCTTCGCCGATGTTGGCGTCACGGCCTTCGACGGCGGCCAGGGCCGAACCCTTGGTGATCGGAATGTCGTCGCCCGGGAACTGGTACGACGACAGCAGCTCGCGAACTTCCATTTCGACGAGCTCGAGCAGCTCTTCGTCGTCGACCATGTCGACCTTGTTCATGAACACGACCAGGGCCGGCACGCCGACCTGGCGGGCCAGCAGGATGTGCTCGCGGGTCTGCGGCATCGGGCCGTCGGCGGCCGACACGACCAGGATCGCGCCGTCCATCTGGGCCGCGCCGGTGATCATGTTCTTCACGTAGTCGGCGTGGCCGGGGCAGTCGACGTGCGCGTAGTGACGGTTGGCCGTCTCATACTCGACGTGGGCGGTGTTGATCGTGATGCCGCGGGCCTTTTCTTCCGGCGCGGCGTCGATGTCGGCGTAGTTCTTGGCGGTCGCGCCGCCCGACTTCGCCAGCGTGATCGTGATCGCGGCCGTCAGCGTGGTCTTGCCATGGTCGACGTGACCGATGGTGCCGATGTTGCAGTGCGGCTTAGTGCGTTCGAACTTTTCCTTGGCCATCTTCTTAGCTCCAGGACCCCAGAGGGGCCTTTATCAAAACAGGTTGGACGTCTGGGGTTAGTCGGAAGGGGCCCATAGAGCCCCTTCCCAATCCGTCGTCTAGGCTTTTCCGCGAGGAAAGGCTTAGGCGTACTTCTTGATCACTTCGTCGGCGACGTGTTGCGGCACCGGATCGTAGTGGTCGTAGACCATGCTGAACTGAGCGCGGCCTTGCGACATGCCCCGCAGGGTGTTCACGTAGCCGAACATGTTGGCCAGCGGGACATAGGCGTTCACGACAGTCGCGTTGCCGCGCATGTCTTGACCCTGGATCATGCCACGGCGGCTGTTCAGGTCGCCGATGACCGAGCCCAGATATTCTTCCGGCGTCACGACCTCGACCTTCATGATCGGCTCGAGCAGCTTCGGAGCGCCCTTTTCGCGCAGCTCCTTGAAGGCGGCGCGGGCGGCGATTTCGAAGGCCAGGACCGACGAGTCGACGTCGTGGAACTTGCCGTCCGTCAGGGTCGCCTTGAAGTCGATCAGCGGGAAGCCGGCCAGCAGGCCGCTGTCCTTGACCGATTCAAGGCCCTTCTGGACGCCGGGGATGTATTCCTTCGGCACGGCGCCGCCGACGATGGCCGACTCGAACACGAAGCCCGAACCCGGCTCGCCCGGTTCGAAGGTGATCATGACGCGGGCGAACTGGCCCGTACCACCGGTCTGCTTCTTGTGCGTGTAGTCGATGTCGACCTTGCGGCCCAGCGATTCACGATAGGCCACCTGCGGCGCGCCGATGTTGGCCTCGACCTTGTAGGTGCGCTTCAGGATGTCGATCTTGATGTCCAGGTGCAGTTCGCCCATGCCCTTCAGGATCGTCTGGCCGCTTTCGAAGTCGGTCGAGACGGTGAAGGACGGATCTTCGGCGGCCAGCTTCTGCAGGGCGACGCCCAGCTTTTCCTGGTCGGCCTTCGACTTGGGTTCGACGGCGATCTCGATAACCGGAGCCGGGAATTCCATGCGCTCCAGGATGACCGGCGACTTCAGCGGATCGCACAGGGTGTCGCCCGTGCGGGTTTCCTTCAGGCCAGCCAGGGCGACGATGTCGCCGGCATAGGCTTCCTTGATGTCTTCGCGGTTGTTCGAGTGCATCAGCAGCATGCGGCCGACCCGCTCGCGCTTGTCGCGCGTCGAGTTCAGCAGGCTCATGCCGGTTTCCATCTTGCCCGAGTAGATGCGGCAGAAGGTCAGCGAGCCGACGAAGGGGTCGTCCATGATCTTGAACGCCAGAACCGACAGGGGCTC
>CBIHOB010000094.1:0-14888 GCA_966211605.1 uncultured Caulobacter sp.
TGTCGCGTCGCACCGAGCAGCAGGCCGCCAGCCTGGAAGAGACCGCCGCCGCCCTGGACGAGATCACCTCGACCGTCCGCCGCTCGGCGACCGGCGCCAGGCAGGCCCAGGACGTCGTCGCGGGGGCAAAGGCCGAGGCCGAGCGCTCGGGCGTCGTCGTCGACCAGGCCGTCTCGGCCATGGGCGAGATCGAGACCAGCTCGCGCGAGATCGGCAACATCATCGGCGTGATCGACGAGATCGCCTTCCAGACCAACCTGCTGGCCCTGAACGCCGGGGTCGAGGCGGCGCGAGCGGGCGAGGCCGGTCGCGGCTTCGCCGTCGTCGCCCAGGAAGTGCGGGCCCTGGCCCAGCGCTCGGCCGACGCGGCCAAGGAGATCAAGACCCTGATCGCCAACTCGACCGCCCAGGTCGATCGCGGCGTCGGGCTGGTGGGGCAGACCGGTGACGCCCTGCGCGGCATCGTCGCCAAGGTCGCCGAGATCGACACGCTGATCGAGCAGATCTCGTCGTCGGCTCAGGAACAGGCCACCGGCCTCAACGAGGTGAATACGGCCGTCAATCAGATGGATCAGGTCACGCAACAGAACGCCGCGATGGTCGAGCAGACGACGGCGGCGACCCATTCCCTCAAGAACCAGGCCGCCGAACTGATCAAGCAGGTGTCGGCGTTCCGGGTGTCCCAGGCCCGTCAGGCCGTCGGCGCCGGCAGGCCCGAGCCCGCTCGCGCCGCGCCGCCCGCGACCCCTCCCGCGGCCCGTCCGGCCGCTCGCCCTGGCGCCCCGGCGCCGGTCGCCCGCGGCAACACCGCCGTGGCGTTGAAGGAAGAGTGGGAAGAGTTCTGAGGTGAAGACTTCGGAAGTCTTGGCCGTCAGGATGTTCTGCGAGGTCCAGACAGCAGAACGCCCCCGCCGACCGAGCCGGCGAGGGCGTTGTGTTCCCCCTGAGCGGAAGAGACGCTTACGCGCCGCCCGGGAAGCGGAAGGGAACCTTCACGGTGCCGGTCTTGGCGCCCATCGGCAGCTTCTCGGCGATGCACATGGCGGCCTTGTCGAAGCCCTTGCCGGCGGCGCTGTTGTCCACGACCTTGCAGTCCGAAAGCTTGCCGTCGGCGGCGCTGCATTCCAGCATCACCTGGGCGGCGTCACGGGTGTTGGCGAACTGCTGCAGGCAGCGGCCCATCTGGTCTTCGAAGCCGCCGGCGGCCGACGCGGCCTGAGCGACGAAAAAGCTGCCGGCGATTCCCGCGGCAATAGCGATCGGATATTTCATCCCGCTGCTCCTAGTAATGAAATGACGTCCCGTGGACGACGCGCCAACCGGACGCAGCGGCAAATTCGCAGGTGTAAGTTAAGATATCCTGAGTCGAGCCGGAATATTCAAGGTTTACTCCTAGGTAACCATGGTCGAATCGTAACGGAACTCTTACTTTCCGATCCTGCCTTTATAGACTCAGCGCCTGTCGGGGTGCGGCGAAACGACTTTCCGAATACGATTTGCGCTTATTATGTCGAATTGGCTTTAACCAAGTCAGAGTCTGTTAGGAATCTATCGGGATTATCCATCTTCAGTTTGGCGATCCGTGGGCACGGCGCGCCGGTTGGAGGGGACCTCGCGATGAAACGGATTCGTCTCGTCGATCTGCCATTGATCATCAAGATCGGCGTTGCGCCGGCTTTCGCACTGTTGATGCTGGCCTTGATGGCCGGCGGAGCCATCGTCGTTCAGAAGAGCCAGTCGGCCGCTCTGAAGCAGGTCGTTGAAAGCGACATGCGCCAGAACATGGAGATCCAGAAGATCTCCAAGCGCATCTCGAACATCAACGGCGAGCTCTACACGGTGCTGACCCACAAGGCGGGTAACATCGACGTGGCCGGGAACGACGCCCGCATGGCGGCGATCCTGAAAGAGACCGACTCGGTGAAGAAGGACCTTGCCGCGCTCAAGGCCAAGCTCCCCGCCGCCGAACAGCCGAAGATCGCCGAGCTGATCAAGTCGCTCGAGGAATGCCGCAGCGCCATCGACACGGTGAGTGGCATGATCGGCGTCGACTTCGGCATGGCCGTCGGCTTCATCGCGCCCTTCGAGGAACAATACGCCAAGATGACCGGCCTGCTGGATCAGGTCGTCAGCGCCGCGAACAAGCGCATCGAGGCCGAGACCGGCAAGCGTCAGGCCGAGGCCACCGCCGCGATGAGCATCACGGTCGTGCTGTCGCTGATCACCCTGGCGGCCGTCGCCGGTCTGGCCTGGTTCACCGTCATGACGACCCGCAAGTCGATCAACGACATCGCCGGCGCCACCGACAAGCTGTCGAAGGGCGACAACACCATCGACCTCGAGAAGATGACCCGCGGCGACGAGCTGGGCGCCATCGTCTCGGCCCTCAAGGTCTTCCGCGACAACCAGCTGCACCTGGATGCGCTGCGCGCCGAGCAGGAAAAGTCGGCCGCCCTCACGGCCGACGAGCGCCGCGCCAAGGAAGCCGCCGCCGCCGCCGCCGCCAAGGAAGCGTCGCTGGTCGTCAGCAGCCTGGCCGAGGGCCTGGAACAGCTGGCCAAGGGCGATCTGACCTTCCGCGTCACCGCCGAATTCCCCGGCGACTATGCCAAGCTCAAGACGGACTTCAACGGCGCCATGGGTTCGCTGCAGGAGACGATGAAGGTCATCGCCGCCTCGACCGACGGCCTGCGCACCGGCGCCGACGAAATCGCCCACGCTTCGGACGATCTGTCGCGCCGCACCGAACAACAGGCCGCCAGCCTGGAAGAGACCGCCGCCGCCCTGGATGAGCTGACCGCCACCGTGCGCCGCACGGCCTCGGGCGCCCGCCAGGCGTCGGACGTGGTCTCGACGACGCGTGGCGAAGCGACGCATAGCGGCCAGGTCGTTCATCAGGCAGTGTCGGCCATGGGCGAGATCGAAAACTCGTCCAAGCAGATCAGCCAGATCATCGGCGTGATCGACGAAATCGCCTTCCAGACCAACCTCCTGGCCCTGAACGCCGGCGTCGAAGCCGCGCGGGCGGGCGAAGCGGGCCGCGGCTTCGCGGTCGTCGCCCAGGAAGTTCGGGCCCTGGCCCAGCGTTCGGCCGAAGCGGCCAAGGAGATCAAGGCCCTGATCTCCAGCTCGACCCAGCAGGTCAGCCAAGGCGTCAGCCTGGTCGGCCAGACGGGCGAGGCGCTGCAACGGATCGTGGCGAAGGTCGGCGAGATCGACGCCCTGGTCACCGAGATCGCGGCCTCGGCCGCGGAGCAGGCGACCGGTCTGAACGAAGTGAACACCGCCGTGAACCAGATGGATCAGGTCACGCAGCAGAACGCCGCCATGGTCGAGCAATCGACCGCCGCGACGCACTCGCTGAAGGGCGAAACCGCCGAGCTCGTCCGCCTCATGGCCCGCTTCCAAGTGGGTGGCGGCCAAGGGGGGATGTCTTCGTCCTACAGCCGGCCGGCCGTCGCCGACCCGGTTCAACACGCCCCGGCGCGCAATCCGGTGGCCGAGCAGCAGGCTCGTCTGAACAGCTTCGCCCGCCCGGGCCGGAGCAGCGGTTCGGCGGCCGTCGCCCAGGCCCCCGCGACGGATGGTTGGGAGGAGTTCTAGATGGCCGCCGCGATCGCGCTGCCCGAAACCCTGGACCTGAAGGCCGCGGCTCCTCTGAAGGCCGCCCTCCTGGAACGCCGCGGCGCGGCGATCACGGTGGAGGCCGACCAGGTCCGTCGCCTTGGCGGCCTGTGCCTGCAGGTCCTGCTGGCCGCCCGCAAGGCCTGGGACCAGGACGGCCAGTCCTTTTCCATCAAGGGGCCTTCCGAGGCCTTCGTCGAAACCACCCGTCTGTTCGGCGCCGAAGGGGCGCTCCTCTCGGCGGAATTCCAAGGAGCTGAATCGTGACGCGTACGATTCTCACGGTCGATGATTCCCGGACGATGCGGGACATGCTGCGCATGGCCCTCGCCGGCGCCGGCTTCAACGTGGTCGAGGCCGTGGATGGCGAGCATGGTCTCGAAGTCCTGTCGGCGCATCGCCCGGACGTGATCATCACCGACATCAACATGCCCAAGCTGGACGGTTTCGGCTTCATCGAGGCGGTGCGGGTCGATGATGACTATCGCGCCATCCCGATCCTGGTCCTGACCACGGAAAGCGACCCGGCCAAGAAGCAGCGGGCTCGCGAGGCCGGCGCCACGGGCTGGATCGTCAAGCCGTTCAACCCGGAAAAGCTGGTCGACGCCATCCGCCGCGTCGCTGCCTGATCTGGGCCGCCTAAAGTCAGGCGAGACTTCAGTACCCCGCTTTTTGAGCACCCGTTGCTAGACGCGAATTAGGACGTACGGGAATGGACGAGCTAGAGGCCATCAAGGTCACCTTCTTCCAGGAATGCGAGGAGCTCCTCGCCGACCTCGAGGGCGGTCTCCTGGCCATGCAGGAAGGGGCCGGCGACCTCGAGACGGTCAACGCCGTGTTCCGGGCCGTCCACTCGATCAAGGGCGGCGCGGGCGCCTTCGGCCTCGAGCCGCTGGTGCGCTTCGCCCACGTGTTCGAGACCCTGCTGGACGCCGTGCGCTCGGGCTCCGTGCCCAATACGGTCGAGCTGGCCGCCGTCCTGCTGCGCGCATCCGATATCCTGGCCGACCACGTCAGCGCCGCCCGCGGCCTGGGCGATGTCGACATGGGGGCCTCGGCCGCCATGGCCGCCGAACTGGAAGCCTGGACCGATCCGAACGCCGCGCCGGCGCCCGCCGCCGCGCCGGTGGCCGTCGAGGACGCTGCGCCGGCTCCGGTCGCCGCCGCCTCCGACGTTCATGACGACGACGCCATGGACGACGACGACCTCGGCTTCGTCTTCGTGCCGCAAACCATCACGGTCGAGGCCCAGGCGGCCGACGCCGAGCTGGTTCCGTCAAACGTCTGGACGGTGTCGATCCGTCCGAAGTCGGACCTGTACCGCAAGGCCAACGAGACGGCGCTTCTGTTGCGCGAGCTGAGCCGCCTGGGCCCGATCAAGGCGACGCTGGACGACAGCGCCCTGCCGGCCCTGGAAGACCTGGATCCTGAAGCGGCCTTCGTCACCTGGAGCGTCCGCCTGGAGACCGACGAAGACGAGAGCGCGATCCGCGAGGTCTTCGAATTCGTCGACGGCGACTGCGACCTGGAAATCACCCGTGGCGAGGGCGACGTTCAAGCCGCCATGGCCTCGCTGCTGAGCGTCGCTGAAACGCCGGCCCCGGCCGCCATCGTCGAGGCCGTCGAGCCTCCGGCCCCGGCCATCGAAATTTCCGCCCCGCCGCCCGTCGCCGCTGCCGCGCCCGTCGCGCCGGCGCCCGCGCCGGTCGTCGAGGCCGCCAAGCCCGCCGCTGCCCCGGCCGCGCCGGCCGCCGCCTCGCCCAAGGCCACTCCGGTCGAAGTCCCGGGTCCTGGCCAGTCGGTCATCCGCGTCGATCCCGAGCGCATCGACCGCCTGATCGACCTGGTTGGCGAACTGGTCATCAACCAGGCCATGCTGGCGCAGCGCGTCGGCGAATACGGCATTGCCCCGTCCTCCAACCTGGCCATGGGCCTCGACGAGCTGGAACAGCTGACGCGCGAGATCCAGGACAGCGTCATGGCCATCCGCGCCCAGCCGGTGAAGTCGGTGTTCCAGCGCATGCCGCGCCTGGTCCGCGAAGTCGCCAACATGACGGGCAAGCAGGCTCGCCTGGTGATGGACGGCGAAAACACCGAGGTCGACAAGACGGTCATCGAGCGTCTGTCCGACCCGATCACCCACATGCTGCGCAACGCCATCGACCACGGGCTGGAAAGCCCCGAGGAACGCAAGGCGGCCGGCAAGAATCCCGAAGGCGTCGTGCGACTGGCCGCCCTGCACCGTAGCGGCCGGATCGTCATCGAGGTCTCGGACGACGGCAAGGGCATCAACCGCGAGCGGGTCTTCTCGATCGCGGTCAAGAAGGGCCTGATCTCGCCGGACCTGCAGTTGACCGACGAAGAGATCGACAACCTGATCTTCCTCCCGGGCTTCTCGACCGCCGACAAGATCTCGGACGTGTCGGGTCGCGGCGTCGGCATGGACGTGGTCAAGCGGTCGGTCCAGGCCCTGGGCGGTCGTATCTCGATCGCCTCGCGTCCGGGCCAAGGCTCGACCTTCACGCTCAGCCTGCCGCTGACCCTGGCCGTCCTGGACGGCATGGTGGTCGACGTCGCCGGCGAGACCCTGGTCGTGCCGCTGGCCGCCATCGTCGAGAGCCTGCGTCCGAAGCCGGAAGAGGTTCGTCCGCTGGGGCCGGTGGGCTCGGTGCTGGCCGTCCGCGACAGCTTCGTGCCGCTGATCGACGTCGGTCTGACCCTGGGCTATCGCGACGAGAGTCCGCATCCGACCGACGGCGTCGTGCTGCTGGTCGAGGGCGAGGACGGCTCGCGCGCCGCCCTGGTGGCCGACGCCATCCACGGACAGCGCCAGGTGGTCATCAAGTCGCTGGAGCAGAACTATCAGCAGGTCGAGGGCGTCGCCGCCGCGACCATCCTGGGCGACGGCCGCGTCGCGCTGATCCTCGACGTCGACGCCACGATCGCCATGCGCCGCCGCGAAGGCGGTGCGCCACGCCCCACTGAACCCACCCTCATCGCCGCGGAGTAAGTCATGACCGACCATGCCACCGCCATCGGCGCTGACCGCCGCGAACTGATCTCCTTCCGCGTGGGCGAGCAGGAGTACTGCGTGGACATCATGGCCGTTCGCGAGATCCGGGGCTGGAGCCCCGCGACGACCCTGCCGCAATCGCCCGGCTTCATGCGCGGCGTCATCAACCTGCGCGGCGCCGTTCTGCCGATCATGGACCTGGCCTGCCGTCTGGGCATGCCGGTGATCGAGCCGACCGTCCGCAGCGTCTTCATCGTGGTCAAGGCGGGCGACCGCACCGTCGGCCTTCTGGTCGACGCCGTGTCGGACATCCTGTCGATCAACGACGACATGGTGCAGCCGACCCCCGACATGGCCTGCGACACCGTCCGCAACTTTGTGCGCGGCATCATCTCCATCGAAGGCCGCATGATCAGCGAGATCTCGCTGGACCGCATCCTGCCTGAACGCGAGGCCATGGCCGCCTGATGACGACCGCTTCCGCTTCCGTTTCTGACCGCCGCGAGGCCATCGTCGATGGCGAATTCGCGTTCACGTCCCAGGACTTCAAGCGCATCGCCGCGCTGCTGTACGACCTGGCCGGCATCAGCCTGCCCGACAGCAAGGCGACGCTGGTCTATTCGCGCCTGGCCAAGCGCCTGCGGGCCTTGGGCCTGCGCTCGTTCACCGAGTACTGCGCGTTCGTCAGCAGCGACAAGGGCCACGACGAAAGCCAGGAAATGCTGCGGGCGCTGACGACCAACGTCACCCGCTTCTTCCGCGAGCCGCACCATTTCGACGACCTGCGCGCCAACGTCCTGGAGCCGATCGCCGACCAAGTGCGCGCCGGCCGCCGCCTGCGCCTGTGGTCCGCCGCCAGTTCGTCGGGCCAGGAACCCTATTCGATCGCCTTCACGGTGCTGTCGGTCTGGCCGAACGCCGCGGACCTGGACATCCGGATCCTGGGCACGGACATCGACACCAACGTGCTGGCCACCGGTCGGGCGGCCTCGTACGACGAGAGCCTGCTGGAAGGCATTCCGCCGGCCGTGCGCAACCAATATTTCGAACGTGACCCGTCGGACCGCCGCGCGTTCCGCGTCTGCGAGGAAGCCCGCAGCCTGGTCGCGTTCCGGGAACTAAATCTCAACGGTCCGTCCTGGCCTATGAAAGGTCCGTTCGACGCCATCTTCTGCCGGAATGTCGTGATCTACTTTGACGAACCCACCCAGGAACGCGTCTGGAGCCGCTTCGCGCCGCTCATCGCGCCGGGCGGTCGCCTGTATGTCGGCCACTCCGAACGGGTCGGCGCGTCGGTGAGCGCCTTCGAGAGCTGCGGCCTGACCGCCTACAGGAAGGTGGGGCGCTGATGCCGAAGATACGCGTACTGGTCGTCGACGACTCCGCCACGATGCGGAGCCTGATCTCGGCGGCCCTCAATCGTGACCCGGACATCGAGGTGGTCGGCGGCGCCGGCGACCCGTTCGAGGCGCGGGGCATGATCAAGGCCCTGAACCCCGACGTCGTCACGCTGGACATCGAGATGCCGAACATGAACGGCATCGAGTTCCTCGAGAAGATCATGCGCCTGCGGCCGATGCCGGTGGTCATGGTCTCGACCCTGACCCAGGCCGGCGCCGAGATGACGCTGCGGGCCCTGGAGCTGGGCGCGGTGGATTGCGTGGGCAAGCCCGCCGACGCGACCGGCACCCAGGAGGCCCTGGCCGAGATCGTCGCCAAGGTGAAGATCGCGGCGCGCGCCTCGGTCCGCACCAACGCCGGCGCCTCGCCGAGCAGCAGCGCGCCGGCGCGCCGCAAGGACTTCATGCCGTCGGGCGACATCGTGGCGATCGGCTCGTCGACCGGCGGGGTTGAAGCCCTGCTGTCGATCCTGCAGCTGTTCCCCGAGACCTGCCCGCCGACCGTCATCACTCAGCACATGCCGGCCACCTTCACCGCCAGTTTCGCCGCGCGTCTCGACCGCGCCAGCGGGGCCAAGGTGCAGGAAGCCACGGACGGCGCCCTGCTGGAGCCGGGCAAGGTCTATGTCGCTCCCGGCGGCGCCACGCACCTTGAGGTCGTCCGCTCTGCCGGCCTGCGTTGCCGCCTGGTCCAGGGCGATCCCGTCAGCGGTCACCGTCCGTCGGTGGACGTGCTGTTCAACTCGGTGGCCAATGCCGTCGGCGACAAGGCGGTCGGGGCCATCCTGACCGGCATGGGTCGCGATGGGGCCCAGGGTCTGCTGGCCATGCGTAAGGCCGGCGCCAAGACGCTGGGCCAGGACGAAGCCTCGTGCGTCGTCTACGGCATGCCCCGTTCCGCTTTCGAACTTGGCGCGGTGGAGAAGCAGGTTTCCCTGTCCTCCATGGGCCAGTCCATTCTCGATCTGGCCTCCGCGAGGCGATGAACCATGCCGCAAGCTAGCTCCATCTCCGTTCTCGTGGTCGACGACCAGCTCACCATGCGGGCTCTGATCCGCAATGCGCTGCAGCAGATCGGCTTCAAGGACATCCGTGAGGCGCCCGATGGCGAGGAGGCTCTGAAGAACCTCCTGGCCAAGCCGGCCAACCTCGTCATCTCGGACTTCAACATGCCGAAGATGGATGGTCTGGCGCTGTTGCGGGCCGTGCGCTCGCATCCGCCGATCCGCCAGACCGCCTTCGTCATGCTGACGGGCCGCGCCGACCGTGAACTGGTCCAGCGCGCCGTGCAGTTCGGCGTCAACAACTACTGCGTCAAGCCCTTCACCGTGCAGGGCTTGAGGGAGAAGATCGAACAGGTGTTCGGGCAGCTGACATGACGCAATTCTCCCACAACGACGACCCGGAACGGGCGATCAAGGTTCACGTGACCCAGGGCGAAAGCCATGTGACGGCCGATCCGCAGGTGGTGATGACCACCGTGCTGGGTTCGTGCATCGCCGCGTGCATCCGCGACCCGCAAGCCGGCGTCGGCGGCATGAACCACTTCCTGCTGCCGGAAGGCGACGGGCGCGGGGGCGGCGGCGACGCTGTCCGCTATGGCGCCTACGCCATGGAACTGCTGATCAACGACCTGCTGAAGAAGGGCGCCCGCCGCGAGCGGCTGGAAGCCAAGATCTTCGGCGGCGCCAAGCTGTTCGACGGCCTTTCGGACGTCGGCGCCAGCAACTCGGCCTTCGCCGAGCGGTTCCTGCGCGACGAAGGCATTCCGATCGTCTCGTCCAGCACCGGCGGGGTTTCGGCCCGTCGCGTCGAGTTCTGGCCGACCTCGGGCCGGGTGCGCCAGCGCCTGGTGGCCGTGGACAATGCGCCGCAGGACGTCCGTCGTCCCACGCCGCCCCCGATGCCCGCCGCCTCCAGCGGCGACGTGGACCTGTTCTGACGCCCATGACCGCTTCGCCCCAGCCGTCGCCGCCGATCGCCCCGTCCGAGGAACACCTCGCCGTCGGAGAGCTGTCGCGTCGTCTGGCGGCGGAGCTGGCCTCGGCCGCGACGATCTGCCGAGATTGCGAACACCTGGTCGGCGACCTCGCCAAGGAGGGCGGCGCCACGGTCGAGAGCCTTTCGCGCTTGCAGGCCCTGGACGAGCTGAGCCAGCGCCTGCACGGCCTGTCGGAAGTGCTGGAGCGGATCGGTCTCCACGCCTCGGGCGAGTGGAGCATGTCGATCACGCCGGTGCTGAACGGCCTGGGTCTGGCCGACATGGCCAAGCGCCTGCGCGCCGAGGAGGAAGCCGGGAGCCGCGCGGAAGCCGGCGAGCTGGACTTCTTCTAGCGGCCGATGCCGGAAGCGCTTCTCCCCTCGGCACGGATCAATCTCGAGCGAGCCACGGTGCTCGTACTGGACGACAACGGCGCCTCGCTGGACATTTTGTCGCAGGTGGTCTCGGGTTTCGGCGTCAAGCAACTGCATCGCGCCGAGACCGTGATGGACGCCCAGTCCCTGGTCCGCACCAAGACCTTCGACCTGATCATCAGCGATGTGCAGATGCCGGTCACCGACGGCATCGAATTCATCGAATGGCTGCGGAAGGAAAGCGGCGAGACCAACCGCTACGTACCGGTCATCCTGGTCACCGGCCATACCCGCACCTCGCAGATCTTCAAGCTGCGCGACGCGGGGTCGAACTACGTGGTGGCCAAGCCGATCACGCCCAAGGTGCTGCTCGAGCGCATCTTCTGGGTCGCCCGCGAGGAGCGGGCCTTCATCGAATGTGACAGCTATGTCGGCCCCGACCGACGCTTCAAGCATGAGGGACCCCCGCCGGGGACGGACGGACGGCGGAAGGATGACCTCCCGGCCGAGGTGGGCGATGCGCAGACGCCCAACATGTCGGATGACGAAATCGCCAACATGATGCGCCCAGCCAAGGTGCAGATATGACCGTTCGCAAATTCCGTCCTCCCAACCGCCTGGCCGCCATGATCAAGGACAAGGGCGGCATCCTGGCCAAGGACGCCGTGGCCGCCGCCGAGGCGGGCGTGGAGAGCCTGCGCGAGGCCTCGATGGCCGCGCTGGACGAAGCCCTGGCCGAAATCGAGCGCCGCTTCGGCAGGGCCGCCCAGAACCGGGCGGACGAGAGCTTCGAGGTCCTGTATCTGCTCGCGTCCAAGGTCATCGACGTCAGCGTCTTCGTGGCCGACGCGGGGATCGACAAGGCGGCGATGTCGCTGTGCGGCCTGGCCGACAGCTGCGCCGAGGCCGGGGCCTGGCGCTGGGATGCGGTGGACGTCCATCTGAACGCGCTGAAGCTGCTGCGGGCCATGGGCGCCCAGCTGCCGGTCGAGCAGCGCGACGCCATGCTGCAGGGGCTGTACCAGGTCAGCCACTACCGGCCGGAGGAAGGTTGAAAGTCTGTTTTCGAGGCTGTGACGTAACGTCGCTATGTGTCGCGAAGGCAACGGGGGCACGAGTCTCTTGGGGTGTGACCACTTTGTGGCCTTGTCGGCCGTCACGCGCTTTGTTAGCACTCTGATACCGGTGTCAAAAACCACAGTTTGGTTCTGACACCGGTGGCAAAAATGAAGATCTAAGGCCGGAGCCGGTCTCGTGGGAAGGACGCGGGATCGAGACGAGGGCCGAAGGCGGCGGGGGACGCCGCCTGGAACGACCGATGGTCGACACGGGAGGAGGTTTTATGTCTAAGAAGAACACGGGACGCGTGCGCGTCCTGCACTACGGCGTGTCCGCCGGCGCCCTGGCTCTGGCGATGATCGCCGGCGCCGCCCAAGCTCAGGAAACCCAGGCCCCCGCGGCCCCGGCCGACGCCGGGGAAGTCGAAGCCGTCGTCGTGACGGGCTTCCGCGCCTCGCTGGCCAACGCCCTGGACGTCAAGCGTCGTGAGAACGACCTGGTCGACGTCATCAAGGCCCAAGACATCGCCGACTTCCCCGATCTGAACCTGGCCGAGTCGCTGCAGCGCGTGCCCGGCGTGTCGATCGACCGCGACGGCGGCGAAGGCCGCACCATCACCGTCCGCGGCCTGGGCCCCGACTTCACCGTCGTGCGCCTGAATGGTCTGGAGGCCCTGGCCACCACCGGCGGCAAGGACAGCTCGGGCGGCGCCAACCGCGGCCGTCAGTTCGACTTCTCGATCTTCGCTTCGGAGTTGTTCAACAGCATCACCGTGCGCAAGTCGACCTCGGCCATGAACGAGGAAGGTTCGCTGGGCGCCATCATCGACATGCAGGGTGCCCGCCCGTTCGACTTCAGCAAGTTCGCGATGAGCGCCAGCGCCAAGGTGGGCTGGAACGACCTCTCGCGAAAGAGCGATCCGCGCTACACCTTCCTGGTCAGCAACCGCTGGGACACCGGCATCGGTGAAGTCGGCGCCCTGCTGTCGGTCGCCTACGCGACCCGCGCCCAGCGCGAGGAAGGCTCCTCGACCGGCCGCTGGGAAAACCCGTCGGTGGCCAACAACTCGTCCACGGCCTTCCCCTGCTCGGGCGCGGCCTACAACCCCGTCAGCGGCCCGGCCCTGACCTGCGCCCAAATCGGCACGGTCACCGGCGGCACCCAGCCGACCGTCCCGGCCGCCGCCGGCGCCGCCAACAATCTGTGGCACCCGCGGATCCCGCGCTATGGCCGCCTGGACTACGACCAGAAGCGCCTGGGCGTCACCGGTTCGCTGCAATGGCGTCCGACCGACCGCTCGACCCTGACCCTTGACGCGATGCTGGCCAAGTTCACCAACAACCGCGACGAGACCTATCTGGAGATCATCTCGTTCAGCCGCTCGGGCGCGGGCCTGCCCCAGACCGACGTCGTGAACTTCACGGCCGACAGCAAAGGCTCGCTGGTCAAGGGCACGTTCGACGACGTCGACGCCCGCGTCGAGTATCGCCATGACGACCTGAAGACCGAGTTCAACCAGTTCTCGCTGACCTACGACACCAAGTTCGGCGAGGCCGGCCACCTGGTGTTGGGCTACGGCCAGTCGCGCTCGATCCAGGACAACCCGGTTCAGACCACCTTCTCGTTCGACCGCTACGACAGCGACGGTTATAGCTACGACTATTCGGCCGACGACAAGCTGCCGAACTTCAACTACGGCTTCGACCCGACCAATCCGGCGAATTACCAGTACAGCGCCAGCAACGCCACGGGCGACGCCTCGCTGCTGCGCCTGCGTCCCAGCAAGGCGGTCAACACGTTCAAGACCTTCCATGCCGACGTCGACTACCAGATCCTGGACGGCTTCAAGCTGCGCTACGGCGGCAACTACAAGGAATACGGCTTCAGCTCGTGGGAAAAGCGCCTGAACTCGCGCGTCCTGGCGGGCAATTCGGCCACCACCTTCACCTCGGAAGCCGGTTTCGGCCTGCCCGCCGGCGTCACCGTCGCCGACGTCTCGCGCGTCATCAGCGGCTTCGGCCGCGGCCTCGACCTGCCGTCCGGCGTGCCGACCTCGTGGCTGGCGCCGGACCTGGAAAAGCTGAAGGCCAAGCTCGGCTACGACTGTAACTGCGTCAACGCCAACGGCGACTTCCGTCTCAGCGTCCTGAACCAGCTGGGCGCGATGCGGAACATCACCGAGAAGGACACCGCCTTCTACATCCAGGGCGATTTCGACTACGACATCTTCAACATCCCGGTGCGCGGCAATATCGGCGTGCGCTATGTGAAGACCGAACAGGAAGCCACGGGCCACTACAGCACCGGCAACACGACCCAAACCGTCACCACCCTGGGCGGGACCTTCTCGCAACGCGTGCCGATCGACGCCTCCCAGTCGACCTCGCGCCAGTATCACAACACCTTGCCGTCCTTGAATGTCTCGGCCCAGCCGTTCGACAACTTCTACGTCCGCTTCGCCGCCGCCAAGGCGATGACGCGGCCGCAGCTGCAGAACCTGACGCCGGGCTACACGGCGATCAGCCAGTCGGCCCAGACGATCACGCGCGGCAATCCCGACCTGAACCCGATGCTGTCCAACAACCTGGACCTCAGCTTCGAATGGTATCCGGACAAGGAGACCCTGTTCTCGGTCGGCTTCTTCCAGAAGGACATCAAGTCCTACATCCAGACTTCGGCCGTCAACGTGCCGTGGGCGGATACCGGTCTGCCCGACAACCTGCTGTCCAACGGCAACACGGCCAGCACGGAATTCACGGTCACGACCCAGATCAACACGCCCGGCGGCAAGCTGAAGGGCTACGAGATCTCGCTGCAGCGTCCGTTCTCGTTCCTGCCGGCGCCCTTCGACGGCTTCGGCGGCATCGTGAACTACACGCACGTCGAGAGCGACATCCAGTACGTGATCAAGAACCCGACGTTCAACGCGGCCCACGTGATGACCGCGCCGGCCGTGCTGCTGACCCAGCCGCTGATCAATCTGTCGCCCGACGCCTACAACGCCACGCTCTATTACGAGAAGGGCCCGTTCAAGGCCCGCGTGTCGGCCTCCTACCGCGACCCGTACCTGATCCAGGTGGCCCCGTCGGCGACCAACAACAACGATGTTCGGATCAAGGAAAAGACCATGAACATCGACACCCAGGTCAGCTACAATTTCGGCAACTTCACCGTCACCCTGGAAGGCATCAACCTGACCGACCAGGAGGACAGCAAGGTCGACGACTCGACCCGCATGATCTCGGAAGAGTACGTGCACTACGGTCGTCAGTTCTATCTGGGCGTGAAGTGGAAGTTCTAGGCTTTCGCGGCTCGCTGAGCTGAAACGGAAAGGGCGCTGACTGGAAAGTCAGCGCCCTTTTTGCTGGTCGCTTCCGGTTTAGCCCTAGCCCTCGACGCCGTCGATCCAGGCGGCGGTGACGTTGAGGTCGTCGTCG
>CBIHOB010000095.1:0-14648 GCA_966211605.1 uncultured Caulobacter sp.
CGCGCCGCCGATCGCATCTTCGACACGGCGCGCGAGCTGTTCTACCGTGAGGGCATCCGTGCTGTCGGGGTCGACGAGATCGTCACCAGGGCCGGCGTCACCAAGCCCAGCCTCTATCGCAGCTACAAGTCCAAGGACGAACTGGTGGCGGCGGTGCTGCGCGAGGTCGAGGCGGGATTCTGGGACCGCTTCGAGGCGGCCGAAACGCTCTATCCCGACGACCCCAAGGCCCAGATGGTCGCCTATTTCCAGGGTCTGGCCGACCGTTCGGACGGCGACGATTATCGCGGCTGCAATCTCTCCAACGCGGTGGTGGAATATCCCGACCGCCAGCACGCCGGCCGTCAGGTGTCCCAGGCGCACAAGCAGCAGCTTCGCGAACGCCTGCACGCCAAGGCCGCCGAGATGGGCGCGAGCGACTCCAAGGCTATGGGCGACGCCATGATGCTGCTGATCGAGGGGATCTTCACGTCCAGCCAGATGTTCGACGGCGACGACAAGCCGGCCAAGGCGGCGGTCGGGGCGGTGAAGGCGTTGATCGCAGCCTACTGCCCGGGTTGAATGGGCGCATGACCGCCCACGTCCTCGACCGTCCCGTCTTCGCCACGCTGACCGGCCGCCAGGACCATCTAGCCCTTCATCGCGGCGGCGCGATGCGGATGAACCCCGACTACGGCCTGTTCGCGGCGACCGTCGACCAGAGCCCCGAGAGCCTGGCCGATCTGGGCGAACTGGTGCGGGAGGCGGGGATCGTGGGCCTCGTCGAAACCTTCACACCGCCCGCGCCGGAGGGGACCGCGATCGTCTCCAGCGCCCTGTGCCTGCAGATGGTCGCCGAGAGCGTCGCGCCGGTCTGGGACGTCGTCTTCGACACGTCGCCGCTGGGCGACGCCGACGGCCCCGAGATGCTGGCCCTGGCGACCCTGACCAAGCCTGGCCCATTCTTTTCCCGCACCCACCAGCTGGGCGCGTTCATCGGCGTGCGGGTCGACGGCCAGTTGGTCGCCATGGCCGGCGAGCGGATGCGCCCCGACGGCCACACCGAGGCCAGCGGCGTCTGCGTCCACCCCGACCATCGCGGAAAGGGCTATGCGGCCCGCCTGCTGCGCGAGGTGACGGCCGGCATCCTGGCGCGCGGCGAGAACGCCTTCCTGCACAGCTACGCCGACAACGCCACGGCCATCGGGCTCTACGAGTCGCTGGGCTACCGCGGGCGGGCGGAGGTGCGGTTCACGATCCTGGCGGCGGAGTAGGGCCGGGCGCGTCAAAGAAAAAGCCCCGGAAGAGGAATCTTCCGGGGCTTTCTGGTCGACCGCTTTGCAAGCGCTAAGCCTCCAGCGCCTTCGCGCCGGCCTTGCGGGCCCAGCGGTACAGGCCGAAGACGACGACCGCCGCGGCGATCAGGGCCAGAACCATGCCGACATGCTCGGGCGGCGCGAACGGCAGGGCCAGGGGCTCGCCCTTATTGGTGGTGACGATCAGCAGGGCCAGGGCCACGTTGAACAGGCTCTCGCCGACGATGAAGCCCGAGGCGATCAGCACGCCCAGGCGCTTGGCCGGCTCGGCCGCACGGTCCTTGGCCACGATCTTCTCGAACAGCCAGCCGGCCACGGCGCCGACCACGACCGGGGCCGTGACGGACGACGGCAGGTAGATGGCCAGGCCCACGCCCAGGGGCGGCAGGCTGTAGCGATCCTTGCTGGTCTTGCGCAGGATCGTGTCGACGGCGACCAGGGCCAGGCCGATCAGGGCGCCGACGCCCAGCAGGGTCCAGTTCAGGTCGCCGCCCAGCACGCCCTTGGCCAGGGTCGAGATCAGGGTGGCCTGCGGCGCGGCCAGCGGCTCGTCCGAGATGGCCTGCAGGTTTGGCGCGCCAGCGAAGCCGTTCGAGCGGTTCAGCAGTTCCAGCACAAACGGAATGACCACGGCGCCCGAGATGACGCCGATCACCAGGCCGACCTGCTGCTTCCACGGGGTGGCGTCGACCAGCTGGCCGGTCTTCAGGTCCTGCAGGTTGTCGTTGGCGACTACGGCGACGGCCAGCACGCAGGTGGTGGCGTAGAGGGCGAAGGCGACCAGCGCCTTCGTCACGTCGGGACCGACCAGGCCGCGGCCGACCATGCCGACCATCAGCGAGGCGCCCAGCACGGTCAGGATGGCGATGCCCGAGACCGGGCTGTTGGACGAGCCGATCAGGCCGGCCATGTAGCCGCAGACGGCGGCGGCCAGCAGGCCGGCGACGATCAGGTAGCCGATGCCGATGGCGACCAGCGGGGCGGCCAGATGCTGGATCGGGCCGCCGGCCAGGAAGTGGGCCAGGAACCAGCCGGCCGGGGCCATCAGGATCAGCGAGACGACGCCGACGATGCCGATCGGGATGTCCTGCTCGACGCGGGGCAGCTCGCCGCCGCCGCTCTTGCGGGCCTTGGCCGCTTCCAGGGCCGATTTCAGGCCGGCGATGATCGGACCGATCAGCTTGGCCAGGGTCCAGATGGCGGCGGCGCCGATGACGCCCGCGCCCAGGAAGCGCACCTGGGTCTTCCAGACGGTCAGGGCGTGGGTGGCGGCGTCGGCGTCCGGCATCGGGGTGGCCAGGGTGAGGATCGGCACCAGGATGGCCCAGGCGATGAACAGGCCGGCGAACATGGCGATGCCGACGGTGATGCCCATCAGGTGGCCCGCGCCCATCAGGGCCAGCGAGCTGGAGGCGCCCAGGCCGGTCGCGCCCGCGCCGGCCTTGAACTTGAAGTAGCCCGCGACCTCGGCGGCGAACAGCTTGGCGGCGGCGAGGGCCCCGAACAGAGCCGAGGCGATCGCGCCCATGCTGACGGCGGCCAGGCCGGCCTTGCCCTCGGCGGCGCCTTCGCGCGAGCCGGTGCCGACCTTCAGCACCTCGGCGGCGGCGACGCCCTCGGGGTAGGGGAGGTTGGAATTGGTCACCAGGGCCCGGCGCAGGGGGATGGTGTACATGACGCCCAGGATGCCGCCGACGGCGCAGGCCCCGAAGGTGGGCAGGAACGGCACGTTCGACCACCAGCCGATCATCAGGAGGCCCGGCAGGACGAAGATCACCGACGACAGCGTGCCCGCGGCCGAGGCGATCGTCTGGACGATGTTGTTTTCCTGGATGGTCGAGGTCTTGAACGCCCGCAGCAGGGCCATCGAGATGACGGCGGCGGGGATCGAGGTCGCGAAGGTCAGGCCGACCTTGAGGCCCAGATAGACCTGGGCGGCGGTGAAGACGAGGGTGATGGCGACGCCGAGGAGAACCCCTCTGAGGGTCAATTCCGTGCGCGGCGCGGATAGGTCGGCCATGAACGTGTCCAAAAAAGTATTAAGGCGGTCGGACCTTGCACATCCGACCGCCTCAAACTCAAGTCTCGATTTCAGCGAACCTTGGTCGACTGAGCGCCTACTCTCGCACGCGCGCCTTGCACGTCGCGGCGATGTTGAGAGCCAGCCGGTAATCCTCCTCGGACAGGGCCAGCTTGTAGGCGTCCTCGCAATGATTGGCCTTGATCAGGGCCACCGCCTTCTGGGCGCGGCGTCGCTGTTCCAGGGTGACGCCCGACTGGGCCTCATTGTTCATCTCCTGACGCAACAGCGTCATCTGGGTGCTGCTATTATAGATGGCGCCCATCGACCCCGAGGGCTTGGCGCCAAAATTCTCCTGCGCGACGGCCCCGCTCCCGAGGCCGGCGAGGACGAGGGCCGCGAGGGCCGAACGCTTCAGCATGACCGTTCCTTCCTGAGCTTGAGAAGAAGCGATACCGTCGTTCAACCTTAGACTGTTGTAAAGCGCAATCACCCTCGAAGGCCGCCCCATCTCTGGACAAGGCGGCCCCGGGAGTAGGACTAGAGCACGCCCAGCATCTCCGCGACCAGCGGGTGGCGGACGATGTCGCGGTCGGCCAGGCGGACGACGGCGATGTTGGCGACCTCCTCGAACCGGGCGGCGACGTCCGCCAGGCCTGAAATGCCCGGCAGGAGGTCTGACTGGTTCGGATCGCCCGTGACGACCATGGTCGAGTGCCAGCCCAGGCGGGTCAGCAGCATCTTCAGCTGCATGTAGGTGCAGTTCTGGGCCTCGTCGATCACCACGAAGGCGTTGTTCAGGGTGCGGCCGCGCATGAAGCCGACCGGGGCGATCTCGATGGCGCCCTCGGCCATCAGGGCTCGCATGCGCTTGACCGACAGGCGATCGGTCAGGGCGTCGTACAGCGGACGCAGATACGGGGCCAGCTTGTCCTCCATGTCGCCCGGCAGGTAGCCGATCGACTCCCCGGCCTCGACGGCGGGGCGCGACAGGACGATGCGGCTGACGCGGCCGGCCTCCAGGGCCTCCACGGCCTTGGAGATGGCGATGTAGGTCTTGCCGGTGCCGGCCGGGCCCAGGGCCATGACCAAGTTCTTCTCGTCGATGGCTTCCATCAACTGGGCCTGACCTGGCGATTTCGGTTTTATGGTTTTTAGGTAGCTCTGATCGCGCTCCGGATTGTTCGGGGCTCCGTCATGGCCGAGCGGATTCCAGCTGTTTCCCCGGTCGCGAACATCGATCGGCAGGCGACGCACCTTGGCGTCATCACCATAGTGGCCGGTCTCGTACGCGCCTTCGCGCGCCATCCGCTTCAGGGCTCGCTTGGTCATCAAAGCCTCCATACAGGCATGAAAAAAGGACGAGGCCGTGAGGCGTCGTCCTTGGCGGTGAGCTGGATTGTGGCGAAGTCGCGTGCGCGGCGAGGCGGCTCGGGAGAGCTCCCAGGAGACGGTGCTGTACGCCGAAACGCCAAGTGCGACACCTCGTCTTCGTCAGCGGGCGGGTCGATGGCGGGGGTCGCCCCCGACCCGATCACGAAAGGAAAATGATTCCCGCTGAAGGAATGTTCCCTCTCGAATCGCCTGACTACAATGTCCCATCATGGTTTCCAGGTCGTTAATCTGAAAATCGCGCCCAAGAAAACGAGGCATACGGATGACTGTCTATTCCCTGGGCGCCCTTGTGCCCACGCTGCCGGCACAAGATGAATACTGGATCGCGCCGACCGCCAGCGTGATGGGCAACGTAATTCTCAAGAGGAATGCCAGTATTTGGTGGGGCTCAGTCGTGCGCGGAGACAACGATCCGATCACGATCGGCGAGAACAGCAACGTCCAGGACGGCTCGGTTCTCCACACTGATCTTGGCGCTCCGCTGACCATCGGCGCGAACGTGACCATTGGTCACATGGTGATGCTGCACGGCTGCACGATCGGCGACGGCTCGCTGATCGGCATCGGGGCGGTGGTGCTGAATGGCGCCAGGATCGGGAAGAACTGCCTGATTGGCGCCGGGGCCCTGATCACCGAAGGCAAGGAGATCCCGGACAATTCGATGGTCGTGGGCGCGCCAGGCAAGGTCGTGCGCGAGGTTTCCGAGCACCACGCCATGATCCTGCAAGGCTCGGCCCTGCACTATGTCGAGAACTGGAAGCGTTACGTCCGCGATTTGAAGGTGATCGCCGAGAGCTAGCGGCGCCGCTTGGGAGCGCCGCCCGCTGCTTGGGGGGATTGCGAGGCGGCGCTCCCGCTCCTTGCGCAGGGCGCCTGCGCAAGGAGGGCCCGCCGCGAGGAGGCGTCCTGGCCGCGGCGAGACGGTGCGGCAGGCCGCATCGATACGTCCATAGGTAGTATTATATCGGTTTTGGTTGTATGGGAACGCCCAACTCGCGTGGGCGGCGGGATTCCTCGGGGAACCTTGCGCGGCGGCCAAAGCCGGCTCACTGTTCTCCTTAACAATGATAACCTTCCAGGGAGGGCGTCGGGGCCATGGCCAGCGAACGCTATGATTACGTCGTCATCGGCGCTGGATCGGCCGGCTGCGTGCTGGCCGCGCGGCTGACCGAGGATCCGAACGTCAAGGTCCTGCTGCTGGAGGCCGGCGGCAAGAACACCTCGGTCCTGGTCAAGATGCCGGCGGGCGTCGGCCAGCTGATCAAGGACAAGGGCGAGCAGAACTGGGGCTTCTGGACCGAGGCCGAGCCGCACCTCAATGATCGCAAGCTGTGGTGGCCGCGCGGCAAGGGCCTGGGCGGGTCCTCGGCGATCAACGGCATGATCTACATCCGCGGTCATGCGCGCGACTACGACCAGTGGCGGCAGATGGGTCTGACCGGCTGGTCCTATGCCGAGGTTCTGCCGTACTTCAAGCGCTCGGAGCGCCACCACGCTGGCGGCGACGCCTATCACGGCGGGGCGGGGCCGCTGCACGTGTCCAAGGGCGAGAGCGACAGTCCGTTCTACGGCGCCCTGATCGAGGCCGGCCGCCAGGCGGGCTACAGGACCACCAAGGACTTCAACGGCTTCCAGCAGGAGGGCTTCGGGCCCTATGACCTGACGATCAGCAATGGCCAGCGCTGGAGCGCGGCCATGGCGTATCTGAGCCAGGCGCTTTCGCGCCCGAACCTCACCTGCGTGACCGAGGCCCGCACCACCCGGATCCTGATCGAGAATCGTCGGGCGATCGGCGTCGAGTACGTCGTCGGCAAGGGCGGCGAGCGACGCACGGCCCATGCCGACGCCGAGGTGCTGCTGAGCGCCGGCGCGGTGCAGTCGCCGCACATCCTGCAGCTGTCGGGCGTCGGCGCGCCGGACGAGTTGAAAGCTCGGGGCGTCGCGGTCGTCCACGAGTCCAGGGGCGTCGGCGCCAACCTGCAGGACCATCTGGACGTCTGCGTCTCGTGGACCAGCAAGAACCTCAAGACCGCTTTCTCGGCCAACAAGGGGCTGAACAAGCTGGGCGTCGGCCTCAACTACATGCTTTTCGGCAAGGGCCTGGGCCGGCAGCAGTTCCTGGAGAGCGGGGCGTTCCTGAAGTCGCGGCCCGACCTCGACCGGCCCGACCTGCAGATCCACGGCGTTCTGGCCATCATGCAGGACCACGGCAAGGTCGTGGTCGAGAAGGATGGCTTCACTCTGCACGTCTGCCAGCTGCGGCCCGAGAGCCGGGGCAAGGTCGGTCTGCGCTCGGCCGATCCGTTCGCGGATCCGACCATCTTCGCCAATTATCTGGCCACCGACGAAGACCGCCGCGCCATCCGCGAGGGTGTGCGCATCGCCCGCGAGACCGTGGCCCAGGCGGCTCTCGATCCCTATCGCGACGCCGAGTACGCGCCGGGAGGCGACGTGCGCACCGACGCCGAGCTGGACGCCTGGATCCGCGCCAAGGCCGAGACCATCTACCACCCGGTCGGGACGTGCCGAATGGGCGTGGCCGGCGATCCCTTGGCCGTGGTCGACGACCAGCTGAAAGTCCAGGGGCTGCAGGGGCTGCGCGTGATCGACGCCTCGGTCATGCCGACCCTGGTGGGCGGCAACACCAATGCGCCGACGATCATGATCGCCGAGAAGGCGGCCGACCTCATCCTGGGCAAGACCGCGCTCTCGCCGCTGGACGCCCCGGTGTTCGAGGACGGGCGGGCGGTGGCGGCGGAATAAGGGAAGGACATGCGACATCGCCCCCTTGGCCGCTCCGGCCTTTCGACCGCGCCGCTGGTGTTCGGCGGCAATGTGTTCGGCTGGACGGCGGACGAGACGATGTCGCATCGCCTGCTGGACGCCTTTGTCGACGGCGGCTTCAACGCGATCGACACGGCCGACGTCTATTCGGCGTGGGTTCCGGGCCACGAGGGCGGAGAGTCCGAGGGCGTGATCGGCCGTTGGCTCAAGGCTTCAGGCAAGCGCGACAAGGTGCTGATCCTGACCAAGGTCGCCATGTGGCCGAAACGGCCGGGCCTGTCGGCCGCCAATATCGAAGCGGCGGTGGAGGGCTCGCTGAAGCGGCTCCAGACCGACTACATCGACCTCTACCAGTCGCATCAGGACGACGCCGACACCCCGGTCGACGAGACGCTGGAGGCCTTCGACCGTCTGGTGAAGGCTGGCAAGGTCCGCGCGATCGGGGCCTCGAACTTCTCGGCCGAACGGCTGATGACCAACCTGGAGATGTCCAAGGCCAACGGCCTGGCGCGTTACGAGACCATCCAACCGAAATTCAACCTCGTATCCCGCGAGCAGGTCGAGGGCGTGGTCGCCGATCTGGCGCAAGCCGAGGGGCTGGGGATCATTCCGTACTACGGCCTGGGCGCGGGCTTTCTGTCCGGCAAGTACCGCAGCGAGGCCGACTTCGAGGGCAAGGCGAGAGCGCGAACCATCCTGCGCGACTATTGGAACGACAAGGGGCGGGCGGTGCTGGCGGCGCTGGATGTGGCGGCCGAGGCGGTGGGAGCCTCGCAGGCTCAGGTGGCCTTGGCATGGATCATGGCCCATCCGGCCATCACCGCGCCTCTGGCCAGCGCGACCACGGTGGAACAACTGGACGAGCTGATGGGCGCGGCCCGGCTGGAATTGCCGAGTGAGGTTTGGGCGAGGCTGGACGCAGCGGGGCGCTAGAGCTCTTCTGATCTGATTGCATCAATCAGATCGGGCAAAAGGGCTCCAACTCAAAAGCCGGAGCATTTTTCGATCCGATCACACTTGTCGGAAAATGCCCTAGGCGATCGCCCGCCCATCCAGCGTCGCCAGTCGAAGCCTGGGCATGTCCGCGTTGCCGTCGCCCAGCGGCTTGATCTCGCGCAGGCCCAGTTCGTAGGCAGGGCGGCCCATCAGGCGGGCCATCATGGCGATCGGCTGGTACAGGCCGAGGAACCGGTCGGTCTCGCCGGAGGCGCCTTGCAGTGGCGCAAACAGAACCTCCATGCCGACGCTGGGCACGCCCACGGCGCGGATGTCGGCGGTGACGACCACCGGCGTGCGGCGCTTGCGGGCCACGTCCAGGGCGCTCTTCAGCTCCAGCCGGTGGGCCAGGGCCCACAGCGAGAGGGCGTCGTGACCGCGCAGGTCGCGGGCGTGCAGGTCCGAAACAAAGCCGCCGGCCAGTCGGAACGGCAGCTTGCCGCCGTCGCGACCGAGGATGAACACCTGGGGCAACAGCTCCAGGAAATCGCCCGGATTGACGTCCGTGCGGCGGGGGAGGGCGGATTCACCCTTTTTGTCTCGCCAATAGTCTATCAACCGTTCCGTGCTTGGATGGAACATCGTCGTCCCCTGGCGGGCCACTCGCGGCTGTTTTTCGACCGCACGAGGCTTGCTGGGAGAACCGGGCCAAGGCCCTGACCGTCCCATTCTGGCGCAATCCAGGGGGAGCGGCGGGGCCCGGCCCGATTCTTGCTTAACCAAAAGCGGATCGACCCGATGTGAAGGGAGCCGCCGATGAAGGCGCCGAAACTGAACACGCGTACGTGGATGATCGCCCTGGGCGCGCTTTTTGGCGGGCTCTTGGTCGGCGGCGCGGCCTGGGCCCAGTGCAACAGCGGCTGTACGCCTCCGCCGCCGCCCTGCTGCGCCCCGCCGCCCGCCCCGCCCAAGCCGCCGGCCCCGCCGACGGGCTGCTGCGGCGGCGGCGGTCACAACGTCAACATTCCCGGCGTGAACGTGAACATCGGCGCGACCGTGATCGTCAACGCCAGCGCCAATGCGTCGGCTAGCGGCAGCGCCAGCTCGGGCTCGAGCGCCGGCGCGGGGTCGCTGTCCAGCTCGGCCGCGGGCGTCACCAACTATTACGGCGGCGGCGGTCACGGCGGCTACTACAGCGGCCCGATGGCCACCGGCTATATCCAAGGCCTGAACGTGGAAGGCGCCGAGCAGCGCCGCCGCCAAGCCTATGAGGCCACCCGCACCCGCACGCGCCGCGTGATCATCCGCGCCGTCTGCCTGGACGACCGCGACGTGCCGCACCCGGCCTCGCAGGTCACGCCGGACCGCGACATCGACGATCTGTATGACGGCGAGCTCTATCGCTGCATCGCCGGCTCGCGCATGCAGTACGTGATCGCCGACTACGCCGGCCAGATCGACATTTCGACCGGCGGCGCCGGCCAGACCTATATCTGCCAGAAGAACGAGGCGCTGTACCACACGCCCGGCGCTGGCGCGGGCCAGGGCACGCTGACCTGCCGTCCGCAGCGTCCGGCCCGCGACTGCAACGAACGCTCGCTGCTGCGCCGTTTCGGCGCCGGCGTGAAGATCCTGACGATCGTCACGACCGAGAAGTACACAGCCTATCGCGAGGAGTCGGTGCAGGAACGCCAGACCCTGAGCACGAGCTTCAGCCTGGACGGCGGCGTCGGCGGGGTCGTGTACTAGGCCGGTCGACAGAGCCTGGAACTGAAAAGGCCCTCCCGATCGGGAGGGCCTTTTTGCTGCGTCTTACTTCGCCGCCGCTTCCGGCTTGACCAGCAGCAGCCACGACTGGTCGTCGCCGAGATAGGTCCGGGCCGCCTTCTGGACGTCTGCCGGGGTCACCCGGGCCAGGCCCGCCAGCACCGATCGAGTGGCGTCCAGCAGGCGCGGATCGTCCTGGGCGCCCGACAGCGCGCCCAGCCAGTACTCGTTGGTCACGCGGGCCTTTTCGATCTGGTCGATGCGCGGCTTCTTGGCGCGTTCCAGTTCGTCCTCGCTGATCGGCTTGTCGCGCAGGTCGGCGGCGATCTTGCGGATCGAAGCGACCACACCGTCCAGCTTCTCGGGCGGCACTTCCATGCTGACGCCCAGATAGCCCCAGTTCTTGAAGGTGACGCTGGCGGTCGACGAGGCGTTCGGCGAATAGGTCGCGCCCTGGTTCTCGCGCAGTTCGTCGATCAGGCGCAGCTGCACCACCTGCCCCAGGATCGAGACGTCGCGCGAGCGCTGCAGGTTCGAGAACAGGTCGTCCGTGCGCCAGGCCATGAACAGGGCCGCCTGGTCGGCGCGGCCCGTGTGCGTGCGCAACACCGGCTGGGCGGAGGGCGCCGGGAACGGCGCCTTGTCGGCGCCGGGCAGGGCCGGGTCGCCGGGGCGGGCTGGCAGGGCGCCGAAGGTGTCGGCCACGGCGGCGATGGCCTTGTCGACCGTGGTGTCGCCGACGATGACGACCTCCAGCTCGCCCTTGGTCAGCGGATTGTCGACGACGTTCCGCAGTTCGCCCAGCGACGCGGCGGCGATCTGTTCGCGCGACGGGAAGGTCCAGCGCTGGTCGCCGTTGTGCATCAGCCCGCCCAGGTCGCGGTTCAGCACCCCGCCGGTCGTGCTTTGCAGCTGGTCGTGGACAGTGCCATAGGCGGTCTTGACCCGGTTGAAGGCCTCGGGGCGCCAGCCGGGCTCGGTCGCGAAGGCGGCCAGCACCTGCAACTCGGTCGACAGGTCCTCGGGACGCGTACGGCCGCTCAGGACGAAGGCGTCGTCCTCGACGCCCAGGCTGGCGTTCCAGATCTTGCCGGTCAGCACCCGCTCCATGTCCTGCGACGAGATCTGCTTGAGGCCGCCCTCGATGAAGGCGGAGGCCGACCATAGCGAACTCTGCTTGTCGGACGGCATGTCCAGCAGGCCACGGCCGGTGCGGACCTTCACCAGCACCTGGTCGTCGCGGAACTTGGTCGGCTTGACGGTAAGCTTCACGCCGTTCTCGAAGCGCACGAAGACCGTGTCCAGGTCCGACACCTCCTTCTGCTCGGCCACCTTGCCGCTGGGGCCGAAGCTGGAATAGGGCCACACGGTCACGCCCGGCGCCGCCGGCGGCGTGACGGGCTGGGCCTTGAGCTCGTCATAGGCCTTGAGGATCGCAGCCTCGCCGCCCTCGATATTGCTGGGCGCGGCGATGACCACCAGCGGGCCCGAGCCGGCGAACGCGCTTTTCAGCACGGCGCTGACCTTGTCGGCGGTCAGGCCCTTCACCAGCTGGTCGAAGAAGGCCAGGTTCTGGCTGGGCGAGGTGATCACTTCGCCGTCGCCCAAGGTGCCGACCATCTGGTTGGCCAATTGCGGCGTGCGCTGGGTGGCCTCGCCGGCGGCGGCGGCGACCAGGCCGGCGCGCATGCTGGCGATCTCGCGGTCCAGCTCATCCTGGCGCACGCCGTATTGCACGGCGCGGCGCTGTTCGGCGTCCAGGGCGGCCAGGGCCTCGCGCCAGCGGGTCGGCTGGGCGGTGGCGGCGAAGGTGCTGATCCGCACCGCGCCGTACTGGTCGCCCTTGAACGCGCCGCCGGCGATGAACGGCGGCTCGGCCGAGCGGGACAGGGCCTGCATGCGCCGGTTGACCACGGCGAAGGCCAGGTTCTCCAACATGTCGCGTTCGTCCAGGGCCTTGGTTTCCAGCAGGCCGTCGGGCTTGCGGGTCCAGGTCATCTGCACCGACCACGGCGCGCCGGCCTCGACGATCAGCTTGGCCGTCGGGCCGCGCTTGGCGACGGGGCCGACATCGGGGTTCTTGCCGTTCGCGCCCTTGCCGACCCAGTCGCCGAACTTGGCCTTGATCTTGGCTTCCATGGCGTCGACGTCGAAGTCGCCGACCGCCACCAGCACGGCCCGTTCGGGGCGGTAATAGGCCTCGTAGAAGTCGCGGATGCGCTGGGCGGGCGCGGTCTTCAGCACCTCGGTCTTGCCGATCGGGATGCGCTTGGGCGGCAGCTGGCCTTCCATCTGGGCCGACAGTGTGGCGATGGCGACGCGATAGCCCGGGGTGTCGCGAGTGCGCTCCTCCGACAGCACCACGCCGCGCTCGCGGTCGACGGCCTCGGGGGCGATGGTCAGCTCGCCAGCGGCCTCGCGCAGCAGCATCAGCGAGGTGTCGACCGTGCCGTCGTCGGTCTTTGGCAGGTCCAGCTGATAGGTGGTCTCGTCGAAGCTGGTCTGGGCGTTGGTGTCGGCCCCGAACGCCAGGCCGTGGCGCTCCAGGATCTTGACCATCTCGCCCTCGGGCACGTTCTTGGAGCCGTTGAAGGCCATGTGCTCCAGGAAGTGGGCCAGGCCCTGCTGGTCGTCGGCCTCCATCAGCGAGCCGGCGTCGAACCACAGGCGCACCGAGGCCTGGCCGGGCGGCGTCGCGTTCTTGCGCAGGGCGTAGCGCATGCCATTGGGCAGGACCCCGAAGCGCCAGGCCGGGTCGGGCGCGATGTCCGAAAGCTCCTGGGCCCACTGGCCGGGCTTCAGGTCGGTGATCTTGGGACCGGCCAGAGGCGGCGCCTCGGGGATTCTCGGCGCGGACGCTTCCCGCTTCGGCAGTGAGGGCAGGGAAGGCTTGGGAAGGTGCGAGCAGGCGGCGACCGAGAGGCCGGCGGCGGCGACGAGCGCCAAGCGCGAAGCGCTGATCATCGAGAATCCGGGGCAGGAGTAGACAAGGCGCGCACCTTGGCCGTCCCGCATGGCGCACGCAAGGCGCGAGAGCGGCGGCTTTGCGCCTTATTCCCTCGAGCGTAGCGGTCCGGAAACCCTAGGCGGCGGCTACGTCACCGGTCTGGCGGCGCAGGCGCCAGAAGCGGATCGTGCGCAGGGCCGATTCGCGCGGCAGGGCGGCGTAGAGCTCGCCATAGGACTTGGCCTTGACCATCACCTCATCCGAGGGCTCGAGGATCAGCAGGGCGAAGGTCAGGAACAGCGAGCGGTCGAAGTCGGCCGCCTTGCAGATCACCGACAGCGCGTCCATCTCGCGCCGCTCCAGGATGCGTCGGGCGGTGTGGAAGTCGACCTCGGCCATGTCGGCCAGGGCCACCAGGAACAGGGTGGTCTTCTTGCCGCG
Organism: uncultured Caulobacter sp.; assembly: GCA_966211605.1. Taxonomy (GTDB): domain Bacteria; phylum Pseudomonadota; class Alphaproteobacteria; order Caulobacterales; family Caulobacteraceae; genus Caulobacter. The sequence continues at coordinate 13,586 of CBIHOB010000095.1, forward strand.
CAGCATGTTGGCCAGCATCTGCGGCGAGACCTGCGACCTGGTCTTCAGGGCCCTGAACTCGGCCTCAGCCTCGGCGAAGTCCGGCGGCAGGGCGCCGTCCTCGACCGCGACCTTCTTGCGGCCGGCGGCCAGGGCGGCCTCGAGGGTGGCGGGATCGACACCGGCGTTCTTTTCCATGATCCGGTCGCGCAGGCGCGCCTCGACCACGAAGTACATCTCGTTCAGCAGGTCGACCGGCAGGCTGTGACGGTCGACGACGGCGTCGTGCAGGGCGGGGTTGGCCGCGGCGCGGTCGACCACGGTCTCGTGGGCGGCGCGCGACAACACCGCGCCCTCGTTGCGCAGCAGCACGCCCAGGGTGTCGTCGTCGCCCCGCGCCACGATGGCGTCGGACACGGCGCTGGAGACGCTGGACCGCTGCGAGATGGCGCGCAGGTGATCCTGGCCTTGGGTGCGGGCCACGTGCAGCAGGTCGTCGTCGGTCAGGGCCTTGGAGTTGCGCAGGATCGGCTCGGCCACGGCGATCGAGCCCGACGCCAGGGTGCGCGACACGCCGCGCGGCGCGGCCGGCGCCTCGCCCAGGCGTTCGGCCAGCTCGATCTGGACGGCCTCTTCCATGTCTCCGGCCAGCTGGCCCAGGATCTGGTCGAACAAGGCCATCTCGACGGTGTTGGAGCCATCGGCGGCGAACAGCATGTCGGTCACGCCGCGCAGCAGCTCGCGACGCTTGGCGCTGGAGGGTTCGTTGGCCAGCGCGATCAGGTCATGCAGGCGCGATTGGCTCACTGATCGTCCTTCTGAGGCTTGGCGGCCCAGTCGGCGTCGCCCTGCGGCTTGCCCTTGTCGTCGTCCTCGGGCGCGGTGGCCGGCGGGGCGATCAGGACCATGCGCGGCGGGCCGGCGGCGGGAATGGCGTCGGGGGTCATGCCGAACTGGCGGCCGACGGAATAGGTGCGGGCGCCGATCTGGCCGGGCTGCAGGGTCGCCTGCTGCTGGGACCGATAGGCGGGCTGGACGGGCGCGGCGTAGGCGGCTGGAACCGGCGCGTACTCGGGTGCGTACT
>CBIHOB010000096.1:0-14637 GCA_966211605.1 uncultured Caulobacter sp.
AACGCCGGCATCGACTACAGCCTGCACGACACCTACTACGTGGTGGCCCACTTCCACTACGTGCTGTCGCTGGGCGCCGTCTTCGCCATCTTCGCGGGCTTCTACTACTGGTTCGAGAAGATGTGGGGCGTGAAGTACAACGAGTTCCTGGGTGCGCTGCACTTCTGGATCATGTTCGTCGGGGTGAACCTGATCTTCTTCCCGCAGCACTTCCTGGGCCTGCAAGGCATGCCGCGTCGCTATGTCGACTATCCGGAAGCCTTCGCGAAGTGGAACTACGTTTCGTCGGTCGGCTACATGATCACGGTCGTCGGCGTCGCCGTCTTCCTGCTGGTCCTGATCGAAGCGGCGATCCGTCGCCGCAAGGCCGAGGCCAATCCGTGGGGCGAAGGCGCCACCACGCTGGAATGGACCCTGTCCTCGCCGCCGCCGTTCCACCAGTTCAGCGAACCGCCGGTGATCAAGGAAGACAGCCACCACTAAGCGGCTGACTTCACTGCACTAAACGGGGGCGCGGCCGGGATCCTTAAGGGTCTGGGCCGCGCCCTTCGCCCATTAAAGACCGATATATTTCACTCACCATGTCGAAGACCGCCGCCATGACTCCGGACACCGTTCAGCCGGACGCTTCAGAAACCGCCCGCTGGCAGGACTACTTCCAGCTGATGAAGCCGCGCGTCATGTCGCTGGTCGTGTTCACCGGCCTGACCGGCCTCCTGGCTGCGCGGGCGCCGATCCATCCGGTGCTGGGCGCCATCGCGGTGCTCTGCATCGCCATCGGGGCCGGCGCCTCGGGCGCGCTGAACATGTGGTACGACGCCGACATCGACCGCCAGATGCGCCGCACGCGGGGCCGTCCCGTGCCCGCCGGCAAGGTCAAGGGCGAGGAGGCCGCCTCGCTGGGCGTCGTCCTGTCCCTGCTGTCGGTGATGTTCCTGGGCTTCGCGATCAACTGGTTCGCAGCGGGCCTGCTGGCCTTCACCATCGTCTTCTACGCCGTCGTCTACACGATGTGGCTAAAGCGCTGGACGGCGCAGAACATCGTCATCGGCGGCCTGGCCGGCGCCCTGCCGCCCGCCATCGGCTGGGCCGCGGCCACGGGCCACGCGCCGCTGAACGCCTGGCTGATGGTGGCGATCATCTTCTTCTGGACCCCGCCGCATTTCTGGGCCCTGTCGCTGTACGTCACCACCGACTACGCCAAGGCCGGGGTGCCGATGCTGCCGGTGGTCAAGGGCGCCAGGGAAACCCGCAAGCAGATCCTGCTCTACAGCCTGCTCCTGATCCCGATCTGCCTGTCGCCGGTGCTGACCGGCCTGGGCGGTCCGATCTACCTGGCCGTGGCGGCCCTGGGCGGCGCGGTGTTCCTGGTCCTGGCCTGGCGGGTGTTCGCCAGCAAGGCCGGCGACGCGGCCGACCCGCGCGTGGCCGATCGCGCCCTGTACGATGTCACCGAGGACGACAAGGCCTCCGGCGGCGCGCAGGGGTCGAAAGCCGCCCGCAACCTGTTCGCCTTCTCGATTCTCTATCTCTTCGCCCTGTTCGCCGCCCTGCTGGGCGAGGCGGTCGCCGGCGTGCATGCCCTGGAGCTGCTGAAGTGAACCCCATCGTCGACGACAAGGCCGCCAACGACGCGGCCCGCAACGCGGCAAAGAAGGCGCGCGACGGGCGCAACATCGCCCTGGCCCTGGGCCTGGTCGCCTTCGTGGTTCTGGTGTTCGTGGTCACGCTCGTGAGGCTCGGCGGCAATGTCGCACACCCGCACTAAGAAACCGGATTCGGAGCTCACGCCGCAGGAGCTGGCCGCCCGCCGCAACGGCAAGGTGGCCCTGATCTGCGCGGCGGCGTTCTTCGGCATGGTCGGCGCGGCCTATGCCGCCGTGCCGCTGTACAAGCTGTTCTGTCAGGCGACGGGCTTCGACGGCACGGTGCGCAAGGCCGAGGTCAAGCCGACCAGGATCCTGGACCGCAAGGTCACCATCCGCTTCGACGCCAATATCCGCGAGCTGCCCTGGCAGTTCCAGACGATGCAGGCCAGCCAGGACATTCGCATCGGCGACACGGGCCTGGCCTTCTTCAAGGTGACCAACCCGACCGACAAGCCGCAGACCGGCCGGGCGCTGTATAACGTCGTGCCGGAATCGGCGGGGCCGTACTTCCAGAAACTGGAGTGCTTCTGCTTCTCCAGCCAGACGATCCAGCCCCACCAGACGGTGGAATTCCCGGTCGTCTACTTCGTGGATCCCCAGTTCGCGGACGATCCCGAGACCAAGGGCAAGACCGAGATCACGCTGTCGTACACGTTCTTTCCGGCGGTCGAGGACAAGAACAATGGCAAAGTCGCGGCCGCGACGACGCCTCGTATCGTGGAACCCCTTGGCGGCAAGCCGTCGAGGGGGCTATAGCGTTTCACAAGGATAACGGCGCGGGGGGACCAGCGCCGCGTCCAGAGGGATATAAGGGTTAGCAGCAACATGGCCGGCGCCGTCAAACACGACTACCACATCCTTCCGCCCAGCCCGTGGCCGTTCGTCGGCTCCATGGCCGCCACCGTCATGGCGATCGGCCTGATCGGCTGGATCAAGGGCGGCGTCCTCGGCATCGAGAAGGGCAACTGGGCCATCTTCGCCGCCGGCGTCGCGGGCGTGCTCTACACCATGTTCGGCTGGTGGTCGGACGTGGCCAAGGAAGCCAAGGCCGGCGACCACACCCCGGTCGTCTCGATCGGCCTGCGCTACGGCATGATCCTGTTCATCGCCTCGGAAGTGATGTTCTTCGTGGCGTGGTTCTGGATGTTCTTCGAGATGGCGCTGTTCCATCATCACCGCACCCTGTCGGCGATCGAGGAAGTCCGCACCGCCTGGGCCACCTGGCCGCCCGCCGGCGTCGAGACCGTCTCGCCCTGGCACCTGCCGCTGGTCAACACCCTGACCCTCCTGCTCTCGGGCACGACGGTGACCTGGGCGCACCACGCCTTGCAGGTTGGCGACCGTAAGGGCGCCAAGTGGGGCCTGATCCTGACCATCCTGCTGGGCGTGCTGTTCACGACCATCCAGGTCTATGAATACAGCCACATCAACCACGAGCACCTGTTCTACTCGGAAGCGGCCGCGAACTCGGGCCTCTATGGCTCGACCTTCTTCCTGGCCACCGGCTTCCACGGCTTCCACGTGTTCGTCGGCACCCTGTTCCTGATCGTCTGCCTGATCCGCCTGCTGAACGGCGCCTTCACGCCCAAGCAGCACTTCGGCTTCGAAGCGGCCGCCTGGTACTGGCACTTCGTGGACGTGGTCTGGCTGTTCCTGTTCGCGTTCATCTACGTGATCTTCGGGGCCTCGGCCCATTAAAGCCTTCGTTGGAAGGCTTTAGATTCCCAAGAGGAGCGCGGCGACGCGCTCGCGATCGAGAGATCCAAAGGGGCCCGGAGCGCAGACCAGCGTTCCGGGCCTTTTTCGTTCAAGGCCTGGCGTTCATGACCAAGACCAACCCCTACGCCGCCGGCGCGCGCGGCCTGTGCCCCCACTGCGGCGAGGGCTATCTGTTCGACGGCTTTCTCAAGATCGCCCCGACCTGCGAGGCCTGCGGCTTCGACCTGGGCAAGTTCGAGACCGGCGACGGCGCGGCCACCTTCGTCATCCTGATCGCCGGCGCGATCTGCGCGTTCGGGGCGTTGTTCTCGATGTTTGCCTGGAACTGGCCGGTGTGGGCCTTGCTGATCGTCTGGCTGCCGGCCGTCGTGATCATCAGCCTTGGCCTGATGCGTCCGGCCAAGGGCCTGATGGTCGCCGCCCAGATCGCCCAGAAGGCGTCGGAAGCGGGCCGCCGGGATGTCTGAGGCTTCCGCCGGCAAACCCGGCTTCCCGACCGGCCTGACGGCCGCCACGGCGATCGCGTTCGCCATCCTGTGCGGCCTGGGGACTTGGCAGGTCCAGCGCCTGCACTGGAAGGAAGATCTGCTGGCCCGGGTCGAGAAGCTGAAGACCGCGCCCGCCGCGCCGCTGGCCAGCGTCCTGACCGCGACCGCCAAGCCCGACGACCTGGCCTGGGAGCGGGTCAGCGTCGACTGCGCCGACGTCCCCGGCCAGTCCTTGCCGCTGGTCTATGGCGTGCGCGACGGCGACATGGTCTGGCGGGCCCAGGCGGCCTGCGGGATCCAGGCGGGGCCCTACGACATGATCCTGGTCGATCGCGGCGTGGTCGCCGGCCTGACCGGTCAGGTCAGCGCGCCGGACAAGGCCTTCGCCCCGCCGGGCGTGGTCACGGGCGTGCTGACGCCGATCAAGCAGCTGGGCGGCGACCGGGCGGAGGTGCTGCAACGCTTCCCGGCCCGCAAGGCCGCGCCGCTGGTGCTGATGGCCGAACGCGAAACCCCCGCGCCCGCCGGAATCACCCCGGCGCCGCTGCCGGCAGAAATTTCCAATCGGCACCTGGAATACGCCCTGACGTGGTTCGGTCTTGCCGTAACCCTACTGTTTATCTATGCCGCCATGCTCTGGCGGAGAATGAGACCCTGATGCGCTACGTGTCGACCCGCGGCCAGTCCGCGCCCATCGGCTTCCTGGATGCGGTGCTGGCCGGCCTGGCCCCCGACGGCGGCCTGTATGTGCCTGCCGAGTGGCCCAGCTTCACGGCGAAGGAGATCGCTGCTTTCGCGGGCAAGCCGTACGCCCAGGTGGCCGCCGCCGTGGTGGGCAAGTTCGTCGGCGACGACATCCCGGCCGATGACCTGCTGCACATGTGCGAGGAGGCCTATGCCAGCTTCGCCCACACGGCCGTCGTCCCGGTGAAGCAGCTGACGCCGAACCGCTATCTGCTGGAGCTGTTCCACGGTCCGACCCTGGCGTTCAAGGACGTCGCCATGCAGCTGCTGGGTCGACTCTACGACTACGTGCTGGAGCGCCAGTCGCGGAAGATGACCATCATCTGCGCCACCTCGGGCGACACCGGCGGCGCGGCCGTCGAGGCGTTCCGGGGCCGCAAGAACGCCCGCATCGTCGCCCTCTTCCCGGAAGGCCGGATCAGCGAGGTGCAGCGCCGGTTCATGACCACGGCCGTCGACGCCAACGTGGCCTGCGTCTCGATCCTGGGCTCGTTCGACGACTGTCAGCACATCGTCAAGCAGGCCTTCCAGGACGACCAGTTCCGTCACGCCGTGGACCTGTCGGGCGTCAACTCGATCAACTGGGCGCGGATCGCGGCCCAGAGCGTCTACTACTTCACCTCGGCCGTCGCCCTGGGCGCCCCAGAACGCGAAGTGGCCTTCGTGGTGCCGACCGGCAACTTCGGCGACGCCTATGCGGCCTTCGTGGCCAAGAAGCTGGGCCTGCCCATCCACTCGGTGACCGCCGCCACCAACTCCAACGACATCCTGGCCCGCGCCATCGAGACCGGCCGCTACGCGCGCGGCGCGGTGGCCGCCACCCAGAGCCCGGCCATGGACATCCAGGTGGCGAGCAACTTCGAGCGCCTGTATTTCGAGGCCGTCCGCCGCGACGGCGCCGAGACCGGCCGCGCCTTCCGCGCCTTCGCCGCCACGGGCCTGCTGGACATCCCGCCGGGCGCCCACGCCTGGATGCGCGAGCTGTTCCGCGGGGCCTCGGTCAGCGAGGCCGACACCGCCAAGACCATGCTCTCGACCCTGAACGAGACCGGCGAGGTCGTCGATCCGCACACCGCCGTCGGCCTGGCGGCCGCGCAAGGGTTGGACGCGCCAGCGTCGGTCCCGGTGGTGGTGCTGTCGACCGCCCATCCCGCCAAGTTCCCTGAAGCCGTCCAGGCCGCCACGGGCCTGTCGCCCAGCACGCCGCGCGCCACGCCGGACCTCTCCAAGAAGCCGGAGAAGTTCGAACGCCTGCCCGCCGACGGCTCGTCGGTGAAGGCGTTCGTGCGGACCTTCGCGGCCAATAGCTGAGGCCGGGCTAGTGTTTAGGCGCGCGAGCGCCTAGATACCGCGCTTCATGGCTACAACTCTCCGCACCCTGCCGAACGGCGTCCGTGTCGTCTGCGACCCGATGCCGGGCCTCGAAACCCTGGCCTTGACCGTCGTGGCGGGGCGCGGCGCGGCCTACGAAGATCCGGCGCGCTCGGGCTGGTCGCACCTGCTTGAGCACATGGTGTTCAAGGGGGCGGGCGGCCGCTCGGCCCGCGACATCGTCGAGGTCATCGAGAACCAGGGCGGCTCGATCAACGCCGCCACCGGCTACGAGCGCACCAGCTTCCAGGTCCGGGCCCTGAAGGGCGGCCTGGGCCTGGGCATGGACGTCATCGCCGACCTGGTCCGGCGTCCGTCCCTGGATCCCGCCGACCTGACCCGCGAGAAGCAGGTCGTGGCCCAGGAGATCGCCGAGGCCGCGGACGCGCCGGACGACTACGTGTTCGACCTGATCCAGCGCGCCAGCTGGGGCGACCATCCCGTGGGGCGGCCGATCCTGGGACGCGACGAGACGGTGAACGCCGCCAGCGTCGAGGCCCTGTCCGACTGGCGCGCCAGCCTCTACGCCGCCGACCGCCTGGTGATCAGCGCCACGGGGGCGGTCGACGAGGCCGAGCTGATCGCCGCCGCCGAGCGGGCCTTCGGCGACCTGCCGGCCACGCCGGGCGCGGCCGTTCCAACGCCGGCGACCTTCGTTGGCGGTCCGCAGGCCGAGGCCCGCAAGCTGGAGCAGGCGCATCTGGTCTTCATGCTGCCGGCTTGCGGTTCGCGCCACGCCGACTATTTCGCCCTGCGCATCTTCGCCGAGACGCTGGGCGGCGGCATGTCCTCGCGCCTGTTCCAGGAGGCCCGCGAGAAGCGCGGCCTGGCCTACAACATCGACGCCTATGCCGACACCTATGCGGATCATGGGGCGCTGGGCGTCTATGCCGGCTGCGCGGCCGGCGACGCGATCGAGACCGCCAAGGTCTGCGCCGAAGAGGTCGCCAAGCTGGCCCGGCGGATCGACGACGCCGAACTGGCCCGCGCCAAGGCCCAGCTGAAGGCTCACATGTTCATGGCCCGCGAGCAGCCGCTGGCGCGCGCCGAGCAGGGGGCGGGGCAGATCCTGCTGTTCGACCGCCTGTATCCGCCGGCCGAACTGGCCGCCCAGGTCGACGCCGTCACCCCCGCCGACGTCGCCCGCCTGGGCCAGCGCCTGCTGAGCGGCCAAGCCGCCACGGCTGTGCTGGGGGCCAAGTCGGCGCTGAAGGCCGGCGAGGCGTTCTCCAAGGCGTTGTCCTCGGCCGCGTGAGCGTGGAAGGTGGCGCGGTGATCGATTCAGAGCCTCGTTCGTGTCCGCCCTGCTGCCGTTCCTGAAGCCCAGGCCTCGCCTGCGCCTGGAAGGGCGCGAGGTCTATCTCCGCCCGCCGCGCCCCGGCGACTATCGCGCCTGGGCGATGCTGCGCGCCAGGTCCCGTCCGTTCCTGGAGCCCTGGGAGCCGACCTGGCCCGAGCACGACCTGACCCGGGCCGCCTTCCGCGCCCGCCTGTCGGCCTATGCCCGCGAGCTGGAGCTGGGCGAGGCCTATCCCTTTTTCATCTTCCGCCGCTCGGACGACGCCCTGCTCGGCGCGGTGCGGCTTTTCCACGTGCGACGTGGTGTCGCCCAGACCGGCTCGATCGGTTACTGGATCGGCCAGCCGCACACGCGGCAAGGACACATGCGCGACGCCGTGACCACCTTGATCCGCTTTGCTTTCACGGGTCTTGGCCTCCACAGACTTGAGGCCGCCTGCATGCCGGATAACCACGCGTCGGCCGCGCTTCTGCTGAAATGCGGCTTTTCCGAAGAAGGATATGCGCCCGCTTATTTGAAAATTAACGGCGGTTGGCGAGATCATCGTCTGTTCGGCCTGGTCGCGCCCGAGTAGCGCGTGGGGACCATCGCCGACGGGTTTGGGACGGGCATGTCTTTTCGGACGGGTGAGCGACGGATCTGGGACACCACCGCCACGCTTGAGGCGTTGGGCGGGGCCGACGTCGCGCTGTGGATCTGGGAGCCGGAAGCCGATCGCCTGCGCCTGAACGGCGCCGCCCGCGCCCTCGGCCTGGGACCGCTGGCGCCCGAGTGCTCCTCCGCCGCCTTCCGGGCCCTGGCCTTGCCGCAGGATCGCGCCCAGGCCGAAGAGGTCCTCAAGACCCGCGCTCCCGGCTCGGAGGTGGTCGCTCGCTTCCGTGTGCGCGGCGGCGAGACCTGCCTGTGGCGCGGCGTCTGGCTGGAAGAGGGCGTCCGCGCCGCTGGCGTCGTCGCTCCCGAAACGAAATTCACCGCCTCCGAGCGCTGCGACCTCACCGGTCTGCTGGACCGTCGCAGTTTCATCGCCCGCGCCCGCGAGCGTCTGGGACGCGACGGGACCCACGAGCTGGTGGTCGCCGACCTGGACCGCCTGCGTCGCCTGAACGAGGCCCTGGGCCACGAGCGCGCCGACCTCGTGCTGGCCGCCCTGGGCTCGCGCCTGGCCGCCGCGTTCCCGGCCGACGCCGTGCTGGGCCGCATCGGCGAGGACGAGTTCGCCGTGCTGTGCGAACCGAACGGCTACGAGCCGTCCGAGATGCTGCGCGCGGCCCTGGAGCAGCCGCTGCGCGTCGCCGGCTTCGACATTCATCCGACCCTGTCGATCGGCGCCGTCTCGGCCGAGGGGGGACTGGATGCTCCCGACGCCGCCGAACTGCTGCGGCGCGCCGAGCTGGCCGTCGAGGCCGCCGCCGCCGCCGGCCGTGGCGGAGCCGCAGCCTATGGCCGCTCGATGGAGACCGACGGCCTTTCCCGTCTGGCCTTGGAAGCCGACCTGCGCGGCGCCATCGGCCGCGGCGAGATCACCCCCTACTTCCAGCCGGTCGTGCGCCTGTCGACGGGCGCGCTGTCGGGCTTCGAGGCCCTGGCCCGCTGGATCCACCCGCGCCGGGGCATGCTGCCGCCGGACGAATTCCTGCCGCTGATCGAAGAGATGGGGCTGATGAGCGAGCTGGGCGCGCACATGATGCACGCCGCCGCCAAGCAGCTGGCGACGTGGCGCGACGCGCACCCGGCGATGGGCGCCCTGACCGTCAGCGTCAACCTGTCGACCGGCGAGATCGATCGCCCGGGCCTGGTCGCCGACGTGGCCGAGACCCTGCGCATCAACCGCCTGCCGCGCGGCGCCCTGAAGCTGGAAGTCACCGAGAGCGACATCATGCGCGATCCCGAGCGGGCCGCCGTGATCCTCAAGACGCTGCGCGAAGCCGGCGCCGGCCTGGCGCTGGACGACTTCGGCACGGGCTTCTCGTCGCTGTCGTACCTGACGCGCCTGCCGTTCGACACGCTGAAGATCGACCGCTATTTCGTCCGCACCATGGGCGGCAACGCCGGCTCGGCCAAGATCGTCCGCTCGGTCGTCAAGCTGGGGCAGGACCTGGACCTGGAAGTGGTGGCCGAAGGCGTCGAGAACGCCGAGATGGCCCGCGCCCTGCAGGCCCTGGGCTGCGACTACGGCCAGGGCTTCGGCTATGCGCCCGCCCTGTCGCCGCAGGAGGCCGAGGTCTATCTGAACGAGGCCTATGTCGACGGCGCCGCGCCGGTGAAGGCCCGGGGCTAGACGGGGACGAGGCCGAAGAGGGCTAGGCTCTGCCCGCCGTCGCCGACAGGTGATCCGCCGTGATTCCCAGCTTGGCCAGGGCGCGCGTCCATTTGTGCTCGTGGTCCTCGTCGAACAGGATGCCTTCGTCGGCGTCGCAGATCAGCCAGATGTTGTCGCGCAGCTCCTGCTCCAGTTGCCCGGGACCCCAGCCGGCATAGCCCAGGGCCAGGAGCGCCTTGCGGGGGCGGCGCATGGCGCTGGCCAGGGCGTCCAGCACGTCGCGGGTGGCGGTCAGGCCGACGCCGTCGGCCACCGGCAGGGTCGAGTCCGGCGAGTTGAAATCGTCGGTGTGCAGCACGAAACCCCGCTCGCGCTCGATCGGTCCGCCCAGCAGGACGAGGTCGCCCGGCGCCTGGATCTCGGATTTCACGCCCAGGCGCTCCAGGAGCTCGAAGACCGTCAGGCCGTCGACCGGCCGGTTCACGGCCAGGCCCATCGCCTGTTCCTCGTCATGGGCGCACAGATACAGCACCGTGCGCTCGAATCTCGGATCCTCGATGCCCGGCATGGCGACCAGGAGCCGCCCTGTCAGGAATTCGCCGTCATCTTCCCCATGGGGATCGTCGTCGTCGATGAAGCTGGCCATGGACAGAGCATTGGCCCGAGGTGTGACGCTTTCAAGTCTGATCATCGCCGAAACCGCCTTTGTCGCCATGAGTTCTTGCACGGCGCCTTGGCGGTCGGCTCCGCGAGGGATATCTCCAGGCGCGACACGGACCCATTCAGAGGAAACACGGCCCATGGCGATCAAGGTTGGCGACACGCTGCCCGCGGCGACTTTCATGACCAGCACGGCCGAAGGGCCGGCGCCGATCACCAGCGACGACATCTTCAAGGGCAAGACCGTCGCCCTGTTCGCGGTGCCGGGCGCCTTCACCCCGACCTGCTCGGCCAAGCACCTGCCGGGCTTCAAGGAAAAGTCCGCCGAACTGAAGGCCAAGGGCGTCGACACGATCGCCTGCGTGTCGGTCAACGACGTCTTCGTGATGAAGGCCTGGGGCAAGGACCAGGGCATCGACGGCGAGGTGCTGCTGCTGGCCGACGGCAACGGCGACTTCACCAAGGCCATCGGCCTGGACTTCGACGGGTCGAAGTTCGGCATGGGCCCGCGCTCGCAGCGCTATTCGCTGATCGCCAAGGACGGCGTCGTGACCCAGCTGAACATCGAGGAAGCCGGCCAGTTCAAGGTCTCGTCGGCCGAGTACCTGCTGGAGCAGCTGTAAGACCCGAAGGGGGCGGCTTGGCCGCCCCCTCCTATTCCTTGACGATCGCGGCGTGCAACGCCTGGATCCGCCTGTTGAGCGCTCCCAGGTCCTCGCCTTTCATGCCCGACCGCTCCAGCAGCAAGTCGTTCAGGCATCTCGACTGACCCAGCAAGGCGCGTCCCGCCTCCGTCATCGTCACCTCGACCCGGCGTTCGTCCTCAAGCCCTCGCCGCCGCGCGACGAGGCCGGCGGCCTCCAGCCGCTTGACCAGAGGGGTCACCGTGCTGGACTCCAGGTCCAGCCGTTCGGCGATGCCGCCGATCGTGATCCCGCCGGGCGCCTCGCCGAGGACATTCAGCACCAGATACTGCGGATAGGTCAGGCCCAGCGTGTCGAGCAGGGGCTTGTAGGCGCGCGTGATTGCCATGCTGGTGGCGTACAGCGTGAAGCAGATCTGCTGGTCCAGCGGGTAGGGCTGCGGCGTCTTCGTCGTCATGCGTTCTTCTTATCACGGAAAAAGATATCGCGATAAAGAAATTGATGGACAGGCGGCCGGCGCGCGCCTATGACGCATTTAGTTATCGCGATAACTGTTATCGCGGTTAGGAAATGAGGGATGATCATGAGCTCGCCGAACCAAGCTTCCCGTCGCGGCCTGATGACCGCCGGCTTCGGTCTGGCCGCCGTCACGGCCGCCACGTTGGGGGCCTCCGCCCAGGCCGCCGCGCCGAAGGCCGCCGCCAGGCCCCACGCCGCCGATCGCGCCGACAGCGGCTTCGTCACCACCAAGGACGGCGTCCAGATCTTCTACAAGGACTGGGGCCCCAAGACCGCCCAGCCGATCGTGTTCCACCACGGCTGGCCGCTCAGCGCCGACGATTGGGACGCCCAGATGATGTTCTTCCGCCTGCAGGGCTACCGCGTCATCGCTCATGACCGTCGGGGTCACGGCCGCTCGACCCAGACCGACACCGGCAATGAGATGGACACCTATGCCGACGACGTCATCGCCCTGGCCGACCACCTGGACCTGAAGAACGCCTTCCACGTCGGTCACTCGACCGGCGGCGGCGAGGCCATCCACTACGCCGCCCGCGCCAAGCCGGGCCGCGTGGCCAAGGTCGTGCTGATGGGCGCGGTGCCGCCGATCATGCTGAAGACCCCGGCCAATCCCGGCGGCCTGCCGCGCGAGTTGTTCGACGGCTTCCGCGCTTCGCTGGTCGCCAACCGCGCCCAGTTCTTCCGCGACATCGCCGCCGGCCCGTTCTTCGGATTCAACCGGCCTGGCGCGAAGGTGAGCCCGGCCTTGGTCGACAATTGGTGGCGCCAGGGCATGCAGGGCGGGGCCAAGGCGCACTACGACTGCATCAAGGCTTTCTCCGAGACGGACTTCACCGACGATCTCAAGCGCGTCGACGTCCCCGTCCTGATCATGCACGGCGAAGACGATCAGCTGGTTCCGATCGCCAACAGCGCCCACCGGGCCATCAAGCTGGTCAAGAAGGGGACGCTGAAGACCTATCCGGGCCTGCCGCACGGCATGGCGCAGACGCATCCGGAGGTGATCAACGCCGACCTGCTGGCGTTCTTCAAGGCGTAGGCGCCGAACCCGCTGGGGGCTTCAGGCCCCCAGCACCGCCGGCGTCATCGCTTCCAAGTCCGCGCCGCCGATCATCACCCCCGCCGCCGCGCCTGGAACCTGGGCCAGCACGGCTTCGGCGAACACCCGCGCCAGGGCCCGCTTGCTCTCGGCCCAGGCCGTGTCGGCCTCGCCGGCGGCCGCCAGGGCGCCCTTGGCCAGCATCCAGCCGCCCACGACGTCGCCCAGCAGCTTCTGATAGGCCGTGGCGCCCGACAGGGCGTCCGGCATGGCCTTGGCGCGACGCTCGATCAGCCAGGCGGTGGCGCTGGACGCCGCATTGAGCGCCGCGTCCAGGCGCAGACCGACGGCCTTCAGGTCGCTGGCGTTCAGGATCTCGACGGTGTCGCGGATGTCGTCCATCAGGTCGGCCATGGCCTGGCCTTCGCCCAGCATCAGCTTGCGGCCGACTAGGTCGATGGCCTGGATGCCGTTGGTCCCCTCGTAGATCGGGGCGATCCGGGCGTCGCGATAGTGCTGGGCGGCGCCGGTCTCTTCGATGAAGCCCATGCCGCCGTGGATCTGCAGCCCTTGCGAGGCGACCCAGACGCCGACGTCGGTCGACCAGGCCTTGGCGATCGGGGTCAGCAGCTCTTCGCGCAGCTTGGCGGCCGTCCGGGTCGCTTCGTCCGGGGCGGCGCGCGACAGGTCGGCGGCGACCGCGGTCGACAGACAGATGCCGCGCGCGGCCTCGATGTGGGCCTTCATCAGGACGAGCGTGCGGCGCACGTCAGGATGGTCGAACAGCCGCGCGGGATAGGCGCCGGTCCAGGCCGAGCGGCCCTGGGCGCGCTCCTGGCTGAAGGCCAGGGCCTGCTGGTAGGCGCGCTCGGCGATGGCCGTGCCCTGCGTCCCGACCTGCAGGCGGGCGGCGTTCATCATCGTGAACATGTTGGGCAGGCCCTGGCCCAGGCCCCCGACCAGCTCGGCCTTGGCCCCCTCGAACAGCATGACGCAGGTCGGCGAGCCATGGATGCCCAGCTTGTGCTCCAGCCCGCCGACGCGGATGGCGTTGGCCTCGCCCAGCTTGCCGTCGGCGTCGACCAGCACCTTGGGCGCGAGGAATAGCGAAATGCCTTTCACGCCGGGAGGCGCGTCGGGCGTACGGGCCAGAACGAGGTGGACGATGTTGTCGGCGGCGTCATGGTCGCCCCAGGTGATGAAGATCTTCTGGCCGGTGATCCGCCAGCCGCCGTCGCCATCCGGCGTGGCCACCGTGGTCAGGGCCGCCAGGTCCGAGCCGGCCTGGGGCTCCGTAAGGTTCATGGTCCCGGTCCACTCGCCCGAGACCAGCCTGGGCAGATAGGCCGCCTTCTGGCTTGCCGAGCCGTGGTGCTCCAGCGCCTCGATCGCGCCCAGGCTCAGCATGGGGCATAGGCCAAAGGCCATGTTGGCGGCCTGGACCATCTCCAGAACGGCCACCTCCAGAGTCTTGGGCAAACCCTGGCCGCCATGCTCGACCGGCGCGGCCAGGCTGGCCCAGCCGCCTTGCGCGAACTGCTTGTAGGCGTCGGCGAAGCCGGGCGCGCAGCGGACCACACCGTTCTCCAGCTTGGCGCCGACCAGATCGCCCTGGCGGTTCAGCGGCGCCAGCACATCGGCGGCGAACGCGCCCGCCGCCTCCAGCACCGCCGCGACGGTGTCGGCGTCCGCCTCGGGGAAGGCGTCGGCCAGTCGCCCGAAATCCGCCGCGTGGCGCAGCGAGAAGGCGAGGTCGCGGACGGGAGCGCGGTAGGTCATGCCGGAAAAACTCCAAAATCTCGGCCACTCTTTAGGCGGGGTGACGTGGCGTCACCAAGTCGCGCACATCTTTATGCGAAAGATCACGATCTCGTGATCTGCACGCCCTTCAATGGCATGGCTTAGTGCCTAAGTCGGGGAAACCGCAACTGCTGCTGTTTTAGTTTTCCTTGGAGCTCAGCCCCCGATGAACCGTCCTTTCGCTTCGAAACTCGCCTATGGCGCGCTCGCCGTGGCCCTCTTCACGGCCCCCGCCGCTCTGGCCGCGCCGGGCGTTTCCTCGACCAAGCCCGCCGACCTGCCCGCGGGCCACTATGTGCTGGACAAGACCCACGCCTCGGTCGTGGCCAAGATCAAGCACATGGGCTTCTCGAACTATCAGTTCCGCTTCACCAAGGTGGACGCCAGCTTCGACTATGATCCCAAGGCCCCCGAAGCCTCCAAGATCAGCATCACCGTCGA
>CBIHOB010000097.1:0-14383 GCA_966211605.1 uncultured Caulobacter sp.
CTCCTCCCCCGTCACCGGGAGAGGTGCCCCCGCAGGGGGCGGAGGGGGAAGGCCTGAGTAGAGATGTTTTCCGATCCCGACGTCAGGATGGGATAGAGCTCGATTGTGGCTTTCCCCCTCCGGCCCTACGGGCCACCTCCCCCATAGGGGGAGGATCTGGGCGGCGTTCGCATTCGCCTTCCCCGCCTCAAAAACCCCAACCTTCCGGCGAGCCCTCATTACCGGAGCTTGCGACTCTGACATTTGTCGGACATATATTACCTACGTTGTGAGATTTGATCCCGAAATATGGGACTTTTGCGACGTTGAGAGCTGAACCGGGAAAACCGGGAGCCTCGGGTTGGAAACATTAGGGGCGCGGCGGGACCGGCCCGAACTCAGGAGGGGTCGCATGTCGTCCAAGCATGGCTGGAATTCGGGCTGTTCGGTGGTGGCGCTAGCCATGGTCGGGGCTCTGTCCGCCGCCACGGGCGCGCACGCCCAGGCCGCGCCGGACAACACGGTCGAGGAAGTGGTCGTCACGGGCTTTCGCGAAAGCCTGAAGAGCGCGCTGAACGTCAAGCGACAATCCTCGGGCGTGGTCGACGCCATCAAGGCCGAAGACATCGCCGACTTCCCCGACGCCAACCTGGCCGAGTCGATCCAGCGCGTGCCGGGCGTGTCGATCACCCGCGTCGCCGGCGAGGGCCGCACGATCACCGTGCGCGGCCTGCCGCCCGCCTTCACCCGCGTGCGCATCAACGGCATGGAGGCCCAGTCGACCAGCGGCGCGACCACCAGCGACCGCGGCGCGAACCTGGGCCGGGGCTTCGACTTCAACACCTTCGCCTCGGAGCTGTTCAGCGGCATCACGGTGCGCAAGACCGCCCAGGCCGAGGTCATCGAGGGCTCGCTGGGCGCCACGGTCGATCTGGAGACCGCCCGCCCCTTGGACCAGAAGGGCCTGACCTTCGTGGTCGGCGCCTCGGCCGGCTACAACGACCTGTCCAAGCATTCGGACCCGAAGTTCACCGCGGTGCTGGGCGACCGCTGGGACACCGCCTGGGGCCAGTTCGGGGCGCAGGCCTCGCTGGCCTGGAGCAAGCGAAAGTTCCTGGAGGACCAGTGGGGCTCGGGCGGCTGGAACCCGGCCACGGTTGACGGCGGCTTCTGCACGCCCGTGGGCCGCACGCCTCAGAATCCGGTCGACAACGCCGCCAACGGCACAGACGCCCTGAACTGCGCCGCCGGCGTGGCGCGTCCGGCGGCGACCGACACGGTGTTCGACCAGGCCAACCGCTCGACCGTCTTCTTCCCCCGCCTGCCCCGCTACGGCCGCTTCCACCACGACCAGGAGCGCACCGGCGCGACCCTGGCCCTGCAGTGGAAGCCGAGCTCGCGCACCTCGCTCAGCTTCGACGCCCTGTATTCCAACTACGACGTCAAGCGCGAGGAGAATTGGCTGGAGGGCTTCTCGTTCGCCCGCGCCATCAGCCAGAACGGCAAGCCGCAGACCGCCGTGCGCGAACTGATCCTGCGCAACGCCGGAACCAGCCACACGGCCGGCGTCAACTTCGGCCAGACGGTCTACGACGTCGACTTCGCCCGCTTCGACGGCGTCGATCTGCGCTCCGACACCCAGCACGACGAATTCCAGAACGTCTTCCAGCAGTACACCTTCGCCGGGACGCACGAGCTGACGGACAAGATCACGATCAAGGGCCTGATCGGCTACTCCAAGTCGGACTACGACCAGCCGATGACGACGACGATCATGTTCCAGCGTCCCAACACGAGCATGACGATCGACTTCCGCAAGGATCGCGACCAGCCGACCATCACCCACGGCTTCGATGTCACCGACGCCACGCAGTACAGCTTCGCGGCCCCCAACGCCGAGGTGCGGCTGTCGCAGATCTTCACGACCAATATCTACAAGACCGCCGACCTGAACCTGGTCTGGGCCGTCGACGACGCCCTGACCGTCAAGTTCGGCGGCCACTATGACGAGTTCTCGTTCGACACCTCGGCCTTCCAGCGGCCGAACAACTTCCTGGTCCCCAGCTTCACCTCGGCCGAGCTGAAAAATCTGACCAAGGTGGTCAGCGGCTTCGGCGGCCACGGCATCAACGCCGGAGTCTTCCCGACCAGCTGGGCGACGATCGACTACGACAAGTTCATCGCCAACCAGAACCTCTACAGCCAGACCGGCCTCTACACCCTGGTCAACAACTACGGCGGCATCCGCCGCGTCGACGAAAAGGTCACGTCCGCCTATCTGCAAGCCGATCTGAGGACCGAGATCGCCGGCCTGCCGGTGCGGGGCGACGTCGGCTTCCGCTTCGCGCAGACCGACCTGCAGTCGCGGGGCTACCAGATCGGTCTCACGCCGCAGCAGGTGACCGCCGAACACAGCTACCACGACGTTCTGCCGTCGCTGAATGTCTCGGTCGACGTGACGCCCGACATCGTCCTGCGCTTCTCGGGGGCCAAGACCGTGTCGCGGCCGGAGCTGGGCTTCCTGACCCCCGGCGGCAGCCTGAACCTGACCGGCACCCCGTCGATCACCTCGGGCAACCCGACCCTGGATCCGATCCGCGCCTGGACCGCCGATCTCGGCGCCGAGTGGTACTTCGCGCCCGGCGCCATCCTGGGCGTGGGCCTGTTCTACAAGGACATCCAGACCTACGTGCAGAACCAGTCGCAGCAGCTGACCTTCCGTCAGACCGGCCTGCCGATGGCGCTGCTGGGCACGTCGGGCGTCGATCCCGACAACACCCCGATTACCGTCACCCGGCCGCTGAACACGCCCGGCGGTCCGCTGAAGGGCTTCGAGATCAACTACCAGCAGGCCTTCACCTTCCTGCCGGGCTTCCTCAGCCACACCGGCGCGCTGGTGAACTACACCTATGTCGACAGCCAGATCGACTACTTCCTGGCCGCCGGCGGCATGACCACGAACGACCTGATCGGCCTGTCCAAGAACGCCTACAACGCCACCCTCTACTACGAGGACAGCAAGTTCAGCGCCCGCGTCTCGGCCTCGTACCGCGACAAGTCGATCGTCGCCCTGCCGGCCAACAACCCGTTGCAGGATCTGGAAGGCTATTCACCCAACCTGACCTTCGACATGGCCGCCTCGTACCAGATCAGCGAGCACCTCAAGCTGTCTCTGGAAGGCTTGAACATCTTCGACCGTTTCAACCGGCAGTTCATCGACTCCGACCGCGACAGCACCTTCGTCTACACCCATACGGGGCGCCAGTTTAACCTGGGCCTGCAGTACAAGTTCTAGGCTGCACTCAACGGGCGCGCTCCGGCGCGCCCGTCCTTTCCCGCCGTATTCGCGAAATAAGCGCGCAACAATCAAAGCCCATTCCAGCGATCCAGGGACATAACCCCGGAAGGAAACACCCTCTATGCGCCGCACGCTCACCGTCGCGCTCGCCTCCCTCACCACGCTGGTCGCCGCCGGCGTCGCCATGGCCCAGGACGGTCCGCCTCCGGGCCCGCCGCGCCAGATGCCGAACCCGGAAGACATCTTCAAACGCTGGGACACCAACAGCGACGGCGCTGTCGACAAGGCCGAATGGGACGCCACCGGCCGTCCGGCCGATCGCTTCGCGATGCTGGACGCCAACAAGGACGGTAAGGTCACGCTCGACGAGATGAAGGCCGCCTTCGAGAAGATGCGCCAGCGCCGCATGCAGCAAGGCGGCGAAGGCCCGCCTCCCGGCCCGCCGCCGGAAGGCCCGCCGCCCCAGAACTAAGGTCGCGAGAGCCCTGCGAACGCCGTCCGACACCCTCGGGCGGCGTTTTCGTTCTCTGTCCTCGTCCGGTCGGAGATCTCAGGTATCGGTCTCGAGATACCGGTCACAAAGCTCGTGACAACGCTGTCGTCGTTCCGCTAGCTTCGCCGCCAAGCGCGCGCCGTGCTCGAAGACGCGCCGGAGGAAGCTTTTGATGACCCGCCTGGCCGTCCTGTCGTTCGCCTCGCTGTTGGTGCTGACGGGTCTGTCGCACGCCGAGGAAGCGCCGCGGCCCATCCGCCTGAACCAGACGGGCCTGGAGGCGAACGGCCCCAAGCGGGCCATGCTGGCCGATCCTTCGAAGATCCCGCTGGACTGGACACTGCTGGACGCCTCGGGCGCCGTTGCAGCCCAGGGCAAGACCAAGGTGTTCGGCGACGACGCCGCCTCGGGCGAACATGTCCACCAGATCGACTTCTCCAGCGTCCGCAGGCCGGGCGACGGCTATCGCCTGAAGGTCGGCGCGGCGGAGAGCCGCCCCTTCGCCCTGCGCGCCGGGCCCGACGGCAAGTTGACCAGGGCCGCCCTGTCGTTCTTCTACCAGCAGCGCGCCAGCGTCCCGATCGAAGCTCGCTTCGTCGAGCGGCCCGACCTGGCCCGCCCCGCCGGCCACGCACCGGACAAGGCGACCTGCTTCGACCTCGCCGACGAGCGCGGCCAGGTCTGGCCGGGCTGCGACTATACCCTCGACGCCAGCGACGGCTGGTACGACGCCGGCGACCACGGCAAGTACGTCGTCAACGGCGGCGTCTCAGTCTGGACCCTGGTCAACGCCTATGAGCGCGCCGCCGTGCTCAAGCGCCCCGTCGCGCTCAAGGCGCTGGGCGACGGCGGCCTGGCCATCCCCGAGAACGCCAATGGCGTCCCCGACATTCTCGATGAAGCCCGCTTCGAGCTGACCTTCCTGCTGGCGATGCAGGTTCCGGAGGGCAAGACCCTGCAGGTCCCGGTCGGCAAGCAGAAGCCGGCCGACGGCAAGCTGAAGCTGACCGCCATCGACGCCTCGGGCATGGCCCACCAGAAGATCGCCGACCGCTATTGGACCGGCCTGCCGACCGCGCCGGCCGAGGACAAGCAGCCGCGGTATCTCTACTATCCGACCACCGCCGCGACCTTGAACCTGGCCGCCGTCGCGGCCCAGGCCGCGCGGGTGTGGAAGACGATCGATCCGGCCTTCTCGGCCAGGTGCCTGGACGCCGCCCGTCGCGCCTTCACGGCGGCCCAGCGCAATCCCGAGATCTACCAGATCGGCCAGTTCACCGGCTCGGGCGGCTATGGCGACGGCGACTTGGCCGACGAGGCCTATTGGGCCGCCGCCGAGCTGTACGCCACCACGGGCGAGGCTCCGTACGAGAAGGCCCTGCGCGCCTCGCCGCTGTTCCTGGCGGCGCCGGCTGCAGGCGCGCGGCCGACCGGCGACCCGGGCTGGGGCTCGGTCGGCGCCCTGGGCACGATCACCCTGGCCCTGGCGCCCAACGGCCTGAAATCCGGCGAGATCGCCCAAGCCCGCGCCAACCTGACCGCCACCGCCGGCAAGTATCTGAGCGACGACGTCCATACGGGCTATGCCCTGCCCTATGCGCCGCCCGGCTATGGCTGGGGGTCGAACAGCGGCGTGCTGAACCGCGTCCTGGTGCTGGGGCTGGCCTACGACTTCACGGGCGAGGTCGCCTATCGCATCGGCGCGGTCGACGCGATGGACTACGTCCTGGGCCGCAATCCGCTGGATCGGTCGTATGTCAGCGGCTTCGGCGCGCGGCCGATGCGCAACCCGCACCACCGCTTCTGGGCCCGGCAGGCCAACGCCGCCTATCCCGCGCCGCCAGCCGGGGTGCTGTCGGGCGGTCCCAACTCGACCAGCATGAACGATCCGGTGGCCGAAAAAATGAAGGGCCAGTGCAAGCCGCAGACCTGCTGGACCGACGACTATCGCGCCTTCACCCAGAACGAGGTGGCGATCAACTGGAACGCCCCCCTGGCCTGGGCCTCGGCGTTCCTGGACGACACGATGCGCTAGCTAGCGTTCGATGAAGCTGCGCGGCTCGCCGGCCACGCGCTTGGCGCGCTCGCCGCCCGCCGCCCAAGCCTTGGCGCCCACCCCTCCCGCGCCGCCGACGGCGATGGCCAGCATGGCGCTGGCGGCCTCCAGCACCGGCCCCAGGCTCCAGCGGGCGCGTTCGGGCGGCGTCTGGTAGATCCAGCGATAGCCGATCCAGGGCACCGTCTCGATGTAGCGCGGAGCCTGGTCATCGTCGCCCAGCGCCACGCGCAGCTGCGTCACCGCCAGGTTCAACGCCGCCCCGGATCCGTCGTTCTCGCCCCAGACCGTCTCCAGCAGGTGGTCGCGCGAGACCGTCAGGCCCGGCCGCTCGGCCAGGGTCAGCAGAAGATCGAAGGCGCGAGGCTCCAGGCAGCAGGTCCCCGCCGGCGCCTGCACGCGGCGGCTCGCGACGTCGATCGAGACCTCGCCGAACGCCATCTGCCGCGCCGTCCTTTCGAGCGCGGTCTTTCGAGAGGTTTCCGTCAGAACTGGCACGCGACGATCGGCTCCCATCCGTTCGGCGGGCATCAGAAGGATGATTGTGCGGCGCAATTAGGTCCGAACGTCGCCTTAGGGTCTGTCCGCCAACAGATCGCAAGCCGCCGCTTGAGTACGCGGGCGAGCCGGGCTAAACGATGCGTCCCTTTGGCGGGCGTAGTTCAGAGGTAGAACGTCAGCTTCCCAAGCTGAATGTCGGGGGTTCGATTCCCCCCGCCCGCTCCAAGGCTCTCCCCATCGCGTTGACGCCCACGGACTTGAGGCGCACGATCACCTCAAACAGACGTTTGGGGAGAAGCGCCATGGCCGACGGCGAGGATCATCCGCGCGCCAAATTCCACGCGATGACCGAGGGCACGGCCGAGGATTGGGGCGTCATCGCATCGGCCTCGGTCGCGTTCGGGCGCGAACTGCCCAGCCGGCTGATCGCCCATCTGAACCTGTTGAAGGGCGACTGCGGCGGTTTCGCCATCGACCGCCTGGATCACAGCCTGCAGACCGCCACCCGCGCCCACCAGGCCGGCGAGGACGAGGAATATGTCGTCTGCGCCCTGCTGCACGACATCGGCGATATCCTGGGCCCGCGCAATCACGCCGACATCGCCGCGGCGATCCTGCAGCCCTTCGTGTCGGAGCGGAACCACTGGATGGTGGCCCACCACGCGATCTTCCAGGGCTACTACTTCTTCCACCATCTGGGCTTGGACCGCGACATGCGCGATCAGTTCCGGGGCCATCCGGACTTCGAGCACACGGCCAAGTTCTGCCACCTGTACGACCAGGAGGCCTTCGACCCGACCTTCAAGTCAATGCCCCTGGAGGCGTTCGAACCCATGCTGCAACGCGTGATGACCACGCCCAAGCGCTCGATCTATCTGCGGGCGGCGGCGGAATAGCCCCCGCTACTCCACCCGTTCGGCCTTGATCCCCAGCCTGGCCAGCTGCGCCTGGACGCTGTCGGGCCCCACCAGATGGCCCGAACCGACGGCGACGAAACTGACGCCCGAGCCGGCCAGCTTGGCCTTCAGCTGCTGGGCCCAGTCCTGGTTCCGCCGGGTGATCAGCAGATCGTAGAGTTCCGGATACTGGCCCTTCATCTCCGAGACGAACTCCGCTTCCAGCTCGGCGACGTCGCCGGCGGCCCAGGCGGCGACCATCTTGTCGATCTTGCCGACGCCCTCGTCGACCTCGTCCAGGGTCGAGTTCAGGAAGTCGGCCTCGGTCTTGGGCGGCAAGTCGGCGAAGAAGCGGATCTGCTGTTCGGGCGTCTCGAAGGCCTTCTCCGGCTTGCCGGCCGCCTTGACCTCGCCCGCCAACACGAACTCGACGCCGCTCTTGGGATCATACCCCGCCTTGATCACCGGCAGCATCGAGAGCGACACCGCGGCCAGCCACGGGCGCATCATGCCCAGCGCCTGGGGCGGCACGCCGCCGGCCTGGGCCGCCTCGACGGCGTGCTGGTACTTGTCCGGCGCGATCTTGGTCGACAGCGGATGGGCCGGATCCAGGCCGTACTTGACGATCAGCGGCTGCATCACCGCCGGGTCGTCCGCGCCGACGATCTCGAGGGTCAGGTCGTCGCTGGACTTCAGGGCCTGGTCGATCTTGGCCGAGCGCCACGGGGTGTCGGGCTTCAGCACGTGGATGGTGCCGAACAGATAGATGGTCGAGTCGTGGTCCTTGATGGCCCATAGCGCGGGTTCGGCCAGGGCGGAGCCCGCCAAGCCCAAGGCCAGGACCGACGTGAAACCCGCCGCGACGCGGCGCAGATGACGAAGCATGGAACCCCCGAAGGACAGTAGCGCACAGTTGGCGCGCCCGATCGATCCGCGCAAGGCGGCCCGCGGCCGCATGACGCTTATTTCAGGAAGGCCTCGACCGCCGACGCAAAGGCCTGGGGCTGGTCCAGCATGATGAAGTGGCGGGCGTCGTCGACGCGCTTCAGGGTCACGCCCGGCAGGGCGGCGTAGGCGTCGGCATAGGTCTTGTCGATCGCCGCGGCCGACGCGCCCATGGCCGGGTCATAGGGATAGAGCAGCGTCACCGGCGTCCGGATCGCCGCCAGCTCGCCCCGGACGTCTGTGGTCAGCAGGTCGTACGTCGCCCGACCGACGACCGACTGCGACGAGGCCTTGGACCAGTCCAGCACCAGCTTCTGCCCCTCGGGCGACTTGGCGAAGCGCGGGACGGTCATGGCCTGCTGGCTGGCGAAAGCGTCCGGGCTCATGGCGATAACGCCGTCACGCATGGCCGCGGCCTGCGGCTTGACGGTCTCGACCGTGGCGGCCGGGGAGAACAGCACCGCGAAAAACGGCAGGCTGTCGACGACCATCAGCCGGCTCACATCCTCGGGATGCCGGCGAGCCAGCAACAGGCCGGTGAAGCCCCCCATCGAGTGGCCGATCACCGCTGGCGACTTCAGGTGATTGGCTTTGATGTAGGCGTCAACCGCCTCGACCAGCGGTTCGACCACCGGACCTTCGGCATTGCCCGCGACCGGCGCGCCGGCGAAACCCGCGACCTGCACCACGTGGACGCGGTGCGCGGCCGACAGCTGCCTGACGGTGGCGTCCCAGACCGCGCCGGACGACGCCAGGCCGGGGATCAGCACGACATCGGGGCCCCTGCCCGTGACCGTGACGGAGATGCGGTCCGCCGCATGAGCGTGGTTCCCGCCGAAGACGCCGATGGCCGCGAGAATGGCCATCAGGATCACGAAGAAATGGAAGCGCTTGGACATGGGGTCCTTCCTTGAACAGAGGCGTGCGGAAGGCTTCGGCGACAAGACGCCGAGCCGTGATTGAAAAGGGGTTGGCGGGGGCGGACTTCGGATCGCCCGCCGAAGGAGGCCCTAGGCCTCGTCCTGGAAGATCGCTTCGATAGGCTGCTCGAACAGGCGAGCGATCTTGAAGGCCAGAGGCAGGCTGGGATCGTACTTGCCCGTCTCCAGGGCGTTGATGGTCTGTCGGGAGACCTGGAGCTTCTCGGCGAGATCCGCCTGGCTCCAGTCGCGCTCGGCGCGCAGGACCTTGAGGCGGTTCTTCATTGGTAGCGCCTGCGGATGAAGGGCTGGCTGACGCCCCAGGCTAGGCAGAACAGCGGGAAAACCAGGAACAGAGGCGGCGCGGGCACGACCCCGGCGTTGCTCAGGAAGCCCCAGACGGTGCTCACCCCGAGGACCGCGCCCAGGCCCCACAGCATGGACTCGATATGGATCATGCGCTCGAATTCGTCGGGCTCCTCCTTGAGGTAGAGACCCATCACGACCAGGACGCCCAGGATCGGTATCGCGGGCGCGGCGGCCACGATCCACAACAGCGGCCCCGCGAGGCCGCCGCCGCGCAGCAAGCTCAGCGAGCCGATCAGAACCAGGAAGTAGGCGATCATCGCCACGGCCAGGCGGCGGCGATAGCGCTTCATGGCGGGACCGATCTGGCCCGCCTTCAGCCGCGAGGAACCGACATAGACATAGGCCATGTAGATCAAGGCCCAGGCCAGCATCGCCAGCAGCATCGCCGTCCCCTGGAACGGACGGGCGAAGGCCAGCCAGAACGGAATGGCCGAGAGGGCCGCCGCGCCGGCAAGGAACAGGGCCCACCTGCCCCCCTTTGGCTTCGCGTCATCCATGACAAGCTCCCCTCTCCATTTGACAAGGAGACTTGTCACATCAAGCGACGATCATGTCAAGGAAGGTTGTCATTTTGTCATGTCTTGATGACTAAACGACGGGGACGCCTGACGTTTTCGGAGAGCCCTTAGGCGGCCTCGCGGTTCAGGAACGGATCGGCGGACAGGGCGTCGCGGGTCAGGCCGCGCCAGTGGATGGCCTCCAAGCGCTTGAGGGCGCGACCCAGCATGCCCGGGCGCGGACGGCTGACCACTTCCCAGCCATAGCGGGAGAAACGGTCGCCGAAGTCGGACCAGCGGATCACCCGCCCCGCCGCGTCCTGGCGCCAGACGGCCTTGTCGCAGCCGGGGATGCGCGCACACCGCTCCCAGGCCTCGACGCGGCCTTGCAGGATCAGGAACGGATCTTGAGCAGTGCGGGCCAAGGCCGCCTCCGTTGAAAATTCACCGGTCCCTCGCCCTCCGACTCACTGAGTCGCTTGCGGCGAGAACGAAGACTAGGATTTGTGTAACCGCACATGCTGTCCACTAGATGTGGTGCGGCGCGTTGCCGCGCGACACGCGCCGTGACGGCTCACTGAATCCTCCGGACGGAGTAGCCGCGGGCTCTCATCAAGGCGGGCAGGCCCTCGCCGCCGGCCATGTGCAAGGCCCCGACGACGACCAGATCGATCCCGCGTCCCTGCCGCATCTCGGCGTCCAGCCGATCGGCCCAGGCCAGGTTCCGGCGGCGCAGCAGAGCGTCGTAGAGGGCCGGACGCTCTGCCCGCATCCGGTCGACCAGCCGACTGCCCAGCCGCCCCATGTCACCCTTCAGCCAGGCGCGCTCCAGGGCCACGCCGTCGCGGGGCGGCGACAGCTGTTCGCGGGCGACGTCGTCCAGATAGTCCAGCTCGGCCTGCTCGGGCAGGTCGGCGAAGATGCGCAGCTGCTGCTCGAAGGTCTCGAACGTCGCGATCGGCTTGTCCGCGGTCCGGGCTCGGCGCGTGGTCGCCGCGTCGACGCCGCTGGCGACCTCGCCGCCCTTCTGCGTCATCGGCGCGACCGACAGCATCATGGCCGCCGCCCAGGGGCGAAGACGCTCCACGCGCTCCAGCGGCACGCCGTCGCGGTCCAGCACCGGGCGCAGGGTCGCCAGGGCCGTCGGCGACAGCTTCTGGGTCAGGGAGCGGTCGGGATCGACGCCGTAGCGGTCGACCATGACCTTCACCTGTTCTGGCGGCAGGTCGACGCGGGTCTCGAACCAGACCCGGTCGGCGGCGGCATAGGCGTGATCGAAGGCGCGGGTGCGCCAGCGCGCGTCGGGGCGCAGCACATGCATCGAGCCGAACAGATTGACGACGGAGTCCTTGTCTCGGACTTCCCACATGGCCGGGGCGGCGCTGGCCGCGCCCATCCCCATCATCCACACGAGACCCGCCGCGATCGCCCCGCGCGACAGACGCCTCACAACGCCACTGAACATGTCTCAAGGCCCGACCGAAACGAGGCTCCGAGATAAGCGCGAGTCTGCTGAGCCGTTAGTGAACGGCCGCCGCGACATAACGACTCAGCTGAAGCTCGATCAGCTCCAGGCCTTGAAATGCTTGGACAGTTTCAGGCCCTGGCGCTGGTAGTGCGAACCGCCCTCGCCATAGAGACGGACCGGCCGCGCGGTCAGCGGTTCATAGACCAGCCGGGCCACGGTCTGACCGTCCTCCAGCAGGAACGGCGTCTCATGGCTGCGCACTTCCAGCACGCCCTTTGAGCCGACCGCCGCCGCCTCCTCGGTGCCGAAACCGGGATCGAAGAAGCCGGCGTAGTGAACGCGGAACTCGCCCACCGAGGGGTCGATCGGGGTCATCTCGGCCGCTTCCAGCACGGGGATCTCGATGTCGTCCTTGGAGGCCAGGATGTAGAACTCGCCCGGGTCCAGCAGCAGCTCGCCGTGGCGCGCCTCCAGCGGCTCCCAGAAGTCGCGCGGGTCGTGGCCGTCCTCGTGGTCCAGGTCGACGACGCCGGCGTGGCGGCGGCCGCGGAAACCGACGACGCCGGTGTCGGACAGCAGGTCGACGCCGACGCTGCGGGTGGCCAGCTTGGCCGGCTCGCCGCGCTTGAGGCGCAGCTGGTTCAGGCGCGTGCCGGCGCGGACCAGCACCGAGAAGGTCTGCGGCGCGATCTCGATATAGAGCGGCCCCGTATAGCCGGCGTCCACGTCGTCGAACGCGCGGCTGTGGTCGGTCAGCAGGCGGACGAAGACGTCGACCCGGCCCGTGGAGCTCTTGGGATTGCCGCGCGCCGACACCGTCATCGGCAGGGCCAGGCGCTCCTGGATCTCGGCGATGTAGACACAGCCCTTCTCCAGCACCGCGCCCTTGGTCAGGTCGAGCTCGTGCATGGCCACGTCACGCAGCCGCTCGGGCACCTTGCGCGAGAGCCCCGGCAGGAACGAGGCGCGGATCCGCCAGGCGCGCGCGCCCAGACGCAGGTCCAGGCTGGCCGGCTGCACCTGGTCCACGTCGAATGGCGTGGCCGAGGTGATGGCCTCCTGGGCGATCAGATCTTCGATGTTCTGGCAGGGCAGAATCCCTGCGGCGTGGGCGTCGGTCATCGGCGGGACACTCGCGAAACCGAGCCACAAACGCAAGGCGAGAGCTGAATTCGCTCGCCCGTGACAATGTGATTTTCGCCCGTGACAATTCTCCGGTCGCGGATGGGGCGTTCACGCTTGACCAAGACCCCCTCGCCGCTCCTTATGCCCGCGGTTTACGCGTAAGGAGGCATCCGGTGGCCGAGGATCCTAAAGACTGGGACGTCGCGACGAAGCTCATTCGTGGGGGGATCGCGCGCTCGCAGTTCATGGAGACCGCCGAGCCGATCTACCTGACGCAGGGCTTCACCTACGACAGCGCCGAGGGCGCCGACCGCCGGTTCTCCGGCGAGGACCCCGGCTTCGTCTATTCGCGGTTCAACAATCCGACCGTGAAGATGTTCGAGGACCGCCTGGCGCTTCTGGAGGGCGCGGAGGTTTGCCGCGCCCAGGCGACGGGAATGGCCTCGATCCATGCGGCCCTGATGGGGCTGGTCCGCGCCGGCGACCACGTGGTGGCCGGCCGCGCCCTGTTCGGCTCGTGCCGCTGGATCGTCGCCGAGTGGCTGCCGCGCTTCGGCGTCGAAACCACCTTCGTCGACGCCACCGACCTGAAGGAATGGGAAGCGGCGATCCGCCCCAACACCAAGGCGGTGCTGATCGAGACGCCGTCGAACCCGGTGCTGGAGATCACCGACATCCGCGCGGTGTCGGAACTGGCCCACGCGGTCGGCGCCAAGGTCATCGTCGACAACGTCTTCGCCACCCCGATCTTCCAGAAGCCTCTGGAGCTGGGCGCCGACGTGGTCGTCTATTCGGCCACCAAGCACATCGACGGTCAGGGCCGCGTGCTGGGCGGAGCCATCCTGACCAGCGAGGCGATCAACGAGGAATTCTACCGCGACAGCCTGCGCCACACCGGCCCGTCGCTGTCGCCGTTCAACGCCTGGGTCATGCTCAAGGGCCTCGAGACTCTGGACCTGCGCGTGCGCCGTCAGACCGACACCGCCTTCGCCCTGGCCAACACGATGGCCGAGCACAAGAAGGTGCAGCGCGTTCTCTATCCCTTCCGCCCCGACCACCCGGGCCACAATGTCGCCAAGTCGCAGATGACCGGCGGCGGCACCGTGGTCGCCCTGGACCTGGGCACGCGCGCGGCGGCCTTCAAGTTCCTGAACGCCCTGGAGATCGTCGACATCTCCAACAACCTGGGCGACGCGAAATCCATGGCGACCCATCCACCGACCACCACCCACCGTTCGGTGCCCGAAGAGCAGCGCCCGCTGCTGGGCGTCACCGAGGGCGGCGTGCGCCTGTCGGTGGGCCTGGAAAGCCTCGAAGACCTCAAGCGGGATGTGATCCGTGCGCTCGATCAGGCGTGAAACCTCGCCGCCGATGCAGCGGATGCGCAGACGCCGCGGCCAGGATGGCGCGGCCTACGAGGCGCGCACCCGCGATATCGTCGTGCGCGTCTTCCCGACCTACGCGGCCGAGGAATCCTCGCCCGAGCAGGGCCTCTATCTCTGGTCCTACACGGTCGAGATCGAGAACCACGGCGGCGAGACGGTGACCCTGGTCTCGCGTCGCTGGACCATCATCGACGCCTTCAACCGGGTGAACGACGTCGAAGGCAGCGGCGTGGTCGGCGAGCAGCCGGAACTGAGGCCCCGCGAAGCGTTCCGCTACGTCTCCAACTGCCCCCTGCCCACGCCCTCCGGCGCGATGAAGGGCAGCTATTCGATGGTCACCGCGGAAGGCGAGCTGTTCGACGTCGAGATTCCCGAGTTCTCGCTGCATCTTCCGGGCGCGGCGCTGCGGGTGAACTAGGTTGCAAAACCTTAGGAACGTCGCATCCGCGGC
>CBIHOB010000098.1:0-14281 GCA_966211605.1 uncultured Caulobacter sp.
TTGGCCTCACGAGACGACGTCACGACGCCGGAAACGGACCTGCTGACGCTTATCGAAACCATCGAGGCCCTGTCGGCGACCCGCACCATCGGCGAGGTGGCCGAGGTTGTCCGCAAGGCGGCCCGGCGGGTCTCCGGCGCGGACGGCGTCGCCTTCGTCCTGCGCGACAACGACAAGTGCTGGTATTTCGACGAGGATGCGATCGGCCCGCTGTGGAAGGGCAAGCGCTTCCCGCTGACGGCCTGCATCTCGGGCTGGGCGATGCTGAATCGCCAGACCGTGATCATTCCCGACATCTATCTGGACGACCGCATCCCGCACGACGCCTATCGGCCGACCTTCGTGAAGAGCCTGGTGATGACGCCGGTGCGCTTGGAGGACCCGGTCGCCGCGATCGGCGCCTACTGGGCCGAAGAGCACGTCCCCGCCCCCGAGATCGTCAAGAAACTGCAGGTCATCGCCCGCGCCACCGCCTCGGCCCTGGAGAGCGGCCGCCTTCACGACAGCCTGGTCGACGCCCGCCATCACGGCACGTTCCTGCTGCAGGAGCTGGACCACCGGGTGAAGAACACCCTGGCGATCGTCCAGTCGATCTCGCGCCAGACGCTTCGCGCCACGCCCTCGCCCGAGGCCTTCGCCGAGGTGTTCGAGAACCGCATCCTGGCCCTGTCGCAGGCGCATGAACTGCTGACGCGCCGGGCCTGGGGCCGCGCCCAATTCCACGAGATTCTCGACAAGGCCCTGGCGCCGTTCAGCGCCAACCTGACCGACCGTTTCGACATCGTCGGTCCGGCGGTGACCTTCAGCGCCGAGACCTCGGTCTCGGTGCACATGACCCTGCACGAACTGGCGGTCAACGCCGCCAAGCACGGCGCCCTGTCCGGTCCCGAGGGCCGCGTGGTGCTGCGCTGGACGGTCGACGAGGCGGCCACGCCGCCCATGCTGACCCTGACCTGGCGCGAGGTCGGCGGACCGGAAGTGACCGGCCCGCCCGATCGCCGAGGTTTCGGGACCCAGATGATCGAGCGCGGCCTGGCCCGCGACCTGGGAGGCAAGGCCAGTCTCGACTTCATGCCGCAGGGCGTGGTCTACACCCTCCGCGCGCCGCTTTCGCAGAGAATGAGTCTCGCCGCATGAAGTCCAACAAGGTGATGATCGTCGAGGACGAGGCGCTGGTGGCCATGATGGTCGAAGACATGCTCGGCGACCTGGGCTGCGAGATCGCCGGCTCGTTCGGCGCCGTCGGCGATGCGCTGGCCTGGCTGGGCAGCGGCGAGCCGACACCCGACGGCGCGGTGCTGGACGTCAATATCGGCGGCGAGATGGTGTTCCCGGTCGCCGAGGAACTGCGCGAGCGCGGCGTGCCGTTCGTGTTCGCCACAGGCTATGGCGACCTGCCACGCAAGGGCTTCGAGAGCGTCGAGGTGATCGCCAAGCCGATCAATGTCGGCGCCCTGCGCAAAGCCGTGGACGGCTTTCAATCGGGCGAGGAGTAGGCCTCAGCCGCCTTCCCGCAGGAAGTCGATGAAGGCGCGCAACGGCGCGGGCGCGCGCCGACGGCTCGGATAATAGAGGTAGAAGCCGCCGTAATAGGGGCACCAGTCCTCCAGCACCCGCTCCAGCTTGCCGGCCGCGATCAGCGCGGTGACCTGATCCTCGAAGGCGAAGGCCACCCCTACCCCGTCCAGGGCCGCCTGGATCATCAGGCCCTGGTCGCCCAGGGTCAGGGGCCCGTCGACCTCGATGTTCAGCTCGACGCCGCCGCGCTCGAACTCCCAGGCGTAGAGGCGGCCGCTGGCGAAGCGGAAGCGGATGCAGGGTAGCGCCTTCAACTGCTCGGGCGTTGTCGGCCTGGGATGCGTCTCGAAGAAGGACGGCGCGGCGACAATGGCGGTGCGCTGGCGTCCGCCGATCGGCACGGCGATCATGTCCTGGGCGATGGTCTCGCCAAAGCGGACGCCCGCGTCGCAGCCCTCGGCCACCATGTCGACCAGGGCGCCGTCGACGACGATCTCGACCTTCACGCCCGGCTGCAGCGCCATGAACCGGGTTACCGCCGGCAGCAGGATCAGTTCAGCCGCCCCGCGCGAGGCGTTGAAGCGCAGCGTGCCCATCGGCTGGCCGCGGAAGTTGTTGAGGTCGTCCAGCGCGTCGTCGATGTCGCGAAAGGCCGGCGCCACCCGGCCGAACAGGCGTTCGCCGGCCTCGGTCAGGGCGACGCTTCGGGTCGTGCGGTTGACCAGGCGCAGGTCCAGCCGCTCCTCGATGCCGCGCAAGGCATGGCTCAGGGCCGACGGCGTGCAGCCCAGTTCGTCGGCGGCGCGGCGGAAGCTCTTGTGCCGAGCGATCGCCAGGAAGCTGGCCAGGTCGGCGGGCGAGACGGGACGCATTGATGAAAAGGGCTCACCGAGTCGAAGATCAATGGAATGATTATCTCACTTAATTGACAGGTCTAGACCTTCCTTCGTCGCCGCGACGCTTCCCGATGCGGCTCAATGGAAGGAAACAAGACATGCGCACCTGGTTCATCACCGGCGCCTCGCGCGGTTTCGGCGCCCTGATCGCCCAACAGGCCCTGGCCGCCGGCGACGCCGTCGTCGCCACCGCCCGCAATCCCGCCTCGGTCGTCGAACGCCTGGGCCAGCACGCGAACCTGTTGGCCGTGGCTCTGGACGTCACCGAGGAGGCCCAGGCCCACGCCGCCGCCAAGGCCGCCGTCGAGCGCTTCGGCCGTATCGACATCCTGGTCAACAACGCTGGCTACGGCCTGCTGGGCGCAGTCGAGGAGGCGTCGGGCGCCGAGGTCGAGGCGCTGTTCCGCACCAACGTCTTCGGCCTCCTGGCCGTGACCCGGGCGGTGCTGCCGCACATGCGTCGCCAGCGTTCGGGCCGGATCCTGAACCTGTCTTCGGTGGGCGGCCTGCGCTCGGGCCCCGGCTTCGGCGTGTACTGCGCGAGCAAGTTCGCAGTCGAAGGCCTGTCCGAGGCCTTGGCCGCCGAACTGGCGCCGCTGGGCGTCTTCGCCACGGCGGTCGAGCCTGGCTACTTCCGCACCGACTTCCTGGACGCGACCTCGCTCACCGTCAGTCCGGCCAGCATCGCCGACTATCACGAGACCGCCGGCGCCACCCGCACCCGCGCGGCCGAGGTCAGCCACGCCCAGCCGGGCGATCCGCGACGCCTGGCCAAGGTGCTGCTCGACTTCGTGAACGTCCCGAACCCGCCGGTGCGCTTGCCGCTGGGCAGCGACACCGCCGCCGCGACCCAGGCAAAGGCCGCCGAACTCCTGGCGGTCGTCAACGACTGGCGCGAAGTGGCGGTCTCGACGGACTTCCCGGCGGACGAGGCGGCCGCCTAGGGCGTGAAGCGCAGGACCAGGATCTGGTTGATCTGGTTGGCGTCGTAGTTGTCGTCCGAGGCCAGGACGAGCGTGCGGCCCCCGCCCTCGGGGCGCGGGCCCCACGCCATGGCTTCCAGATTGTCGATCCGCATCCCCAGGCTGTCAAAGTTCAACAGCAGGCGCTTCGTGGCGGGCTGGACAGGGGTCGCCGCCAGGCTCTCCACCTTCGAGACATCCTGGGCGCCAGAGAGGTCAGCGACGTACAGGCGGACGTGATAGCTGTAGCGACCGTCCCGCCCCTTTTCAGCCGAGCGCTCCAGCACCAGCAGGCGATGATCGTCCAGGGTCAGGATCTCGCTGATCCCATTGTCGTTCACCCCTACCGGCGAAGGGACCTGCACCGGATCGACAGCGTAGGCGTACTGGGCCAAGACCGCGCCGGCGCGGTTGATCCTGGTCAGCCGGACAAGGCCGCCCTCCTTCACCGAAGGAACAGGTCCGTCCTGCGCCAGGGGCCATTCCATCGAGAGCCACAGCGACCGTCCGTCGGCGGACCAGCTCACCCCCTCGACCGTGGCGTTCTTCCGCGCGCCGGCCAGACCGCCCGCCCGGAAGGTCAGGGCGTCGGGAACGACCAGGCGCTGAACCGGCGTCCCGTCCGCCTTCATTCGGCGGACCGCCGGCGGATAGCCGTGATCGAAGTCACCCTCGGTGGCCCAGAGGAGATCTTGGCTCAGAGGATCGAAACGGATCGACTCCCCGTCCGCAGCCTCGGTCCCGGCCTTGCGATCCGGGAAGGCCGCGCCGTCCTCGCGGCGCAGCGGAACCATGGCTTCCAGGATGGGACCGCAGGGCTGGCCGGGTCGGACATCCAGCCGGCCGAAGAAGAAGTGTGCGGGCCCGCGCTCGGACTTGTCGTCGCTGATGAAGGCCCACCGGCCTGAGCGCGGATCGTAGTCGATCCCCGAGATCCCGCCGTAGCCGCCGCCCTGGAACTCGATCCCCTTGGGCGTCTCGCAGGCCTTGAGCATCGACACGCGCGGCTCGGCCACGGCCGGGCCGGCCAGCATCAAAGCGGCCAGGACCAGCGCCCTCACAGTCGCAGCTCCGGCATGGCGATCGGGCCATCGTCCCAGCCGGCCATGGCGCTCAGGGCCTCGGCGCGCTCGACAGCCAAGCCGAGCTTGGCCCGGAATTCGGCGGGGTCGATCCTGAAGGGCTGGATCTTCGGCTCGACCGTATGCAGGCGCGGCGCGCCGTCGTCGGGCAGGATGTAGCCCACGTCATGGCGGCGGAAGTTGCCGATCCGCGACTGCACCTCGACCAGCCAGTTCAGCGACACCACCTGGCAACCGGCCGGCGACAGCAAGGCGTTGTGCAGGCCCGAGCCGAACTCGCCCGCCACCACCCGGGCTCGGGAGAAGATGCGGGCCTGTTCTTCCCACGGCAGGGTTTCAGGGCGCAACACGGTCAGGCCCAGGCCTTGGGCGACGGTCTCGATCTCGGCCTCGTTGGTCATCTCCCGGAAGACCCCCGGCGCTCGCAGTCCGGAGCGGCTGACGAACACCTTGTCCGAGCCGGCTCCGCGCGGCCAGGCCAGGGCCTGTTCCTCCAGCTTCCAGCGCAGGAAATCGTGGAAGATGTAATCGGCATGCAGCATGTGCGGCAGCAGGGCGATGTCGAGGCGCAGGGCTTCGCGGGCCGGGTCGTAGGTGACGATCTCGTGGCCGGGCAGCATCTGGCGGACGATCCGCGCGACATAGGCCGGCGCCGTCAAAGGCAAGACGATCGGGGCGGTGATCCCGGCGTCCGCCAGCGCCTGGATCAGGAACAGCTTGGGGTACATCTCGGTCAGCCAGTGACCCCAGACGAAGTTGAAGTGGGCGATCAGGAACGCCCGTTCCAGCCGCCGCCTGGCCGGCGCCGCGAACGCCCAGGCCTGCGGCGCGATCTCGTTTTCGTACCAGTACTGGATGTAGCCCGGATAAGGCCCTCGCGCCTGCAGCGGCTGACCGTCCAGCGTCAGCTGGCTGCCACGGCCGCCGGCCACGACGTCGCGGACGACATAAAGGTCGATGTCCGGCGCCGGCCAGTCCATGGTGTGGTCGGCGTTCATCAGCTCGCCCTCGCACGGCCACAGCATGGGCCGGGCCTGGACGATGCCGCCGCCGTCCATCAACCGAGCGCGCGCGGCGCGGCCGCCAGCGCCCGCGAGCGCCTTGGCCAGAGGGACCTGGTCGCAGTCGGTGATGTCGACAAAGGCGACCATCGATCGCCTCTAGAGCGCGGTGTCGACGAAGGTCAGGAGGGCCGGCAGGTCCAGCCGCCAGCTGAACTCCGCGTTCGGACGATGGCGTCCCTCCAGATAGATTTCGGTCTCGCTCAGCGGCGATGGCACGAAGAAGGCCCGCCAGTCGACCCCGACCAGCAGGGCGATGTTGCGCACCCAGACGCCGATGAAGTTGCTGGGCTGCAGCTCGATCACCTTGGTCCCGGGGCGGCAGAACAGGACATTGGCCAGAGCCGCGCCGGCCGGGGCGACGATCAGGTCGGCCTGGTGGAACAGGGCGATCTGGTCACGGACCGACAGCGCTTCGGGCTTGACGATCGTGAAGCCGCGCGCGGCCAGGGCCGTCTCCAGGTCCAGCTCATTGACGAGCACGCGCTTCTGAGAGCCGCGACGGCTGATATAGATCCGCTTGGCGCCGGCGGCGGGATCGATGGCGGCGGCGGCCAGGACCCGTTCGCGGATGAGGTCCAGCGGCGAATTGGGCGCGTGCAGGAAGTGGTCCATGGCCGTGGCGAAGACCACGTCCTTGATCCGGACCAGGGGAGCCTCGATCAAGCGGGGGCGTGACGTCTCGCCCAGCGTCAGATCCAGCAGTTCGCGATGCCAGGGCAGCAGCGGCGGGGTTATGGCCGGAAAGCGCTCGGTCGCCCCCGCGCCGATCGCCGTCATCAGGGCTGGCAGGCAGTCGATCAGGAAATGGCCGTAGTTGTGCAGACCGCCCCACGCCATGAACACCGTGGCCCGTTCGATGACCGGGACGTCGCGCGGCGCGCGGAACACCGCCCCCGCTTCCTCCACCTTGACGCCGGGCAGCAGGCCCAGGGTCGGGGTCAGATACAACGCCTCGTGGATCGCTTTGTGAAACACCTGTCCCTGGCCGTTGAACAGGGCGCCGTACGCCGGGGCGTGCCACACGTCGGGTAGACGGACCAGGTCCACGCGCGAGCGCAGCACGCCGTTGGCGCCGTGCGCCCAGGGCGGGACATCGACGCCGCCGCTGCGGCCGCCCAGCAGGGCGCGGGTCTCGGGCTCGTCCAGGATCGTCTCGGGAATCGCCTGGGAGATCGCCCCAGGCGCGAGCGGCGCTGGTTCGGCCAGCACGTCGGCGACGCGCGGCAGGACGTTCTCCTCGAAGACGATCTCCAGCGGCGTGCCGGGACGCTCGGGCATCATGGTCTTCAGCCGGCTGGCCGCGCCCTGGGCGACCCGGCGAAACGCGCGCAATATCCGTTTCATAGCTCGAAGCTCGCCCGATAGCCGGCCCGCGTGACGACGGCTGCGGTCAGCCGCTCGATCGCATGAGCCGTCGTGCCGTCGACACGGCCTAGCTCGGGCTCGAAACCGATCTCGGCGTCGGTCAGGTCCGACAGCGGCGCGAAGGCCTCGGTCCGTCCCCAGAACATCGACCCGGCCGCGAACGGCGTCTCGGGTCCGGGGTTCAGGCCCATGCGGGCCGATAGTCGCTCGACCGCCGGCCAGTTGTTGTCCATCACGTCCGGATCGCCAATCCGCATGCGGGCTTCCGACGAGGCCAGGAGGCCCAGCTTCGGATCCTGAGCGAAGGCGCGCAGGGCCAGACTGGCGGCTTCGCCGCCCAAGAGGCCGTCGAACAGCTCGGCCCGCCATTCGTCGCCCTTGGCCCGGTGCGGCGAGCGCTTGGAGTGCAGCTTGCAGAAGGTCGAGTAGCCCAGGGCGCGAGCCCGGCGCAGCGTCTCGACGAACGGCCGGATGTCGCGACCGCGGTTCTCGGCGACCGCGAGGTGGGCGGCGGGAAAGGCGGCGCGGACGCGCGCCAGACTCGCCTCGTTCCAGCTCTCGGGCACGGTGATCATTACGTCCAGATTGGCCGCCGTCGCGGCCAGGCGTTCGGCGAACCAGTCGATCAGCTCGGGATAGAAGAGGTGCAGCAGCACGACGGCGTCGGCGCGTTTTTGGAAGGCGGCCTGCGCCTCGGCCACCTTCGGATTGGCGTCGTCCAGCCGCGGAACATAGGCGCCCAGGGCAGTGCGGGTAGCGTGCAGATAGCCGTGCCCGAACCAGCGGTCGGGCTCGAGATAGGCCCCCTCCCCCCACTCGTTCCAGGCGTTGACGAACACCAGCGCCTGCCCCTTGGGATGCCGGGTTTCGGCGTGCTTCAGCGCGCCCGACAGCCAGACCAGGTAGCTTTCGGGATCGGCGTTGTGGAAGGCGTGGCCGGCCCAAGGTTTGCGGGCCTGGTTGTCCCAGCCCGGCATGACCCCCGGCACGAAGGCGGCCGGGGCGGCCGGCAGTTCGTCCAGCTTGGACTGCACGACGGTGGGATAGTCGTAGACCTTGCCCGTGAAGTTCGGATGCAGGGGCGTGACCGTCCTGGTGATCTCGCCCTCGACGATGGCGTGCGGCGGGAAATCGATGATCCCGTCGAAGCCGTGATTGGCGTAGTCCTGGAAGCCGAAGGCCGTGGTGCACAGCAGATGCAGCTCGCCCAGGCCCATGGCCCGGGCTTGCTCGCGCCAGCGGTCGGTGGTGGCCTTGCTGTCCGGCAGGATCTCGGGCCGGTACAGCACCAGCACCGGCTTGTCGTCCACCTTGAGGTACCGTGGATCGCGGATGTAGCGGGCCATGTCCTCGAATACGGCGCGGTCATCCTCTGGCGAGTGATCCTGGCCCATCAGGACGTCGCTTTCGTCGCCGTCCCAGCGCCGGGTCCAGTTCTCGTTGGCCCAGCACAGGGCGAACGGCAGATCCAGCGTCGGATCGGCCAGATACAGCTCGATCGGGCGCTCCAGCAGGCGCTTCCCCGCGAACCAGTAGTAGTGGAAGCAGAAGGCGTGGACGCCCGCCCCCTTGGCTAGGTCGATCTGCTGGGCGATCACCTCACGCTGGCGCAGGTCGTAGAAGCCCAGATCTCCCGGCAGGCGCGGCTGGTAGTGGCCCAGGAACTGCGGCTGGGCCTTGGAGACGTTGGTCCACTCGGTGAAGCCCTTGCCCCACCAGGCGTCATTCTCCGGGAACGGATGAAACTGGGGCAGATAGAAGGCCACCACCTTCGGCGCGTCGGCCGGCAGGGTGATCGGCGCGGCGATCGGAGCGGCGAAGTGCGGGCTGCGCAGGTTCTTCGCCACCGAGATGGCGTGGGTGTAGGTCGTGCGGATGGGGCCCGCGTCACCGGCCAGCGCGCGGGCTCCGCGCGAACGCTGCAGCATCGACCGGCCGCGCCGCCAGGCCGCGCCGACCGGTTTGCGCAGCGGCCCCAGGGCGGGCTTCAGCGCCTGGATCGCCGCGCCCTTCCAGCCGCGTGGATCCGCGCCCAGATCACCCACGCGGGCGACCTTGAAATCGGCGACCGTAAACGCGCAGGCGCCCTCGGACGGATCCAGGCGCACACCGGTCAGCTGCCAGCTGCGGGCCGGCAGCGACGCAAACCATCCGTCGGGCCCCGCCTTCAAGCGGGTGTAGGAATCCTCGGAAAAGCCGTCGCCCCAATCGGCATACAGCGCCGGACCGACCAGCTGGCCAACGACGGCCTCGAGCTTGAGGTCGATCCGCACCGACTTGGCCCCGCGTAGCGCTGCGCGCTCGGCGCGGGTCGGCGTCCAGACCATCTGCGGGTCGCCGTCGGCCGCCGCCAGAATTGTCCGTCCCTGGCCGTCGACGCCCCGGAGGGTGATGTCCCGGCCAAGTTTCAGCCCCGGCGGCAGCGCGCTCATGCCTTGCCCGAGACGAGCGCCGCCAGGCGCGCGAAGAGGCCCCGCGGGCGGCTGGGGTCGCGCTTGCGGATCACCACGGCCGCCTGCCAGAAGCGGGCCGGATCATCGATATAGCGCACCACTTCGCCGCCATGCGGCGCGGCTTCCTTGGCGACGAACTTCGCGGTGACGGTGGTGTCGCCGTAGACCTCGGCCTCACGGTGCGCGCCGCCGCCCGAGGGGAGATAGGCCACACCGTCACGCGCCAGTTCCGCGCGCATGCGCGGCAGCTGGTTCTTGTAGGCTGACAACGCCACGTGCCAGGCGTTCTCCGAGTTCGGATCCGTGGACTCCAGAAAGTCCAGGAAGCGCGGCGGCTCGACCGTAAACACCAGCAGCCCGCCCGGCGCCAGCACGCGCAGCAGCTCGGCCAGCCAGGCGCGGAACAGGTGCGGCGGCAGGTGGGTGAACACAGAATAGGCCGTCACCAGGCGGAAATGTCCGTCGGCGAACGGCAACGGCTGGCCGTTGACGATCGTGTCGAAGCGACCCGGCAAGCTCGCGCCGACGCAGAAGGCGACCATCTCCGGATCGATGTCGACCCCGACCATGTTCTCGGCCTGGAAGTCGCGAATGAAGAAGCGGCCGATACGACCCCAGCCGCAGCCGAAGTCCAGATAGCCCTTGCCGGTGGACTGCTTGTAGGCGCGGTCGCCCATGCTCTCCTGGGCGAAGCGGTAGAAGCGGCCGGCTTCGTCCAGGGCGTCCTCGTAGGCCGAGCCGACGAACTGCCGCTGGATCTCGGCCGACGGGAAGTCAGGGTATTGCACGCCGTTCGGCGCGCGCTCGCCGACCGAGCGTTTTAGGCGCTCCAGCCAGGCGTCGACGCCGACGCCCTTGAGGTCCTCATGTGCGAGGCGACGGACGGGCTGCGTCATGCGGCTTGATTTTCCCGGTGCACGAGCCAGTCCTCGGTGGACCCGAGGAAGGCGATCTTCCCGCCCTGGAGTTCGCACACGCGATTGCAGACCCGACGGACCAGGTCGTGGTCGTGGGTGGCCATGACCACGATCTTGGCGTCCTCGACCATCTGGTGCATGCGCTGTCCGGCCTTCTTGACGAAGTCGGCGTCGCCGGCGCTGAGCCATTCGTCCAGGACCAGGATGTCCGCCTCGAATTCGGTGGCGACCGTGAACATCAGCCGGGCCAGCATACCGGCCGAATAGGTGCGCACGGGCAGGTGCAGGAAATCGCCCAGCCCCGAGAACTCCGCGATGGCGTCCACGCGACTGTCGATCACCTTGCGCGGCAGCCGGCGCATCAGGCCCAGCTTGTGGATGTTGCGAAGGCCGGTGGCCTCCATGTCGAGACCGGCGTTGATGGCGATCATCGAGGTGATGTCGCCGTCGATGTGAAGCTCGCCGCGCGTCGGGTGATAGATGCCCGCGATGACCTTCAGCAAGGTCGTCTTGCCGGAGCCGTTGTGGCCCACGAGCGCGATGCGGTCGCCCTCGTTGATCTCCAGATTGATGTCGTGCAGGGCCTTGACCGCCGCGACGTCGCCCGCCGCCTTGTACATCTTGCCGCCGACCGCCAGGTTGAACACGGCGCTGCGCAGCGACTGCGAACGCAGGCTGTAGACAAAATAGTCGAGGTCGACGTTCGTCAGCTTGATCTGGTGCGTCATCGCCTGCTCCTACAGCCAGAAGACCACGCGCTTGCCGAACTTGGCCAGCAGGACGAGGGCGACAAGGGCCAGGACACCGGTGGTTCCCAGGGTCCACCACCAGTCCGCCGCCGCCGGAGCGTGGCCCGTCAACGGCGCGCGCAGCAGCTCGACCTGGTGCGCGAACGGATTGAGCTCCACCAGCCACCGGCGCTTGCCGCTGACGTGATCGGCCGTCCAGAAGACCGGCGTCACGTAGAACAGCAGCTGCACGATGTAGCTCATCATGTACGCGACGTCGCGAAAGCGGGTCGACGGAATGGCGACAATGAAGCCCTGGATACAGACGATCAGCAACACCACGACCACCGCCGGGACCAGGGTCCAATGCGGGATCGAGAACCTGTGCAGCAACAACATCATCGCCCAGAAGGCGATGAGCTGGAAAAGGAAATTGGTCGCCGCCTTCTGGGCGTGAAGGAAGACGTAGAACGTCAGCGGCAGGCGTTGGCTCTGCATCAGGCCGGCATTGTAGAGGAAGATCGCCTGGGCTTCGGCGGTCGCCGTCCCCACCAGCGACCAGGCGAGCAAGCCGGCCACGACTTGCGGATAGCTCCCCATGATGTCCGCGCCCATCAGGGCGCTGACCAGATAGGCCAGGGCGAAAGCGACGACCAGCAGGTTGCAGGCCATCCAGAAGGGTCCCAGGATCGAGCGCTGGAAACGCGAGGCCGTCTGGTCCAGGCCAAG
The DNA here is from genome assembly GCA_966211605.1 of uncultured Caulobacter sp. Taxonomy (GTDB): domain Bacteria; phylum Pseudomonadota; class Alphaproteobacteria; order Caulobacterales; family Caulobacteraceae; genus Caulobacter. Next base: position 11,715 of record CBIHOB010000098.1, read on the forward strand.
CCGCCACCACAGGGGCGCGAGACGGATCCCGTCTCCTACGTCCTTCAGCGCCGCCATCAAGGGACTTGGCATTCGCGACCTTCCAAGGCGCCCGACCGGGCGATCAGCAAGGGGCCTGCTTACAGAGCGCCGAGCCGCCCGACAACGCCTTGGAGGTTTCCCGAGCGCGGGTTTGTGAACTCGCGGCCGGAGTGTTGCGTAAAAACTTTAGTCCAGCCTTACTTCGCCGCAGTCCCGATCTTGGGCTTGATCTCCAGGATCGAACCGTCGGGCCCGTAGCGTAGCGGCTCTATGGCGATCGAGCGGCGGTGGCTGCCGCCGCCGGGCAGCAGATTGTCGTGGTAGAAGAACCAGGTCTTGCCCTTGTCCTGCAGGATGGCCTGGTGGTTGGTCGAGATCTTCAGATAGTCCAGGATCACGCCGCGATAGGCGTAGGGCCCCATCGGTCTCTTGCTGGTCGCATAGACGATCTGGCCCGGCCAGCCGGTCGAGAAGCTGAAGTAGTACAGGCCCTTGCGCTTATGGATGAACGGCGCCTCGCCGTACTTCTTCTTGGGATCCTCGGCGGGGAAGCCGGTGACCGTGATGTCCTGGATCGGCCCGGCCAGGCTCTTCATGTCCTTGCCCAGCTTGACAATTTTCGGGACCCGGGTGCCGAAGACCATATAGGCTTGACCGTCGTCATCGATCAGCACCTGCGGGTCGATCGGCTCGGCGCCGGCGTTCACGTCGCGGGCCTTGTCGACCAGCGGCGCGCCGATCGCGTCGGTGAACGGGCCTTCGGGACGGTCGGCGACCGCCACCCCGATCTTGTCGCCGCCGACCGGAGCGTAGAAGTAGTACTTGCCGTTGCGATAGGCCGCCTCGGGGGCCCAGGCCTTGGCGTCGGGCTTGGCCCACTTGAACACCGTCACGCCCAGGAATGCGCCGTCGTCCTTCCAGGTCTTCAGGTCCTTGGAGCTGTACAGCCGCCAGGTGGTCGAATCCCAGTAGGTCCCCGAGTTCGAGGCGTCGTCGGTCGCGTAGAGATAGTACCCGCCCTTGAAGGCGTGCGGCGACGGGTCTGCATTGAACCGGGCGCTGATCGGCTCGCCCGCCAGTGTCGGACCAGCAAGCAGGGCGGCCGCCAGCAGGATGGGGGAAAAACGCTTCATATCGGAACTCCTATTGCGGCGGCGTCGCTTCGGCGGGGCGGGCCTTGTCGGGCGTGGTCCCTTCGCCGGCGAACGGTTCGAGGCGGAAGCTGACGCGGGTCGGCTCCAGCTTGGGACGGTACTTCATGTGCGCCAGGCCAAAGCCGTTCCAGGTCGTATCGCCGCCGACGCCCCACTGGACAGCGTCGACCAGCAAGGTCGCATCGCCATGCGGGACGATATCGCTGGATTTCCAGGTCCCCGGCGGACGGCGATAGAGGTCCTCGTACGGGAAGGCCAGAGCCTGCATCATCAGCGGCTTGTCCCCGATGACCCGCACCCCGCGCCCGGCGCCCGACAGCTCCATCCAGCGGACGTCGACCTTGTTGCCGGTGTCCTGGGGCCGCATGTAGTCGTGGTTCTGCTCGGCGATCGCGCCGCGCCACAGGCCGATCGGCGCGCTGGTCTTGCGGTCGACATAGCTCTCGTGCGGACCACGGCCGTACCACTCCACCGTCTTCATCGCCTGCGGAACCGTGAACCACAGGCCCACGCGCATCGGTGGCGGCAGGTCGTCCTTCAGCGGCGTCAGGTCGCCGGTCACCGCCACCGAGCCGTCGCCGGCCATCGTGTAGGTGGTGACGAACCTGGCCGCGCCGGCGCCCATGGCATGCTCGACGACGACCCGGCCAGCCTTGGCGTCGACGGTGATCCCCCGCGTCTGGCGCTGCTGGGTCATCGCCTGCCAGGGCCGCTGCATCGCCCCCAGGCCCGTGCCGGCGTCGTTATCGGTCTCGGCCCGCCAGAAGTTGGGCTGGCCGCCGCGCGCCAGCACGACGCCATCCTTGGCGTAGCTGTCGACCAGACCCGTGGCGCGATCGATCTTCAGCACAGCTCCGGCGGCCGAAAGGGTGACAGCGTCCTGGCCATCGGTCGCGGCGACCGATCCGCCGCCTGCGGCTGCAATCTTGGCCGATGACTTCAGCGCGAATTGCTCCCAGCCGACGACATAGCCTTCCGGCGTCAGCGGCACGGAGCCCGCCTTGGCCCTGGCGCGAACGGTGACGAAGTACTCCGCGCCCGGCCTGCGCGCGGTTGGCAGCGGCAGGCTGATCGCCTGGCGCTGGCGAGCCGCCGTGGCGAGGTCCGGCAGGGCGCCCGAGGCGATGGCGACACCGTCTTCCTCCAGCACCCAGTCGAAGGCGAAGCCCGACAGGTCGCGGAAGTCATGCCGGTTGACCACGACGAGCTTGCCGCTGGCCTCGTCAAAGCCTTCGAACTGGATCGGCGACATCACCTTCTGAGCTTCGTAGACCTGCGGATTGGCCGTGCGGTCCGACTGCAGCAGACCGTCGCCGAACTCGATCTCGCCGCCGGGATTGGGCCCGTACTCGCCGCCATCGCCCCAATAGCGGCGACCGTCCTTGGTGTAGC
>CBIHOB010000099.1:0-13987 GCA_966211605.1 uncultured Caulobacter sp.
CGGCGGCGGCCGGAGCGGCGGCGTCCGCGGCGGGCGCGCCTTCGGCGGCCGGAGCGGCGGCCGCGGCCGGACGCGGCGGCGGCACCGGCAGCTTGCTGCCCAGGCTGTGCAGATAGGCGATGACCGCGATGCGGTCTTCCGGCTTCTTCAGGCCCACGAAAGTCATGTTGGTGCCGGGAACGTCCTTACCCGGGGCCTTCAGGAAGGTGTACAGGGCGTCGTAGTCCCACACGGGCTGCTTGCCCGAGAAGTCCTTCATGGCGCCCGAATAGTTGAAGCCGGGGTGGGCGGCCGGCTTGCGGCCGACGACGTCCCACAGGCCGGGGCCGGTGGCGTTGGCATTCGAGGCGTCCAGCTTGTGGCAGGCGGCGCACTTGGCCGAGACGGCCTGGCCGGCGGCGACATTGGCCGGGGTCAGCACGGCGTTCCAGTCCGGCGGGGTGTCGGCGGCTTCGCCGCCGCCGGCGGCGCCCTCTTCCTGGACCGCGATCTCGTAGCCGGCCTTCTCGACTTCATGCTTCTTGAAGACGATGTCCGACGCTTCCCGCAGACCGAAAATAACGAGGCCGGTCAGCAGCACGCCGCCAGCGATCTTGTTGAACGTCAGGTCGCTCATCTCAGCCTTGTCAGCCTCTTGCCAGCCCGTCGTACGGCGGGCTCGAATCCCTAGCGCTGCGAATTCGTAGACGAGTCCCCAGCGCACGTCATGTTGCGCTCGCGTCTCTTACACGCTACCGCCCCTCGCGCAACCGGTCCGCAAAGATTTGAGGCCCCGAAACCCTCATGAACCCTATCGTCCTGATCCCAGCCCGGATGGCGGCGACGCGTCTGCCGGGCAAGCCGCTGGCCGACATCGGCGGGGTTCCGATGATCGTCCGGGTTTTGAACCAGGCCCTCAAGGCGGGCGTGGGGCCGGTGGCCGTGGCGGCCGGCGACGCCGAAATCGTCGAGGCCGTTCAAGCCGCTGGCGGCCGCGCGGTGCTGACCGACCCCGAATTGCCCTCCGGCTCGGACCGCATCCTGGCCGCCTTGGCGGAACTCGATCCGGGGTTCGAGCACGACGTGGTCATCAATCTGCAGGGCGACATGCCGTTCGTCGATCCGGCCGTGCTCAGCGACTGCGCCCGCGTACTTAAGGAGTTCGGCGACGCCGATATCGCCACCGTCGTGGCGCCCGAAGCCTCGCCCGCTGACCGGTCCAACCCGGACGTGGTCAAGGCCGTGCTGGCCATGGAGGAGGACGGCAAGAGCGGCCGCGCCCTCTATTTCACCCGCTCGACCCTGTATGGCGACGCGCCCGTGTGGCGCCACATCGGCATCTACGGCTATCGCCGCGAAGCGCTGGAGGCCTTCAACGCGGCCGCGCCCTCGCCGCTGGAAAAGCGCGAGAAGCTGGAGCAGCTGCGCGCCATGGAGCTGGGCCTGACCCTCCGCGCGGCGGTGGCGGCGCAGGCCCCGATCTCCGTGGACAATCCTTCAGATCTCGAAGCCGCCAGAAAACACGCGGCCCAAGCGGCCGGAAAGTAAGCGAATGAGCATCCTCAAGAAGATCGCCTTCCAGGGCGAGCCCGGCGCCAACAGCCACGAGGCGTGCCGGACCTACTTCCCGGACTACGAGGCCTATCCCTGCAAGACCTTCGAGGAGGCGTTCGAGGCCATCAAGTCGGGCGCGGCCCAGCTGGGCATGATCCCGATCGAGAACTCGATCGCCGGCCGGGTCGCCGACGTGCACCACCTGCTGCCGGCCTCGGGCCTGAAGATCATCGGCGAACGCTTCAAGCCGATCCGCTTCCAGCTGATGGCCAACAAGGGCGTCAAGCTGTCGGACATCGAGGTCGTGGCCTCGATGCCGATCGCGCTCAGCCAGTGCCGCAACAGCCTCAAGAAGCTGGGCGTGGCCACCGAGGCGGCGGGCGACACGGCTGGCGCGGCCAAGGACCTGGCCTTGAAGCCCGACCCCAGGCGCGGCGCCGTGGCCCCGGCCCTCGCCGCCGAGATCTACGGCCTGGACATCCTGGCCCGCGACATCGAGGACGAGCGCCACAACACCACCCGCTTCCTGGTGATGACGGCCGAGACAAACCCCGCGCCGCCGCCGTTCACCCATCGCTGCGTGACCAGCTTCGTGTTCCGCGTCCGCAACCTGCCGGCGGCCCTCTACAAGGCCCTGGGCGGCTTCGCGACCAACGGCGTCAACATGACCAAGCTGGAGAGCTACATGGAGGGCGGCAATTTCACCGCGACCTTCTTCTATGCCGAGGTTGACGGCCGGCCGGAGGACCGGGCGCTGGCGCTGGCCCTGGACGAGCTGAAGTTCTTTTCCGAGAAGTTCGAGATCCTGGGCGTCTATCCCGCGGACCCGTTCCGCGATCGTGGCGGCTGAGGCCTCGCGCAAAAGCTGTCCAAGACTCTCCGAGAAGACGCCGTCGCCCGCACCCGGGCGGCGGCGTTCTCGTTGATGTGGCCGAACTGCCCGAAAGCAGTCTCGACAAGTCCAGCCGATTTCCTGATCAGCATCAAGAGCAGAGGTAATTGAACTCTGTTCTGTACATAGGGGTTTATACGTATCCCTCTTGGCGTTTGAGAATGACGTCTCGTTAAATCTATTTCTCTATCAAGATTGGCTGTGCGTCAGTTTGTCTCTGGCGTGATTATTTAACCAATACTCTGCGAGCGATCGCTAGGGTTGGAGTTCGGCGCCGCCTATTTGTGTGTTCGGCGTCAGAGGAAGAACGCCGATGTCGATCAAGCAGCGCATAGTGTTGGCGGCCCTGTTGCCGGTCCTGGCCCTGGCGGGTCTCAGCCTGGCCGTCTGCGGCCACTATTTCGGCCAGGTGGCGCAGGCCCGGCGGGCCGTGGCGACCCTGACCCTGCTGCAGCCGATCGAGGCGGCGGTCGACGCGCTGCAGAAGGAGCGCGGCGCCACGTCGGGCATGATGGCGGCGGTCGACCGCGCGCCGTTCGTCGCCAAGGTCGCCAGCCAGCGCGTCGCCACCGACCAGGCGCTGGCTGCGCTGAACGCGGCGTGGTCCGGGGCCGAACCGGGCGTCCGGGAAGGCGCGATCGCCGGGCCGATGGGACGGGCGATGCAAGGTCTCGAGGCGCTGGGCGCCCTGCGCGGCCGGGCCGATGCGCCAGGGGCGGACGGCGCCGCGGTCGTCGCCGACTACACCACCGTCATCGGTTCGCTGATCGAGGGCGTCGACCGGGTCGAGGTCAAGAAGCTGGGCGTCGAGATCGACGATACGGTCAAGGCCTATGCGGCGGTGCTGGGCGCCAAGGAGGCGGCCGGCCAGGAGCGGGCGGCCGGGACTGCCGGCTTCGCCGCAGCTCGCTTCGACGCCGCGATCCTGGGCAAGATGAGCCGGCTGATCGGCAAGCAGGAAACCCGGCTGGCCGACGCATGCCGCGACCGTCCGGCCCTGTGCGGCACGCTGGAGGCGCGGCGGGCCAGCGCCGGCTGGAAGCGCGTCGACGCGATGCGGGCGAAAGCGGTGGCCGCCGTGGCCTCGGGGCAGGCCAGCGACGTCAGCGGGGCGGACTGGTTCGACGCCGCCAGCGCCCGCATCGCCGACCTGCGCGAGATTCTCAAGGCGACCAACGCCGAGACCATGGTCATGGCTCGGGCCGCCGGCCGTTCGGGGATGATCGCCCTGGCCGGGGTCAGCCTGGCGGCGCTGCTGGGCCTGGCCACGGTGCTGCTCCTGTCGCGCCGCGCCTGCATGAGCGTGATCAATCCCCTGGCCGAGCAGGTCGGGGCGATGAAAGCTCTGGCCGGCGGCCAGCTGGACATCCCGATTCCGGGCCTGGGCCGCCGCGACGAGTTCGCCGCCATGGCCTCGGCGCTCGAGGTCTTCCAGGCCGGCGAGACCGCCCGGCGTGAGGGCGAGGCCCAGCGCGAGCGCGACCGCATCGAGTCCGCCGCCGCCCTGGAGACGGCGCGTCTCCGCGCCCAGGCCGCCAGTGAGGCCGCCGTCAACGCCGCCTTCGGCCAGGCCCTGCGCCGTCTGGCGTCGGGCGACTTGACCGGCCGCGTCGGGGGCGACGTGCCCCAGGCCTTCCTGCCCCTGCAGGCCGACTTCAACACGGCGGCCGAGGCCATGGGCGAAACGCTCAAGAAACTGAACGCCGCGTCCGGCGGGGTGGACGCCGCCTCGGGCGAGATCCGCTCGGCGGCCGACGATCTTTCGCGCCGGACCGAACATCAGGCCGCCTCGCTGGAGGAGGCCGCGGCCGCGCTGCACGAGATCAGCGAGTCCGTCAATTCGGCCGCCACGGCCGCCGCTGCGGCGCGCGACTATCTCGGCGAGATGCGCCAGGTGGCCGCCGGGGCGCGCGACATCGTCCAGGAGACCGCCGAGGCCGTCACCGGCATCGAACGCTCGGCCAACCATATCGGCTCGATCGTCGGCGTGATCGACGAGATCGCCTTCCAGACCAATCTGCTGGCCCTGAACGCGGGCGTGGAGGCGGCGCGGGCTGGCGAGAGCGGCAAGGGCTTCGCCGTCGTCGCCCAGGAGGTTCGCGCCCTGGCCCAGCGTTCGGCCGAGGCCGCCAGGGAGATCAAGGCCTTGATTAGCGACAGCAACCGCCAGGTCCGCAACGGCGTCGACAAGGCCGGCGCCTCGGGCCAGGCCCTGGAGACCATCGTCCAGCAGGTCGGCGAGTTGTCGGGCCGGCTGCAGGAGATCGCCGCCTCGGCGCGCGAGCAGTCCTCCAGCCTGGGCCAGATCAACGCGGCGATCACCGATCTTGACGGCGTCACCCAGCAGAACGCGGCCATGGTCGAGCAGGCGACCGCCGCCGCCACCGCCCTGGCCCGCGAGGCGCGCGACATGAGCGCGATGATGGCCGCCTTCGAACTGGGCGAAGACCGCGGGCCCCTGCGGACCGCCGCCTGACGTCGCGTCGGCCTTCTCGTAACGACGTTCTTCCAATAGCCTTCCCGGCGGCGCTCAGACGCCGCGGGGAGGAACCATGAACGACACGATGATCGCGCCGGTGATGGCGCTGGTGGCCTGGTCGCTGGTGATCTGGCTCTGGATGTACATCCAGCGGATCCCGGCGATGCAGAAGGCCGGGATCAAACCGCAGGACGCGCGGTTTCCCGGTTCCCTGGACGGGCTGCCCGACACGGCGCGGCAGGCGGCCGACAACTACAACCACCTGATGGAGCAGCCGACGATCTTCTACGCGGCGGCGCTGGCCATCCAGGTCGCCGGCCACGCCGACGGCATGGCCGTGCGCTTCGCCTGGGCCTATGTCGGCGTCCGCGTGCTGCACAGCCTGCTTCAGGTGAGCATCAACCTGGTCGCGCTGCGGTTCCTGCTGTTCGTGATCTCGACCGGCGTGCTGGCGGCGATGGTGGTGCGGGAACTGGCGCGGATTTTCTGAGCTAAACCGCGTCCAGCCCGATATCCAGCACCGGCGCCGAGTGGGTCAGCGCGCCGACGCTGATCACGTCGACGCCCGTCTCGGCGATGGCTCGGACGGTCGTCAGGTTCACGCCGCCCGAGGCCTCGAGCACCGCGCGCCCCTTGGCCAGCGACACGGCTGTCTTCAGGTCCTCCAGGCTGAAGTTGTCCAGCATCACCACGTCCGGCCCGTACTTCAGCGCCTCCTCCAGCTGGAAGAGGCCGTCGACCTCGACCTCGACCTTGACCAGGTGGCCGGCGTGGGCGCGGGCTCGCCGCACGGCCTCGCCGACCCCGCCGCAGGCGGCGACGTGGTTGTCCTTGATCAGGATGGCGTCATCCAGCCCGAAGCGGTGATTGACCCCGCCGCCGCAGCGCACGGCGTACTTCTCCAGCGCGCGCAGGCCCGGCGTGGTCTTGCGGGTGTCGACGATGGCGGCGCCGGTGCCTTCGACCAGGCGGACATAGGCCCGGGTCAGGGTGGCGACGCCCGACAGGCGGCCCAGGAGGTTCAGCCCGGTGCGCTCGGCGGCCAGCACGGCGCGGGCGTCGCCTTCGGCGCGGGCCAGGATCGCGCCGGGCGCGGCGTCGGCGCCGTCGGGGGTGACGATCTCGAAACGGGCCGCCGGATCCAGCGCCGCCAGCGCCAGGCGCGCGCAGGCCAGGCCCGACACCCGGCCATCCTGGCGGCTGGCCCAGACCACCGACAGCCGCGCGTCCGGATCGATGCAGGCCTGGCCGGTGATGTCGCCGGCGCGGCCCAGGTCCTCGGCCAGGGCGTGGTCGACGATCGGGCGGACCAGGATGTCGTCCGGGGGGGTGATGGGCGGGGTCACTTGAGCGGCAGCCATTGGGGATCCTTCACGGGCGCGCCGGCGCCCGACAACAGAGCTTGGGTGAGGGTCTTGGTCGCCCGGCGCACCTCGAGGCCGGCCGCCTGCGGATCGGCCGAGGCGGCGATGCGCAGCACGCCCTGGACGAAGGCCCCGAACAGCAGGTGGGCCAGGGCCGGGACGACGTCGGGCTCGATCAGCTTTTCGTCGGCCAGGTGGGACAAGGCGTGGGCGATCAGTCCCACCCCGACCGGCTCCTGCATCGCCGTCCAGCCGTCGACGCCCAGCACGGTCAGGCCGTCGACCAGGAGCAGGCGCCGCGCGTCCGGCGCATCGTAGGCGTCGTAGAGGCGGTCGGCGCCGATGACGATTTCATCCAGGTGATGGTCGGACTGGCCCATGCTGGCGGTCTCGACCCGGTCGCGGACGTCGGCCAGCACTGCTTCGCAGGCGGCGCGGAACAGGTCGGTCTTGTCCTTGAACTGATAGTACACCGCGCCCTTCGTCAAACCGGCGGCGGCGGCGATGTCGTCGACCGACACCCCCTCGAACCCTTTCTCGGCGAACAGGCGGCGCGCTTCGGCGACCAGCCTTTCGCGATTGGTGATGGGGCGGTTCGCGAGCGGCGGCGGGCTTGACGACATACTCATGGTATGACGATCATACTGTCGGTATGACAAGCGCCGTGAAGCGCGAAAGGGGAGGCGACGAGATGAAGCTTTCGACCCCGGTGATCGTCCTGGGCGCGACCGTCACGGCCATCGCCGTCGGCGCCCTGGGCTTCCTGGCCGGCGGCGGCTGGACACACGAGGGCGCGCTGATGGCGACGCGGCTGACGGCGCGGTTCTCGTTCCCGATCTTCCTCCTGGCCTGGAGCGCCTCGGCCCTGGCGGCGCTGTTCCCCGGCGGCTGGCGCACGGCGTTGCTGCGGCGGCGTCGGGCCGCGGGCCTGTCGTTCGCGGCGGCTCATGGCGTGCACCTGGGTTTCATCGTGATCGCGGCCTTGGCCTTCCGGCATCCGCTGAACCCCGTCACTGTCTATGCCGGCGGCTTCGTGTACGTCCTGATCGCGGCCATGGCGGCGACGTCCAACAGCGCCTCGGTCAAGGCCCTGGGCGCGCCCCGCTGGAAGCTGCTGCACGCGATCGGCGGCGTCGCCATCCTGCTGGTCTTCACCAACAGCTATGTCGGCCGGCTGATGACCAAGCCGATGCTGGCGGTCCCGGCCCTGGCGCTGATCGGCCTGGCGGTGAGCCTGAAGCTCGTCGCCTGGCTGATGCGCGGTCGCCGTCTGCAAGCCGCCTGACACCTAGGCGGCTTGGCGGCGCAGCGCGCCCGCCGCCTCCAGTGTCACGAACGTGCGGGCCGGCTCGGCCGTCGCCGGGAAATCCGAGCGATAGTGGCCGCCCCGGCTTTCCTGTCGGGCCAGGGCCGCCTCGACGATCAGGCGGGCCGCGACCAGCGGCGGGCAGGGACCATAGGCCGGCTCCAGGGCGTCGATCTGCTCCAGCAGGCGGGTCAGGCCGACCTCGTCGCGGATCACCCCGGCGTCCCGGCTCATGGCCCGCCGCAGGACCTGCAAGGCGGCGTCCGGCAGGTCGGGGAAGGGCGCCAGGCTGACCGGCTCGCCGCCCTGCGCCGATTCCGCCGCCGCGGCGCGCCCGGCGCGAGCCCCGAACACGGCCGCTTCCAGGAGGCTGTTGGAGGCCAGGCGGTTGGCGCCTTGCACGCCCGTCGAGGCGCACTCGCCGGCGGCGAACAGGCCCGGCAGGCTGGCGCGCCCGTCCAGATCGGTGGCCACGCCGCCCATGTGGTAGTGCACGGCCGGCGTCACCGGGATCATCTCGCGACGCGGGTCGATCCCGGCGCTCCGGCAGGCCTCGAACACGGCCGGGAACTCGTGCGGGAAGTGGTCGCCGACCGCCTCGGTGGCGTCCAGGAACGCCCCGCGACCGCCGGCGCGCTCGGCGTGGATGGCGCGGGCGACCACGTCGCGCGGCGCCAGTTCCCTGGCCGGATGGTAGTCGGCCATGAAGGCGCGGCCATCGGCGTCGCGCAGGATCGAGCCTTCGCCGCGCAGGGCCTCGGTGGCCAGCGGGGCGGGGTCGCGGCCCCCATGGGCGCTCAAGTCGATGGCGGTGGGGTGGAACTGCACGAATTCCGGATCGGCGATCGTGGCGCCGGCCAGGGCGGCCAGGCCCAGCCCCTCGCCGCGCACCTGCGCGGGGGTGGTGGTGACGGCGTAGAGGCCGCCGACGCCGCCGGTGGCCAGGATCACGCTGGGGCTGCGGATCTCGACCAGCGCGCCGTCGATCTCGGCCAGGACCCCGACCACCCGGCCGGTCTTGTCCTGGAGCAGGCGGCGGGCGCGGGCGTTCTCGCGGACCTCGATGGCGGGGGCGGCGCGGACGCTGGCGACGACGGCGGCCATGATCGCCGCCCCCGCGCCGTCGCCGCCGACCCGGGCGACACGGGCGCGAGCATGGGCGGCTTCCAGGCTGAGCACGAACTCGCCGCCGGTTTTCCGGTCGAACGGCGCGCCCAGGGCGGCCAGGTCGCGGACGGCCTGCGGACCTTCCCGGGTCAGCAGGGCGACCGCCTCGGGATCGCACAGGCCCGCGCCGGCGGCGATGGTGTCGGCCGCGTGCAGGGCGGGGCTGTCGTCGCCGGCCAGCGCGGCGGCCATGCCGCCCTGGGCCCAGGCGCTGGAGCAGCCGGTCGCCAGGGGCGTCGGCGACAGGACCAGGGCCTTGCGCGCCGCCCCCTTCGTTGCGGAGAGGGCGGCGGTGAGACCGGCAAGGCCCGCGCCGAGAATGACGGGACCGTCGAAGTTCACGCGTTCGATCACTGGAAACACTCCCTGGGGAGAGGGAAGGGGAGGCGGTCCTAGATCAGCTCGACATCCACATGATGTCGCGCCTTCACCAGGTCATACCGAGCGGGCGAGGCCGGCGGCGGCAGGTCGATCATGCGCTGGACGGCCAGGCGCGCGCGGTCGAGGACGTCGGCGTCGACGGTGACCTCGTACTGCTCGTGGACCAGGGCGTCGTGGATGTTCTGCAGCGTGATCCGCTTCATGTGCGGGCACATGTTGCAGGGGCCGATGAACTGGGTCGCCGGGCTTTCGGCCTGGACGTTGCTGGCCATCGAGCACTCGGTGATCAGCACCACCTGGGCCGGCTTGCGGGCCGCCACATACTCGTTCATGGCGGCCGTCGAGCCGGCGAAGTCGGCGGCTTCCAGGATCTCGGCCGGGCACTCGGGATGGGCCAGCACTTCCGCGCCCGGCCAGGCCGCGCGCATGTCGGCGATGTCGCCGGCGGTGAAGCGCTTATGGACCTCGCAATGTCCGGCCCAGGCGATGATCCTGACGTCCGTCTGGCGGGCGACGTTGCGGGCCAGGAATTCGTCGGGGATCAGGATGACCTTGTCGGTCCCCCATTCCCTGGCCGCCCACTCGACCACCTGCACGGCGTTGGCGCTGGTGCAGCAGATGTCGGTCTCGGCCTTCACGTCGGCCGTGGTGTTGACATAGGTGACCACCGGCACGCCCGGATAGCGCTGCTTGATCAGCCGCACGTCGGCGCCGGTGATCGAGGAGGCGAGGCTGCAGCCGGCCTTGAGGTCGGGGATCAGGATCTTCTTGTCGGGGCTGAGGACCTTGCTGGTCTCGGCCATGAAGTGCACGCCGGCCTGGACGATGATCCGGGCGTCGCTCTTGGCGGCTTCCTTGGCCAGCGCCAGGCTGTCGCCCACGAAGTCGCCCACGCCGTGGAAGATGTCCGGCGTCATGTAGTTGTGGGCGAGGATCGCGGCGTTCTTCTCGCGCTTGAGGCGGTTGATCTCGGCGATCAGCGGAGCCTGCACGCGCCACTCCATCGGGGTGACATGGTGCTTGACCTTGTCCCAGATCCCGCTGGTCGCCGCCTCGACCTGGGCGGTGAATTCCAGAGGGCCATCCTTGTCTGGAACAACAAACCCGTCGGCCATCTGATCCTCCGTTATGCTCAAAGTGAGCATTTCCAGGGCCTCAAAAAACGCCGGCGCTTCCATGAGGGTTCTGCCGGCGTTGGGGTTATGCTGAAAGTGAGCATAACCTGTCCGTCACATATAGCCCTTATGCGGCGGAATGCAAACCCGACTTCCTCTAAAAGCGGGGCGCCATTTTCTCGGGCGCGGATGACCTCGCCCTGGTGCATCTGTTTCGCTGCGACCGGTCGCCGCCGCACGGCTTTTGCCTGCGTGACTCGATACTTGTCAGCTTTCATCCTGACATTTCCGTAATGTAGAAGAAAAATTCCGCCACAATCGCAGCTACACAAAATTATTAAGCGTTATAAATCTTTGCCAACCTGTACAGTAATTTCTGTACATGCAGTTTTGAGCTTATCCATCGCTTGCGATCAGATGATCGAACCGCGTTCGACTAACCTGAAGTAGCATGCTGATCTTTCATTATATTTTATCCGCAACCTCGAAGTATTTTGTCACGTCGTCTGCATGAATGTGACTTTAAAGAGACATGGTCGAGGCGCGTTGTTTCACGGTCGCAATGTTCGTTGACCTGCGATCGTTTCGGTCCGTAGCTCCCGGCCAGCTGGATTCAAGCGAGTCCAGACGCGCATGACCCACCTGCGCATCGACTCTGGGGAGTTAAACTTGATTACGAAGACCATCCGGGAGCGCTTGCTCGCTTCCTCCATGATCTGCGGCCTGACCGTGCTTGGCGCCGGCCAGGCGGTCGCCCAGACCGCCCCCGCGGACTCGAACACCGAACAGACGCAAGTTGAGGAAGTTGTCGTCACCGGTTCGCTGTTCCGCCGTACGGACACCGAAACCCCGTCGCCGGTCACCGTCGTGACGTCGGAAAACCTGCAACGCGCGGGCATCACGACCGCCTCGGACGCCATTCGCACGATCTCGGCCGACGGCGCCGGCTCGATCGGCACCGGCTTCCAGAGCGGCTTCAGCGCCGGCGGCTCGGCCGTCTCGCTGCGCGGCCTGGGCGTGTCCTCGACCCTGGTTCTGGTCGACGGCCTGCGCTCGACCAATTTCCCCATCAACGACGACGGCCATAACGCCTATGTCGACCTGAACACCATTCCGTTCAGCCTGATCGACCGGATCGAAGTGCTGAAGGACGGCGCCTCGTCGTCGTACGGCGCCGACGCCATCGGCGGCGTGGTGAACCTGAAGCTGAAGAAGACCTTCGTCGGCGTCGCCGGCAGCCTGGAAGCCGGCGAGAGCGATCGCGGCGACGCCGAACACAAGCGCGCCGACATCACCCTGGGCTACGGCGACTACCAGGAGAACGGCTGGAACTTCTACATCAACGCCGAATACCAGAAGGACGACCGCGTCACGACGCACAGCCGCGGTTTCCCGTTCAACAACCGTGACCTGACCTCGATCGGCGGCCTGGACAACAACTCGGCCGACAACAACATGGCCGTCCAGACGCCGAACGCGATCGTGTATCGCACCAGCGTCCGCGACCTGAACGACCCGCGCACGGGCACCGGCACGGTTCTGGATCCGGCGAAGGTCTACACCTCGCTGAACCTGAACTGCACCAACGGCACCTTCACGCAGGTCAGCGCCAACGTGAACGGCACCGGCTGTAAGTGGAACCTGGTCGACGCCTACAACCAGATCCAGCCGCTGCAGAAGCGCTACGCCTTCAACGGTCGCCTGAGCATGCGCCTCAGCGACAACATCGAGTCGTATGTCACGGGCAGCTACTCGAGCAACGAAGTCGACATCAAGAACGCGCCGCGCGCGGTCCAGAACACCCAGCCGTTCGGCGCTCAGCCGTCGCTGTCGGCCCTGCAGATCACTCTGCCGGTCTGGATCTGCTCGTCGGGCGTGAACTGCGCCACCGCCGGCGCTCCGGGTCGCATGCTGAACCCGAACAACCCGTACGCCGCCGCCTACGCCAACGATCCGTCGAACGGCGCGGCGCGTCTGTACTACCTGTTCGGCGACATCCCGGCCGGCAGCAACCGCGTCAACGAAGTCATCCGCGGCACCGCGGGCCTGAAGGGCGAGTTCGGCGACGGCTGGAACTGGCAAGTCGACGCCGTCGGCGCGCGCGACAATCTGCGTATCCGCCAGCGCGGCTACCTGAACATCGCGGCGCTGATGACTGCGATCAACACCGGTTCGTACAACTTCGTCGACCCGTCGAAGAACACCGCCGCCGTGCGTCAGGCCATCTCGCCGGACATCGTGACGAACTCGCACTCGTCGATGATGTCGCTGGACGGCTCGGTCACCCACAAGCTGTGGACCCTGCCGGCCGGTGACGTGATGCTGGCCGTCGGCGGTCAGATCCGTAAGGAAGTTCTGGAGAACAACAACCAGAACGCCCGCCTGGACACCTACAGCCTGACGACCTCGTCGGCCTTCGGCAAGCACACGGTCAAGGCCGCGTTCTTCGAAGTGCAGGCTCCGATCACCGAGGACCTGGAAGTCAACGTCTCGGGTCGTTACGACGACTACTCGGAAGGCTTCAGCCACTTCTCGCCGAAGATCGGCGCCAAGTATACGCCGATGAAGCAACTGGCCTTCCGCGGCACGTATTCGGAAGGCTTCCGCGCTCCGACCTTCGCGGAATCGGGTCCGCGTTCGCAGTACGCCGGTTTCGCGACCTACGTGCCGCCGAGCTCGTTCGTGGCCGCCCACGGCGGTACGACCAACCCCTACGCCCTGTCCTACTCGCTGGGCTCGGGCCTGGTCGGCAACCCGAACCTGAAGCCGGAAACCTCGCGCAGCTTCACGCTGGGCACCATCGTGCAGCCGACCCGTTGGCTGTCGCTGACGGTCGACTACTACAACGTCAAGAAGAACAACCTGATCGTCAGCGGTTCCAAGATCGCCGAAGCGAAGGGTGAGTACTTCAAGGGTACGTCCCAAGCCGATGGTTGCGCTCGCGTCGCCGCCGTGGGTCCGGGCTACTCGTGCAACGTCGTCGACGTGCCGGACCCGCTGTTCCCGAACGCCCTGCCGCGCGTCCTGATCATCAACGCGCCGTTCGAGAACGCCAACTACTCGCAGACCTCGGGCGTCGACTTCGCGGCCCAGGCCAACCTGAACGTCTGGGATGACGTCAAGTGGACCAGCCGCGTGGAAGTCACCCACGTGCTGAAGTACGACCTGCACACTGCCGATGGTAAGGTGCAGAAGTACGCCGGCACCCTGGGTCCGTACGAGCTGTCGTCGGGCAACGGCACGCCGAACTGGCGCGCCAACTGGCAGAACACCGTCGCGTTCGGCCGCTACACGCTGTCGGCCACGACCTACTTCGTCAACAAGATCAAGCAGGTCGCCGCCGACGACTACGGCACCACCGACTGCGTTGCTGGCAACACCTACGCCAACAACAACCAGACGATCGCGCCGAAGTTCTGCTACATCAAGAAGTTCATCTACACCGACATGAACGCCACGGCCCAGATCAACGATCAGGTCCAGATCTACGGCAACATCGGCAACGTGTTCGACCAGAAGTCCCCGCTGGCCGCGGGTTCCTACTCGTCGAACCCGAACTTCCTGACCACGTTCCACTACGCCGGCGCCATTGGCCGGACGTTCAAGATGGGCGTGCGCTTTACCTACTAAGACCGGAAGCCTTCGGGTTTTTGGCCGGGGCCGGTTCCGCAGGAACCGGCCCCTTCGTTATCAAACTTGGGTGGGCCGGGTGCCCAGGGACCGGCCCCGTCTTTTTAAACACAGGGGGGG
>CBIHOB010000100.1:0-13966 GCA_966211605.1 uncultured Caulobacter sp.
CGCCGCCCGAGCCCGAGCCCGAGCCTGAACCCATCGAGGACGATGTCCTCGAACTGACGGATCCGATCGCACCGGAGCCCGAGCCCGAACCGCTGGAAACCGTCGGCGACATCGACGTCTACTCGCCGCCGGAGCCCGAGCCGGAGCCTGTCTATGCCCCGCCGCCCGCCGCGCCGGTGTTCGACCGCGACGAGGTGGCCGACAAGCTGGTCGGCGAAACCGCCGCCTCGGCGGCCGCCTCGGCCTTCGGCAGCCTGAGCTCGGCCCTGCTGATGCCCAAGGACGCCCGCACCCTGGAAGACGTCGTACGCGAGCTGCTGCGTCCGCTGCTCAAGGAGTGGCTGGACCAGAACCTGCCGCGCATCGTCGAGACCAAGGTCGAGGAAGAAGTGCAACGGATCGCCCGCGGTCGCGGCGTCTAAGGCCTCTCCAGGATCCGAGAAATCGAGGCGGTCGCTGCGGCGGCCGCCTTTTTCGTTTCAAATTCCGTCAAAAACCAAGGCCCGCCGGTTTCGCGTCGTGGCCGCAGATGGCATATCCCCCGCCATGCTCGAAAAGACCTTCGATCCCAAATCCGTCGAACCCCGCCTGTACGCCGCCTGGGAGGCCTCCGGGGCCTTCAAGCCCAGTGAGGATGCGAACGCCGAGCCGTTCGTCATCGTGATCCCGCCGCCGAACGTGACGGGCTCGCTGCACATCGGCCACGCGTTGAACAACACCCTGCAGGACGTGCTGACCCGCTTCCACCGCATGCGCGGCAAGGCCGCCCTGTGGCTGCCGGGCACCGACCACGCGGGCATCGCCACCCAGATGGTCGTCGAGCGCCAGCTGGCCGCCGCCGGCAACATCGGCCGCCGCGACATGGGCCGCGACGCCTTCGTCGCCAAGGTCTGGGAGTGGAAGGCCGAAAGCGGCGGGGCCATCACCAACCAGCTGCGCCGCCTGGGCGCCAGCTGCGACTGGTCGCGCGAGCGTTTCACCCTGGACGAGGGCCTGTCGGCCGCCGTCCGCAAGGTGTTCGTCCAGCTTTACAAGCAGAACCTGCTGTATCGCGACAAGCGCCTGGTCAACTGGGACCCGCAGTTCCAGACCGCCATCTCCGACCTGGAGGTCGAGCAGAAGGAGGTCGACGGCGCCTATTGGCACTTCGCCTATCCGCTGGCCGATGGCGTCACCTATCAGCACCCGATCGCCTTCGACGACGAGGGCAAGCCGACCGAATATGAGACCCGCGACTACATCGTCGTGGCGACCACGCGTCCCGAGACCATGCTGGGCGACACCGGCGTCGCGGTTCACCCCGACGACGAGCGTTACAAAGGCCTGGTTGGCAAGTTCGTGACCCTGCCGATCGTCGGCCGCCGCATCCCGATCGTCGCCGACGACTATGCCGACCCGACCAAGGGCTCGGGCGCGGTGAAGATCACGCCGGCCCACGACTTCAACGACTTCGGCGTCGGCAAACGCGCCGGCCTGGAAGCCATCAACATCCTGACTCCGGAAGCCAAGCTGAACGACGCCGTCCCGGCCGAGTTCGTCGGCCTGGATCGCTTCGTCGCGCGCAAGGCCATCGTCGCCCGCGCCGAGGAGGAGGGCTGGCTGAAGGAGATCGAGAAGACCAGGCACATGGTCCCGCACGGCGACCGTTCCGGCGTGGTCATCGAGCCCTTCCTGACGGACCAATGGTACGTCGACGCCAAGACCCTGGCCCAGCCGGCCCTGAAGGCGGTGGAAGAGGGCGAGACGGTCTTCGAGCCCAGGCACTGGGAAAAGACCTACTTCGAATGGCTGCGCAACATCGAGCCATGGTGCGTTTCGCGCCAGCTCTGGTGGGGCCACCGCATCCCGGCCTGGTTCGGTCCGGACGGCTCGATCTTCGTCGAGGAGACCGAGGAAGCCGCCTACGCCGCCGCCAAGGCCCAGTTCGGCGAGAACGTTGTCCTGAGCCAGGACGAGGACGTCCTGGACACCTGGTTCAGCTCGGCCCTGTGGCCGTTCTCGACCCTGGGCTGGCCGGAGAAGACCGCCGACCTGGCCAAGTTCTACCCGACCAGCACCCTGGTCACAGGCTTCGACATCATCTTCTTCTGGGTCGCCCGGATGATGATGATGGGCATCCACTTCATGGGTGAGGCCCCGTTCAAGCAGGTGTTCATCAACGCCCTCGTCCGTGACGAGAAGGGCGCCAAGATGAGCAAGTCCAAGGGCAATGTGATGGATCCGCTGATCCTGATCGACGAGCTGGGCTGCGACGCGGTGCGCTTCACCCTGACGGCGATGTCGGGCCAGGCGCGCGACATCAAGCTCTCCAAGCAGCGCATCGAGGGCTATCGCAACTTCGGCACCAAGCTTTGGAACGCCTCGCGCTTCGCCCAGATGAACGAGTGCGTCCGCGTTGAGGGCTTCGATCCGGCGACGGTCCAGCAGCCGATCAACAAGTGGATCCGCGGCGAGACGGTCAAGACGGTCGCCGAGGTCACCAAGGCGCTGGAAGGTCCGTCGTTCGACGAGGCGGCGAGCGCCTTGTACCGCTTCGTCTGGAACGTCTTCTGCGACTGGTACCTGGAGCTGGCCAAGCCGATCCTGAACGGCGACGACGCGGCGGCCAAGGCCGAGACCCGCGCCACCGCCGCCTGGGCGCTGGACGTGATCCTGAAGCTGCTGCACCCGGTGATGCCGTTCATCACCGAGGAGCTGTGGGAGAAGACCGCCGAGTTCGGTCCAGCTCGAGAAACCATGCTGATCTCGGCCCGGTGGCCCGAATTGCCGGCCGAATGGATCGACTCCGAGGCCGAGGCCGAGATCGGCTGGCTGGTCGAGACGGTCGGCGAGATCCGCTCGATCCGCGCCGAGATGAACGTGCCGCCGTCGGCCAAGCCGGCGCTCAGCGTCGTCGGCGCCGGTCCGGAGACCAAGGCGCGGCTCGCGCGGCACCGCGACCTGCTGCTGACCCTGGCCCGCCTGGACAGCGCCCGCGAGGCCGACGCCGCTCCGGCCGGTTCGGTTCCGATCGTGATGGGCGAAGCGGTGGGCGCGTTGGGCGTCGCCGACTTCATCGACCTGGCCGCCGAGAAGGCTCGCCTGACCAAGGAAATCGCCGGCCATGTCGGCGAGATCGAGAAGGTCGGCAAGAAGCTCGGCAACCCCGACTTCCTGGCCCGCGCCAAGGAAGAGGTCGTCGAGGAGAACCGCGAACGCCTGGCCGAGGCCGAGGCGGCCAAGGCCAAGCTCGAGGCCGCCCTGAGTCGGCTGGAGTCGGTGGGGTAAGATTCGCTGCAGCGAACAGGGAAGGGCGGCGTCTCCTGGGGGACGCCGCCCTTTGTCATTTGGCGTACACCGCGTCCCGAAGTTCCCGTGTCACCTGGCCGTTCATGCCCTCGAAGGCCGTGTTGGACATCAGCACCACGGTCAGGCCGTTCTTGCTGTCCACGAACCAGTTGTGGCCGTAGACCCCGCCCCAAGCCAGAGCGCCCGCGGCCTGCGGCGTCTTGGCGATCGCGGGATCGTCCAGCACCGCCCAGCCATAGCCGAAGCCCCAGCCGGGGCCTTGCGTCGCCGCCTCCTGACCGACCTGGTCCTTGGTCATCTCGGCGACGGTCGAGGTCTTCAGGATCGGCGCGCCGCCCTTGCGGATGGTCTCCAGGAAGGTCAGCGCGTCGCCGGCCGAACCGACCATGCCCGCGCCGCCGGAGGGGAATTCCTCCGGATGCAGGGCGCGGCTGGGGGCGAAGCGGACGGCGGTCGGTCCCAGCGCGACGTCCTGGTTGTCGGTGATCCGCGCCGGCGCCGGCTGGGCGTTGGCGTAGGGCGTGGCCAGCCGTGAAGGGTCCTTGGCCACGAAGCCCGCATCCTTCAGGCCAAGGGGCCGGGTGACGGTCTCGGCCACGACGTCGGGCAGGGGCTTGCCGGCCGCCTTCTCGATCACGTCGCCCAGCACGTCGATGGCGACGGAGTAGCGCCAGCGCGAACCGGGCGCGAAGGCCAGCGGAGCCTGGCCGATGCGGCGGACATTCTCGTCCAGGCTGATCCCCGAAAGGTCGATGCCGTCCGAGACTCCCAGCGTGTGGTACGGGTGCGAGGAGCCTTCGGCCAGGCCATAGGTCAGGCCGGCCGTATGGTTCAGCAATTGACGGATGGTGATGACCGGCGTCGTCCCGTCGGCCAGCTTGGGCTTGAAGTCCGGCAGGTAGGTCGTGACAGGATCGTCCAGCTTGATCTTGCCCTGTTCGACCAGGCGCATCAGGGCGGCGCTGACGAACGGCTTGGTCACCGACGAGAAGCGGAAGACGGCGTCCTCGGTCATTGGCCGCTTGGCCTCGCGATCGGCCAGGCCCGCGGCGCGGTGATAGACCAGCTTGCCGTCTCGTGCGACCAGCACCACGACACCCACCAGCCGCTGTTCGGCGATGGCCCGATCCAGCACGCCGTCGATCCGCGCCTTCAGGGCCGCGTCCTGGGCCGGAGCGAGGACGGCCGGCCTTGGCGCGGCCAGCACTACGGTCGGGGCGGCCAGGGCCAGACCGGCGGCCAGGGCCAGCGGGGTCATCCAGGTGCGCATCACGACTCCCTCGGTCTCTCTACCTGACCGGATTTGAGCACCTTCGCGCGGTCCGCAACAGGCTTCGTCACATGACCAAGGATTAACTGGGCCGCGTCGCCGCCTGCTGGTCTTCTCTCGCCGCGTATCGAGGGAGCGTGGCGATGAGGGGCAAGGCCGTGGGACTGGGACTTCTGATGCTGGGCCTGGCCGTCGGCGGCGCGGTGGCCGCGCCGGATCCCGTCGCGCGCGCCGACGCCATCGTCCGCCGCGCCATGGCCGAACAGCACATTCCTGGCCTGCAGGTCGCCGTGGTCAAGGACGGCCGGATCGTCATGTCCCGCGCCTACGGCGTCGCGGATATCGTCCAGCGGACGCCGGTGACGCCGGCGACCAACTTCCCGATCAACTCGATCACCAAGGCCTTCACGGGCGTCGCCGCGATGCGTGAGGTCGAGGCCGGGCGATTGGATCTGGCCAAGCCGATCGGGACCTATGTCGCCGATCTGCCGGAGAGTTGGCGCGGCGTCGCGGTGCGCCGCCTGCTCAGCCACACCTCGGGCCTGCCGACCTTCGACGATGGCGACGGCGACGGGAAGGCCGCCTGGGCCGCGACCCTGGCCAAGCCGATCCGGTTCCCGCCGGGTCAGCGGTTCGACTACAACCAGACCAACTATGCGCTGGTGCAGATGGCCATCAACGGCCTGCGCGACCGGGCGCCCGACGCGCCCCTGGCCGGCGAGCAGATCGCCCTGGCGGGCATGACGCGCACGGGCTGGGGCGACAGCCGCGACGCCGGTCCCGAGCGCGTGGTGTCGTACGGCTATCGCCAGGCGACGCCGGACCAGCCGATCGTGCGGCGGGAGATCTTCTCGCCGCTGCATCACGCCGCGGCCGGCATGAACAGCACCGCCGACGACATGGCCCGCTGGCTTATCGCCCTGCAGGGCGGGATGCTGCTGAAGCCCGCGACCAGGGCGGCAATGTGGACGCCCGTGACCTACAGCGACGGCAAGCCGGGCCGGTGGGGCATGGGCTGGCTGGTCCTGGACCGTCCGGCGCATCGGGCCGTGGCCATGACCGGCGGCAGCCGCTCGGCGGTCTATCTCTATCCGGACGACAACGTCGGGGTCGTGATCCTGACCAATCTGGCCGGCTCGACGCCTGAGGATGTGGTCGACGAGATCGCCCAAGGGTTCATCCCGGGCATGACCCTGATCGGCGTCCCGGCCTTGCGCGCGGCGCTGACGGGGCAGGAGAGGGCGGATCCGTCCGCGACCCTCGCGGCCTTCCGCGCCGCCCATCCGACCTTCACGGCGGATGAGCACGAACTGAACGACTGGGGCTATCGCCTGCTCGCGTTCGGCAAGCCGCGCTCGGCCCTGGCGGTGCTGAAGCTGACCGCAGAACTCTACCCGGCCAGCGGCAACGCCTTCGACAGCCTGGGCGAGGCCTATGCCGCCAATGGCGACAACGCGGCCGCGATCATCGCCTACCAGAAGTCGCTCGCGCTGGACCCTGCCAACAAGAACGCCGCCGACCGGCTGAAGCGGCTCGAAAAATCGGCCGGCTAGGGTTGTAACTTATCGATGTTCTCCTAGCGTCAAACGGATGTTTGCATCCGGCTTCGGCCTGTGCTCTCTGGTCGTCGAACGCGCTCGCTCAACAAGGCGCGACACCACCGGGAGAGTAGAATGACCCAGGCCGCTTCCAAGCCCGCGCCGTGGCCGGCGATGTCCGTCCAGCAGGCCTATGCGCTGATCACCCAGCCCGGCACGCCGGGCGAGATGGAGGAGGTCGAGATCCGGGGCGTGAAGACCCGGACCTGGAAGAATGCGCCGCCGTCGCTGCGCGACACCGTCGTGGCGGGCCGCGCCCACGGCGAAAAGATCTTTCTGGTGCACGAGGACGAGCGGGTCAGCTTCGAGGCCTTCTATCGCGCCGTGACCCACATGGCCGCCGAGCTGGAGGCTTTCGGCGTGCAGAAGGGCGATCGCGTGGCGATCGTGATGCGCAACCTGCCGGAATGGCCGGTGGCCTTCTACGGCGCCCTGTCGATCGGTGCGATCGTCACGCCGCTGAACGCCTGGTGGACCGGGCCGGAGCTGGAGTACGGCCTGGTCGATTCCGGCGCCAAGGTCGCCATCGTCGATGTGGAGCGCTACGAGCGCTTGGCCGAGCATCTCCACAACTGTCCGGACCTGGAGCGGGTCTATGTCTGCCGCTCGCCCGAGGAGATCACTCATCCCTATGTGATCCACCTGGAAAGCGCGATCGGAGCCCCTAACGACTGGGCCAAGCTGGATGAGAAGCCGCTGCCGACCGTGGCCATCGCCCCGGACGATGACGCGACGATCTTCTATACCTCGGGCACGACGGGTAAGCCCAAGGGCGCGATCGGCACCCATCGCAACATCAACAGCAACATCTTCGCCGCCGCGGCCGCGTCTGCGCGATCGTTCCTGCGTCGTGGCGAGGCGCCGCCCCAGCCCGATCCCACCGCACCGCAGAAGGGCTCGCTGATCTCGGTGCCGTTCTTCCATGCCACGGGTTGCTTCGCCGTGCTGAATCCGTCGCTGTTCGGCGGGGCCAAGCTGGCCATGATCCGCAAGTGGGACCCGGACAAGGCGATGCAGCTGATCCAGGACGAGCGCCTGACCCAGATGGGCGGCGTGCCCACCATCGCCTGGCAGATCATCGAGCATCCCAATCGCGAGAAATACGACCTGTCCTCGATCGAGGCCGTGGCCTATGGCGGCGCGCCGTCGGCTCCGGAGCTGGTGCGCAAGATCAAGGAGATCTGGCCGAAGGCCTCGCCGGGCAACGGCTGGGGCATGACCGAGACCTCGGCGACCGCGACCTCCAACTCGGCCGAGGACTACGAGAACCGGCCCGACAGCTGCGGTCCCGCCGTGCCGGTGACGGACCTGAAGATCATGACGGTAGAGGCCCCTTACCGGGAACTGCCCATCGGCGAGGTCGGCGAGCTGTGGTGCAAGGGTCCGCAGGTCGTGCGCGGTTACTGGAACAAGCCCGAGGCCACGGCCCAGACCTTCATCGACGGCTGGGTGCGCACCGGCGACCTGGCGCGCCTGGACGCCGAGGGCTTCTGCTTCATCATCGACCGCGCCAAGGACATGCTGATCCGCGGCGGCGAGAACATCTACTGCATCGAGGTCGAGAACTGCCTCTACGACCATCCGGCGGTGATGGATGCGGCGCTGGTCGGCGTGCCGCACAAGACCCTGGGCGAGGAGCCGGCAGCCGTGGTGACCCTGAAACCGGGCGCCGAGGCCACGGAGGCCGAACTGCGCGCCTTCGTCGCCGACCGCCTGGCCGCCTTCAAGGTGCCGGTGAAGGTGGTGTTCTGGCCCGAGACCCTGCCGCGCAACGCCAACGGCAAGATCATGAAGAACGAGCTGAAGAAGGTGTTCGTGGAGGGCTGACGTTCGCATCACCGGAAGAGGAAAGGCCCGCATCGGCGATGCGGGCCTTTTTCGTTACGCGCTCACCGGCGGTCTGCGGTGGGCCCAGGGTTGGGCTTCCTCCAGCTGGTAGGCCAGCCCCAGCAGCGTGGCCTCGTCGCCCGCGCGGCCGGCGATCTGGACGCCGACCGGCAGACCCTCGGCGGTCCAGTGCAGCGGCGCGCTCATGGCCGGCGCGCCGGCGACGTTCTGCACCGGGGTATAGCCGACATAGGCGTTCAGGCGCTGCTGCAGGTCGGGAAACGCGACCCAGCCGGCGACATAGCCCAACTCGACCGGCGGCTGGCCCAGCACCGGCGAAAGGATGACGTCGTAACGCGTCAGCCAGGCGTCGTAGGCTCTCATGTCGTCGTTCAGGCGCTCGATCGCGGCGGGCAGGGCGTCCGGCGGCAACTGTCCCACCAGCTCGGCCATGGCCAGGCTGAACGGCTCCACCACGTCGGCGTCCGGCTTGCGGCCCAAGGCCTGACCGATGCCCGCCAGCAGGTCGGCGGCGCCGCTGGCCCACAGGATGGTGAAATCCATGCCGAACCGGGCTCCGTCCATCGGCAGCACCGTGGGCTCGACCCGGTGTCCGAGGTCCTCCAGCAAGCGGGCGGCGTTTTCCACCGCGGTTCGCACCTCGGGATCGGGCGCGCGGCCGCCGCCGCTGTTCATCACCAGGCCGACCTTCAAGGCGCGGTCCAGCGGCGTCGACACCAGGCCAATCGGCGCGAACGGGGCCTCGGCGTCGGCGCGCTGGGTTGCTGCGAACATCGCCGCCGAGTCGCGGACGCTGCGGGACACGACATGCGACACCGAAAGATCGATGCTCCACGTGCTCGGCCGGTTGGGCAGCATGCGGCCGCGCGAGGGTTTCAGGCCGAACAGGCCGCAGTTCGCCGACGGGATGCGGATAGAGCCGCCGCCGTCGCTGGCGTGGGCGACGGGGACGATGCCGGCGGCCACGGCCGCCGCTGCTCCGCCCGACGACCCGCCGGCCGAGCGGTCCAGGTTCCAGGGATTGCGCGTCGGCGCAAAGCCCATCGGCTCGGTCGTCGGCAGGAAGCCATATTCGGGCGTCGCCGACTTGCCGATCGTCACGAGGCCGGCGGCGTCGAACGCGTCGATATAGGGTGTCTGCTCGGCGTCGGGGCCGGCCCCGCGCATGCTGCGCGAACCGTAGTAGGTGGGCAGGCCCTTGTAAGGATCCAGGTCCTTGACCAGAAACGGCGCGCCGGCGAACGGGCCTGAAAGCTGGCCGGCCTTGGCCTTGTCGAGGGCGCGGTCATAGTCGGTCGTGACGATCGCGCCGAGGCGGGGATCGAGCGCCTCGGCCTTGCGGATGGCCTCCTCGACCACCTCGGCCGCCGAGACGGCCTTGCTGCGGATACGGTCGGCGAGTTCGGTGGCGTCCGGAGTCCAGGCCGTGGTCATTCTTGTCTCCCCTTCGCCGGCGTCTGGCGCGCCGGTGATCGCTGTTCAGTTGAACCCGAAGAGACCTTGGCCGCAAGCCCGTGCTAGAGCCTGCTTCCAGGTTTCGAGGAGGCCGCGTGGCCAGGAAGCGTATCGATCAGCTGCTCGTCGAGCGGGGTGTCTTCGACAGCCGCGCCAAGGCTCGCGCGGCCGTGGAGGCCGGACGCGTGTCGGTGGCCGGCAAGATCGTCGCCAAGCCGGCCGAGACGGTTGACGAGGACGCCGAGATCGTGGCCGAGGCCGCTCACCCCTGGGTGGGGCGCGGGGCGCTGAAGCTGGTCCACGCCCTGGACCTGTGGCCGATCGCGGTCGAGGGGCGCGTGGCCGTCGATGTCGGCGCGTCCACGGGCGGCTTCACCGAGGTCCTGCTGTCGCGCGGCGCGGCGCGGGTGTTCGCCGTCGATGTCGGACGCGACCAACTGCACGCCAGGCTGAAGGCCGATCCGCGCGTCGCTGACCTGTCCGGCGTCGACGCCCGGACGTTGGACGACGCGCTGATCCCGGAGGCCCCGCGGCTGGTGGTCAGCGACGTCAGCTTCATTTCGCTGACCAAGGCCTTGCCGGCGGCGCTGGGCCTGGCGGCGGGCGGCGCGGACCTCGTCGCTCTGATCAAGCCGCAGTTCGAAGCCGGGCGCGAGCATGTCGGCAAGGGCGGGCTGGTCAAGGACCCCGAGATCATCGCCCGGGTCGAGCGCGACATGGTCCGCTTCCTGGAGGCTTCGGGCTGGTTGGTGAAGGGATTGGCCCAGAGCCCCATCACGGGCGGCGAGGGCCAGGTCGAGCGACTGGTCTGGGCGGTGAAGGCCTGAAACGAAATCGGCCGCCCCGCTCTAAGCAAAAGAGGGGGCGGCCGACTGTCTTCCACAAGGTGCTTTCGAAGCTTAGTCGACGACCTGGTACTTGCCGTTGGCGTCGGGGCAGACGCGCACGAAGCGCTTCTGCACGCGGCCGTCCGGCAGGTAGATCGGGCTCTCGGCCAGGGTGCAGCCGTTGACGTCGGCCTGACCGTCGCGATCCGAGACACGGTAGCCTTCGCGGCGCTCGTACGAGCGCTCGTAATAGCTGTCGCGATCGGCGTCGCGGCGGGCGCTGTCGTACGAGCTGCTGCGATAGTCGCGGTCGTAGTAGCTGTCGTTATAGGCCGACGGCGGCGGGGGAGGCGGCGGCGGAGCGGTGCGGCCCGAGGTGCAGGCGGCCGAGTTCTTGCCGATGTTCGCGCCGACCACGGCGCCCAGCAGGCCGCCCAGCACCGCGCCTTCGGTCTTGGCGCCGCGCGCGGCGACGCCGCTGCCGATGCCCGCGCCGATAGCGGCGCCGGCCAGGCCGCCGCCCGTGCCGCGCTGCGTGGTCGAGCGCTGGCAGGGGTCGTAGTAGTAGCCGTTGCGGTCATAGGCGCCGCCGTAGCTCGAGGAGCCATAGGCCTGGGCCGAAGCCAGGGTCGGCGCCAGCACGCCGCAAACGAGGGCGGCGGTCACGCCCAGAACGGTCTTCATCTTGGTGATCCTGCTCTTGGAGGCGGTCATGGTCATGAGAGAGCTTGTCTTTTTAGGGGCGGTCCCTCCCGTTTGAGAGGTCGGGGCCGCCACGCCCATCCGTTGATGTCGGTAATGGCAGAGCCAACATGAACGATCCCTGACCGAGATATTCAGCTTCGCCCGCCCGTACGGAAAATCATCCGACGGCCGCGCCCGCGCGCCGATTTTGGTGTAGGGACGGCCGATGCAAGACCTGATGATCAACGCCATCGGCGCGCAAGGCGACGGGCTGGCCCGCTTGGGCGACGGGAAGCCGGCCTTCGTGCCCCTGACCCTGCCGGGTGAAACCGTGCGGGCGACCCTGGACGGCGCACGGGGCGAGGTCGTCGAGATCCTGGTCGCCAGCGCCGATCGCGTGGCCCCGCCCTGCCAGCATTTCGGCGTCTGCGGCGGCTGCGCGCTGCAACACTGGTCGGACCAGCCCTATCGCGCCTGGAAGGCCGAGCAGGTCCGCGTCCAGCTGTCGATGGAAGGCCTGGAGACCGAGATCCTGCCGACCTTCGCTGCGCCGCCGGCCTCGCGCCGCCGCGTGGCGCTGCACGCCCGCAAGGATGGCCCGAAGGGAGGAAAAGGGGGGCAGGGCGCGCGGCTGGGCTTCAAGGAGCGCCGGAGTTGGACTCTGGTCCCGATCGAGGCG
Organism: uncultured Caulobacter sp.; assembly: GCA_966211605.1. GTDB lineage: Bacteria > Pseudomonadota > Alphaproteobacteria > Caulobacterales > Caulobacteraceae > Caulobacter. Next base: position 11,650 of record CBIHOB010000100.1, read on the forward strand.
TGCCCGGTGACGGATCCGCGCCTGGTGGCGGCCCTGCCGGCCTTGGCGCGCTTGGCCGAGCCGTTCCTGGAGCATCCGAAATCGGCCCCGACCCTGCACGTCACCCTGACCGGCACGGGCTTGGACATCGACGTCACAGGCGTCGAGCGCAAGAGTGGCGGGCTGTCGGCCGACGCCCGCATGCGCGCGGCCATGGCGGCGGGCGAGGGTGACTTCGCGCGTGTGACCCTGGCCGGCGAGATCGTGTACGGCGCGCGCCAACCGTTGGTGAAGCTTGGGCCCGCGGTGATCGCCCTGCCGCCGGGCAGCTTCCTGCAGGCCGTGCCGGCCGCCGAACGGGCTATGGTTGACTTCGCGGTCGCCGAGGCCGCCGGCGCGAGCCGCATCGCCGACCTCTATTGCGGCGTCGGCACCTTCACCTTCCGCCTGGCCGAGGTGGGGGCGGTCCACGCCGCCGAGATGAGCCCGCCGGCCATCGCCGCGCTCAAGGCCGCGATCGGCGCGACGCCGGGGCTGAAGCCGATCAACGCCGAGGCGCGCGACCTGGTCAAGCGCCCGGTGCTCAGCACGGAGCTCGCCAAGACCGACGTCGTGGTGATCGATCCGCCGCGCGCCGGAGCCCCCGAGCAGACCGTGGAGATCGCCAAGTCCAAGGTCGCCAAGGTGGTGAGCGTTTCGTGCAATCCGGCCACCTTCGCCAAGGACGCCCGCACCCTGGTCGACGCCGGTTTCCGTTTGGAGAAGGTGCTGCCTGTGGACCAGTTCGTCTGGTCGCCGCATATTGAGCTGGTCGGAGTGTTCTCGCGCTGAGGCGGCATGGAAGAACGGCGGACCAGAGCGGCCTTCGCGGTCGACGCGGTAGGCCAGCGGACCCGGGCGGCGATCAAGGCCGCGTGGTGGACGGCTACGGGAAGCCTCGCTCGCTCCCTGACCCGGCCGACCAGGGGCGAGCAGGCCCGCGGCTTCTCCCCCAAGTCCGCGCCGACCGCGAAGGGTTCGCTGCGCCGGGCCTATCTGGAGGCGTTCGAGAAGGACGCCCGCGACGTCGCCGCCGGTCTCTATCCCGCCGTCGAGGACGGCTTGGCCCGTCCCTCGGCCGCGCTGCGGGAGGCCGCCGACTTCATCGCCGACGCCTTCGAGGTCGACCAGCGCCGCCGCCGGGGCGATGGCGTCGAGGTGCGGGGTGCGGTCGATAGTCAAGCTTATCCAAGCTATTACCGGCAGAACTTCCACTACCAGTCCGGCGGCTGGTTCACGGAGGAAAGCGCCCGTCGCTACGACGCCCAGGTCGAGGCGCTGTTCTCGGGAACCGCCGGAGCCATGCGTCGACGGGGGCTGTCCCTGTTGGCCAGGCGCTGGCGCGGCCGGGACCATCGCGACGCCAAGATCCTCGACGTCGCCTGCGGCTCGGGCGCCTTTCTCAGGGACCTGAAGGCGACGTTCCCTCGCGCGGCGATCGCTGGCCTCGACCTGTCCGAGGCCTATCTGGCGCAGGCCCGCAAGCGCGCCGGCGTGGGCGGCGTCAAGGCTAATGTCGAGGCTTTGCCGTTCGCCGATTGCTCTTTGGATGCGGTGACTTGCGTCTATCTCTTCCACGAGCTGCCGCCCCGTGTCCGCCCGATCGTCGCGGCCAGCCTGGCCCGGGTGCTCAAGCCCGGCGGCGTGCTGGCGCTGGTCGACTCCGTCCAGCCGACTGACACGCCGGATCTGGCGCGCCTGCTGGAAGCCTTCCCGGTCTATTTTCACGAGCCGTATTACGCCAGTTACGCCGGGACCGATCTGCCGGTCCTGTTCGCTGATGCAGGCCTGAGGCTGGTCGGCGAGGACCGGGCCTTCCTGAGCAAGGCCTTGCTGCTGGAGAAGCCCCTCGGGTAAGCAGGAGCGGATCGGGGGCGCGGTTTGCAGGCGTATCAGGCGGGACGACGGTACGAGACGCTGGACGGCCTGCGCGGCGTCGCGGCGATCGGGGTCATGCTGTACCACGTCGGCAGCTGGACCGGCCGGCATGGGCTGATCCCGCACGGCTATCTGGCCGTCGACTTCTTCTTCTGCCTGTCGGGCTTCGTCCTGGCCCACGCCTATGGCCGGCGCGAGATCGGCTGGCTGGGCTTCATGCGCCAGCGGCTGATCCGGCTGTGGCCGCTGATCGCCCTGACCATGCTGGCCGGCGCGACGGTGATCATCGAGCATCGCGAGCGGGTGCCGGGCTGGCTGGGGCTGGGCCTGCTGATGGTTCCCCGGGTCTGGGTGGACGACAACGGTTTCTCGCCGCTTTTCCCTTTGAATCCACCGGCCTGGTCGCTGTTCTTCGAGCTGG
>CBIHOB010000101.1:0-13865 GCA_966211605.1 uncultured Caulobacter sp.
AACCCCTCTCTCCAGATTGAAAATCTGGCGTCCTAACCGATAGACGAAGGGACCACGTCGCCGCCGCAGCGGAACATCGTCGATATATGGCCTCGCGGGTGGCAGTCCCTAGGGGAGTCGAACCCCTCTCTCCAGATTGAAAATCTGGCGTCCTAACCGATAGACGAAGGGACCAGCGGCCCCGCGAGGAAGCGGGTGTATAGCCGCGCCGTTTTGGGTGCGCAACCCGCTCGGCGGGATTTTTTCAGTCCGTCCACATGCGCGGGTCGAAGGCGTCCTCGATCTCCAGCTGGACGCCGTTGCGGCCCATGTAATCGTCCGGCTTCAGCTTGCCGACCACATCCAGCGCCCCGCCGCCGGCCAGCAGGCGCTGGCCCAGCGGCGTCTCGGCGCTGCGCCAGCTGATCGCCTTGATGCGGTCTCCCGTCGGGCCGACCAAGTCCATGCGCACATGGCCGCCCTTCAGGGCCGAGACACGATCGGGCCGCACCTGGGTCAGGGCGAACATCGGCTCGGGGTTGCCGGGGCCGAACGGCGCCAGGCGCTGGAAGTCGTCGAGCAGCGCCCGATTCGCCGCGCGCGGCTGGATCAGAGCATCGATCTCGACCGTCTCGATCCCGACCGCCTCCATTTCGCCGGCTAGGCGCTCCTCCAGGAAGGCGCGGAATTCGGGAATCGCGTCAGGGCGAATCGAAAGCCCGGCCGCCATGGCGTGACCGCCGCCCGCCATCAGCAGACCCGCCTCGAAGGCGGCCTGGATCGCCTTGCCCAGATTCACGCCCGGCTGGGAGCGGCCCGAGCCCTTGCCGACATTGGCGGCCCGGTCGACGCCGATCACCACCACAGGCTTGCGATAGCGCTCGCGCAGGCGGCCGGCGACGATGCCGATGACCCCCGGATGCCAGTCGTCGCCCGCGACCACGATCACCGGCGCGTCGGGATTGAAGTTGCTGCCGCGCTCCAGCAGGGCGGCAGCCTCTTCCACCACGGCGGCCTCGACGGCCTTGCGCTCGGTGTTGAGGCTGTCGAGCTCCTCGGCCAGCGCCCTGGCCTCCAACGGATCGTCGGTCGAGAGCAGCCTGGCGCCGAGATCGGAACGACCGATGCGGCCGCCGGCGTTGATGCGCGGCCCCAGGATGAAGCCGGCGTGGAACACGGACGGATCGCCAGAGCCCTTGCCGACCTCGAACAGGGCCTTCAGCCCCGGATTGGCCCAAGCGCCCATCGTGCGCAGGCCCAGGGCCGTCAGGGCGCGATTGAAGCCGACCAGCTGGGTGACGTCGCAAACCTCGCCCAAGGCCACGAGATCCAGCCACTGGCGCGGATCGGGCTGCGGACGAGCCTCGGTGAACAGGCCCCGCTTGCGAGCTTCGCGGTTCAAGGCGGCCAGCAGGACGAAGGTGACGCCGGCGGCGGCCAAGACCCCCTGCCCGCTCAGACAACCCGGACGGTTGGGATTGACCACGGCCGCGGCGGCCGGCGGATCCTCGCGCATCAGGTGGTGGTCGATGACCACGACCTCGAGGCCGATCTCGGCGGCGCTGTTGATGGCGTCGTAGGCGGCCGCGCCGCAGTCCAGGGTGACCACCAGCTCGGCCCCGCCCTCGCGGATCTTGCGGAACGCCGCCGGGCTGGGGCCATAGCCCTCGGTCAGGCGATCGGGAATGTAGATCGGCAGCTCGACGCCCATGTGGCGGAACCAGCGGACCAGCTGGGCGGCGCTGGTGGCCCCGTCGACGTCGTAGTCGGCGAAGACCATGGTCGGACGCCCTTGCTCCAGGGCGTCGATCAGGATCGCGGCGGCCCGGTCCATGTCGGTGAAGCTCGACGGATCGGGGAACAACGCCTTGAGCGTCGGGCGCAGATAGTGCTCCGCGCTCTCCTGGCAGAGACCGCGCGAGGCGAGAGCCCGCGCCAGCGGCTCGGTGAGGCCATAGCGCTGCTGGATCTCCCGCACGACAGAGATGTCGGCCGGACGCTCGCGCCAGACACGGCCGCTCAGTGAGCGCTCAACGCCCAGGAAGGCGTCGGATACGATATTGGGAGCACCATCGGCGGCCATCGCGGCAGAGTATCCGGTCACGCGGATTCGGACCATGCGGCCACGTCACGACAGTCGCGGACGTGGTCAGCCCGCCTGCAATTCGCTCCGCACGACCTCGACCTCGTTGGCCGAGCCCAGCACCACGGGCACGCGCTGGTGCAGCTTGGCCGGCTGGATGTCGAGGATGTCGGTCACGCCGTCGGTGGCCTTGCCCCCTGCTCGCTCGACGACCAGTCCCATCGGATTGGCCTCGTACATCAGGCGCAGCTTGCCGGGCTTGCCGGGTTCGCGGCTGTCCCACGGGTACATGAACACGCCGCCGCGCATCATGATGCGGTGGACGTCGGCCACCATCGAGGCGATCCAGCGCATGTTGAAGTTCTTGCCCCGAGGACCATCCTTGCCCCGCAGGCAGCCGTCGATATAGCGCTGTACAGGCGCGGCCCAGTGGCGCTGGTTCGACATGTTGATCGCGAACTCGGCGGTGTCGGCCTTGACGCTAAGAGTCGGATGGGTCAGCAGCCATTCGCCATCGGCGCTGAGCGTGAACGCGTTGACGCCGCTGGCCAGGGTCACGACCAGCATGGTCTGCGGACCGTAGACGGCATAGCCGGCCGCGACCTGGTTGCGGCCCGGCTGCAGAAAGTCGGCCTCGGTCGGCGCATGGGTGGCCGGCGCAGGCAGCACGGAAAAGATCGTCCCGACCGAGACGTTGACGTCGATGTTGCTGGAACCGTCCAGCGGATCGAAGGTCACCAGGTAGCCACCGATACGGCCCGTCGGCTCGACCTCTTCCAGCTCTTCCGAGGCCAGGCCGGCGACCGGGGCGCAGGCCTTCAGCGCATCGCTCAGCATGTCGTTGGTGATGACGTCGAGCTTTTTCTGCTCTTCGTCCTGGACGTTGGTGCTGCCGGCCGCCCCCAGGCTGCCCGACAAGGCGCCGGAAGCGACGACGCGGCTGATTCCGGCGCAGGTATCGGCGATGGTCGTGACGACGTCCTTGAGCGCGGCGTCGGCCGGCTCCTTCGCGAGCCAGGCGGCCAGGTCGACAAAGGCGGTCATTCGTATCCTCGGAAACCGGAAAGCAGAACGGCCGCTCCTAGCGAGCGGCCGTGACAGAAAGGTCTCAGACCTTCCGTTTCATGCGGACTTCTCGAACGGTGCCGGTCGAGGAGTTCATGACAAGCGTGTGGGTGTGCACGCAGCCGTCGCGATAGACGACGCCGTCCAGCAGGCCGCCGCGCGTGACGCCGGTGGCGGCGAAGATCGCCTCGTCGCGGACGATCTCATGCAGATCGTACTTCTTGTCCAGGTCGGTGATCCCCCAGCGCGCGGCGCGGCTCCGCTCGTCGCCGTTGCGGAACAAGAGGCGCCCCTGGAACTGGCCGCCGACGCACTTCAGGGCCGCGCAAGCCAGAACGCCTTCCGGCGCGCCGCCAGACCCAAGATAGAGGTCGATGCCTGTCGAGGGATCGGTGGTGTTGATTACGCCGGCCACGTCGCCGTCGGGGATCAGGTGAATGCGGGCGCCGACAGCGCGCACCTGGGCGATGATCTCGGCGTGACGCGGACGATCCAGCACACAGACCGTGATCTCGGTCGGTGCGACGCCCTTGGCCTCGGCCAGGGCCTTGATGTTGTCGGCGGGCGACTTGTCCAAGTCGATCACCCCGGCCGGCAGACCCGGACCGCAGGCGATCTTGTCCATGTAGGTGTCGGGCGCGTTCAGCAGCGTGCCCTTGGGAGCCCAGGCCATGACCGTCAGGGCGTTTGGCTGGGCCTTGGCGGCCAGGGTCGTGCCTTCCAGCGGGTCAAGGGCGATGTCGACCTTGGGGCCTTTCCCCGTGCCGACCTTCTCGCCGATGTAGAGCATCGGCGCCTCGTCGCGCTCGCCTTCGCCGATGACGATCTCACCGTCGATGTTCAGCTCGTTCAAGGCGTTGCGCATCGCGTCGACGGCCGCCTGGTCGGCAGTCATCTCATCCCCGCGGCCCAGCATCGTCCATGATGCGATGGCGGCGGCTTCGGTGACGCGAACGGCGTCCAGGACCAGCGAGCGGTCCAGGGTGTTCGAACTCATCCGTCTCTCCCGACCGCCCCGGAAAAGGCGGCCTTGTTCCCAATGTCGCCTTCAACGCCCAGTTTTCTGGGTCGCTAGATGCGCGCAACGCGCAGAAGGCGGGGACGCTCTAGCACGGTCTGCAGCTTTTCGATGCGGCTAATCGCATCCAGCAGCTTGGATTCCGGCGTCGCATGGGTAACGAGCACGATCGGCACGCCGCCCGCTCCCTCGACGGGCTTCTGCAGGAAGCTGTCGATCGAGACGCCGCATTCGGCCAGGGTTTCCGAGATCGCAGCGATCACGCCCGGTTGGTCCTGGACCATGACGCGCAGATAGGCCTTGCCCACGGCGCGGGCTGGATCGATGGCGATGAACGGCGCCAGGTCGCCGGCCGGCGCCTGGAACACCGGACGCACGGCCCGGGTCATGACGTCGGCGATGTCGGCGGCCACCGCGGCGGCCGTCGGACCCGCGCCGGCGCCGGCGCCCTGGACGAAGATCCGGCCGATGCGCACGCCTTCGATGAACAGCGCGTTCAGCGCCCCGCCCGCCTGCGCCAGCGGATGATCCAGCGGCACCAGCGACGGATGCACCTTCACCGCGACGCCATCCTCGGACTTGGCGGCGCTGGCGATGAGCTTGATGCGATAGCCCAGATCCTTGGCCAGCTTGATGTCGAGCAGCTCGACGTCGCTGATCCCCTCGATCTCGGCAGCCTCGAAGTTCGGGGCGCAGCCAAAGGCCAAGGCCGCCAGGATGCTGATCTTGTGACCGGCGTCGAAACCGCCGACATCCGTGGTCGGATCGGCCTCGGCATAGCCCAGGCCCTGGGCCTCGCGCAGCACGTCGGCGAACGAGCGGCCCGTCTTCTCCATCTCGGTCAGGATGTAGTTGCAGGTGCCGTTGAGAATGCCCGCCACCGAGATCACGTCGTCGCCGACCAGGGCCTCGCGCAGCATCTTCACCGCCGGGGTACCGCCCATCACGGCGGCCTCGAACACCAGCGGCACGCCCTGCGCCTCGGCCAGCGCCGCCAGTTCGGCGCCATGCACGGCGATCAGGGCCTTGTTGGCGGTGACGACCGGCTTGCCGGCCTTCAGGGCGGTTTCGACGGCGACCTTGGCGGGGCCGTCGGAACCACCGATCAGCTCGACGAACAGATCAACGTCCGGCGAGGCGGCCAGGGCCACCGGGTCGTCGAACCAGGCCAGACCCGAGATGTCGACCGTGCGCGGACGCGACTTGTTCCGGGCCGAGACGGCGGTCACCACCGCCTTGTCGCCGGCCGGCGCGAAGCCGGGACGCTCGGCCAGGAACTGCAGGAGGCCGCCGCCCACGGTGCCCAGGCCTGCGACGCCCACGCGCCAGGTCTTGTTCGTCATCTTCGGAGTCCTCAGGTGAACCGGCTTACGCCTGTTCCATCTTGTTGTGGGCCTTGGCCAGGATGGAGTCGGCGTTGGCGATGAATTTCTTCACGTTGCGCGCCGCCTGGCGGATGCGATGCTCGTTCTCGACCAGACCGATCCGCACATAGCCCTCGCCGTACTCGCCGAAGCCGATGCCCGGAGCCACCGCGACGCCGGCCTCCTCGATCAGCAGTCGCGAGAACAGCATCGAGCCGGCTTCGCGGTACTGTTCGGGAATCTTGGCCCAGGCGAACATCGAAGCCGGCGGATTGGGGATGTCCCAGCCCGCGCCCTTCATCGACTTGATCAGGGTGTCCCGGCGGCTCTTGTAGATCGCGCGGATATCGTCGACGCAGTCCTGCGGGCCGTTCAGCGCCGTGGCGGCGGCCACCTGCACCGGGGTGTAGGCGCCGTAATCCAGATACGACTTCACGCGCGCCAGGGCGGCGCAGATTCGGCTGTTGCCGACCACCATGCCCACGCGCCAGCCAGCCATGGCGTAGGTCTTAGACAGCGAGTTGACCTCGACCGCGATGTCCTTGGCGCCGTCGACCTGCAGCACTGACGGCGGAGGATTGTTGTCGAAATAGATCTCGCCGTACGCCACGTCGCTGATGACCAGCAGGTCATGCTTTTTGGCCAGCGCGATGGCGTCCTTGTAGAAGTCCAGGTCGACCCACTGGGCCGTCGGGTTCGACGGGTAGGACAGGATCAGCACGCTGGGCGGCGGCACCGAGTGCTTCACCGCGCGGCTGATGTTCGACAGATACTCTTCCGGCGACAGGGCCGGCACGTGGCGGATGATGCCGCCGGCCATGATGAAGCCGAAGGCGTGGATCGGATAGGCCGGGTTCGGGCAGATGATCACGTCGCCCGGACCGGTCAGCGCCTGGGCCAGGTTGGCGAAGCCCTCCTTCGAGCCCAAGGTGGCGATCACCTCGGTGTCGGGGTTCAGATTCACGCCGAAGCGACGGCCGTAGTAGTTGGCCATGGCCTTGCGCAGGCCGGGGATGCCCTTGGAGGCGGAATAGCGGCCCGCCTTGGGGTCGCGCGCCGTCTCGATCAGCTTGTCGACGATGTGCTGGGGCGTGGGCATGTCCGGATTGCCCATGCCGAAGTCGATGATGTCGGTCCCCTCGGCGCGGAGGCGCGCCTTGATCTTGTTGACCTCTTCAAAGACGTACGGCGGCAGGCGGCGGATACGGTGAAAATCGGTGCTCATGAGGGCTCTGTGCGCCGCTTCGGCGCTCTGGGAGCGAAAAGTCGGGCATGGATAGACCCCGCACGGGGCCAAGCCAAGCCGGTTCAAGGAAGATTATGCCTCCGTCGCCCTACTGGGGCGTCGACGGAGGCGCGCTAGCTCGGCCGCGAGCTGCGCGGGCGAAGGCGTCGGTGTTCGCGCGGTCGGCGTCGGTCGGCGCTTCGAAGGCCGGCGCCTTGACGTCGCTGCGGGCCTTGGCGGCATAGCCCTCGGTGTCCTTGAGCTCCCACGTGCCGGGCGCCACGGCCTTGGTCAGAGCATCGCCGGCGCGTTGCTGCGCCACGACGGCCGCGCGGACCTGGTCGGCGTTGGGCACGTCGGTCGGCAACGCCGGGATGTCGGAGAACTTGCGGGGCGGCGCCTTGGCCTTGGCGGCCGCCGCGGCCTCGGCCGCGATCGGCGAGCTGGGATCGACCTCGGCGGTCTTGAACGGGTTCGCGCAAGCGGTCGCGCCGGCCGCGAGGCCGACGATCAAAGCAAGTCGCACGATTTTCCGGGTTTCGCCGTTCATTGGTTCTGGTCTTATGCGATGATCGCGGCGAGCGAAAGGCGTTCGACGCCGCTTTTCGCGAACTGGCTTTGGACAAGCGGAGGAAACCTCATGGCCACGGCGAAGGCCGCCCCCAAGCCTCGAAAGAAATCCAATGCCGGGGCCGAGACGACCCAACCCAAGGCCAAGGCCGCGCCGAAGGCGGCGAAGCCTAAGCCAGAGACCATCGCGCCGCCCCCCAAGGCCGAATCGGCGGGGCGCGCCTCGTCCCAGCCGCCGCCGGGCGGCGCTCAGCACAGTCCCCCGCCGTCGCCGCCGTTCGAAGGCATGCTCTCGCCCGACCAGTTGAAGATGGTCGAGACCTTGTCGGCCAATCTGGCCCGCGCGGCCGTCACCGCCCAAGGCGCCATCGCCGAAGCCGCCTTGCGGCAGGCCGACCGCCCGGCCGCCCTGACGCCCGATCCCTTCCATGTCGCCCCGGCCCTGAACGAGGTGATGACCCGGCTGGCGGCCCAGCCCGACCGGCTGATGCGCGCCCAGGCCGACCTTTTCGGCCAGTACATGGAACTCTGGCAGTCGGTCGCCCGCCGCGCCGTCGGCGAGGAGGTCGCCCCCGTGGTCGCCCCGGCCGCCGGCGACAAGCGCTTCAACGATCCGGACTGGGCGTCGAACCCGATGTTCGACCTGATGAAGCAGTCCTATCTCCTGTCATCGAACTGGCTGAACGGCCTGATCGCCGAGGTCGAGGGCGTCGATCCGGCGACCAAGCGCCGGGTCGAGTTCTTCACCAAGATGCTGACCGACGCCTTCTCGCCGTCGAATTTCCTGATCTCCAATCCGGCCGCCCTGCGCGAGGTGGTCCAGACCCAGGGGCAAAGCCTGGTGCGCGGCATGGAGAACTTCGCCGCCGACCTGGAACGCGGCGGCGGCCAGCTGGCCATCAGCCAGACCGACCTCGCCAAGTTCAAGGTCGGCGAGAACGTCGCTACCGCCCCGGGCAAGGTCGTCTATCAGAACGACATCCTGCAGTTGCTGCAGTTCAGCCCGACGACGGAGAAGGTCAGCGAGATCCCGCTGCTGATCTTCCCGCCGTGGATCAACAAGTTCTACATCCTCGACCTGCGCCCCGAGAACTCGATGATCCGCTGGCTGACGGGCCAGGGCTTCACGGTGTTCGTGGCCTCGTGGGTTAATCCCGACCAGACGCTGGCCGCCAAGACCTTCGAGGACTACATGCTGGAAGGCGTCTATGACGCCACCCAGCAGGTCATGACCCAGTGCGGCGTCGATAAGGTCAATACGGTCGGCTACTGCATCGGCGGCACCCTGCTGTCGGTGGCCCTCGCCCACATGGCCGCGCGGGGCGATCAGCGGATCAACTCGGCCACCTTTTTCGCCGCGCAGCAGGACTTCGCCGAGGCCGGCGACCTTCTGCTGTTCACCAACGAGGAATGGCTGCAGTCGATCGAGCAGCAGATGGACGCCGCCGGCGGCTTCCTGCCCAGCCAGTCGATGGCCGACACCTTCAACGCCCTGCGCGGCAACGACCTGATCTGGTCGTTCTTCGTCAGCAACTACCTGATGGGCAAGGAGCCGCGCCCCTTCGACCTGCTGTTCTGGAACGCCGACCAGACCCGCATGCCCAAGGCGCTGCACCTGTTCTATCTGCGTAACTTCTACAAGGATAACGCCCTGACCACGGGCAAGCTCAGCCTGGGGGGCGAACACCTGGACCTGTCCAAGGTGAAGACTCCGATCTACGTCCAGTCGTCCAAGGACGATCACATCGCGCCCTATCGCAGCGTCTATCGCGGGGCCAAGGCGTTCGGCGGCCCGGTGACCTTCACCATGGCCGGCTCGGGGCATATCGCCGGGGTGATCAATCACCCGGACGCCAGGAAATACCAGCACTGGACCAACGAGAGCCTCCCGGGCGATGTCGGTCAATGGATCGCCGGCGCGACCGAGCATCCCGGTTCGTGGTGGCCGCATTGGGGGGCCTGGCTCAAAGCGCGCTCGGGCGGCGAGGTCCCGGCCCGCGATCCGGCCAAGGGCAAGCTGAAGCCGCTGGAGGACGCGCCGGGCAGCTTCGTGCTGGTGAAGTCGCAAGCCTGAGGCGATCAAGCGACGGTCGAGCTTGAACGCCGCCGCTGCCGCACGAGCGACCCATGTTCGCCCAAAAGTCGCCCGGTTCGCAGCGAAGCTTGAGCGCATGCTCACGCTCGATCGCCGGACAGCCCTGGGGATGTTCGCCGCCACGCCGTTCCTGGCGGGCGCGGGGGCGAGCCATGCGCTGATCCCGAACGCCGGCTTGAAATTGGCCGCCGCGGCCCGCAGGCAGATCGGGGTGACGCTGGACTACGATCCCAGCTACCGCAGCATCGGCTATCCGAACGGTGACGTGCTGCGCACCAGCGGCGTGTGCTCGGACGTGCTGATCCGCGCCGCCCGCGACGCCTGGGACATCGACCTCCAGCAGCGTGTGCACGAGGACATGGCCCGGGCCTTCGCCAGCTATCCGTCCCGGCGTGAGTGGGGCCTGGCCAGGCCGGACGCCAACATCGACCATCGGCGGGTGCTGAACCTGGAAACCTTCCTGACGCGACAGGGCGCTCGACTGCCCCTGCCTTCCGCTGGCCTGCTGGGCGGCGACGCGTTTGAAGCGCCCCAGCCCGGCGACGTGGTGACCTGGCGCCTGGCCGGCGGCGGCCGCCCGCACCTGGGCGTCGTCGTCGACGGTCCCCGCACCGTCCGGGTGGCGCACAATATCGGCCAGGGCGTCCGCGAGGAGCCCCTGTGGATGTTCAAGCTGCACAAGCCCGCCGGCCACTATCGCTGGCGGGTCTGACGCCGATCAGAGACCGGCGTCCTCCTTCAGGCCCAGAGCGATGTTCAGGTTCTGAACGGCCGCGCCCGAAGCGCCCTTGCCCAGGTTGTCGAGCAAGGCCACCAGGCGGGCCTGGCCGCTGGTGTCCGAGCCGAACACGAACAGCTTCAGGCGGTTGGTGCCGTTCAAGCCTTCCGGATCCAGGGTCGTCAGGCCCTTGGCCTCGTCCAGCGAGGCGACCTCGACAAAGGCCTCGCCCTTGTAGTGCTTGGCCAGGGCCGCGTGGATGTCGCCCAGCGACGGCGCGCCGTTCAAAGTCGAGAAGTGCAGCGGCATCTCGACGATCATGCCCTGATAGTAGCGTCCCACGGCCGGCATGAAGATCGGCCGGTTCAGCAGGCCGCCATGCTTCTGCATCTCCGGGACGTGCTTGTGGGTCATCGACAGGCCGTAGATGCGGTACGGGACCTTGGTGTGGTTGGCTGCGCGCTCGTCCTCGAATTCGGCGATCATGGCCTTGCCGCCGCCGCTATAGCCCGAGACGGCGTTGTACGAGACCGGCAGCTCCGGCGGCAGGATGCCCGCCGAGACCAGCGGCCGGGTCAGGGCGATGGCGCCGGTGGGGTAGCAGCCGGGATTGGAGATGCGCTTGGCGGCGGCGATCTTGCCCCGTTGATCCTTGTCCAGCTCGGCGAAGCCATAAGCCCAGCCCTCGGCGGTGCGATAGGCTGTCGAGGCGTCGATGATCACGGTGTCCGGATTGGTGACCAGCGAGACGGCTTCCTTGGCCGCGTCGTCGGGCAGGCACAGGATCACGGCGTCGGCGCCGTTCAGCATTTCGGCGCGGGCGTCGGCGTCCTTGCGCTTGTCCGGATCGATCGAGACCAGGGTCAGATCGGTGCGGCCGACCAGGCGTTCGCGGATCTGCAGGCCGGTGGTGCCGGCTTCGCCGTCGATGAAGACCTTGGGGGCGCTGGACATGGCGGGCTCCGATCCTGGCTGCTAGCGCCAGAGAAAGCAGAAAACAGAGACAGAAATGAAAAAGGGCGCTTCGGCCGAACCGAAGCGCCCTTTCCCGTAAGACGTAATCGTCGCGATTAGCGCTTCGAGAACTGGAAGCTGCGGCGGGCCTTGGCCTTGCCGTACTTCTTACGCTCGACGACGCGGCTGTCGCGGGTCAGGAAGCCGTGCGGCTTCAGGACCGGGCGCAGGCCGGGCTCGTAGTGCGTCAGGGCCTTGGACAGGCCGTGGCGGATGGCGCCGGCTTGACCCGACAGACCCGAGCCTTCGACGGTCACGACGACGTCGAATTGACCCAGACGGTCGGTCACTTCCAGCGGCTGGGCGATCATCATGCGCAGCACCGGACGGGCGAAGTAGACTTCCTGGTCACGACCGTTGATCGTGATCGAGCCCTTGCCCGGCTTGATCCAGACGCGAGCGATCGCGTTCTTGCGCTTGCCGGTCGCGTAGGCGCGGCCTTGGGCGTCGATCTTCGGTTCGGCCGGAGCGGCGGTTTCCGGGTTGCTGGACAGCGAGGCCAGCGCTTCAAAGCCTTGAGCGTCGGTCATAGCTTAGAGGCTCCGGATGTTCTTGGCGTTGCGGCCCGCGAAGTCGACGACTTCGGGGTTCTGCGCTTGGTGCGGGTGCTCACCGTTGTTGTAGATGAGCAGGTGGGTCAGCTGCTTGCGAGCCAGCGGGCTCTCCTTGGGCAGCATGCGCTCGACGGCCTTCTCCAGGACGCGCTCGGGGAAACGACCGCCCAGAACCTTGCGCGGGGTGGTTTCCTTGACGCCGCCCGGGTGACCGGTATGACGGTAGTAGACCTTGTCGTCCAGCTTCTTGCCGGTGAACTTCACCTTGTCGGCGTTGATGACGACGACGAAGTCGCCGCAATCGACGTGCGGGGTGTAGTCCGGACGGTGCTTGCCGCGAAGACGCATGGCGATGAACGAAGCCAGACGGCCGACAACGGCGTCCTGGGCGTCGACCACGATCCACTTCTTCTCGACCTCGGCTGGCTTCAAGGAAGCCGTGATCTTCTGCATGGGATTGATCCGTAATTTCTAGGCGTTCGAACCCGAGAAACCCGGCTTCGTCCGTGTGAGGCGCGGCATGTACGGGAGGGTTCGCACACTGTCAACAACAGCGATGTGAAAAACTTACAAAATCCAGCAAAAACAAGGAGATATATGATAAGGTAACATAATACCGCATCCCTGTGCTCAAACCGTCATGAAAGACGGGCATAGCCCTGGCGTTACAGTCTAACAGGGGCGTTCCATGACCTTCTCCCGTCGCGGCTTCCTCGGCGCCGGCGCTATCAGCCTGGCCTTCGCCGCCTTCTCGGCCCGCGCCCAGGACGAGGCGGTCGAGGCCGAGACCTATCTGAACGAGGTCGAGGGTTACGGCGCGCTGGTTCCCGACCCCAAGGGCCTGCTCGATCTGCCCGCGGGCTTCCGCTACCAGGTCATCTCCCAGGCCGGCGAGACCATGAGCGACGGCTTCCTGGTCCCCGGCAAGGCCGACGGCATGGGCTGCTTCCCCGTTGACGCCGAGCGGGTGCTGCTGGTTCGCAACCACGAACTGTCGGTCGGCGATATCCACAACGGCGCCTTTGGCCTCTCCGAGCGCCTGGTCGACCGCGTTGATCGGTCCAAGGTCTGGGACTTCCACAACGGCCAGCGCCCCCTGCCCGGCGGCACGACGACCCAGCTCTACAATCTCAAGACTCGCCAGACCGAGCGGCAGCACCTTTCCCTGGCCGGCACCTTGGTCAATTGCGCCGGCGGCGTCACCCCATGGGGCTCGTGGCTGACCTGCGAGGAGACGACGCTGGAATCCGGCCTGGAGGTCGGCAAGGACCACGGCTGGGTGTTCGAGGTGCCCTCCGCCCATGTCGGCCTGGTTCAGCCGGTCGCCCTGAAGGGCCTGGGCCGCTTCAAGCACGAGGCCGCCTGCATCGATCCCAGGACGGGCGTCGTCTATCTGACCGAGGATGTGGCCGACGGCCTCTTCTATCGCTTCCTGCCCAACGACCGACGCAACCTGGCGGCTGGAGGCCGCCTCCAGGCGCTCGGGCTGACGGACGCGCCCGAAGGGAGCGACACGCGCAACCAGGAGGAAAAGTCCTTTCCGATCGGCGGCTGGAAGACCGCCCGCTGGATCGACCTGGACGGGGTCGACAACCCTTACGATGACCTGCGCCGCCGCGGCCACGCCAAGGGCGCAGCGGTGTTCTGCCGGGGCGAAGGCGTGTTCTTCGGCCAGGGCGAGCTCTATTTCGCCTGCACGGCCGGCGGCGCGGCCGGTTCGGGCCAGATCTTCCGCTATGTCCCCTCGCCCGCCGAGGGCCAGGCCGGCGAGACGGATCAACCGGGCAAGCTGCAGCTGTTCGTCGAGAGCCAGAACGACCGGGTCCTGGACTATGCCGACAATCTGGTGGTCGCCCCGTGGGGCCACGTGATCGTGTGCGAGGACCGCTATTCCGACACTCTGCGCAACCACCTGCGCGGGGTCACGCCCCAGGGCAAGGTCTATGCGCTGGGCCGCAACGTCTTCGCCGGGAACTCGGAGTTCGCCGGCGCCTGCTTCTCGCCGGACGGCGGCGCGATGTTCGTCAACATCCAGAATCCGGGGATCACCCTGGCGATCACCGGGCCGTGGGCGAGCGTGAAGGCCTAGTCTCGAGGTCATGCAGCGTCGTCCTCACGCGGCTTGCCGCTGAAGGTGTTGGGGAGGCGACGGAGCGGCCGGGCGAACCCGGAGACCGTGA
>CBIHOB010000102.1:0-13834 GCA_966211605.1 uncultured Caulobacter sp.
GCGGGTTCCTCGGCCGCCTTGGCGGCTGGATCGGGAGCCGTCTGCGCCCAGGCGCCGGTGCTACAGGCGAGCGCCAACGCGGCCGCACCGCAGTGCAGCATAAGTCGTGCGGATTTCATGCCTTCATCCCCTAAGGCCAAAACAAAAAGACGCCCGGCGAGACCGCGCGCGGCGGTCTCTCCGGACGTCGTTGTCCAAGCTTGCCAGACAGCTACAGTGCTGCCGGCGGCCCTTGCAGGCCAACGGGAAACGTCGTTGTCCCCCGTGTCGCGACCAGGAGGCGGCCGATGCCCGGAACCGGCAATCGCAAAACCGCGTTCTTGGCCGCTGCGGCGCACAAAAGACGCCATTTTGCACAGCAGCAAAGCAGGCCAAAGCAGCGCTCTGCACGGTTATGTCGCGTTTGATCCGTCAGGACCCGGCGGATCAACGACTCCCGGCGCGGCTCAACCACAGCCGCGGGCCATCAGTTTTTCAGATTTTCACCGCCCCGCCATCAGATGAAATAGATCCTGTTACGGTTGCGACCGGAGGGCGCGCCCCCAGATAGCTGCGCAGACGCCGAAGGGCGCTCCATTCCTACGGATAGTTCCTCATGACCAACCTGTTTGACCCGCTGCGCGTCGGCGACCTGACCCTGCCCAACCGCGTCGTCATGGCGCCGCTGACCCGGCTGCGGGCCGGTTCGACCCACACCCCTAACGCCCTGATGGCCGAGTACTACGGCCAGCGCGCCTCGGCGGGCCTCTTGATCACCGAGGGCGTGCCGGTCACACCGCAGGGCGTCGGCTATGCTGGCGTGCCCGGCATCTGGTCGGAAGCACAGACCCAGGCCTGGAAGCAGGTGACCAAGGCCGTGCACGACAAGGGCGGTCGCATCTTCATGCAGATCTGGCACGTCGGCCGTATCTCCGACCCCGAGCACCTGAACGGCGAGCTGCCGGTCGCCCCCAGCGCCATCGCCGCCAAGGGCCACGTCAGTCTGCTGCGTCCGGAGCGCCCCTACCCCACCCCACGCGCGCTCTCGACCGAGGAGGTCGCGGGCGTGGTCGAGGCCTTCCGCAAAGGGGCTGAAAACGCCAAGGCCGCCGGCTTCGACGGCGTGCAGATCCACGGGGCCAATGGCTATCTGCTCGACCAGTTCCTGCAGGACGGCGCCAACCAGCGCACCGACCAGTACGGCGGGCCGATCGAGAACCGCGCCCGCCTGCTGCTGGAAGTCGTTGACGCCGTCGTCTCGGTGTGGGGGCCGGGCCGCGTGGGGGTGCACCTGGCGCCGCGCGCCGACAGCCACGGCATCAGCGACAGCGATCTGCCGGCCACCTTCGGCTACGTCGCCAAGGCCCTGGGCCAGCGCAAGATCGCCTTCATCTCGACCCGCGAGCACGAAGCCGCCGATAGCCTCGGCCCGGCGCTGAAGGCCGCTTTCGGCGGGGTCTACTTCGCCAACGAGAAGTTCGACCTCGACAGCGCCAACGCCGCCATCGCGGCGGGCAAGGCCGACGCGGTCATGTTCGGCAAGGCCTATATCGCCAATCCGGACCTCGTGGAGCGTCTGCAAAAGCGCGCAGCGTTGAACACGCCGGACTTCACGACCTTCTACGGCCCCGACGCCCGGGGCTATACCGACTATCCGACGCTGGCCCAGGTCACCGAGCCGGCGGAGTGATCGATCGGTCCCCGCGTCGGCTTCAGGTCGCCGCGGGGATCAGCCCCTCGGCCACGTATTGCAGGGCCACCGCTTCGGCGACCTTGATGCCGTCCACCGCCGCCGAAAGGATGCCGCCGGCATAGCCCGCGCCTTCGCCGGCCGGGAACAGACCGGCGGTATTGAGGCTCTGGAAGTCCTTGCCGCGCGTGATGCGGATCGGCGAAGACGTCCGCGTCTCGACCCCCGTCAGGATCACATCGGGATGGTCGTAGCCGGCGATCTGGCGGCCGAACACCGGCAGCGCCTCGCGCATGGCCTCGATCACGAAGTCCGGGAGGCAGGCCGACAAGTCCGTCAGGGTGACGCCCGGCTTGTAGGACGGCAGGACCTCGCCGAACTCGGTCGACGGCTGGCCAGCCATGAAGTCGCCGACCTTCTGGCCCGGCGCCTTGTAGCTGGAACCGCCCGCGACATAGGCCAGGCTCTCCCACTTGCGTTGGAACTCGACACCGGCCAGCGGATGGCCGGGATAGTCGCGTTCGGGATCGATGCCGACCACGAAGCCGGAATTGGCGTTCCGCTCGTTGCGCGAATACTGGCTCATGCCGTTGGTGACGACTCGGCCGGGCTCGGATGTCGCCGCCACCACCGTGCCGCCCGGGCACATGCAGAAACTGTACACCGTGCGCCCGTTGGAGCAGTGATGCGACAGGCTGTAGTCGGCCGCGCCCAGGTCGGGATGGCCCGCACAGTCTCCAAAGCGGGCCTTGTCCATCCAGGACTGCGGATGTTCGATCCGCACGCCGATCGAAAAGGGTTTGGCCTCGATGTGAACGCCGCGATCGTAGAGGGTCTGGAAGGTGTCGCGGGCGCTGTGGCCCAGGGCCATCACGACGTGGCGGGTCGGCAGGTAGCCCTGGCCGGCGATGTGCAGGCCCTTCAGTCGGCGCGCGCCGTCGTCGGCGACCTCGATGTCGAAATCCTCGACCTTGTGTCGCCAGCGATACTCGCCGCCCAGACTCTCGATCAGCGCCCGCATCTGCTCGACCATATGCACCAGGCGGAAGGTGCCGATGTGCGGGTGGGCCTCGGTCAGGATCTCTTCGGGCGCGCCGGCCGCCACGAATTCCTCCAGCACCTTGCGCCCCAGGAAGCGCGGATCCTTGATCTGACTGTACAGCTTGCCGTCCGAGAAGGTCCCCGCCCCGCCTTCGCCGAACTGGACGTTGGACTCGGGGTTCAGCTCGCTCCTGCGCCACAGGCCCCAAGTGTCCTTGGTCCGCTCGCGCACGACCTTGCCCCGGTCGACGATGATCGGCTTGAGGCCCATCTGGGCCAGGATCAGGCCGGCGAAAAGGCCGCAAGGCCCCGCGCCGATCACCACGGGTCGCGGCCCCTGGAAGCCTTCCGGCGCTCTTGCGACGAATTTGTAGTCGGTATCGGGCCGGACGCGGACGTGGTGGTCGCCCTTGAAGCGCTCCAGCACGGCGGCCTCGTCGCGCAGCGTCACGTCGACCGAATAGACCATCAGGATCGCGGACTTGCGGCGCGCGTCATGGGCGCGGCGGACGACCACGTAGCGCAGCAGATCCTCGGGCGCGATCCCGAGACGCTCAACAATGGCCGGCGCAATGGCCTCCGGCGGGTGGCCGAGCGGCAGCTTCACTTCCGAAATACGCAGCATGGCGCGGGTCTTAGCCGAAAAGCCGTCCCGCGCGCTACTTCCCCCTTAGGTCCTTGGATAACCGCCGACCTCCTGCTCGTCGTCGATCACCCGGCCCGTCCCGGCCTTCACCTCGCGGACGATCCGCCGGTCGACCGCATCGCGGTCCCAGGGCCGCGCGCCGGCGTTGGCCAGGACGTACGCCTCGACCTGGCTGGACGGCATCAACTTCAGCCCCGCCGGCCAGAACGGCGGCTTGGTCAGGTGCTTGATCTTGGGGAACGGGTCGGTGTTGAGGATCCGCACCGGCGGCATCTCGGTTCCGTCGGCGTAGTGGGCCGGATTGTCGAAGGCGTAGAGTTCAAGATCCCCCTGCCCCTCGACGATCAAGAACGGCAGGTCCGGCCGGGTCGAGGCTCCGCCCTTCACGACATTGCCGGCGATGGCCAGCTGGCCGACGCGCCACTGGTGGCCGACCCATTCGCTGGCGTTCAGGGCGTAGTGCATACAGCGCGTGCCAGGGTCGTAGATGAGGTTGTTCACCGTCACGGCCTCGACCCCGCCCTTGAACAGCTGGTTGCGTTCGCGGTTGTGGGCGTAGAGGTTACGCGCGATCAGCACCTCGTAGGCGTTGTCGTGGATCAGGCTGCCCTTGGAGTGCTCGCCCTTGACGTGGCTGGCGTTCGACAGGCCCTCGGCGACGATGTTGTTGCTGAAGGTGATCCGGTGCGAGGTCCCATCGCGCCAGCCGGCCGGATCCTCGCCGCCGCTGAAGCGCGGGCCGGACGCCGACAGGTTCTCGTCGGTGGCCCAGCTGGTCGAGCAGTGGTCGACGATGATGTCATGGGCCTTCCAGCAGGTGATGCCGTCGACCTCCCAGCCGCTCTTGCTGGGCTCGCCGTCGCGGCCGGCGCGAACGCGGATGTGGCGGACGACGACGTCGTGGCTCTCGATGGCCAGGCTGCCCTTGATCAGGGTGACGCCCGGCGACGGCGCCGTCTCGCCGGCGATGGTCAGGAAGGGCTCGGTGACCTTGATGCTGTGACGCTGAAGGTCGATCACCCCGCCGACATCGAAGACGATCGTGCGCGGCCCCTTGGCGGCCACCGCTTCCCGCAGCGAGCCGGGGCCGCCCCCGGCCAGGGTCTTGACCCGGATCACCTTGCCGCCGTCGCCGCCAGGCGTCTTGCCGGCCCAGCCCAGCCGCTCGAACGGCGCCTTGCGGGGGGCGGCCAGGGCCAGGCCGGGCGTCGCCGCCAGGGCGGCCGCCAGCAGGGTGTCGCGACGAGTGATCATGGTAGCCCTCCCTCTTGTTCTTGCGTTCAGGCGCCGGTCGCCAACCAGCTCACCGCATTGGCCAGCCAGCGCTGCTGCAACGGCCGGGCCATGTCCGGCAGGCGATGGACCAGCACCCGCGCCTTGTCCTTGTGAACCGTGAAGCTGGCCGCACCGTTCTGACGATCGTGGTCTCGGCTGTAGGCGGCGATGACCTCGACGCCTTCCCCCGCGATGACCAGGCCATTCGAAGGCTGACCCTCGACCTGGTGCAGCACGCTCATGGCCATGTCGGACGGCAGGCCGGCAAAGGTCACGTGGCGGCGGACATAGTTCCAGTTACCCATCCACGGCGCGCGCAGTCCGCCGACTTGGCCGGCATAGCTAAACAGGCCCAGGCCCGACAGCTGCTTTGCGACGCCATCGGCAAGACCGTCCTCCTGGACCATGGCCAGCAGCGGCGTTCCGGCCTTCGCGGCGGCCAGAACCTCGGGTGGCAGCTCGCCCAGCACGACAACCGGCTTTTCGCCCTTCTTGGGCTGAGCCTCGAGACCGGTCTGCTCGCCGACCTGGCGGCGGACGATCTCTTCGGTCTTGAGCCCAGAGGCGACGACGCCGGCGTAACGAACGCCCGGCTTGAAGTCCTCGACCATCACGTTGGGCAGCGCGGCCAACTGCTCGCGCAGGCTCTTGGCGACGCCCGAGACGCCCAGCCTGATCGGTTTGGCGGGCTTGGGCGCCGCGGCGGTCACCCAGATCTCGCGGTCGGAGACCACGTCGCCGAACGCCACGCGCAGGATATTCAGTCCCGGCCGGGTCAGGGCCGGCGTGTGGAAGCTCTCGGCCAGCAGGTAGCTCAGTTGGTCCGGCGTCTGGGTCGGAACCGGCCAGCGACCCAGCTCCTGGGCATGACCGCCCTCGCCCACCAGACTCACCACGACCTCGCCGGTCGCGGCCTGGCCGCTGTCGTTGAAGAACCAGATGTCCAGCTCGGCGGTCTCGCCGGCCCCATAGGCCAGGGCGCGCGGCTTGGCGATCGCCATCACCGGCCGCAGGGCCTGGCTCATCAGGGTCGGATCGGCCTTGAAACCACGCAGCACGTCGACGATGCCGGAATGGTTTTCGATCGCGGTGCTTTCCCAGCCCGAGATCGCCGCCACGTCGACGGTCTCGCCCAGGCGGATGTTCTCGAGATAGTTGCGCCAGGACTCGTAGACCTTGCGCCCCACAGACAGGAACAGCGCCTCGCTGGTCGGAAATGCGGACTTGAAGCCCCAGCGTTCGATATAGCTGTTGGTCGCCGCGACGATGTCCCT
The DNA here is from genome assembly GCA_966211605.1 of uncultured Caulobacter sp. Lineage (GTDB taxonomy): Bacteria > Pseudomonadota > Alphaproteobacteria > Caulobacterales > Caulobacteraceae > Caulobacter. Next base: position 5,906 of record CBIHOB010000102.1, read on the forward strand.
GTGGTCCTGCAGGTCGTAGCTCTTGCCGCCCTTGGCCAGGATTTCGACGACCATGGCCTCGTGGTTATCGGCCGTGGCGCATCCCTGCATCTCGCCAAACTCGACGATGAAGGGCTTGCCCTTCTGCATATGGATGTAGTCGTCCTTGGACTTGTAAAAGCGGTCGTACCACTGGTCGCCGGCGCCCTGGTGCTCGACCCACCAGCCGCCCCACGGCTCGACGTCCGAGCGGTAGTAGTGGTCGTCATACGGCAGGTACATGGCCTGGGCCGCGCCGCGCTTGACGAAGCCGTCGTTCAGGATAACCGCGCGACTGGGGTCCAGGTCGTGCATGGCCTTCAGCACCGCCTGGACATCGGGATTGGCCAGATTGGCGCCGATCTCGTTCTGCAGGGTGTACTGCACCAGCGAAGGTCGCGAGCGGAACGCCCGGACCATGGCCTTGCACTTCTCGACCAGGAAGGCGCGGCTGAACGCGTCGGCTTCGGAGAGCTTCTCGCCGGGCTTCAGGTCGCGGCCGATGGCGTGACGGCCGCCGCCGGGCTCCATGACCCGCAGCAGGCCCATCTCGTCCATGGCGTCGAACACCTCGGGCTTGCCGACATTGCGGTGGAAGTGCAGCGCGTTGAGACCCAAGGCGTGGGCCGACGTCACCTCGCGCCTGGCCAGCTCGGGCGTCGGCCACAGGCCGTTGAAGCCCCAATAGCCCCACGAGATCGCCGAATAGAGCCGCACGCGGCGGCCGTTCAGGCGCAGCAGCGCATCGGTCCCGACGCCATCGACGCCGAACCAGCGGAAGCCGAAGCGGACCTCGCGCGTATCGACTGCGCCCTTGGCCTCGGCCCAGCGGAAGCGCAGGCGGTGCAGGACCGGCGTCTTCAGGTCCCAGATCTTGGCGCTCGGCGCCAAGACCGAAACACGGACGCGCAGACGCTGCGGGTCGACCGCCTCGACGGCCTCGACCGTGACGGCGGCCGCGACCGGCGCACCGGCGTCGTCGACCAGCGCGACGGCCGCCTTGGTCTTCAGCTTGTCCAGGTCGGCCTTAGGCAGCGGCTTGTTGAGCACGACCTCCATGAAGCCGGCGACCCGGCGCGGATCGGGCGTGTTCAGCACCCAGGCGTCGTCGATCCGCGCCGCGCGCGGGTGGAGGCTCAGCGTGAGACCGCGATCCAGCCCCCCGAAGCCGTGCGAGGCGAAAAACTTCAGCTTGCCCCACATCATGGTCGTGGAGTCGCGCCAGTCGAAGCGGCCGCCGGGATTGGTGATGCGGATCGCCAGGCGGTTGGCCTTGCCGGGCTTCATGGCGTCGGACAGGTCGCAGCAGATCGGCAGCTCCGACATGATCGAATAGCCGACCAGCTGCTCGTTCAGGAACACTTCGGCCCGCATCCGCGCGCCGCGGATATTCAGCATCACACGCTGGCCCTCGGCCGAGGCGGGAATCTCGATCGTCCGGCTCCACCATGACACCCCTTTGTAGGCGCCGTACTTCGGCACGTCGTCGTCCTCGGCGTAGCGATATTCGTCAGGACCGTAGGGTCGCGTGCCGAACGCGCCCCAGAAGTGCTGCTCGACTGTGGTCGGCAGGGTCACGGTGATCGCCTCGCCAGAGGCCAGCGCCCCCCAGCCGCCGGTCGGCGGGTTCACCGGCAGGTCGGCCAGCGCGAATGTCCCCGGCAGGTGGATGACGTCGTCCTTCCAGGCCGCCGCCTTGTCGATCCAAAGACGCCAGCCGTCGTCCGGAATGGCGAGCGACGGCTCGACGGCCAGGCTGGCAGTCGGGGTCAGGCCTGATGCGGCGGCGACACCCAGGCTGGTGGTCAGGAAGCTGCGGCGGTCGATACGCATCGGATACTCTGCTTTTACGGGTTCCAGCCGTCAGAACCGGCCAGGAAGGTCCTGCGGTCCCACGCCTTGGCCTGATCCGCGGTCAGCTGCCTGGTGCGCGGCTCGCGGGTCTTTGGGCTAGCGCCCGGACCGGTCGAGGCGTACTCGGCGAAGGTGGCGGTGTTCAGGGTCTCGGTCTTGCCTGGCGTCCACTCGCGCCAGCCGGCCTTTTGCAGCGGGGCCTCGATGCGCGAGCGCATGAAGATCACCGTGGCCAACGGCCGCCAGGCCCGGCCGAACCAGATCTCCTGGGCGTCCTTGTCGGCGGTGATCAGGCTGCGGTCGAAGACATAGGCGCTGTCCTGGTCGGGGCGCACCTTGCTCTGGGCCGTGATCATCACCGTCTGGTGGGCGATGCCGTGGATATGGCAGCGGTCGAAGAAGGCCTTGGCGTCGCCGAAGATGAAGTCGACATGGCCCTCGATGTAGCAGTCCTTGAAGTATTGGCGGCTGGGCTTGTCCTTCTTGGACGCGGCATAGAGCGTGTCCTGCGCGCCCAGCAGCCGCACCTTCTCCAGCACGGCGCGATCGGCGGTGATGGCCAGGGCCACGGCTTGGGAGGGCTGCGGGTCCTTCAGGTGATAGTCGTTCTGGATCGTCAGGTTCTTGGCGCGGAAGCCGTCGCCCGAGACGTTCATAGAGTACGACTTGAAGGTGCCGCCGGCGGTCCGGGCGCCATCGCTCCAGACGATGACCACGTCCTTAGGCGTCCGTCCCTTGCCGACCAGGCGGACGTTCGGCTTGGCGATCGTCACCTTCTCCCGGTACTCGCCGGGCGCCAGTTCGATCGTGCCGCCGTTGGCCGGCAAGGCGTCCACGGCGGCGGTCAACGTCTTGTAGGCCGCCCCGGGCCCGACCCGCAGGGTCTCGGCCCAGGCGACATCCGCCAGGGCCGCGGCCAGCAGCAGGGCCAGGAACGCGCGCTTGCCGATCGTCATGCTTTCACCAGGGCGCCGTTGCGAACGACGAGACGCACCCTCTGACCTTTCTCGAGGTCGAGTTCGAGTTTGGAGCCGGCATGAACCACCGTGTGCTTGCCGTCGGCCTTGGCGGTCAGCACGGCCTCGGACAGCTTGCCGCCGGCCCAGCGCACGTCCACGCCCACGGCGCCGCGCGCCCGCAGGCCGGTGATGTGGCCGGTCGGCCAGGACGAGGGCAAGGCCGGCAGCAGATAGATCCGGTCGTTGCGGCTCTGCAGCACCATCTCCGTCATGCCCGAGGTCCCGCCGAAATTACCGTCGATCTGGAACGGCGGATGGGCGTCGAACATGTTCGGATAGGTCCGCTCGGGCCCGAGCAGCAGCTTCAGGATGCCGTGGGCGTGATCGCCGTCCCCCAGGCGCGACCACAGGTTCAGACGCCACGCGATGGCCCAGCCAGTCGAGAGGTCGCCGCGTGTTACAAGGGTCTGCCTGGCCGCCGCCGCCAGCTTGGGCGTGGTGTCGACGGAGATCTGATCTGAGGGGAACAGGCCGTACAAATGCGAGACGTGACGGTGGTGGATGTCCTTGGCGTCGGCGTCCCAGTCCTCCTGCCACTCCTGCAGCTGACCGTCCTTGCCGATCTTGTACGGCGCCAGCTTGGTGCGCGCCGCCTTCACCTCGGCGACGAAGGCCTCGTCCGCGCCCAGGACGGCCTCGGCCTTCAGGCAGTTGTCGAACAGGTCGCGGACGATCGCCTGGTCCATGGTCGGGCCGGCGACGATGGACGAGCCATGGCCGTGGTCGTTCTCGGGTGAGATCGACGGGTTGGTGACCAGCACGCCGAACTTGGGATCGACCACCAGGGTGTCCAGGAAGAACCGCGCCGAGCCCTTCATCAGCGGATAGACGCGCTCGAGGTAGGCCTTGTCGCGACTGTAGTCGTAGTGGTCCCAGACGTGCTTGCACAGCCAGGCGCCGCCTGTCGGCCAGACGCCGTACTTGGCGCCGTCGATCGGCGCGGTGGCGCGCCAAAGGTCGGTGTTGTGGTGCGTGACCCAGCCTCGCGCGCCGTACATGGCGCTGGCCATTCGCGCGCCGGTTTCCGAGATGTCCTGAACGAGGGCGATCAGCGGCTCGACCAGCTCCGGCAGACCAGTCGGTTCGGCCGGCCAGTAGTTCATCTCGGTGTTGATGTTGATCGTGTACTTGCCGCCCCAGGGCGCGAAGGTCTTATCGTTCCAGATCCCCTGCAGATTTGCCGGCTGGCTGCCCGGACGCGAGCAGGCGATCAGCAAATAGCGGCCATACTGGTAGTAGAGCGCCGCCAGCGACGGATCGTCGGTAGTCGGCGACTGCTTGACGCGCACGTCGGTCGGCAGCAGGTCGGCGCGGGTGCGGCCAAAGTCTACGCGGACGCGGCGGAACAAAGCGCGGTGGTCGGCTTGGTGCTCGGCCAGGATCGTGGCCCACGGCTTGTTCGACAGCCGGGCGAGCGTCGCCTTGTTGAGCGCCACCGGATCGCCCGAGACATCGTCATAGCGCTTGTAGCTGGTGGCCGCCGCGATCAGCAGCAGCACCTCGTCGGCGCCCTTCACCGACAGAACGCCGCCCTCCCCGCTCACCTGCCCGCCCCTGGCCCGCACATCGACACGGCACTCGAACCGCAGCTTGGCGTCGACGCCCTGCGAGGGCTCGTTGATACCGGCCAGAACCAGTTGCGCACCGTCGACCGACGAAACCGGCTTGGACTTCAATGGACTGGCGAAGGAGAGATCGACGGTGATCGCCCCTTTTCTGCTGGCGGTCAGACGCACGGCGATCACACCGTCCGGTGCGCTGCCGACCACCTCGCGGACATGGCGAACGCCGCCGACCGTGAAGCGAGTGGTGGCGATGGCGCCGTCGATGTCGAGGTCGCGGACATAGTCACTTCCGGCCTCGACCAAGCCTGGGAAGTCCAGCTTCAGGTCGCCGATCGTCTGGTACGACATCTGCCGCTTGGGAACACCCATGAACTTGGCGTCCGCCAGTTCAGTAGCCTTGGCGTATTCACCCGCATCGATCAGACGGCGGATCTCCGGCAGGGCGCCTTTAGCCTCGGGATTGATCGGTTCGTAGGGGCCGCCGGCCCATAGGGTGTCCTCGTTCAACTGCAGCCGCTCGGCCGCGACGCCGCCGAAGATCATCGCCCCCAGCTTGCCGGATCCGACCGGCAGGGCCTCGACCCATTCCTTGGCGGGCTGGCGATACCAAAGGCGCAGCGGCGAGGCCTTGGGCGCGGCGGCCCGAGCCGTCCCTAGCGACGCCAGAATAGAGGCGCCGCCCAAGGCGCTTACGGCTGTTCTGCGGGTCGCTTCCATGTTCGTTTCCTCACGCCTGTTCTCGACCCGGCTCCGACCTGGTCCAGACGTTTTCATATCTAAATTCTTTTTTACGCGCGAGATTCCAGACAATCACGGGATGAGGTAGCGGCGCATCGCGGGGACCGATTTGGACAGCTCGTCCGTCACCATGGCGGCGAAGTAGTCCGCGCCGACAACGCCCAAATGCGTGTAATCGAACGCAAGTCGAGCCTGTCCCATCGGCTCGGCGGCGGCGTTGTTCTGCTGGGTGGCGCCAGATGTGGCGGCTAAGCTCGGTGCGGCTGGAACGCCGGTGGCGGCGGCGATCGTCGTGCCGGTCTTCGCCGCAGCGGCGACCACCTCGGCCGAAGGCGGCCGCTGCGCGAACTTCATGGCCTCGACAGGCCCCATGGCCTGAACGGCGGCCTGACTGCGAGCGTGCAGGTCGACCAGCGGCGTACGGGTCTCTTCGGCCACCTTGCGCACCGCGTCGGCCCATGGCCCGAGATCATCGACCAGCTTGCCATCCTTGAACTGGCGACGGGTCAGCGGCGTAACCAGGATCGGCTTGCCGCCGACCGCCCGCACTTCGTCCACATAGCGCTTCATGTTGGCGGGAAACTCGGTCGCCAGGTCGGTCGAGCGCCCCGGCTTGCCCGGCTGGTCGTTGTGGCCGAACTGGATCAGGACGTAGGTGTCGGTGAAGCCGCCAGATCGGATCTCGTCCAGGGCCAGGGACCACGATCCCTCGGCGCGATAGTTGCCGCTGGAGCGCCCGCCGCGCGCCAGATTGATGCAAGCCGCAAAAGAGGTGACGTGCCATCCGCAGAAGCTGGGGCCCCAACCGCCCAGCACGGCCGTGGTGGAGTCCCCGATCAACACGATCTTGATGGCCTTGAACTTGGCCGGCGGCGTTTCTGCGGTCTGGGCCTGTATCGCCAGAGGCGTCAGCGCCAGGGCCGTCGCCAGGATCAGGGCCTTCAAACGCATGGAGTGCTCCGGATGGAAGGATGGGCGGCGCCGGAAACGAAGGATCGGCGCCGCCCGAGTTTGCACCTCGGGAGGAGGTGGTCTCGCAAGGCCTAGGTCGTCCGGAAGCTCACGCGCGCACACCAGCGCGCTGCGCGGCGAGGCCGGCGACGAGGGCCTGAATCGAATGTCTGGAGGCGCCCATGACCGGGCGAGGCAATCGCGCGCACATCGTTCCCTCCCAGTTTCCCGACGCGCGGCTTTCTTAGGGGCCGTCGCTCACCGATCTCTTTGTCACCGGTGTCATAGGAAATAAGCATGCCGGGAGGGCTGACAAAAGCGAAAAGTTACCGGTAACCTACTAAAATATTTGAACTTTTATTGCCAAATAGGGATAACCCCATAACGACGTCCGCCGCCCACCGATCCGCACAAAAAAGTTCTGGATCGCCGGAAATTGTCAGCGCGCCATTGATCGACGAGAGGTTCGACCGCATCGTCGCGCCGGAAAAGGATGCCGAGAAAAGTCGGGGAGTGCCGGTGTCCAGGGCGGAGCGGCCGAAGCTTCGAATCGTTGGGGAAGAGGTTTGGCGTGATCACCCGGCCTACCCGGCCGTGTACGCCAAGGAATGGCGGGATCTCTGCGCCTTCCTGCGCGCCCGTTTCGGCCCAGGCCCGCCTGATTGCGAGGACGTCGCTCAGCAGGCCTTCTTCAAGCTGGGCGAACAGACCGCCGACCGTCAGCTGGAAAGCCCCCGAGCCTTCGTCTTCCGGATCGCCATCAATCTGATGCACGACGCCCGCCGTCAGCTGCGGCGCGCCAATGCCGTCCTGGACGACAGCGCCGCCCTGCCCGCCGACGAAGACCCTGATCTCGAGCGCGCCCTGATCGCCAAGGAACAGGTCCGCCTGCTGCAGAAGGTGCTGGCCGGCCTGCCCGAGCGGCATCGCCAGTATCTGACCGCCAACCGCATGGACGGCCTCAGCTTCGCCGAAATCGCCCGCCGTCACGGCGTTTCGGAATCCCTGGTCCGCAAGACCGTGGACGAAGCCGCCGCCGTCTGCCAACGCGCCGTCGCGCGCGGAACCATCGACTACCGAGGCCTGTCGCGTGAACGCACCCGTCGATCCTGACTCCGCGATCGGCGCCGAGGCTCGCGCGTGGGCCCTGGCCGTGATCGGAGAAGACTTCACGCCCGCGCGCGCGGCCCAGCTGGAAGCCTGGCTGAGAGCCGACGCACGACACATGGCCGCCTACGAGGAAGCCGAGCACACCCTGCTGCTGCTGGATGAGGCCCTGGCGGCGCCGGTCGCCGCCCGTCCCGTGCGCGCGGCGTCGCGCTGGCTCTGGCCCGGCGCCGCCATCGCCGCCGGCCTCGCCGCCGCCGCGGTGCTGGCCACCCCGCCAGCTCCGATCGAATCCGCTGCGGGCCAAACGCGCGAGGTCGCGCTGGCCGACGGCAGCCAGGTCACCCTGGCGCCCGGATCCAGCCTGCGCCCGAGTTGGCGCTTGGCGCGTCGAGACTACGTCCTTCAACACGGCGAGGCCTTCTTCGCCGTCGCGCACGACGAGGCCCGTCCGTTCACGGTGGCCGCCGGCGACGCCAGGGTGCGGGTGCTGGGCACCCGCTTCGACGTCCGCCGGTCGCCGGGCGACCGTGTGCGGGTCGAGGTCGAGCAGGGCCTGGTCGAGGTCTCGCGTGATCTTCCCAACGGAGCTTCCGTGGCCCGTGTCGCGGCCGGGCCACGCGCCGTGGCCGCCCCCCCCCGCGGGGGGCCCGCCCCCCCCCCCCCCCCCCCCGCCG
>CBIHOB010000103.1:0-13646 GCA_966211605.1 uncultured Caulobacter sp.
GCGGGGGGGGGGGGGGTGTTGGCGCTGGGCGTGGGGGTGTTCGCGCGTTTTGTCCCACCGGGGGGGGCGGTGCCCGTGGGGGCGGCCGCCCCGGGCGCGTGGGCCGACGCCACAGGCGTTCGCACCGCCGCCCTCGCCAAGGCCGAGGACGTCGGTGCGTGGCGTCGCGGTCGCCTGGCGTACGCCGCCGCGCCTCTGGAGGACGTGGTCGCGGACCTCACCCGCTATGGCCTGCGTGTGCGGGTGGCCCGGAACGCCGCGTCCTTGAAGGTCACGGCGGGCCTGCGTCCCGACCAGGCGGACGCGTTCGTGGCGGGCCTGCCGCGCGTACTGCCGGTCACGGTGGTCCGGGAAGCCGACGGCGGCCTGCTGATCCGCGCGCGATGAGAGGCGCGCGCGTCTCGGCCGCGGCGCTGATCATGGCTCTGGCGGGCGCTCCCGTCGTGGCCGCCGCCCCGCGTCCGGCCGTCTTCGCCTTCAATCAGCCCGCCCAGCCCCTGTCCAGCGCGCTCCTGGCCCTTTCGGAGCGCACCGGCGTCGTCGTCCTGGTCCCCGCGCCCCTGGTGGCGGGCCGTCTGGCGCCGGCGCTGCGAGGGACCCTGTCCCTGCCCGCCGCCCTGACGGTCCTGCTGGCCGACACGCGCCTCGGCTTCGTCATCGGCGCGGACGGCGTTGTCACCATCGGCCCAAGGGTCGCGGAGCAGCGACGCTCTTCACGAACCGCCGTGATGGCCGCCCAGCCGCCGCGGATCGAGGCGCCGCCAGCGGAGGTCGAGACGGTGCGCGTGACGGCGTCGCCCACCGCCTACCAGCCTGCGATGCTCAAGCGCCGGACGCCCTCGCCCATCGATATCCTGACCGAGGACGAAATCGCGCGCTCCGGCGCCGTCAGCCTGGGCGACGCTCTGCGCGAACTGCCCGGCGCCGCGGCGGTTAGCGACGGCGGCGAGACACGTCAGATCACGGTGCGCGGCGTCGCCAGCCGCTTCACCCGAGTGCGCATCAACGGGATGGAGACCCTCGCCACGTTCGGCGGAGCCAACGCCAGCGGCGGCACCAATCGCGGCCGCGCGTTCGACTACAACGTATTCGCCGCCGACCTCTTCCGTCAGATCCGCATGCAGAAGACGGCGACGGCCGATGTCGACGAAGGCTCGCTGGGCGCGACGATCGACATCAGCACGCGATCGCCGTTCGACCTGCGCGACAAGACGATGCTGCTGTATGGCGAGCAGACCTGGAACAGCCGCGCCAGCCGCCTGGCCCCGCGCGGGTCGATCGTGCTGTCGCGGCGTCTCGCCGACGATCGCCTTGGCTTTCTGGTTTCGGCGGCCTACTCGCGCCGCTATGCGGTTGACGCCGGCAGCACGGCGGGCGGCTGGCAGTCGGGCGACGCCCTATCGCCCGGTTTCGGCGCAGTCACCGGCAGCGCCAGCCTGGCCGAGGTCAATGCGGCGCTGCACGCCCGCATTCCGCGCCTGGAGCTGATGACCGCCGACCAATCGCGCCTGGGCCTAACCGCCGCCCTGGAATGGCGCCCCGCCGACGGGACGCGTGTGGCCCTGGACCTGCACTCCGCCACCCGGCGCTCGCCCCGGCGCTAATACCTGGTGGAGAGCTTCACCTTCCGCACCCCCGGCGCGTGCGGCGCCGGCGCGCCGCCCGCGTGCGGGTTGAATGGCGTGACGGCGATCGACCCCCAGTTCCGCCGCGGCGACGGTCCCGACGTCCTGATCGCCGGGACGTTCAATGGCGTCGACGTCAAGTCCGAGGCTCGCTACGACGCGCTCGACACCATATTTCGCCAGGCGACCTTGTCGGCCACGCGCCAGCTGTTCGGCGGAGTCGAGGCTACCGTCCTGCTCGGCTTCTCGCGGTCTGACTTCAGCAACCCGGTCCAGAACACGCTCCACCTGGACCAGTACGGCGTAAACGGCTTCGCCTACGACTTCCGCGATCGGGCCCGCCCTTTCGTCGGCTATGGCGACGCGATCCTGGATCAGGCGTCCGCCTGGACGCTCTCGGAGTTGCGCACTGATCCGAACTGGGTGGACAACAGCTACAAGACCGCCGGGCTGGACCTGAAGGGCGTGGCCGGCGCGCTCGAATGGCGCGCGGGCTTGCTCCACAAGGATTACCGCACCGAGGCGGTCACCCTGGCGCGCTCGAACGGCACGATCGCCAATCTCAACGGCGTGCTGCCCGCGGCGTTGGTCGCCGTGCCGATCGCCGACTATGTCCGCATGGTCGGCGCGAACGTGTCCTACGGCGTGACCGATCCCCCCGCCGGCTGGCTGACGCCGGACATCCGCCGCGGCCTGCCCCTGCTCCAGCACGCCTGCGCCAGCACGGCCTGCGACACGTTCCGCCTCGGGCCGGAGCCCGTGGCCGCGACCAACTACGCCATCGGCGAGCGGGACGACGCGGCCTATCTCCTGCTGTCGCGTCCTCGCCGGGCCGGCCAGGCGCTGTGGGGCGACATCGGCCTGCGCCTGGCGCGCACCGGTCAGCACGCGACGGGCTCGCAGATCCAGGCGGACGGGGCCCTGAAGCCCGTTCGAGCCCACCGCACCTACGGCGACGTCTTGCCCTCCGCCAACCTGGTCTGGGAGCCCACCGGCGACCTGGCTGTTCGCTTTGGCGCGGCGCGGGTCATGGTCCGGCCTGACCTGCGCAGCCTTCGCCCCGGCTACACCATCTCGACCACGAGCCTGAAGTCCGTATCGTCGGGCGCCCCCGACCTGACGCCCACCCGCGCCGCCAATCTCGATCTCGCCATCGACTGGTTCGCGCCCAACGGCGGCGCGATCACCGTCGCGACCTATCACAAGTCGATCAACGCGGTGGTCCAGCAGACCGTCACCCAGCCGGCGCTGTTCTCGGCGAATCCGTTCGGCCTTCCCGACAGCGTCGCCGTCCTGGCCTGCGGCGGCGCCTTGGGTTGCGATCCGGCGCTGCCGATCTGGCAATTCATTCGCCCGGCCAACACCGGAAGAGGCAAGCTGAACGGTCTGGAAATCTCGGCGCTCATGCCGCTCGGCGGTACGGGCTCCGCGCTGGCGCCTTGGCGGCTGCAAGGGTCGCTGGCCTATACTCGTTCGACGTTCCGCTACCGGATGCCCGCCGGCGATGTCCAGGTCATCGCGAACGCCTTGGGCGGTCCGCGCCTGGTCGGCAATCTGGCCGTGGTCTATGATGGTCGCCGGCTGGACGCCCGCATCGCCGCCGGCCATCGCGGCCGTTATCTGTCAACCGTGCCGTCCCTGACGGGCGGCGACGCCGAAGGCTTCGGCGCCCTGACCACCTTGGACGTCTCGGTGCGCTATCAGCTTTCGCGGAGACTGACCCTGGCGGCCGACGCGACCAATCTGACCGACACCGTTGTCCGCCAGTTCATCGATCGCAGCGAGATCCCCAACTACCAGCACCGCACGGGGCGAGAGTTCCGGCTTGGCCTGCGCTACAGATATCTCTGAGGTCAGCTCTTTACGGGATGCCCGGAGAACTGCTTGGCGTCGTCACAGATGATCGACCAGGCCGGCTTCTCGGCGACGAACTCATGGAAGCGGTTGCGGACCACGGGGTCGTCGTCCAGGCACTGAGCGTTGATGGGAAAGGATTCCCCGGCGCCGGGCTCGCCTAGCGAGGTGGCGCAGATCGAGCAGGAGCGGCGGCCGTACTTGTAAGGCGCCGCCGGCTGGTAGGTTCGCACGCTCTCCTCGCCTTGCAGCCATCGGAACGTCTCGGCCCGAACAAAGACGAAGACGCTGGTCCCCAGCTTGCGGCAGCGGCTGCAGTGACACGTGCCCATCATCGTCGGCGGTTCCGACAGCACGAACTTGACGGCGCCGCAGCAGCAGCTTCCCCGGATCATCTTGGCCTCCCTCTTTGAGGCCATTGCTTAGACGCGGCCGGCGCCACCGCGTGTCAGCAGTCTCAGGGCTGATCGGCCAGGGCGAAGATCTGCTGCATGGCCAGCCATTTCTCGCCGTCCGCCGCGCCGGGCAAGGGCTGCTGGAACTCCCACATCAGGCGCTCCCAGGCCTGGACGTCCTCGGACGCCAGGTCGGCGGCGGCCTTGGCCTCGGGCGAGAAGTTCGGGCCGGTCTCCATGATCATGAAGAGCCGCGTCCCCAGCCGCCAGATCTGCATGTCGCGAATGTCGGCGTCGCGGATCGAGCGGATGACCGCCGGCGGCACGGCGCCGGCGGCGTGCCAGGCTTCGTAGCGCTCGATCAGCGCCGGGTCGTCCTTGAGGTCCAGGGCCAGGCAGTGGCGCATGTCAGTTGATCCAGCCGCCGTCGATGATGTGGATCTGTCCGGTGGTGAAGGCCGACTCGTCGCTGGCCAGGTACAGCGCCAATTGGGCGAGCTCCTCGGGCTTGCCCAGGCGCCCCATCGGTTGGCGGGCGGTGAAAGCCTTGTGGGCGGCCTCGTAGTCGCCGGTGTCGGCCAGGCGCTGGTTCAACGACGGCGTGTCCACCGTGCCGGGGCAGATGGCGTTGCAGCGTACGCCCTGCCCCACGAAATCGGCGGCCACGGCCTTGGTCAGGCCGATGACGGCCGCCTTGGTGGCGCCGTAGGCGAAGCGGTTGGGCACGCCTTTGATCGAACTGGCCACCGACGCCATGTTGACGATCGAGCCTTTGCCCGCCTCCAGCATGGCCGGCAGGAAAGCGCGGATCGTGCGGTACTGGGCGGTGACGTTGATGTCGTTCGAGAACGCCCAGGCTTTCTCGTCGCAGTCCAGGATCGTGCCGGCATGGACGTAGCCGGCGCAGTTGAACAGCACGTCGATCGCGCCGAGCTCGGCGGCCAGGGCGTTGATGGCGTCGAGGTCCAGCACATCCAGGCGGCGCGCCTCGCAACCCTCGACCTTGGCCAGCAGCGCCTCGTTGAGGTCGGTGGCGATGACCCGGGCGCCCTCGCGGGCGAACAGCTCCGCGCTGGCCTTGCCAATGCCCTGCGCCGCCGCCGTCACCAGCGCGGTCTTGCCCGCCAATCTACCCATCTGGCTACCCATGTCTCGAAACGCCCCTTAACTCGCGCGCCGCAGCGGCAGGCAGGCCGGACCAATCGGGTCGAAGGCCTTATAGGTGAGGATGAACTCCTGGTGGCCCAGCGCCTCGGACACCGTCCTCTGGCCGCCGGCGACAGCGAGCACCAGATCGAAGATCTCGTTCCCGACGTCGTCCAGCGTGCCCCGGCCCTCCATGATCCTTCCGGCGTCGACATCCATGTCGCCGGAAAGCTTGCGATAGGTCTCGGGGTTGGCGCAGACCTTGATCACCGGCGACACGGCTGAACCGACCACTGAGCCGCGCCCGGTGGTGAACAGCGTCAGGTGAGCCCCACAGGCGATCAGTTCGACGATCTCGGCGTTGTCCGAGATGTTCGGGAAGCCGAAGCGGACCTCCCCGTCCGGCACGACGTCCAGCAGATAGAGCCCGCCGGTCGGCGGCTGATCGCCGGGCTTGAGGATGCCGACGATCGGCGCCGAGCCCGACTTGGAGTAGGCCCCCATCGACTTTTCTTCCTGCGTCGTCAGGCCGCCCTCGGCATTGCCCGGCGCGAAGCTGCCGTAACCCATGACCGTGTAGTAGGCCTCGGCCTTGCGGACGCTGGCTTCCAGTTCTTCGCCCAGCTCCGGCGTGATGGCGCGGTCGGCCATGATCTTCTCGCAGCCGACCAGCTCGCCGGTCTCCTCGAAGACGCAGGCCGCCCCGGCCGCGCCAAGGCGATCGAAGGCCCTGCCGACAGCGGGGTTGGCGGTGATGCCCGAGGTGCCGTCGGAGCCACCGCAGATGGTGCCGATGACCAACTCGGACACGTCCATCGGAACGCGCGGCGCGCGGTCAGCCACCGCCTTGAGGCGGGTTACGGCCTCCACGCCCCTGCGGATGGTCTCGGCTGTGCCGCCGCTTTCCTGGATCACCAAGGTCTCGACCGGACGTCCGCTGGCGGCGATCGCCGCGCGCAGGGCCTCGCGGTTGAAGCTCTCGCAGCCCAGCGAGATCAGCAGCACGCCGCCGATGTTCGGATGAGTCCCGATCGCCTGCATGACCTTCAGGGCGTAGGCGTTCGGATAGCAGCCTGGGAAGCCGATCAGGTGGACGTCCGGATCGTCGCTCTTGGTGACGATGGTCCGCGCCACGTGATGGGCGCATTCGACCAGATAGGCGACAGCCACGACATTGCGAATGCCCTTGCGGCCGTCGGCGCGCAGATAGCCCTGGATGCTCATTGGCCTTCACCCGTCGTCTCGCCCACCACTTGCCGCGTATGGCTGGCGATGTAGTCGCTCTTCATGTTGTGCATGTGGATATGCGCGCCGGCCGCAGCCGGGGTGGTCATCGAGCCGATCGGCGCGCCGTACTTCAGGATCTTCTCGCCGGCCGCCAGAGCGCGCCGAGCGATCTTGTGACCGACCGCGACGTCGCCTGGCGCAACCAGCGACACACCATCGATCTCGATCGCCTGACCGGCGTGAATGGGCTCGGCCAGCACCAGGACATTGTCGTCGGGGTGCAACAGGATAGGCTTCATGCGGCGGCTCGCGTAGCGGGAACAGGCGCGTCGGCGCGGACCAGCCCCTCGCTTCTCAGGTCGGACCAGAGCGAATGGGGAATGGCGGCGTCCAGCCACCGGATCGCATCGGCGACCTGGTCCGGCGTCGCCATGCCGGGAATGACGCTGAGCACCGCCGGATGGGCCAAGGGAAACTGCAGCGCCGCGGCGGCCAGCGGCGCGCCATGGGCGGCGCAGACCCGGCGCAGTCGCCCCACCCGCTCGACGATCTCGACCGGCGCGGCTTCGTAGTTGTAGTGCATCGTCCCGCTGGTCTCGACCAGAACGCCGGAGTTGAACGGACCGCCGATCACGATCCCGACCCCGCGCGCCAGACAGCGAGGCAGGAAGCTGTCCAGGGCGGTCTGCTCCAGCAGGGTGTATCGGCCGGCCAGCAGGAAGACGTCGACATCGGCGTGATCCAGGACCTCTTCGCAGACCGCTTGCTCGTTGACGCCCAGGCCGATCGCACCGACCGCCCCGGCGTCGCGAAGCTCGCGCATGGCCCGGTAACCGCCCTCGAGAAAGTCGCGCATATGGCCGGCATGGGCCTGGCCATGCGTCGCGCGGCCCAGGTCATGGGCCAGCAGCACGTCGACGCGATCGCGCTTCAGCCGGCGCAGGCTGTCCTCGAAGGACCGCATGACGCCGTCATAGCCGTAGTCGAACACCGGCTCGAACGGCGCGGCGTCGACGAAGCCGTGGCGCTCGCGCTGGGAGGTCTGGATTGGTTCAAGGCGGCGGCCAACCTTGGTGGAGATCATCACCTCCCGCCCGGCCAGAGCTGGGCCCAGCCGACTTTCGCTGAGGCCGAAACCATAGTGCGGCGCGGTGTCGAAATAGCCGATGCCCGCCGTTAGAGCGGTGTCGATCACGGCGCGCGCGTCGGCGTCGGACATGGGGGTGTACAGATTGCCGACGGCCGCGCCGCCGAACCCAAGCCGCGGCAACCGCGCCAAGGTTTCCGACCGCCTCTCGCCGCCTGCCATTCCCGCTTCCATCCCGTTCATTTATGAAATCGATGTTGCAGATAAAATCCCATTCCGGACACGGCAAGTCAATCGACGCTGTGACGAAAGCGACCGTTCCTAGGCCGTCGGGCGGATCTCGGCGGTGATCTCCGCGGCGGCCTTCTGTAGTCCGGCGACCGTGTCGGTCATCGAGATCGCGGTCGGAGTGTCCACATAGGGCGAGGTCAACGCCGCCGCGACGCCGTCGGCGCCATAGATCGGCACTGACAGGTCGACCACGGCCTTGGTCACATAGCTGTCTGCGCGGACATAGCCGTCCTTGCGCGCCTGAACCGCGCTGGCCTGGAAGGCCTTCCAGACCGCCGCCGACGCGCCGGCTCTCAGGGTCTCGTCCCAACGCTGGCGCACGCTGTCCGGCTGGAAGGCGTACAGCACCAAGCCCGATGTCGCCTCGACAATCGGACGACGATAGCCGACCCGGACCGAGAAGCCCTGGTCGCCCGGCGCTTCGATGCGGGCGACGACCACCATCTGGTCGCCGCTGGCCACGGCCAGGTGGCACGACTGGCCGATACGCTGGGCGATCGAGCGCATGACCGGCAACGCCGCGTCCAGAAGATCCTTGGCCGGCGCGCGAGTCATGCCCAAGGCGAAGAGCTTGTTGGTCAGGACCAAACCGTCCTCGTCGGCGGCGCGGCCGACATAGCCGCGGGCCTCGAGCACCTGGACCATGCGGAACAGCTCGCTGGACGAACGGTCCAGGGCGTTCGAGATCTGGGCCAGGGTCAGGCCGCTGCGATTGGCCGCCAGCAGTTCCAGGACGTCGAGCCCCTTCTCCAGAGCGGGCGCGCGGTATTCTCGCTTCTTGGGGGCGGGCACGTCGGACATGTCTCTCTATAAGCGATAGAATCGGCGCGCCGTCTCGCCAAATAGCGCCGTTCTGCCTTCCGGACGAACCCACGCCGAACACATCGTGCGCCAGGATGGGTAGTTTCCGGCCAGGTTCAGCACCGGCCAGTCGCTGCCCCACATCAGACGGTCGGGTCCGAAGATCTCGATCAGGTGTTTGGCATAGGGCGCGACCGCCTCGGCGGTCTGCGTCGCGCCCGCCTCCGTCAGCAGGCCTGACAGCTTGCAATGGACGCCGGGTCGCTCGGCCAGGGCCGCCATCCGGTCACGCCATGGATCCGGGCGCCCGGCGGCGATCTCGGGCTTGGCGCCGTGATCGATCACCACGCGCAGGTCCGGCCACCGGCGGACCAGCTCAAGGATGGCCGGAAGATGGCGCGGCTTGACGAGGGCGTCGAACGACAGATCGACCGCGATCATCGCTGCTATGGCCGGCTCCACGGCGGGATCCAGAATCCAGTCGTCGGCCAGGTCCTGCAGCATCGGCCGCAAGCCCTTGAGCAACGGGTTCTCGGCCAGGGTCGCGATCCGCTCTGGCGCGTCCGGCGCGGCCACGTTGGTCCAGCCGACGACGCCCAGCGCCAGAGGCTCATGAGCCGCCATCGCCAGAAGCCATTCGGTGTCGCGCTCGCTGGGCTGGGATTGCACCAGGACGGCGCCCGAAAGCTCGTTCGCTCCCGCAGCCTCGGCCAAGTCGTTCAGATCGAAATTCCGATGGATCGCCGTCAGGTCCGGCGTCGGCCATTCGTGGTCGTTCTCGCCGATCCGCCACACATGGCAGTGGGCGTCGATCAGCACGCGACGATGGCCTTGATGACCCCCGCCGACGGCTCCATCCACCCCGGCAGCGCTTCGGAGAGGTTCTTCAAGTCCGCCTTGTGGGTGTTCAGCGCCGCCGTCGGCACCTGGCCGGCCTTGATGGCCGACAGGACATGGTCGAAGTCCTCGATGGTGGCGTTGCGGCTGGCCAACAGCGACATCTCGCGCTTGTGGAACTCCGGGTCCGAGAAGGTGATGTCGGCGGACACGACCGATATCAGCACATAGGTCCCGCCGTGCGCGACATAGCCAAAGCCCTGCTGCATGGCCGCCGCGCTCCCCGTAGCGTCGAACACCACGTCGAAGAAGATCCCGCCAGTCAGGTCCGAGAGCGCTCGCGGCGTTTCGTCGGAGAGCATCACGGCGCGATCCGCGCCCAGATGGTCCCGGCAGAACGCCAGGCGGTCGGCGCGACCGTCCAGTACGGTGACCTCGGCTCCTGCCAGCTTGGCGAACAGGGCGGCGGCGATGCCGATCGGTCCCGCCCCCACGACGAGCACCGATTGACGCGGCTCGACCCGGGCGCGCCGCACCGCGTGGGCGCCGATAGCCAGGAACTCGACCATGGCCGCCTCGTCCAGGCCGACGCCCTCGACCTTGCGCACGAAGCCCGTCGGCACCGCCAGGTACTCGCAGAGGCCGCCGTCGACATGCACGCCCAGCACCCGGATATTCATGCAGCAGTTGGGCTTGCCCTTGGCGCAAGCCGGGCAGGCGCCGCACGACAGATAGGGCATGACGTAGACATGGTCGCCCGCCTTGAGCCCGCTGCCCGGGGGCGCCGAGACCACCTCGCCCGACAGCTCGTGCCCCATCACGCGGGGATAGCTGAGATAAGGCTGAGTGCCACGATAGATGTGCATGTCGGTGCCGCAGATCCCGACTCTCCGCACGCGCAGCAGCGCCTCGTCGGGACCGGGCGACGGCGCGGGCCGGCGCTCGACCTTCAGTTCGCCCGGCGCGGCGCAGACCAACACATCCATCGCACTCGCAAGCGCCATGCTCAGTGGCCTCCGGCCAGGACGGCGTCGTGGGCGGTGAGCTCGCGGCGCTTGGCGGTGAGGCCGAAGAAACCCACCACGGCGAAACAGGCGCAGGGCACCAGAATGGCGTAGCGGATGGCGCTGGCGTCCGAGATGCCGCCCATCAGGGCCGTTAGAACGGCGCCGCCAATGATGCTCATGACCAGGAACGACGAACCGGTCTTGGTCAGCGGGCCCAGCCCTTTCAGGGAACTGGCGAAGATGGTCGGGAACATGATCGACATGAAGAAGCTGGTCGAGGCCAGGGCCAGCAGGCCCAGATGGCCGCCCACCAGAACGGCCACCAGCGTCAAGCCGACATTGGCCGCCGCGAACACCGCCATCAGGCGCGAGGGATCGATCCGGCTCATCAGGGCCGTGCCGGCGAAGCGCCCCGCCATGAACCCGACCAGCGACCAGGAGAGATAGGCCGCGGCGGTTTTCTCGCCCATGCCGGGAACCTGATCCTGGGCGTAGCGGATCATGTAGCTCCACACGCCTACCTGGGCGCCGACATAGAAGAACTGGGCGGCGACGCCGAACAGGAAGCGCGGACGCGCGAACAGGCCCAGGATCGGCTTGTCGACGCGCTCCTCGTGCTGATCCGCCTCGGTCGGGCGGCTGGCTTGCGGTGGGAACTTGGTGATCGCCACCAGCACGACCCACAGCAGGACGACGGCGGCGATGATCAGGTACGGCAGCTGGGTGGACTTGGCCTCGGCCGCCTGGAAAGCCGACAGCTGGGCTGGCGTCATGGCGGCGAACTCGGCCTTGGTCGGCTCGACGCCGGACAGGATGAACTGGCGGCCGACGACGACGGCGGTGATCGCACCCAGCGGATTGAAGGCTTGGGCCAGGTTCAGGCGCTGCTCGGCCTTGGCCGGGTCGCCCAGGACCGTGATCAGCGGATTGGCCGACGTCTCCAGGAACGCCAGGCCCGAGGCGATCACGAACAGGGCCGAGAGGAAGAATTCGTAGCGGCGCAGCTCGGCGGCGGGCCAGAACAGCAAGGCCCCGACGCCGAACAGGGTCAGACCCACGATGACCGCGGCCTTGTAGCCATAACGGCGCATCAACAGGCCGGCCGGCAGGGCGAGGAAGAAATAGCCCAGATAGAAAGCCGACTGCACCAGGCCCGACTGCAGGTCAGTCAGGAAGAAGGCCTTCTTCAGGTGGGGAATCAGGACGTCGTTGAGGTTGTTGGCGACGCCCCAGAGAAAGAACAGGGCGACGATCAGAACCAGCGGGGCCCAGCCCGCGCGAGAACCCGAACCTTGGGTCATGGGATGTTTCCTTCCGGCCGCGCCCTCTGGCGGAGCGTCTTACCGAATGGACATCATATATGAACTAGAACGTCAAATATGAAATGATGGGAGCGTCGCCGCGACGACGCTCCCGATAGGCCCTACTCGACGGCGACGACGACGACCGACTTGGACGGGATGTCCAGGGTCAGCTTGTCGCCCGACAGTTTGGCGCCCTTGTACGGCGCCGGCGCGACGGTCGGCTTGGCGCCGAAGGCGTTCATGGCGTCCATCTTGTCCGCGGTCAGCACCTGGCCCGACACGGCCCTGGCCTTCAGCGCCCCCAGGGCGACGCTCAGCTTCACCCCGTCGTCCGGCGACATGTTGGCCACGGCGATATAGGTCTTGCCGTCCTTGCCCTTGGCCGCCGAGGCGTTGAACGCCGGGATCTTGCTGCCGGCCACGTCGATTTCCGGCGCCGTGACGTCCAGCGGGATCGCCGTCGAGTCCTGGAAGGGGATGTACATCTTGTAGGCGTAGTAGGTCGGCGTCAGGACGATCTTGTCGCCCTGGGTCAGGATCATCGCCTGCAGCACGTTGATGGTCTGGGCGATGTTCGTCATCTTCACGCGGTCGGTATAGCGGTGGAAGATGTTGAAGTTCGCCGCCGCCACGACGCCGTCGCGCAGCGTGTTCAGCTGATACAGGTGACCCGGATTGGTGCCCGGCTCGACGTCGTACCAGGTGCCCCATTCATCGACATAAAGGCCGATCCGCTTCTGCGGGTCGTTCTTGTCCATGACGGCGACATGCTGCTTGATCAGGTCATCCATGCGCAGGGTCTGGGCCATGGTCTTGCCCCAGGCCGCCTTGTCGAAGCCCGTGGCCGCGCCCTTCTTGTCCCAATTGCCGGTCGGCAGCGTGTAGTAGTGCAGCGAGATGGCGTCCATGAACCGGCCGGCGTTCTTGGTCACCACGTCGGTCCAATTGGTGTTGAACGCATTGGCGCCTGACGCCACGCGCACGGCCGGATTGTCGTCGTTCTTGTGGAAGAACGCCGAGAAGCGGCGGTATTCGTTGGCGTAATACTCCGGCGTCATCTCGCCGCCACAGCCCCAGCTTTCGTTGCCGATGCCGATGAACGGCACCTTGAACGGCTTGTCGCGACCGTTGGCGCGACGCTCCTGGGCCAGGGTGTCGTCGCCCGGCGAGGTCATGTACTCGATCCACTCGCGCATCTCGGTCGGGTCGGACGAGCCGACATTGATCGAGACGTATGGATCGGCGCTGATCTGCTCGGCGAAGTCCATGAATTCGTGGGTGCCGAAGGCGTTGGTCTCCGGCGAGCCGCCCCACCAGTTGTTCTTGCGCGAGGGGCGCTTATCGCGCGGACCGACGCCGTCTCGCCAGCGGTACTCGTCGGCGAAGCAGCCGCCTGGCCAGCGGATCACCGGTACGTGCAGGTCCTTCAGCGCCGTCACCACGTCGGTCCGGATGCCGCGTACGTTCGGAATCTTCGAGTTCGCGCCGACCCAGACGCCGTCGTAGATGCCCGCGCCGAGGTGTTCGGAGAACTGACCATAGATATAACGGGAGATCGGCGCGCCAGGCTGGTCGGCCTTCAGCGTCGCGGCGGCGGTCAGTTCAGCGGCCTGAACGGACAGGGGCGCGCTCGCCGCCGCCATCGCCATGAGCGCAACCGCCGCGCCCAGGAATTTCTTCGCCATCTTCCATCTCCTCCTCGGCGGGAGCTGTACGCCGCTCCCTGAAAATCGACGGCGGTTTGGTAGCAGGCTTATTTTTGTCCTACAATAACCAGTGACGCTTTGGTCGCTTTCGCCCAGTGAGCAGGCGCCTTCTCGCGCGTTGACGGCTTGCCGACGACGATATACTCGGACAAAACATCTAGAGCGGCGAACAGCCGTCGAAGTCGCGCGTTGACAAAGAGGAAACGATGCCCGCCATTCCGCAAAGCGCGCCGCCCGCGGCCGCCACTGACGGCCCGCAGCAGCGCTACGGTTCGGCGCTGAGCCTGCTGGCCAGCCTGTTCTTCATGTGGGGCTTCATCACGGTCATCAACAACACGCTGCTGCCGCACCTGCGCAGCGTGTTCG
>CBIHOB010000104.1:0-13082 GCA_966211605.1 uncultured Caulobacter sp.
GATGGTGCCGATGTTGCAGTGCGGCTTAGTGCGTTCGAACTTTTCCTTGGCCATCGTCTCTACCTTCGCGCCGGCGGCTGGTTGTTGGGATTAACTCGGGGAGCTGGAGCGGGTAGCGGGACTCGAACCCGCATCCTCAGCTTGGAAGGCTGCTGCACTACCATTGTGCTATACCCGCCAAGCTAGCGGGGTCGCGTCGGCTCCCGGTCTCTGGCTCTGGGACGCCCACACCTGCCTTCAGAACCCGTCGCGTGCATGGTGGGGGAAGTAGGACTCGAACCTACGAAGGCTTACGCCAGGGGATTTACAGTCCCCCCCCTTTGCCACTCGGGACATTCCCCCAAGCACGCTATGCGAGTTCCGAAGCCGGCGGCCTTTATCCGTTTCGACGACCAACGGCAAGCCGTTGAACTTCGAAGTGGAACAAAAGCTTCTTTGACCGGTGACGGACGGTGCTAAGAGCAGCGCCGGCCGGCCGAGAAACCCTTGGGGCCCCAAATCGGAGCGCGTCTTATAGTGTCCTCTCATTCCGAACGCAACGACCGGAAACGACCTTCTGCACAAGGACGCGATTTTCGTTCCAAGCCTCGGAAACAGAATGACTTTTCTCGCGGCCAAGGCGACGCCAGGGACTGGATCTGGGGGATTCACGCCGTCGAGGCGGCCCTTTCCAACCCCCACAGGCCGGCGCCGAAGCGGCTTCTGGCCACGCCAGACCGGGCCAGGCGACTCAGCCCCAATCTCCAGAAGCTGGCCTGCCTGCAGGTGATGGACGGCCAGGAGATCGCCAAGCAGCTGCCGCAGGGCGCCGTGCACCAGGGCCTTGCCCTGAGGATCGACGAGCCCGAGGCCCTCTCGATCGCCGAGATGGGAACGCCGGCGGAGGGCCTGCTGGTGATGCTGGACCAGATCACTGACCCGCAGAACATCGGCGCCATCTTCCGCTCGGCCGCCGCCTTCGGGGCCAAGGGCGTCATCCTGCAGGACCGTCACGCGCCGGTGCTGTCGGGCGTGCTGGCCAAGACCGCCGTCGGCGCGGTCGACAAGGTCGCGCACGCGCGCGTGGTCAATCTGTCCCGCGCCCTGGAGGAGCTGGCCGAGCTGGGCTGGCGGGCCGTGGCCCTGGCCGGCGAGGCGGAAGAGAGCCTGGAAGCGGTGCTCGACCAGCAGGCGACCGTACTGGTTCTGGGTTCGGAGGGCGAAGGCGTCCGCCGACTGGTCGCGGAGCATTGCGACGCCTTGGGAAAGATCCCGATGCCGGGCGGATTCGAAAGCCTGAATGTCTCGGCCGCCGCCGCGATCGCCCTCTACGAGGCGTCCAGAGTTCGCCTCAAAGAAGAATTGGGTTCGTGAATCCTCCTTAACCGTTTTGATTTCGTCGCAAGCTCGTGCTCTTCTCGCGAACAATGGTCCGCGAGCGTTTGTTTCGCGGAGGAATCTGACATGGGATCGGGGGACCCGATGTTTGGACGTAAAGAACGGCTAGCCGCCCTGGCGGCGTCGGCCGCCGTCGGCGTTCTGCTGCTGGCCGGCTGCAGCGCCGGGGACCAGGCGACCGCGCCGCCGCCGCCATCGCACAGCGACTATCAGGCCGACGCCAGCGCGCCCGACCTGATGGGCGCCGCGCCGCCGCCGAACGCCAGCCAGGCCCAGGACGGTCTGCTGGGCGGTCCGGTCGCGGCGGCCGGCGACACCAGCGTGTCTTCGCGCCCCCTGCCTCCGCCCCCCGCCTACAACTCGCGCCTGAAGACCTGGCGTCGTCCGGACGGAACCCTGGTGACGGCCATGCGCCCGATCCCCAACCCGAAGGGATCGACCGCCCGCGCCCCGGCCCACGCCAAGCCGCGCGTCTACGCCAACTATCACCCGGCCGCCCCCGTGGCGCATCCGGTCGCCAAGGCTGTCGCCCGTCCGGCGCCGAAACCCGCGGTGACTGCGGCCGCCAAGCCGCCGATCGTCGCCAAGCCCGTGACGCCGAAGACAGTCTCCCCGGCGCCTGCGCCGGTCCAGGCCGCCAAGCCGATCCTGCCCGCCAAGCCGCTGACCAAGCCGCCTGTCGTGGCCGCCGCGCCCGCCGCTCCGGCCCCGGCCGCGCCCGTCAAGCCGGCCACGAAGCTGGAGAAGCTGCAGGCCGCGGTCGCGCCGCAGGCCACCAACGGCGCCGTCCTGGCCGCCGGTGAAAGCCTGTCCAAGAACCAGCCCGGCCAGGTGACCCTGTCGCTGCCCGCCACGCTGGGCGACCTTATCAGGCAGGAAGCCGCCAAGCTGGGCCTGAGCAAGGCCGCCAAGAAGACCAGCGCCTACGCCGAATTGTCGGGCGAGGGTTACGAAGTCACGCCGAACGGCCGCCAGACGACCGTCGTCAAGCCCGGCGAACCGGCCACCTTCGCATGGCAGGTCAAGCCGGGCCCGGACGCCAAGGGCCAGCTGAAGTCGGAGTTCGGCGTCGAGCTGAACGGCGCCAAGCAGCCGCAAGGCTTCGCCCTGGGCACGATCAGCAAGCGCGTCGCCGCCGTGCCGGAACAGGTCAAGAAGGGCTTCGGCGATCTCGACCTGGGCGCGTTGAACGGCAAGATCGGCCTGCCCGGCTTCGGCGACGTGCCGCTCAAGACCGTGCTGGGCGCCGCCCTGGTGCTGCTGGCCCTGGCCATCCTGGTTGGCGTTTCGCGCAACGCCGCGGCCTCGCGCCGCCGGGCCGAGCGCCAGCGCAAGTATCGGACCATGGCCGACTACGGCCGGAACGAGATGGAGTTCGACGACCCCAAGCCGGCCGCGGCCAACGTTTCCTACGTCAATCCGTTCGCGGCCGCCGCCGGCGGCGCGGCCCTGGGCGCGGCGGCCATGCATATCCATGACACGCACCAGGCCGATCAGGGCCAAGGCCACGAAGACCATGGCCAGGGTCATGACGATCACGGTCGCGCGCCCCAGGACAGCCACGGCCAGGATCTTCACGCCGAGGCCCATCCCGAGCCGCACGCGCCGGCCGAACATGTGTCGTACACGAACCCGTTCATGGCCAACGCGCCGGCTCACGACGATCACGGCCACGACGCGCACCAAGGCGCCAAGGAGCCCGAACCCGCCCACTAGGGCGACGGCCCAGGTCGAGGAAGGCGGGGTCCCGGGTCACGCGATCCGGGGCCCCTTTTCTTTTGCGCGCCGGTGTCTTTTGCGCCTTGCATCCCCGCGCGCGTCACCGCATTGAGGACGGATGTTCGACGCTCTGACGGCCCACCTGGGCGGCCTGCAAGGCCCGCTAACGGCTCTGCTGCAAGTCCTCATGATCGACCTGGTCCTGGCTGGCGACAACGCCGTGGCCGTGGGTCTGGCCGCTGGCGGCCTGCCGCCCAAGGACCGCAAGAAGGTGATCCTGTACGGCCTGGGCGCGGCGGTCGTGCTGCGCATCAGCTTCGCCTTGATCACCACCTGGCTGCTGGGCGTGATCGGCCTGCTGCTGGCCGGCGGCTTCCTGCTGCTGTGGGTCTGCTGGAAGATGTGGCGCGAGATGCGCGAGCAGGCCGCTCACGCCGACGCCATGGCCGCGATCGACAACGATCCGAGCACCGAACCCGTCACCCGCCAGCCCAAATCCTTCAAGGCCGCCTTCATCCAGGTGCTGATCGCCGACGTCTCGATGTCGCTGGACAACGTGCTGGCCGTGGCCGGCGCAGCCCGGGAACATCCCGCCGTTCTGATCTTCGGCCTGCTGCTGTCGATCATCCTGATGGGCGTGGCCGCCAGCGCCATCGCCAACCTGCTGCACAAGCACCGCTGGATCGGCTTCGTCGGCCTGGCCATCGTGCTGTACGTCGCCCTGCACATGATCTGGCAGGGCCACCGCAGCGTGGTCATGGATCTGCACCAGACCGCCGCCTACAACGCCGCCGCCCCTGCCCCGCTGGACATCCGGCCGGACGAGATCGCCCAGCACAACAAGCACAAATAGCGGCGGCGCCTAGCGCGCCGGCAAGGGCGGCAAGTCCAATCTGCGCAGTTCGGCCATCTTCGCGTACAGCCTCAGGATCGCGTGATGACGCGCCATGTCGCCGCGCGCCTCGACCGCCTCGTGCAGGCTGATCAAAGCCGTGCGCAAGGCGCCGTTGACGCGGTCGAGGGCCGAGAGGGTCAGGTCTTCCGTCGACGGCAGCGTCGAGACTTTCAGTCCGTAGTCGCTCGCCGCCCCGTCCAGCATCGCGCGGATCGCCGCGTTCTCGGCGACTCGCGCGGCCACGCCGCGCTCGGCCTCCTGCGCCGCCAGCAGCGACAGCAGCGCCACCAGCCCGACCTTGCCGGCCATGAACTCGCCCTGCTGCTCGGGCGGTCCGGGGTCGGCCAGGCACAGGAAGTTGCCGGCCAGGATGTCGGGCAGGCTGGGCGTCATGAGCATCCCTCCAGGCGCAGCAGGGCGGCGGCCAGGATCTCGTCGTGCCGTCGAGCAGTGTACCAGCCGGACACGGCCAGGATCGGCTCCTTGAAGCCCCCGTCACGATATTCCTTCGCCGCCGAGGTCCAGATCGCCTGTCCCTTCACCGCCGCGAACAGAGACCACCAGGCCAGGGCGCCCGCATCGACCGGGAAACCGCTGGCCCGCGACCAGATCGCCAGGGCCTCCTCGCGCGGAATCATGGCGGCGACGGTCGTCGGGTCGAACGGATTCCACAGCGGATCGATGGCCCAGGCCAGGTCCTCAAGCGGGTCGCCCAGATGGACCATCTCCCAGTCCAGCACCGCCAGGATCCGCCCGTCGGGCCCGTGCAGGAAGTTGCCGCCGCGATAGTCGCCGTGGACCGCCCGCACCGCGCGGGGCGGGGGCGGCGGCTTGCGGCGCAGGGCCCGGATGGCGGCGCGCACGATGGGCTGGGGATGCTGCTCGTCGGCCTCGATGACTCCGGCCCAGTGATCCACCGCGATGCGCCAGCAGTCCTCCGGCGCGGGCGCCTCGGCGACGCGGGCCAGCGGCAGATCGGCCAGGTCCGCGCCGGCGATCCGGCCCAGGATGTCGAAGAAGGCCTCGCCCACCGTCCGGGCGTGCGCGCCGTAGGGCATGATCGTGAACGGCGAAGCCACCACCCCGCCCTCGACGCGCTCCATGATGAAGAACGGCCGCTCAAGCTCGGCGCCCTCCGCGTCCATGGCGACGGGGCGAGGCGCGGGAACCTTGTCGTGAAAGCTCTCGAGCGCCAGATACTCCAGGCTGCGATCAGTCTCGATCAGGCTGCCGGGCGGGTCGCGGCGCAGGATCAGCGGCTTGGCCTCACCATCCACGGTCGCGACGAACCGATAGGTCTCGCGGCTGGCCCCGCCCGGGATGCGCGAGAGGTCGGCAACCGTGGCCGGCTGCGCCCAGATCCGGGTGAGGTACGCCTCCAGGCGTTCGGCCAGGCTCATGGGGCCATATCCAGGATCGAGGCGAAGCCGGACGGCGCGTGCGGTCCGATGGCCAACTGCTCGAAGACTCCCCTGCCCCTTCGCTCGCGCCCCCGCCCGTCAACATATGTGACGTCGCTTAGCGCCTGGACGTGCAGCAGATGCGGCATCCTCCGATCGAGCTCGGCCGTGACGAAGTCTTCGCGTTCGACCTTCAGTTCGCCGTGGTTCAGGCCATGGCCCCAGACCGGATGGTTGTAACCGAGGCCCAGCATGAAAAACTCGGCTTTCGGCGCGATGGTCACCGAACCGTCCGCGCCCAGGTCCAGCGTCGCGCCATCGGCATGGCGCGTGCCGCTCTTCCACTGGATGGCGCAGGACGCCTCGGCAACCCCGCCGAAGTCGTCCTCGCGCCCGCCGTCGGCCAACCAGAGCGCACGGCGGTTCCAAGGCCGGCCCAGTTCGTCGTCATTGGTATGGAAGAACAGGCTGCCGTCGGTGAAATTGCACGGCGCCCACAGCCAGAAGAACTGCGGCAAGGCCGGCGGGGCTAGATCCTGCGGATCGCGGGCGCCGACGGGCCGCACGCCCCACGAGCGGTCGCGCGTGCCCACAAAGCCGTCGACGCGGGTGCGCACGCCGTCGACCTCGATCCAGCCCGAATAGCGGCCGTTCTGGGTCAGGCGGGTGTAGTCCAGCAGGGTGCGCGGGCCATTGCGGCGGACAAAGCGTGGCTCCTCGATGGGGAACGACCGGCCCTCGAAGACGATATCCGCGGCGATCGCTTGCTCGGGCGCGGTCACGGTCAGCTTCAGCCGTTGCAGCGGTTCGACCACCTCGATGCGGATCGGCCCGACCGTCAGATCCATCCGCTCCATCCTCAGCCAGCGGCTGGCGTGCAGGTTCGCCTGCTTGCCGTCCTTCATCACACAGAAGGCGGCGTCGGCGATGTTGAGGTGCGGGTAGACCCCGAAGGCGGCGGCGAAGAACAGGTCGCTCCCATCGCCCTCCGGTCCATAGCCGTTGAAGAAATAGCGATCGTAGAAGTTCCGATCGGTCCCGGCGTAGGCCACGGGCTCGGGCGTCTGATGGATCGGATAATCGTCGCCCCAGGTGAGCGCCATGCCGTCCTCCCCTGGCTCCGTGCGACGCTCTCCTTCCGTAAGGAGGCGGCGTCGCTTTACGTCCAGATGATCGACGTTAAGGTCGCGCCCTTCGATTGCAACGGTGACGGAGCGTAAACCGGATGAAGGCCTGGACTCCCCGTGTCTGGACCGGCCTGGCGGCGGTCAGCGGCCTGCTGGCCGTGGCGTTCGGCGCTTTCGCCGCGCACGGGATCACCGAACCCAAGCCGGTCGAGTGGCTGCGCACCGGCTCGCAGTACCAGATGGTCCACGCCCTGGCCGTATTGGGCGCGGTCGCCCTGCATCGCGCTGGCCTGAAGAGCATGGGCCTGGTTGCGAGCCTCTTCCTGTTCGGGACGCTGGTCTTCACTGGCTCGCTGTACGCCATGGCGCTGGGCGCGCCGCGGATCCTGGGTGCGATCACCCCGATCGGCGGCCTGTCGTTCATGGTGGGCTGGGCCGTGCTGGCCTGGCGCGGGTTCGGCTGGCGGGATTAGCCCAGAACTCTAGGCGGAGACCTTCTTCGCGCCAGGAAGGGCCAGCAGGAAGATCGCCAGGGCCGAGCCGACCAGGCAGGCGAACATCACGCCGGCCACCGGACGCGGCGTGCCATCGTGCAGCAGGCCGCCGGCCCATGAGGCCAGGGCGCCGGCCCCGAACGAGGCCGACCCCATCAGGGCCGAGATCGAGCCGGCCCGGCGCGGGTCGACGCTGAGCGCCCCGGCCATGGTGTTGCCGCCCATCAGGCCGTAGATCGACAGCGCCGCGAACAGCAGCGGCAGCACCGTCCATTGGCCGCCCCAACCTGTCCAGGCCGCCAGGGTCAGCAGCAGGGCCGCGACGATCGAGGCGATGCTGGCCTTGCTCAGCACCTGGTCGGGCGTCGAGCGGCGCAGCAGCCAGCGATTGACCTGGCTGGCCCCGATGATGCCGACGGCGTTGAAGGCGAAGACCAGGTTGAAGACCAGCGGCGAGTGGCCATAGGTCCCCATCACCAGGTCCGGCGCGCCGGAGATGTAGGTGAACAGCACCGCCCCGTTCAGCGCCCCGGCCAGGGCGTAGCCCATCAGGCGTCGCATGCCGAAGAGGGCGACATAGGCCCGGAGCGGGTTCTCGGCCCGCGCCTGGGCCTCGGTCTCGGCCGATCGGGACTCGGCCAGGCTCAGCGTCACCCACAGACCGATCAGCGCCCCGAAACCGACCAGGGTCCAGAACACCCCGCGCCAGCCGGCCACGAACTGGACGACGCCGCCCAGCTGCGGGGCCAGGACGGGGGCCAAGCCCATGATCAGGGTCATCAGCGACAGCACTCGAGCGGTGTCCGTATGGCTGAAGCGGTCGCGGACCACGGCGCGGGCGATCACCGGCCCGGCGCAGCCGCCCAGGGCCTGCACGAAGCGCGCGATGATCAAGGTCTCGATATTGGGGGCCAGGGCGCAGACCACCGAGGCGGCGAAGAAGACGCCGATGCCGACCAGCAGCGGCAGGCGCCGACCGAAGCGGTCAGAGGCTGGACCGTAGATCACCTGGCCGATGGCCATGCCGGCGAAGAACGCCGCCAGGGTCGCCTGGGTCTGGTCCGGACCCGCGTCCAGACTGCGGCCGATCGACGGCAGGCTGGACAGGTACATGTCGATCGACATCGGCGCGAACGCCGTCAGCGCGCCCAGCAGCAGGACGAGTCGCCATGGAACGGCGGCGGGCGGCGGAGAGGTGTCGGTCATCCGCCGCTTCTACGCCTTTTGGCCCCTACGGAAACCGCAAATGACGCTTGCGAGGGTCCAGCGCGGGCTCCACGGTGATCGGCAATCACTTGGAACAGACGGAGGACCAGCGGTCGTGACGGCAAAGATTCCAGACATGCCCGAGCCCCGGTTCGCCGACGTCAACGGCGTCCGCCTGGCCTACTACGAGGCCGGCCCGCGCGGGGGTATCCCGATCGTCCTCTGCCACGGCTTCCCGGAACTGGCGTTTTCCTGGCGCCATCAGATCGCCGCCCTGGCCGCCGCCGGCCGCTGGGTAATCGCTCCCGATCAGCGCGGCTACGGCCTGACGCCGGGTCCCGAGGCCGTCGAGGCCTACGACATGGATCACCTGACCGGAGACCTGGTCGGCCTTCTGGACCACCTAGGCGCGGACAAGGCGATCTTCGTGGGGCACGATTGGGGCGGCATCGTCGTCTGGGCCATGCCGCTGCTGCATCCGGACCGGGTGGCCGGTGTCATCGGCCTGAACACGCCCTTTACCCCGCGCCTGCCGATGGATCCGATCGCCATGTTCCGCGCCGCCTTCGGCGAGGACATGTACATCGTTCACTTCCAAAAGCCCGGTGAAGCCGACGCCCAGCTGGGCGCCGACGTCGAGAAGACCATCCGCTTCTTCATGCGCCTGCCCAAGGGCGCGCTGTCGGAGTTCGAGGCGCGGCCGGCCGAGCGTCGGAACCTGGCCTTGCAGGACGCTCTGGCCAAGTACGATCCGTCCGACGACCCGCACCAGTTCCTGTCGAGCGAGGAACTGGCCGTCTTCGTCGAGGCCTTTCAGCGCACAGGCTTCACCGGCGGCGTCAACTGGTACCGCAACTTCACCCGCAACTGGGAGAAGGCCGAGGCCCTGCCCCGCCGCATCGACGGGGTCCCGTGCCTGATGCTGATGGCCGAGCATGACGTGGTGCTGCCGCCGTCGATGACCGAGCGCATGCCCGAGCAGATCCAGGATCTTGAGCGCGTGTTGATCGAAGGCAGCGGCCACTGGACCCAGCAGGAAAAGCCCACCGAGGTGAACGCGGCGATCCTGGACTGGCTGGACCGGAAGTTCCCGCTTTAGTTTTTGGACGCCAGCATCAGGTCGGCGCGTCGGCGCATGGCGGCCGCCAGCTGCAGCATGGCCAGGGCCGAGACCTCGTCGCGCTCGGCCGCGCGCAGGCTGTAGACATTGGCCATGGCGAAGAGGGCCTCGATCCGATCGACGCCCTCGGCCCCGAACATCTCGCCGATCTGACGGTCCAGTTCGGCCAATTGCGCGGGATTGAGCATCGCGAGCAGTTCGTCGTCGGAATAGTCTTCAGGGGCGAGCTGAGTCATGGCGGCCAACATACAGAAGCGGGCGAAAGGCGATAACCCGTGATGATCCTCCGTTCACAGGGCGGATCAAAACACGTTAGGGTTCGCCCATGGATCGTAACGCTTCCGCCGCCGCCATGAGTTCCGTCGGCCGTCGTGGCCTGTTCCGCGAAGTCGAGCCGTTTTCGTTCGGCTGGCTGCAGACCGGCGGTCAGCACGAGATCTATTACGAGGAGTGCGGCAATCCGCGCGGCAAGCCCTGCGTGATCCTGCACGGCGGTCCCGGCGGCGCGGTCAATCCGACCATGCGGCGGTTCTTCGACCCCGCCAAGTGGCGCATGACCCTGTTCGACCAGCGCGGCTGCGGCCGCTCGCGTCCGAACGCCAGCCTGGACGACAACACCACCTGGAGCCTGATCGAGGACATCGAGCGCCTGCGCAGGCGCCTGGGCGTCGAGAAATGGACCGTGTTCGGTGGCTCGTGGGGCTCGACCCTGGCCCTGGCCTACGCGATCAAGCACCCCGAGCGCGTTTCGGGTCTCGTCTTGCGCGGCATCTTCCTGCTGACTGAGCGCGAACTGCGCTGGTTCTATCAAGAAGGCGCCTCGATGCTGTTCCCGGACGCCTGGGAGCGGTTCCTGGCCCCGATCCCTCAGGGCGAGCGCGGCGACCTGATGAGCGCCTATCACCGCCGCCTGGTGGCGCAGGATCGCCGCGTGCAGCTGGAAGCCGCCGCCGCCTGGAGCCAGTGGGAGGGCGACACCATCTCGCTGCGCGGTCCCGAGGCCCGTCCGCCCAAGTTCAACGAAGAGGACTTCGCGATCGCCTTCGCGCGGATCGAGTGTCACTTCTTCACCAACAAGGGCTTCTTCGAATACGACGACTGGATCCTGAAGAACATCGACAGGATCCGCCACATTCCCGGCTGGATCGTGCAGGGCCGCTTCGACGTGGTCACGCCGCTGGACAGCGCCTGGCGGCTGCACAAGGCCTGGCCCGAGGCGCGGTTCGACATCATCTGGGACGCCGGCCACGCCTCGACCGAGCCCGGCGTCATCGACGGCCTGGTGCGGGCGACCGAAGCGGCGCTGGTCTCGTCCTAAGGAATTGGACCAGCGAGCCCCTAGACCAGCGAGCCCTTGCCGCTGGTCACCTCGGTATAGCGGTGCACGCGCACCGACTGGACCAGGCCGAAGCCCACCATGACGGTCAGCATGACGGTGCCGCCGTACGACAGCATCGGCATGGGCACGCCCACCACGGGGGCCAGGCCCATGACCATGGCCCCGTTGATCAGCACATACAGCGAGAAGGTCGCCGTCACCCCGGCCGCCGACAGCCGTCCGAAGTGACTGTGACTGATCGAGGCGATGCGCAGAGCCATGAAGATCACCGCGCCATACAGGAACAGCACGCCGAAGCAGCCCACGAAGCCGAATTCCTCGGCCAGGGTGGCGAAGATGAAGTCGGTCTGCTTCTCGGGCAGGAAGTTCAGCTGGCTTTGCGAGCCCAGGCCGAAGCCCTTGCCTAGCAGGCCGCCCGAGCCCAGGGCGATCTTGGACTGCAGGATGTGATAGCCGTCGCCGGACGGGTCCTTCTCCGGGTTCATGAAGGTCAGGATCCGGTTGCGCTGGTAGTCGTGCAGCCCGAACATGATGAAGGGCGGAACGGCCACGGCGGCCAAGGCTCCCATGGCGGCGATGATCCGCCAGGACAGGCCGGCCAGCACCATGATCGCCGCGCCGGTCGCGCCCAGCAGGATGGCGGTGCCCAGATCGGGCTGCTTGGCCACCAGCAGGAACGGCACGCCGATCATCGCCGCCGGGATCAGCAGCCACCACGACATCTTGGCCCGGTCCGCCGACAGGCCGTGATAGAAGCGGGCCAGGGCCAGCACCAGGCCGATCTTCATCACCTCGGACGGCTGGAAGCGCACCGGCCCCAGCTGCAGCCAGCGCTGGGCGCCTAGCGAGATGTCGCCGACCAGATCCACCGCCACCAGCAGCAGCACCCCGACCACATAGATCGGATAGGCCGCATTGAACCACCAGCGCAGGTCGCACATGGCCAGGATGATCATGATCACGAAATAGACGCCGAAACGCAGCAGATGCCGGTCGGCCCAGGGCTCCCAGGCTGCGCCGGCGATCGAGAACAGCATCAGGCCGCCGACGCCGGCGATCATCGCCAGCACCAGGCAGAAGGTCCAGTCGACCTCCATGAACTTGATGATCGGCCGGTCGCGCTCGCCCGGACGGGTCAGGCCGCCGCTCAGGGTCATTGAGGACCTCCCTGCGGAGTGGTGGGCGAAGCGCCGGAAGGCGCATTGGGGGTCGCGGGCGGCGGCGTCTCGACCGGATCCTCCGGGGCGGCGCCCTCCATGACGTCCTCGGGCGCAGCCTCGGGCAGGGGCGCGGGGCGCTCGATGCGGGCGCGGATCTCCGGATCCTTCAGCAGGGCGACGCGCATCACCTCGCGGGCGCGCGGGGCGCCGGCCGTGGCGCCGCCCAGGCCGCCATGCTCGATGATGACCGCCACGGCGTAGCGCGGGTCGTCATACGGCGCGAAGGCCACGAACAGGTTGTGGTCCTTCAGACGCCAGATCGCGCCGGAGCCCTTGCGATTGGCCACGCCGTCGTAGCTGCGCACCTGGGCCGTGCCGGTCTTGCCGGCCATCTGCACGTCGCCCAGGCCCAGCTGGCTCTGGCGATAGGCTGTGCCGCGCACGTCGTTGGCCACAGCGGCCATGCCGCCGCGCACATATTCCAGGTGCTCGGCCGAGAACGGCAGGTCGGGGACGGCCGCGCCGCTGGGCTGCTCCACGCCGCCCACCGACTTGATGAGGCGCGGGGTCAGAGCCTTCTTGGCGTTGGCCAGGCGCGCGGTCATCACCGCCAGCTGCAGGGCGTTGACGGTCAGGGCGCCCTGCCCGATCCCGTAGCTGGGCGTCTCGCCCGGAAACCAGATCTGGTTCGCCGGATTCTTCTTGAACGCCCGCTTCTTCCATTCCCGGTCGGGCACGATGCCCTTCTTCTGGCCCGGGATGCCGATGTCGAAGATCTGGCCAAAACCGACGGCGCGCGCGGCGCGGGCGATGGCGTCCGGTCCGATCTTGAGGGCGGTCTGGTAGAAATAGACGTCGCACGAGTTCTTGATGGCGTCGTGCATGTTCTGGGGCCCGTGGCCGCCCTTCTCCCAGCAGCGCCAAACGCGGCCGCCATAGTACCAGCTGCCCGGGCAGTTGATCCGGATCTCCGGGTCGATGCCCGCCGTCAACGCCGCCAGGCCCACCGTCGGCTTGAAGGTCGAACCGGGCGGAAACAGGCCCGTCATCGACTTGTCCAACAGCGGCTTGCGCTCATACTCGGCCAGGGCCTTGTACTCGGCGCCCGACAGGCCCCGGACGAAGCGGTTGGCGTCGAAGCTGGGAGCCGAGGCCATCGCCAGCAGGTCGCCGTTGCGCACGTCCATCACCACGATGGCGCCGCTCTCCTCGCCCATCACCTCCAGGGCGCGGTTCTGGATGTCG
>CBIHOB010000105.1:0-12857 GCA_966211605.1 uncultured Caulobacter sp.
GCGGCCGCGCATCAAACCGTCACACAGCGTCGGTAATGTCCGCTCCCTGACGATTGGCCCAGTTCAGGGCAGGGGCGCTATGGGCGAGAAGAGCTGCGGCGGTTGCGGCATGTGCTGCAAGCTGATGGGCGTGGAGGCTCTGCGGAAGCCGCCGCACGCCTGGTGCGGCCATTTCCGCAAGGGCGCGGGCTGCGCGGTCTATGCCGACCGCCCCACCGCCTGCGCCGACTTCGCCTGCTACTGGCTGAAGAGCGAAGGCCTGGGCGAGGAGTGGCGTCCGGACCGGGCGCGTTTCGTCCTGCACCGCGAGGACCAGGGCCGCCGCATGGTGGTCGAGGTCGATCCGGCCAGCCCCGAGGCCTGGCGGAAGGCGCCCTATCACCAGACCCTGCGGGCCTGGGCGGCGCGGGGCGCCGCCGACGGCCTGACCCTGAACGTGCTGGTGGGCCAGCGCGGCTTTGAGATCCGGGCCGATCGCGACATCGACCTGGGGCTCGTCCGGGAGTTCGCCGCGTGACCGATACGATGAGCATCCCGATCCCGGCGCTCGGCAAGAGCTGCGGGTCATGCGGCCTGTGCTGCAAGGTCCTGGCGATCGAGGCCCTGGACAAGGCCGACGGCGTCTGGTGCTCGCACTTCAGGAAGGGCGGCGGCTGCGGCAACTACGAACTGCGCCCGGCGGCGTGCCGGGGCTTTCACTGTCTGTGGCTGACCTCCGAGAAGCTGGGCGACGCATGGCGGCCCGACAAGGCCGGCTTCGTCATGTATTCCGACCGCGACGGCAAGCGCCTGAACGTGGTCGTCGACCCCGGCAAGCCGGCCGCCTGGCGGCGCGAGCCGTACTATTCGTACATCAAGGCCATGTCGCGCCGGGCCTTCGACGGCTACGAGCTGGTGGTCTGCATCGGCGACCGGCGGATCGTGGTCTTTCCCAGCGAGGAGATCGACCTGGGCGCCCTGCCGCCGGACCGCAAGCTGGTCAGCGGCTATGTCGAGAAGGACGGCGGCCTGACGCCCTTCGCCATGGTGCTGGTCGACGCCGACTAGTCGCGGAACCGGGGGTGGAACGCCCTGGGCGACCAGGCGAAATCCCGCGCCGCGTCGGCGCTGTCGAACGTCAGGTCCTGTCCCATTCGCGTCCCCATGGCGACGGTGGCGCCGGGATAGAACGGCTTGGCCAGGCGCATGATCAGGCCGAACAGCCACGTGGGCATCGGCAGGCTGCGCGGCGCCTTGGCAAGGCCCTCGAACACCCGGTCGACCATCACCCGATAGGTCACGGTCTCGCCGCCCACCAGATTGTAGGCCTTGTTCCGGCTCGCCGGCGCATGGGCCGCCGCCAGGGCTCCGGCGGCCAGGTCGGCGGCGTGGACAGGCTGGCGCAACCCCTCGCCCCGGCCCGACAGCGGCATGACGTGGAACCGCTTCACCAGACGGGCGATGCGGCTGACGTTCTCGTCGTGCCCTTCGTCGTAGATCAGGGTCGGCCGCAGGATGGTCCAGGCCACGCCATGCTGGGCGCACCAGGTCTCGACGGCGGCTTCGGCGCTGGCCAGCTGCACGGCCACGGCGCGCTCGCCGGCGTCGGGAGAGTCAGCTTTGGTGAAGCGGCTGGTCGAGGAGAAGGCGATCAGCCGCTCCATGCCCCGCGCCTGCAGAGCGGGCAGCGCCGCCGGCAGCAGCCAGATCGGCGACAGCGAGAACACCGTCGTGGCCACGGGCAGGCGCTCGTCCAGGTCCGCATCCTTGAGGTCGCCGCCGATCCAGCAGGCGTCCTCGGTCGGCGGTCGGCGGCTGAACGCCACCGGATCCAGGTCCTCGGCCTTCAGCCGCGCCAGCAGGTGGCCGCCGATCAGGCTGGTCGCGCCCAGCACCAGGACCGGCGTCTTCAGGGTGTTCTCGGAGTCCATTCGCCACATATAGTCGTGCTGGGGAGAGGTTGCCCATGACTTACGAAGACGTGAGAACCTTCGCGTTCAAGCTGCCTGGCGTCGAGGATGGAACCGCCTACGGCCGGCCATGCCTGAAGGCGCACGGCAAGTTCCTGACCCGCCTGTTCGAGGACGGCGAGAGCCTGGTCTGCCCGGCCGTGCCGTTCGATGAGCGCGACATGCTGGTCGAGGCCGAGCCTGAAACCTTCCATTTCACCGATCACTTCAGAAACTATCCCTACGTCCTGGTTCGGCTGGCCAAGGCCCATGCCGGCGCGGTCGAGGGCCTGATCCTGCGCCAATGGCGGGCGACCGCGCCCAAGAAGGCGCTGAAGGCCTGGGACGCAGCCCACCCGACGGAGACCGCATGAGGGGCCCGTTCGCCGCCTGGCGCATCCTGATCGCCGCCGTCGCCTGCCTGGGCCCGACCCTGAAGTATGGCCTGATGGCCTACGACGAGACCCTGATCTCGGCCGCCATGAAGTCGGTCGAGTTCTTCAGCTATTTCACCATCCTGTCGAACATGCTGGCCGCCGCGGCCCTGACCGCGCCGCTGGTCGCGCCCGCCAGCCGGTTCGCCGCCTGGGCCGAGCAGAGCGGCCCCCGCGCCGCGATCGCGACCTATCTGACCATCACCGCCGTCGTCTATCACACCCTGCTGGCCCACCAGTGGAACCCGCAGGGCCTTCGGTTCGTCGCCAACCTTGTCCTGCACACCGTCACGCCGCTGGCCTATCTGGTCGACCTGGCGCTGCGCGGCGGCCAGGGCGAGGCGCGCTGGCTGGCGGCGGCCAAGGCCATGGCGTTCCCGGCCCTGTTCGGCGCCTGGACTCTGGCGCACGGGGCGCTGTCGGATTGGTATCCGTACCCGTTCATGGACGTCATCAGGCGGGGCTATGCCGCCGTGGCGCTGACCATGGTCGAGATGAGCCTGGCCTTCGCCGTCGTCGCCCTGATCTTCGTCGCCCTCCTACGCGTTCGCGCCAGGGTGACGCCGGCCAAGCCGGCCCCCATATCCGCCTGACCGCCCCCTCCGGAGTTTTCCATGTCCAAGCTTGTTCCCGCCGTCCGCTCCGGCGACGTCCTGATGCCCGCCCTCGGCTTCGGCACCTGGCAGCTCGAGAACGGTACGGCCGTCCCGCTGGTCGAGAAGGCGCTGGAGGTCGGCTACCGCCACATCGACACCGCCCAGATCTATGGCAACGAGCGCGACGTCGGCACCGGCATCCGCAACAGCGGCGTCAAGCGTGACGAGATCTTCCTGACCACCAAGGTCTGGATCGACAAGTTCGCCGACGGCGACCTGCAGCGCTCGGCCGAGAAAAGTCTGGAACGCCTGGGCGTCGACCACGTCGACCTGCTGTTGCTGCACTGGCCCAAGCCCGACGTTCCCCTGGCCGAGACGCTGAAGGCCCTGAACGAGGTGCGTTCGCGCGGCTGGACTCGCGCCATCGGCCTATCGAACTTTCCCTCCGCCCTGCTGGAGGAGGCCGCCAAGCTGTCGGAAGCCCCGATCGCCACCGACCAGGTCGAGTACCATCCCTATCTGTCGCTGAAGACCCTCAAGGCCAAGGCCGACGCGCTCGGGACCTCGATCACCGCCTGGTCGCCGCTGGCCCAGGGCAAGGTCGCGACGGATCCGGTGCTGATCGAGATCGGCCGCGCCCATGGCAAGACGCCGGGCCAGGTCACCCTGCGCTGGCTGATCCAGCAGGGCGTCATCGCCATTCCGCGCACCAGCAATCCCAGCCGCATCGAGGAGAACTTCGACATCCTCGACTTCAGCCTGGCCGACGACGAGATGACCCGCATCCACGCCCTGGCCCGTCCGGACGGGCGGCTGGGCGACTGGCTGGACAAGGCCTATCGCTGGGACGCCGAATAGCCCGCGACATCATTTGCCTCAGGCCGAACCGGTCGTTGGACGCGATGCGTTCAGCGACCGAACGGCTTGGATGGCGCCATGGACCTCGACGAAACCCCCACGAACAGGCCGCCCCCGCGACGCCGCCTGAAAGGCCTGGGTTTTGCGGCCGCCATGATCGTCGTCCTGGCGCTGGTCATCTTCTTCGGCTTCAACGCCTTCTACGTGGCGCGGAACGGCTGATCCGCCTCAGCGAAACTCCATCCGTTTTCAGACGAAGCCGGTTTCATCCTGCCCCGAAAGAGCCTAGAGCCTGTCCCGTTCGGGTGTCCCACTCGAACGGCATAGACAGGCTCTCGTTTCTTGCCTGGCGCGCGTTCGGCGGCGAAACCGCTTACACTTTCGCCTAACGCGCTCTAGGTAAGCCTCAACCTGAGCATAACCTTGCAGGGACGAGGATCATGGACGACGCGGGCGTCAGCTTGCAGGCGACGATGGCGGGAATGGGCCGCACGGCTCGCGAGGGCGCGCGCGCGCTTCGCCTCGCCACGCCAGAGCAGCGCACCGCCGCCATCCGGGCCATGGCCGCCGCGATCCGCGAGGACGCCGCCGCCATCCTGGCCGCCAACACCAAGGACATCGCGCGCGCCAGCGCCAACGGCCTGACCGCCCCGATGCAGGAACGCCTGCTGCTCGACGAGAAGCGCCTGGAAGGCGTGGCCGCCGGCGTCGAGGCCGTGGCCGCGATCCCCGACCCCATCGGCGTCGCCACCTCGCGCTGGACGCGCCCGAACGGCCTGGACATCAGCCGCGTGCGCACCCCCATCGGCGTGATCGCCATGATCTACGAGAGCCGCCCGAACGTGACCGCCGACGCCGCCGCCCTGTGCGTGCGTTCAGGCAATGCGGTGATCCTGCGCGGCGGATCCGAGTGCATCCACTCGAACCTCGCCATTCACGCGGCCATCGAGCGCGGCCTGAAAAGCGCCGGCCTGCCCGCCGCCGCCGTCCAGATCGTCAAGACCCCCGACCGCGCCGCTGTCGGCGCGATCCTCGCGGGCCTGGACAAGGCCATCGACCTGATCATCCCGCGCGGCGGCAAGAGCCTGGTCGCCCGTGTCCAGGCCGAGGCCCGCGCCCCGGTTCTGGGCCACCTGGAAGGCCTGAATCACGTCTTCGTCCACGCCGACGCCGACCTGAAGAAGGCCGTCGACATCGTCGTCAACGCCAAGCTGCGCCGGGTGTCGGTCTGCGGCGCGGCCGAGACGCTGCTGATCGACAAGGCGGCCGCCGACCGCTTGCTCCCGCCCATCGCCGACGCCCTGATCAAGGCCGGCTGCGAGCTGCGCGGCGACGCCGCCGCCCGGGCGATCGAGCCCACCCTGAAGAAGGCGACCCTCGAGGACTGGACCACCGAGTACCTGGCGCCGATCCTGGCCGTGGCCGTGGTCGACGGCGTTGACGGCGCGGCCCAGCACATCGCGGCCTACGGCTCGGGCCACACCGACGCGATCGTCACCGAGGACGCGGCCGCGGCCGACGCCTTCGTAGCGGCGGTCGACAGCGCCATCGTGCTGGTCAACGCCTCGACCCAGTTCGCCGATGGCGGCGAGTTCGGCTTCGGGGCCGAGATCGGCATCGCCACCGACAAGCTTCACGCCCGCGGTCCGGTGGGGGCCGAGCAGCTGACGACGTTCAAATATGTGGTTCGCGGGACCGGCCAGACTCGTCCCTGAGGCCGGCCGGCCCAACGCCCAGCGCCTCGGGTTCCACCTGGAGCCCGGGATGCGCGTCGGCCTGTTCGGCGGCAGCTTCAACCCGGCGCACGAGGGCCATGCCCACGTGGCCGAGACGGCCATGCGCCGCCTGGAGCTTGACCGCGTCATCTGGCTGGTGTCGCCGCAAAACCCTTTGAAGTCGTCGCACGAGACGCGGCCCGTGGCCGAGCGCATGGCCGCCGCCCGCCGCTGGGCGCGCGGCTCGGGCATGATCGTTTCCGACGCCGAGACGCGGCTGGGGTCGCAATACACCATCGACACCCTGCGCGTGCTGCGGGCCCGCTATCCCGGCGTGAAATTCGTCTGGGTGATGGGCGCCGACAGCCTGGCCACCTTCCACCGCTGGCGCGGCTGGACCCAGATCATGCGCGAGGTCCCCGTCGCGGTGATCTCACGCCCCTGGATCGCCTTGAAGGCGCGGACCGCCCCGGCCGCCCGCCGCTTCGCCTTCGCCCGCTGGCCGGCCAGCGCCGCCGCCAGGCTGCCGGACGCCACGGCGCCGGCCTGGGTGTATCTGACGGGACCTCTGAACTTTGCGTCCTCGACCGCCATGCGGGCCCGCCAGAAGGGCCAGTTGAAGGGCTGACAGCCGCGCTTGCGGCGTTGCCCGAAGGCCTCAGGTGGGGCCGACGAACCGCGTTCGGCCATCACCCCCTCACTTTTCGCCCAATTCCGTGCTATGGGGGATATCCACAGCGACCCCATAAGGAGCAATCCGCTGCGTAGCGACCCCGCGCACAGTGCGCACGAAGGCCCGGCCGGCGCCGAGTCCTCGACTGAATCCCCGGGCCTGAGTCCGGCCCTCGACGTGAAGGCGCTGGAGCGCCTGATCCTCACCCGCCTTGACGACGACAAGGCCCAGGACATCGTCCACATCGACCTGACGGACAAGAGCTCGGTCGCCGACAGCCTGATCGTGGCGTCCGGCCGTTCGCACCGTCACGTCGGCGCGCTGGCCGACCACATCCTGCGGGCGCTGAAGGAAAACGGCTACGGCAAGGCGCGGGTCGAAGGCCTGCCGCACTGCGACTGGGTGCTGATCGACGCCGGCGACGTCGTCATCCACCTGTTCCGCCCCGAAGTGCGCAGCTTCTACAACATCGAGAAGATCTGGGCGGTCGACGCCCCACACCGCACCGCGGCGAACTGATCCTCTGCTCGGCCGTCGCCCCACGGCGACGGCCTTGAGCTCCCTTTCCCATGAAGATCACCATCCTCACCGTCGGAAAGCTCGGCCGCATGGTCGAGGCGCAGCTGGCCCTGGACTATGTGTCCCGCGCCACCGCGTCTGGCCGCGCCCTGGCCCTGGGCCCGGTCGAGATCGTCGAGGTCGAGGCCCGGAAACCCGGCAAGGCCGCCGAGGCCGAGGTGCTTCGCCCGCATCTGGACGGCGCCTATGTCGTCGCCTGCGACGAGCACGGCAAGGCCTGGAAGAGCCGAGCCTTCGCCGATCACCTGGCCCGGCTGCGCGACGACGGCCACCGCCGCGTGGTGTTCCTGATCGGCGGCGCCGACGGCCTGGATCCCACGATCCTGGCGGCGGCCAACGAGACCATGGCCTTCGGGGTCCAGACCTGGCCGCACGCCCTGGCCCGCGCCATGCTGGCCGAGCAGGTCTATCGCGCCGCCACCATCCTGTCGGGCTCGCCCTATCACCGCGATTGAGCATGACAGCCGAAAGCGGATGCCGGTTTCGGCGACTGTCATGCTCAAATTTTTAGAAGAAGAGCCTGTTCATGCGAACGCGCTCTAGGGCATCAAGGCGACGATGCTTCGCCGCCCTCTCGTCATCGGCCTGATCGTCGCCGTCCTCGCCGTTCCGACGGCCGTGGTCGGCTGGCAGCGCGCCGATCGGGCAGCGGAAGCCCAGCGCGCCAAGGACCGCCAGCAGGCCGCCGATACGCGTCGCGAGATCCAGGACCTGCGGGCCGAGCTGGATCGCCTGGATCACGCCCGCATCGCCGCCGGGGCCGACGTCGACGCCAAGCGCGCCCGGCTGGAAGCCCTGAACGCCCGCGAGCGCTCGATCCTGGCGGATCTGGGCGTCAACCGGCAGCGGCTGTCGCTGCTGCTGTCGGCGCTGCAGCTGTTCCGCCGCGATCCGCCGCCGGCCCTGCTGGTTTCGCCGACCAACGCCCGCGACGCGGTGCGGGCGGCGATCCTGATCCGGGCCATGACGCCCGAGCTGCAGCACCGCGCCGAGGCCTATGCCCGCCAGGCCTCGGCCGTCGGAACCTTGCGCCGCGAGGCCGCCGCAGCCTCGGCCGAGCTGTTCACCGCCGAGAGCGTGGTCGCCGATCGCAAGGGCGAGATCGAACGCCTGATCATCGAGAAGACGCGGCTGGAGCGCGCCTTCGCCCAGGAGGCGCTGGCCGAAGAAAGCGAACTGCGCACCCTGGGGGCCCTGACGGACGGTCTGGGTCGGGTCGAGCCAACGGGACCGCTGCACCTGCGCTCGCCCGCTGCAGGAGCGATCGTCCGCCGCTTCGGGGCCGAGATGCCGGCGGGCGGCAAGTCGCCGGGCCTGACCATCCGGACCGACAAGGGCCTGACCGTCACCGCGCCGGCGGCGGGGACCGTCGAATACGCTGGCGCGCTGAACGGCTGGGGCGCAGTGCTGATCCTCCGCTCGCAAGGCGCCTATCACCTGGTCCTGGCGGGCCTGGACCAGATAACGGCGTCACCCGGACAATCTGTCGCGGCCGGCGCCCCCATCGGGAAGATGCCGGATCATGTATCTTCCGATCCGGAACTCTATCTGGAGGTCCGTGAGAACGGCGAGCCGGCCGACCCGGAGCGCTGGCTCAAACAAGAGTCGCGATAGACGGCTTTTTCAGTAATGGTGGCCGTAATTCTACCGGCTGCCGCGACTAGTGGTTGGACGGGGCTAAACAATCGAAAGCGGCGCCACGCGCCGCCAGGGAGCCTTCTGGGCCTTAATGCGCAAGTACCTGCTCATCGGCGTTTCCGCCTTCGTCCTCGGCGCGGGGACCATGGCCTATTTCAGCCCCATCGCCCAGGCGAACAACGCGCCGAAGACCAAGACCTACAAGATGCTGGAGCTCTTCGGCGACGTGCTGGGCACGGTCGAGGACCAGTATGTCACCGAGGTCGATGACAAGAAGCTGATCGAGGCGGCGCTGGATGGCATGCTGACCAGCCTGGATCCGCACTCGGGCTATCTGTCGCCCGACAGCTACGAGGACATGCAGGACACCACGCGCGGCGAGTATGGCGGCCTCGGCATCGAGGTCACCAGCGAAGACGGTGTCGTGAAAGTGATCTCGCCGATGGACGGGACCCCGGCCTCGCGGGCCGGCATCCAGGCCGGCGATTACATCACGGCCGTGAATGGCCAGAGCGTGCTGGGTCTGACGGTCACCGAGGCCGTCAAGCAGATGCGCGGCACGGCCGGCGAAGCCGTCACCCTGACCATCGCCCGCGATAAGACCGAT
This sequence comes from uncultured Caulobacter sp., assembly GCA_966211605.1. GTDB lineage: Bacteria > Pseudomonadota > Alphaproteobacteria > Caulobacterales > Caulobacteraceae > Caulobacter. The sequence goes on from CBIHOB010000105.1 coordinate 9,029, forward strand.
CCGTTCGACGTGAAGCTGGTCCGCGAGGTGATCAAGCCCAAGGCCGCCATCGCCCGCATGGAAGGCGACTACGGCTATGTCCGTCTGCCTGGCTTCAACGAGAAGGCCACCGACGCCGTGGTCGCCTCGATCAACGAGCTGAAGGCCAAGAACCCGCACATGAAGGGCCTGATCCTCGACCTGCGCAACAATCCCGGCGGTCTGCTGGACCAGGCGGTCGGCGTGGCCGACGTCTTCCTGGACGGCGGCGAGGTGGTCAGCCAGCGCGGCCGCGATCCACGCAACATCCAGCGCTACAACGCCCGTCCGGGCGACCTGCTGAACGGCATGAAGATGGTCGTGCTGATCAACCAGGGCTCGGCCTCGGCCGCTGAAATCGTCGCCGGCGCCTTGCAAGATCGCCACCGCGCCGAACTCGTCGGCCTGACCAGCTTCGGCAAGGGCTCGGTGCAGACGGTGATCCCGCTGCGCGGCGGCGCCGACGGCGCCCTGAAGCTGACCACGGCGCGCTATTTCACGCCGTCGGGCCGCTCGATCCAGAAGACCGGCATCGCCCCGGACCTCGAAGTCGCCCAGACCCGCGACCAGGCGCAAGATATCGCCAACCGCGTCTGGTTCAGCGAAGCCAGCTTCAAGAACGCCCTGAACGCCGACGAGGGCAAGACTCGCCTGGGCGTCCACACGCCGGCCGAAGCCCCGCCGACGGGCTTCGACGACAAGAAGGGCGACTTCCAGCTGCAGCGCGCCATCGCCGTGCTCAACGCCGGCTCGGTCGCGGCCACGCCCAAGCTGCCCAAGCCGGCGGCCAAGGTCGCGGAGGTCACCGCCAAGGCCGCCGCCGCGGCCGGCAAGGCGCCGGTGACCGAGAACAAGTAAGGCTCACGCCGCTTGCCTGATCAGCGCCGCTCCGGGGAACCGGGGCGGCGTTTTTCGTGGCCCCAGATCGGCCTCCGGGCCTCCTCTGGGCGCCCTCCCTCTCTGGGCGCGACGTCGCGCCGCGCCGGGGCGGCGGTTCGGCAGCATCTCGTTAACCATATCTTCGAAGCTTCCCCGCTAGCCTGCGCGGGTCATGGCCGTCACCTTCTCGCGTAAGCCCGCCTATGCCGCCGCCGCGCCCGCTTCGGGCGGGTCGGTCGACCTGCGCGCCAAGCTGATGGCGGCCCTCAGCAATCCGTATATCAGCGCCAGCGGCGCCGCCTGCCTGTTCCTGGCCTCGCTGGCGACCCTGGTTCTGATCACCAGCGACCCTCATGCCGGCTCGCCGGTGATTCGCCTGGAGCTGACCAAGATCGGGGCGACCAAGAACGCCCCCGAAGGCTGGCGCGAGGCTCTGGGCGGCGATCCGACCCACGAGGCCGAATTCGTGCCCGGCCAGCTGGGCCTGTCGCGGAATCCGTTCGCGCCGGCCCAGGCCCAGGAGGGCGAAGCGCCCCCGGCCGAAGGTCTTGCGAACCTGCCGCCGATCCAGCAGGGACCGGGTCTGGCCCAGGCGCCGATCGCCGGCCTGACCGCGCCGGGCCCTGGCGGCGGCCCGTTGCCGATCATCGGCGCGGACGGCCGCACGGCGGCCGAAGCCTATGCCCGTCCGTTCACGCCCAACGGCCGCCCCAAGGTGTCGGTGGTCATCGGCGGCCTAGGCCTCAACGCCCAGACCACGCGCGCGGCGATCGAGACCCTGCCGGGCGAGATCACCCTGTCCTTCGCCCCCTATGCCGAGGGTCTGCAAGGCTGGATCGACCTGGCCCGCGCCCACGGACACGAGGTGCTGCTCGAGACCCCGATGGAGCCCGCCGACTATCCGGCCAACGATCCGGGGCCCTACACCCTGATCGCCGCCAACCGGCCCGAGGACACGGTCCGCAAGCTGGAGTGGCTGATGTCCCGCGCCACGGGCTATTTCGGCCTGTCGAACTATCTGGGCGCCCGCTTCGTCGAGAGCGACGCCGCGATGACCACCTTCAACGCGGTGCTCAAGGCGCGCGGCCTGGCCTTCGTCGACGACGGCCTGGCCTCGCGTCGCGGCGGCCCGATTCCGCGCGCCTCGGCCGATCGGGTGATCGACGACGAGCTGTCGGCCACCGCCATCGACGCCCAGCTGCGGGCGCTGGAGAACGGCGCAGCCGGCCGCGGCCAGTCGCTGGGCTCGGGCTTTGCCTATCCGGTGACCATCACCCAGGTCCGCGTCTGGGCCGCCGGCCTGCAGGCGCGCGGGCTGCAACTGGCCCCGGCTTCGGCGCTCGCGCACCGCTAGAACTGGCGCGAAGCCGACAGTCCTGCTCTAAAGCTCGACATGAGCGAGCGTGACTATCCCCAGCACCGCCCGAATGTCGGCGTGGTCTTGTTCCATCCGGACGGGCGCGTCTGGCTGGGTCGCCGTCACAAGCAGGCCCCGCCCTACAACTGGCAATTCCCGCAAGGCGGCGTCGACGAAGGCGAGGACCTGGAAGCCGCGGCTCGCCGCGAACTGGCCGAGGAGACCGGCGTCACCTCCGTCGAACTGCTGGGCCGCACGGAAGGATGGGTGAGATATGACTTCCCGCCCGAGGTGCTGGCCAACGAGAAACGCTCGCGCGGATGGCTGGGCCAGAAACAGGTGTGGTTCGCCTATCGCTTCATCGGCGAGGAGTCCGAGATCGATCTGGAGGCGGACGAGCACATCGAGTTCGACGCCTGGAAATGGGGCAGGCTCGACGAAACGCCCGAACTGATCGTACCCTTCAAGCGTGGCGTCTACGAAGTCGTGGTCGCCGCCTTTGCGGGGTTCGCGCACGGCGTCTGACTCTGTCGTCCGTCGCGCTGGGGAGAACAGGATGGCGGACACGGTTCTGCTGATACATGGCTACGGCTGCGCGGGGGATGTCTGGGATCCCGTCGCCGCGCGGCTGCGGGCCGAAGGCTATCGAGTCGAGGCGCCGACGATCCGGTCGGCGGTGCGCACGGTCGAGGGTCCTCGCGCGGGCCTGGCCGGCCTGACCCTGGCCGACTACGTCGCCGAGATGAGCGCCCTGGCGCAGACCCTGGCCAAAGAGACCGGCAAGAAGCCCATCGTCATCGGCCATTCGATGGGCGGGCTGATCGCCCAGAAGATCGCCGAGGCCGGTCATGCCTCCGCCCTGGCGCTGTTCGCGCCCGCCTCGCCGGCCGACGCGCGCGGCAAGCCCAAGCTCACGCCGATCTTCACCTTTCTGAATCTGGCCCTGCAGTCCAAGCCCGAGACCCGGGCGGGCAAGATGTGGAAGACCGGCTTCAAGTTCGGCGTGGCCAACGCCGTTCCGGCCGCGCGCCACGACGCGCTCTACGCCAAGATGGTCCATGACAGCGGCCAGGTGCTGGCCGACCTGGCCTGGCCGCACAAGGATCCCAACAGAACCGCCCATGTCGACGCCAGCAAGGTCACCGTGCCGGTGCTGGTGATGGCGGGCGCGCTGGATCGCACGACGCCGGTCGAGGACGTGCGCCTCGTCGGCAAGAAGTACGCCGGCGCCGAGTATCGAGAATACCCCACCAACGCCCATTACCTCATAGATGAGCCGAACACGATGAGCATCCTCAACGACCTGATCGCCTGGCTGACCGGCAAAAAGCCGGACGCCGCCCCTGCGCCCGAGCCGGCGAAGGCCGCTGCTCCGGCTCCCGCTCCCGCGCCTGCGCCAGCCCCGACGCCCGCTCCGGCTCCGGCGCCCACGCCTGAACCTGTGAAGGCCTCCGAACCGGCTCCCGCTCCGACGCCGGCTGCCGCGCCCGCGCCCGCGCCCGCCGCCAAGGCTGCGGCCAAGCCGAAGGCTGAAGCCAAGCCCAAGGCCGCCGCCAAGGCTCCGGCCGCCAAGGC
>CBIHOB010000106.1:0-12160 GCA_966211605.1 uncultured Caulobacter sp.
TCGATGTTGAGCACGTCGCGCAGGATGAAGGCGTGATCGCGAACGGGCGGCTGGTAGGTCATGAAACGGTCCTGCCAAGGAAACGGGGAAGAGGGATCAGGGGGAGTGGGTTGGCGACCGTCGGCGGACGTGTTCCGGAGCCGGCGTCGCGACAGGCCTTATTTGCCCAGCATCGTTTCGGCATGACCGTCGAGGCGGGCGCGCAGCACCTGCTCGTAGTCGGCCGCGCGGGGCAGCAGGTCGGGGCGGATCTCGGCGAGGCGCTTTTCGAGACGGTTGCAGGCCTCGCGCAGCTCGATCAGGGCGTTGTCGATGTCCTCGCGCTGTTGCTCCAGCGCCGTGGCGCGTTCGCGGAACTTCTTCAGCGAGCGGGCCATCTGAGCGGCGCCTTCGTCGTTCTCGTCATAAAGGTCCAGCAGCTCGCGGATCTCGGTCAGCGACAGCCCGACGCGCTTCCCGCGCAAGATCAGCTGCAGGCGAACGCGGTCCTTGTGAGAATAGACACGGTTCAGGCCCTCGCGGGCCGGATTGAGCAGACCCTTGTCTTCGTAGAACCGCAGAGCGCGCGGCGTGGCTTTGAATTCGTTGCAGAGCTGGCGGATCGTAAAGGTCCGCTCTGGGCGTCGCAGGTCGGCCATGGGTTGAAACCTCCCGGAAAGAGGGCCTGGCTACTGCGGCCGGGCCGCTTGGTTATCGTCGATCACCCTAAACCCGATATCGGGCGACCGTCAACGCTTACGTAAACGTCAACTTTGCTGCGGCCGATAGGTTTACTTTCCTAGGTTGAACGGCGTATTTTCCCCGTGAAGGCCAGACGCTCAGGAGACGCCGCGATGGCGACCCTTTCTCACGGCGAAATCTGGCGGGCGATCGACGCCCTGGCCGAACGTTTCGACATGACGCCTTCGGCCATGGCGCGGATGGCGGGCCTGGATCCGACCAGCTTCAATCGTTCCAAGCGGGGCTCGACCGAGGCGGACAGCCGGCCGCGCTGGCCCTCGACCGAGAGCCTGGCCAAGTTGCTGGAAGCGACGGGGGTCAATTTCTCGGAGTTCGCCGCCCTGACCGAGCAGGCGCCGGTGCGTCCGCCGAGCCGGCGTGGCGCGCCGTTGCTGGGCTTGGCGCAGGCGGGGCAGGACGGTTTCTTCGACGAGGCGGGCCTACCGGTCGGCGCCGGCTGGGACGAGGTCGCCGCGCCGGACCTGGGCGCGGGGCTGTTCGCGCTGGAAGTGTCGGGCGACGCGCTCGCGCCCGTTTATCGCGACGGCGACCGGCTGCTGGTCTCGCCCACCGTCGAGCCGCGACGAGGCGACCGCGTGGTGACGCGGACGACGGCCGGCGAGGTGCTGGTGCGGGAACTGGGCCGCGTGACGGCTCGGACGATCGAACTGCTGGCGCTGGGCCGATCCGACGACGATCGCCTGCTGTCGCGAGACGAGGTCGCCTGGATCGCCCGGATCGTCTGGGTCAGCCAGTAAAGCCGGCCTAGAGCGGCCGAGTTACGTGCGCGGGCAGCTGGCGTGGGTGTCGAGCAGCCAGGCGATCAGCGGGCCGGCCGACGGGTCCTCGCAGGACACGTCCAGGCGATAGGACGCCCAGGTGTCGTTGTGCGCTGCCTCGACGTGAGCGTCGGGGAACTGTTGGATGATGCCGCCCAGCAGAGAATCGAATTCCTGGCGGTCGGTGGGGCGGAGCGTGAACGAAGCCATTGGACTAACCTTGATGACTAATCTTGGTTCTGATGGTCCGAGCCTAGACTCCGAAACGTGCGCAGACCCTTAATAGCGAATTCAGACTTCGTTCATTTGCGGAGACATGGTGTCGCACGTCGCGAGGATTCATCCGTCGGGGGTAAGCTTCGCTGTGCGGTTCGCCCGTCGCGAAAGCCTCGCGTCCTTGAGACGCGAGGTCCCGGATTCGGATCAGCTCAGCTTCTCTTCGATCAGCGCGACCGTGCGATCGACGCCGAAGATCGCCGCGAACGAGCCGAAGCGCGGACCTTGGCTCTGGCCCAGCAATACCTCGTACAGGGCCTGGAACCACGCGCGCAGCGGGTCGAAGCCATGGGTCTTGCCCACCTCGAACACTTCGTTCTGGATCAACTCGGCGTCCTGGGTTCCGGCCGGCATGGCCTTCAGCTTGGCCAGCAGGTCGAGCATCGCCGCGCGTTCCTGGTCGGTCGGCGCGCGGAAGGTCTTCGTCGGTTTGACGAAGTCCTCGTAGTAGTTGATCGCGTAGCCGGCCAGGCGATCCAGCAGCGGCTGGCTGTCCGGCGAGGCGCCGGGGATGTAGCGGGACAGGAAGCCCCAGAGGATTTCCTTGGTCGAGGCGTCGGCGGCCGAGACCAGGTTCAGCATCAGGCTGAACGACACCGGCGAGCCCTGCTCCGGCGGCTTGCCCGCGTGGATATGCCAGACGGGGTTGTCCAGCTGCTTGGCCGGTTCCTGGCGGCCGAACGCGTCCAGCTGCTGCAGGTACTCGTCGGTCGCCTTGGGAATAACGTCGAAATACAGCTTCTTGGCCGACTTGGGGCTCTGGAACATGTAGTACGACAAGCTCTCCGGCGCGCCGTACCGCAGCCAGTCCTCCATGGACAGGCCGTTGCCCTTGGACTTGGAGATCTTCTGGTTGTTCTCGTCCAGGAAGAGCTCGTAGTTGAAGCCTTCCGGCGGAATCCCGCCAAGCGCCTTGCAGATCGCGCCCGAAGCCTTGACCGAGTCGATCAGGTCCTTGCCGGACATCTCGTAGTCGACGCCCAGCGCGGTCCAGCGCATGGCCCAGTCGGGCTTCCACTGCATCTTCACGTGGCCGCCGGTGACCGGGACCTCGACGCGCGAGCCGTCCTCGTCCTCGAAGACGATCGTGCCCTTCTCGACATTGCGTTCCAGGGTCGGAACCTGCAGCACCTTGCCGGTCGACGGGCTGATCGGCAGGAACGGCGAATAGGTCGCGCGGCGCTCCTCGCCCAGCGTCGGCAGCATGACCTTCTGGATGGCGTCGAAACGTTCCAGGGCGGTCAGCAGGGTCGCGTCGAACAGGCCGCCCTTGTAACAGTCGGTCGAGCTGACGAACTCGTACTCAAAGCCGAAGCCGTCCAGGAACGCGCGCAGGCGGGCGTTGTTGTGGGCGCCGAAGCTGTCGTGGGTGCCGAAGGGGTCGCGGACGACCGTCAGCGGCTTGCCCAGGTCCTCGATCAGTGGCTGCTTGTTCTCGATGTTGTCGGGAACCTTGCGCAGGCCGTCCATGTCGTCGCTGAAGGCGATCAGCCGGGTGGGGATGTGGTCGTCGACCAGCGCGCGGAAGGCCTGGCGCACCATGGTCGTGCGCGCCACCTCGCCGAACGTGCCCAGGTGCGGCAGGCCCGACGGACCGTAGCCGGTCTCGAAGATCACGGCTTTGGCCAGGGCCGGATAGGCCTTCACCGCCTCGTCGGCCTTGCCGGCGTCGATCAGGGCCTTGGCGGCCTCCTGGTCGGCGCGGTCAGGGAGGCGCACGCGCAGGACGCGGGCGATGGTGGCGCGCGCCTGCTCGAACGGCCAGGAGCGGGCTTCGCGGGCGAGGGGGGAGAGGCCTTCAAACATGCGCGGGCGTATAAACGCTGCGCGGGCAAAGGGCTAGGTGTTCCAGGGCTACCCCGCCAGCGCGCCGGCCACCACTTCGCGCGCCTCGGCCTGGACCTGCTTGAGGTGATCGGGGCCCAGGAAGGATTCCGCGTAGACCTTGTAGACGTCCTCGGTGCCCGAGGGACGGGCGGCGAACCAGGCGTTCTCCGTGCAGACCTTCAGCCCACCGATCGCTTCGCCGTTGCCGGGGGCGTTGGTCAGGATGGCGGTGATCGGTTCGCCGGCCAGAGCCTTGGCGCTGACGTCGCTGGGGCTGAGCTTGCCCAGGCGCGCCTTTTCCTCGCGGGTCGCCGGGGCGTCGACGCGGGCATAGGCCGGCGCGTCATATTTGGCGGTCAGGCCGGCATAGAGCTGGCTGGCGCTCTTACCCGTCCTGGCCTGGATCTCGGCGGCCAGCAGCGCCAGTTGGATGCCGTCCTTGTCGGTGGTCCAGACCGAGCCGTCGTGGCGAAGGAAGGCCGCGCCGGCCGACTCCTCGCCGCCGAAGCCGACCGAGCCGTCCAGCAGGCCGGGCACGAAATACTTGAAGCCGACCGGCACCTCGAGCAGGCGGCGACCCAGGCCAGCCACCACACGGTCGATCATCGAGGACGAGACGAGGGTCTTTCCCACCGCGACGTCCGCGCCCCAGTTCGGGCGATGGGTGAACAGGTACGAGATGGCCGCGGCCAGGTAGTGGTTGGGATTCATCAGTCCGCCGTCGGGCGTGACGATCCCGTGGCGATCGGCGTCGGCGTCGTTGCCGGTGGCCACGTCGTAGGCCGCGCCGCCCTGCATGATCCGGATCAGGTTGGCCATGGCGCTGGCTGAAGAGCAGTCCATCCGGATCTTGCCGTCGGTGTCGAGCGGCATGAAGGCCCAGCGCGGATCGACGGCTTCGTTGACCACGGTCAGGTTCAGCTTGTGGCGTTCGGCGATCGCGCCCCAATAGGCCACGGCCGCGCCGCCCAGCGGGTCGGCGCCGATGCGCACCCCGGCCGCGCGGATCGTCTCCATGTCGATCACGCTGGGCAGGTCGTCGACATAGCGATCCATGAAGTCGTAGCGGCCGGCGGTCTTGTAGGCCTGGTCGAAGCCCAAGCGCTTCACGCCGGCCAGGTTCGCGGCCAGAAGGTCGTTGGCGCGAGCGGCGATGGCCGAGGTGGCGCCGCTGTCTGCGGGCCCGCCGCTCGGGGGATTGTACTTGATGCCGCCGTCGCGCGGCGGGTTGTGCGACGGAGTCAGCAGCAGACCGTCGGCCTGGGCCGCGTGCTGGCGGTTGTGGGTCAGGATGGCGTGCGAGACCGCCGGGGTCGGCGTGTAGCCGTCCTGGGCGTCGATCAAGGCGGTCACACCATTGCCGGCCAAAACTTCCAGCACGGAGCGCCAAGCGGGCTCGGACAGGCCATGGGTGTCGCGGCCGACGAAGATCGGGCCGGCCACGCCTTGGGCGGCGCGGTGCTCCACGACGGCTTGGGTGATGGCCAGAATGTGGTTTTCGTTGAAACCGCCGTCCAAGCTGGAGCCTCGATGGCCGGAGGTGCCGAACACGACCTTCTGGGCCGGATTCGTGATGTCTGGCGCGATCTCGAAATAGGCGCGGGTCAACGCGTCCAGATCGATCAGATCTTCGGGAAGAGCCTGCCGGCCGGCGCGATTATGCATCAAGACACCTGGTGATTTTCGAGACTGACGCTAACGACCCTTCCCCTAGTAAAGTTCAGCGGTGAATTCACGTGCTATCTCCGGCCTCGCGGGCCATGGCCGGCGCCGCGCTGATTTTGCCGAGCAACCTGCGGCTGATAAGCGCGGGCGACGTCTAGTCGACAGTATGGCGTGGAATATTCGCCCAGATTTTGTAACCTGGAAGCGAATGGGGCGGCGAATGGGCGCGAAAGGCGAGCAAAAATGACGCATGAGACCACGGAAGGCCGCCGCTCCAGCGCGGTCGACACGCATGTCGGGGGCCGGGTCCGCATGCGGCGCAAATTGCTCGGCGTCAGCCAGGATCAATTGGCCGACAGCCTGGGACTGACCTTCCAGCAGGTCCAGAAATACGAGCGCGGCGCCAACCGCATCAGCGCCAGCAAGCTGTTCCGGATCGCCGAGATCCTGAGTGTCGAGGTCTCCTACTTCTTCGATGGCCTCCCTGATCCGATCGAGGGCGCCGGGCCCGACAGCGTGATGTCGCACGTTCACGAGGTCATGCAAGCCTTCCTGCAAACATCGGAGGGCGTGGAGCTGGCCGAGATCTTCCCGCGCATCGCCAGCGGCCGGGTGCGGCGACAGATCCTTGATCTGGTGAGGACGATGGCGGCCGAAGAAGACAGGTGAGCTTCGGCCCCCGTCCAGGGCGCCGGCCTTGTTCCAGGCCGGCGCCCTGGCGCTAGAAGGCGTCGCTGACGATCGCGCCGTCCAGCAGAAGGGCGGCGCGCTTCAGGCCGCTGGAGGCGAAGGGCATGGCGACCTGGCCGTCGCGGTCGATGGACACCAGGCCGCCGTGGCCACCCAGTTCGGCGACGCCCTGGATCGCGGCGCGGGCGGCTTCCTCCAGCGATTGTCCGCCGAATCGGACCCGATGAGCGATCTGGGCGGCGACGGCGGTGCGGATGAAATACTCGCCCTGACCGGTGCACGAGACCGCAGCATGGCCGTCGGCCCAGACTCCGGCTCCGATGATGGGCGAATCGCCGACCCGCCCCGGCCGCTTGCCGAAGACGCCGGCCGTCGAGGTGGCGGCCGCCAGACGGCCCTCGGCGTCGCGGACCACGCAGCCGACGGTGCCCGTGGGCAAGGCGTCCGGCGGGTGGTTGTCCTCGAAGGCCCCGGCATGAGTGAACCAGGCCTCGGGCTTCTCGATCGTCTCCAGCCCCCTTTCGCTGGCGAAGTCCATCGCCCCCTGGCCGGCCAGCATCACGTGCGGGGTATGCTCCATTACCGCGCGCGCGGCGAGGATGGGGCTCTTGAAGCCCTGCAAAGCCGCGACGGATCCGGCGCGCAAAGTGGTTCCGTCCATCAGGCTGGCGTCCAGTTCGTACGCGCCGTCGGCATTGGGTGAGGCGCCCTTGCCGGCGATGTAGAGGCCGCTGGCCTCCAGCCCGACCACGGTCTCAACGGCGACATCCAGGGCGTTGGCCCCGCCGGCCAAGCGGTCGCGCGCCGCCTCGACCAAGCCGCGCATGTGGGCGATCTCCGTCGCATAGTCGTGACCGGGTTTGGCGCCCGCGCCGCCATGGAGGGCGAGGCTAAAACGTTTGTTTGACATTCTGCTTCCTTGGCCGCGCGACCCGCGCTAGCGTCGGGCTTGATTAAAGACAAAACCCGGGAGAGGCGAGATGAAGGCGGTGCTCAGCAAGGCGGTCGGCGGTCCCGAGACCCTGGTGCTGGAGGAGCTGCCCGATCCCGTCGCGGGCGCGGGGCAGGTGCTGATCGACGTCAGGGCCTGCGGGGTCAACTATCCCGACGTCCTGATCATCGAGGACAAGTACCAGTTCAAGCCGCCGCGTCCGTTCGCGCCGGGCGGGGAGGTGTCGGGCGTGATCTCGGCGGTCGGCGAGGGCGTCACCCGTTTCAAGGTCGGCGATCGCGTCCTGGCTTCTACGGGTTGGGGCGGCTACGCCGAGAAGCTGGCGCTCGAAGAACAGCGCTGCACCCCCATTCCGGACAGCATGCCCTTCGACGAAGCGGCGGCCTTCGTCCTCACCTATGGCACCTCCTACTACGCCCTGAAGGACCGGGGACATGTGAAGGCGGGCGAGACCCTGCTCGTTCTGGGGGCCGCCGGCGGCGTCGGCCTGGCCGCCGTCGAACTCGGAAAAGCTTTAGGCCTGCGCGTTATTGCCGCAGCTTCCAGCCAGGAGAAGGTCGATCTGGCCATCCGGCATGGCGCCGACAGCGGCGTGGTCTATCCGCGCGGGCCGTTCGACAAGGACGGTCAAAAGGCTCTGGCCGACCTGATCAAGGGGGCCTGCGGGCCGAACGGTTGGGATGTCGCCTACGACGCCGTGGGCGGCGACTATTCGGAAGCGACGATCCGCGCGGCCGGCTGGAACGGGCGCTTCCTGGTCATCGGCTTCCCGTCGGGGATTCCGAAAATCCCGTTGAATCTCACACTCTTGAAGTCGTGCGACATCGTCGGCGTGTTCTGGGGCGCGGCGGTGGCGCGCGATCCCAAGGGGCACGCCCAGAATCTCCGTGAACTGATGGATCTGTACGCCGCCGGCAAGATCCGGCCGTATGTGTCCGAGCGCTTCCCGCTGGCTCGGGCCGGCGAGGCGATCGCTCACCTCTCCAGCCGCAAGGCGATGGGCAAGGTCGTGATCACGGTTGACCAGGATGGTTAGCGGCCGGCGTGGTTAAATCTCGCTAAGTATGCTTTTTAGCAAAAGAAATAGGACATTTCCGCAGAGTGCCTCCGACACTAGGAGACTCTGCGGCGATGTCCGTCCCCCAAGAGCAGAGCGGCGCATATGAAGCGACGCCAATCGTTCCCCGTCGTCCCTACCGCCTGACACGGCGGCCGGAAGAGCGGGTGCAGGTGCTGGGCGGAACGATGGACCTCGTGCGCCCCGAGGAAGTGTTCCACTTCGTCACGGGCAAGCTGGACGCGCGCCAGAGCGCCATCGTCGCCAACCACAATCTTCATAGCCTGTACCTGATCGGCAAGGACCATCAGATCGGCGAGTTCTATCGGGAGGCCGACCTGGTGGAGGTCGACTCGGTGCCGCTGATTTTCTGGGCGCGCCTGGTGGGCCGCGCCAGCCGCCGCTTCCACCGCTGCACCTATCTGGATTGGCGCGACGACTTCTGGACGCTGGCGGCCGAGAAGAACTGGAAGGTCTTCTTTGTCGGCGGCGCGCCGGGCGTGGCCGAACAGGCCATCGCGCGCATCAAGCAGGAATGGCCGACCGTCACGGTCGCCAGTCACCACGGCTATTTCGACGCCGCTCCGGGTTCGGCCGAGAACACGGCGGTGGTCGACAAGATCCGCGACTTCGGGCCGGACATCGTGCTGGTCGGCATGGGCATGCCGCGCCAGGAGGTCTGGACCCTCGAAAACCACAAGGCCTACGGCCCGGCGGTGACCTTCACCGTGGGCGGGGCCTTCGACTACGAAGCCGGCGTCCAGAAACCAGCCCCGCGCTGGATGGGACCGATGGGCATGGAATGGCTCTTCCGGCTGATGAACGACCCTCAACGCCTCTTCTCCCGCTACTGCGTGGAGCCGTGGTCGTTGATCGGGCCGGCCTGTCGGGACGTGACAAGGGCGCTGTCACGTCGTCTGACGGAAGGCGACCAACGGGCGGCGGAAGCCGCGCGCTGGGAGCAGATGCGCGCGCGAAACGAAGCGGCGCGCTAGGATGACTGTCCGAATGGGGGCCGCATGCGGCGAGATCGCGGAGTTCGCGATCTGCAATAGGGGGCTTGGGGGCCGATGAGCCTGGATATCCGTGTGATGACGCTGGAGGCCAATGAGCGCTCCGGCTTTGCGCACCGCGCCGTGGCCGGCGTGGGGCTTGTCGGCCTGGGCCTCGCCTGGGCGGTGCTGCTGCTGCCGTGCATGTTGTGGCTGGCGGTCAGCCATGTGGGGCGCGCGCTGCAGCCGCTGGCCCGTCGTCCGGCCTGATCGACGATACGCTGGCGAGAGGTCGGAAACCTCTAGCCAACATCTGTTTGCTCCGCGAATATGATCGTTGATCACTGACCCGCGAAGAGGTCAGGGACGCGGAGGAAGATCGATGGTCGGACGTCTGAACGGCAAGGTCGCCGTCGTCACCGGCGGCTGCTCGGGCATCGGCCTGGGCGCGGTCGAGCTGTTCGTGGCCGAAGGCGCGTGCGTGGTCGCCGCCGACCTGCAGGCCGAGAAGGGCGAAATGCTGGAGAGGCGTTTCCCCGACAAGGTCCGCTTCTCACGCTGCGATGTCACGTCGGACGACGACCTGGCCAAGACCATGGCCCTGGCCGACAGCGCGTTCGGCGGTCTCGACATCCTGTTCAACAACGCCGGTCATGGCGGCACGCCCGCTGCGGTCGGGGAGATGACGGCCGAAGGCTGGGACAAGACCTTCGCCCTGCTGGTGCGCGGTCCGGCCATGGGCATGAAGCACGCCCTTCCGCTGCTGCTGAAGCGCGGCGGGGGCTCGGTCATCAACACCGCGTCGATCGCCGGCCTGCAGGCGGGGTTCGGCCCGCTGGCCTATTCGGCGGCCAAGGCGGCGGTGATCCACATGAGCCGCTGCGCCGCGGCCGAGCTGTCGCCGCTGAAGATCCGGGTCAACGCCATCTGCCCCGGCCTGATCGCCACCTCGATCTTCGGCGCCTCGATGGGCCTCGCGCGCGAGGTCGCCGACCAGATGGCCGCCCAGATCGCCTCGATCGGTCCCAAGATCCAGCCGATCCCCAAGTCGGGCCTGCCCGAGGACATCGCCGCGGCCGCCCTCTATCTGGCCAGCGACGACTCGCAGTTCGTCACCGGGACCCATGTGGTCGTGGATGGCGGCATCACGGTGGGACCGCGCAGCGCCTGGGACAAGAACACGCCCTCGCCGATCCTGGCGGCCATGGGCATCACCCCCGAACAGGCCGAGGCGATGCGCGCCCAGCTGATCGCCTCCGGCGCTGGCGGGTGACCCTGACGCCGAACCTGCGCGGCGCCCTGTGGATGCTGGCCTCGGCGGTAGGCTTCACGGCGATGACGACCCTGATCAAGTATCTGGGACCCGGCTATCCGGCTGCGCTGCAGACCTTCTACCGACAACTGGCCGGCGTGCTGGTGCTGCTGCCGTTGATGGCGCGCGACTGGAAGGGCGCGTTCCGGACGACGCGGCCTGGAATCCTGATCTTCCGGTCCAGCGCGGGCGTGCTGGCGCTGATCATGGGCTTCTACGCCTATCAGAAGCTGCCCCTGGCCGACGCCAACGCCCTGTCGTTCACCCGGACCCTGTGGCTGGTCCCGCTGGCGGCTTTCGTATTGCGCGAGCCGATCGGGCCTCTGCGGATCGGTGCGGCCCTGGTCGGGTTCGTAGGTGTGCTGGTCATGCTGCGGCCGGGCGGGGGCGGCGCCCATGGAGGGGGATGGGGCGCCTGGATTGGCTGGCCCCAGGCCTGCGCCCTGATCTCGGCCTTGCTGTTCGCCCTGACCATCACCGGCATGAAGGTGATGACCCGCGACCACAGCCCTTTCGTGCTGCTGGTCTACGCGGCCGTGCTGGGCCTGGTCTTCGCCATCCCGCCGGCGCTGTTCGTCTGGAAGTGGCCAACCTGGCCGGACCTTGCCTTGCTGACGGCCATGGGCGTCATCGGCACCCTTACCCAGGGCGCCTACATCAAGGGCATGGAGGCGGGCGAGGCGGCGGTCATGGCGCCGATCGACTACACGCGTCTGGTCTTCGCCGTCGGCGCGGGCTTCCTGCTGTTCCACGAGATCCCGCATCGGGCGACCCTGGCCGGCGCGGCGATCGTGGTGGTCTCGACGCTGTTCATCTCCTGGCGCGAGCATCAGGCGGCCCGGCAGGCGGCGGCTCAGCCCGCGTAGTTCTTCCGCCACGTCACGAAGCGTTGCAGGCCCTCGGCCAGCTTGATCTTCGGCTTGTAGCCGCATAGCGCGTGCAGTTTATCGATGTTGGCGAAGGTCGCCGGCACATCGCCGGGCTGCATCGGCAGGAACGCCTTCCGGGCCTCGATCCCGAGGGCGGCCTCCAGGGTCGAGATCATCTCCATCAGACCGACGGGATCGTTGTCGCCGATGTTGTAGACCTCGTGCCCGCCTTGCGCCGGCGGGTGGTCCAGCACGCCCAGGATGCCGTCGACGATGTCGTCGACATAGGTGAAGTCGCGAGCCATGCGGCCCTCGCCATAGACCTCGATGGCCCGGCCCTTCAGCATCTTCTCGGTGAAGCCATAGTAGGCCATGTCCGGCCGGCCCCACGGACCGTAAACGGTGAAGAAGCGCAGGCCCGATTGCGGGAAGCCGTACAGCGCCGCATAGCTCTGGCTCAGCATTTCGCACGACCGCTTCGTGGCGGCGTATAGCGACACCGGGCTCTCGGCCGGATCGGTCTCACGGAAGCCGTCGCCGTTCAGAGGGCGGTCGCCATAGACGCTGGACGAGCTGGCATAGACCAGGTGCTCGACGCCAGCGTGGCGGCAGGCCTCCAGCACCGACAGATGGCCGGCCAGGTTGCTGCGCTCGTAGGCGAACGGGTTCTCGATCGAGTAGCGGACCCCTGCCTGGGCGGCCAGGTGGATCACCTGCTTGGCGCCGGAGGACTTCACCAGCTCGGCGAAGGCCTGGTGCTCGGCGATGTCCATGCGGACCATCTTGAAGCCGTGGCGGCCGTCCAGTCGCGCGGCGCGGGCGTCCTTCAGGGCCGGGTCGTAGTAGCTGTTGAAGACGTCGACGCCGACCACGGCCTCGCCGCGATCCAGCAGGCGTTCGGCCACGTGCATGCCAATGAAGCCCGCCGCGCCCGTGACGATGACCGGAGCTGTCATGGCCTTACCCTCGCCCGATGCTGGCGTAGGTAAAGCCGTGGCGGACCATCTCGGCCGGCTTGTAG
>CBIHOB010000107.1:0-10888 GCA_966211605.1 uncultured Caulobacter sp.
CGTTGGCGTAGCTCTGCTTGAAGCCGGTGACCACGACCGCTTCCAGCGTGTCGCTTTGGGCCGTGGCGGTAGCGGCCTGCGCACGGGCCAGGGCCGGGACGCCGGCGATGATGCTCGCGGATAGAAGCGCGATCCGTAGCGCGTGCGATTTTGTGGTTCTAACGGACATTCCGATCCCTCCTCAGGTTCTGCTTTTACCGTCTTGCTGGCGGCTTATTGGCCTGACCGGTTCCCCCCGTCCTGGCCGATCAACGCAGCTCAATTTTTCATATAAATAATTTTTTGGGAATAAAAATATGGAGAATATGGGGTCGAAATTCATTAAATAACTGAATCTAAATGATATTTTTGTGTATCAGAATTGACATCTGAATTTCTGCATGTGTCCCGTTTGAAAGGTGCGTTCCAGATGATGGAATTGGCCTGGCCAAAATTGGGACGATTGCGGCGATGCGGGACTCGCGATCGCCAAGAAGTAAGAGGGGGTGTCTGCGAGCGCTGGGCTCATGCGTTCAAGGACGCTGCGGACGAGCCCGCGGACCCGCGAAAGCAGTCGAATCTTCCGTTGCGAGCGCCTTCCACATATGAAAAGATATTTGCATACAAAATTACGGGAGAGGAGACGGCCCATGACACCCAACCGGCGTGCGCTCTTTGGCGGCCTGGCCGCCGTGGGGGCGGCGGGCGCCCTGCCTGCGACAGGGGGCGAGTTGGCGTCGCCGGGTTTCGACCGCATCGCCGATGGGCCGTTCAAGCCGTCGTGGGACTCGCTCAACGGCGGCTACAAGGCGCCGGACTGGTTCCGCGACGCCAAGTTCGGGCTCTGGGCCCATTGGGGGGCGCAATGCGTGCCCGAGTCGGGGGACTGGTACGCGCGCAACATGTATCTGCCGGGGCAGCGCGCCTATGACCATCATCTGAAGACCTACGGCCACCCCGCCGACACCGGCTTCATCGACCTCTATCCGAAGTGGCGCGCGGAGAACTGGAATCCGGACGATCTGCTGGATCTCTATGCGAGGGCCGGCGCCAAGTACTTCGTGGCCATGGCCAACCACCACGACAACTTTGACGCCTATGATTCCAGGTTCCACGACTGGAATACGGTCCGGGTCGGGCCGAAGAAGGACATCATCGGCATCTGGAGCAAGGCCGCACGCCGTCGTGGCCTGCGCTTCGGCGTGTCCAATCACTCGGCCCACGCCTGGCACTGGTTCCAGCCCGCCTATGGCTATGATCCCGAAGGCCCCCGAAAGGGCCAGCGCTACGACGCCTTCAAGCTCTACGCGGTCGATGGCAAGGGCAAGTGGTGGGAAGGCCTGGACCCGCAGCAGCTGTACGGCGGCCCCGCCATGGTGATGCCGGATGGCCTGCGCAGCGTCGCCGAGGCCGACAAGTGGCACGAAGCCAATGATCGCGCCTGGACCGAGAAAGCGCCGCTGAACAATCCCGCCTTCACGCGCCAATGGTATCTGCGCTGCAAGGACCTGATCGACAGCTACAAGCCCGATCTCGTCTATTTCGACAATTTCGACCTGCCGCTGGAGCAGGCCGGTCTGGATATCGCCGCCCACTTCTACAACGCCTCGCGCCAATGGAACGACGGGCGGCTGGAGGCGGTGATCAACATCAAGCCCGAGCACGGCCGACTGGTCCCGGGCGTCGTCCCGGACGTCGAGCGCGGCCTTCGCAGCGAGATCAGCCCGATCGCCTGGCAGACCGACACCTGCATCGGATCCTGGCACTACGACCGGGAGATCTTCGAGAAGAAGCGCTACCTGCCGGCGGCCGAGGTGGTGCATCGGCTCTGCGACATCGTCTCCAAGAACGGCAATCTGCTGCTGAGCGTCCCCGTGCGCCCCGACGGCACGATCGACTCCGAGGAGCGGCGGATCGTGGAGGAGATCGGCGGCTGGATGGGTCGGTTCTCCGACGCGATCCATGGCACGCGGCCGTGGGCGATCTATGGCGAGGGCCCGACCGAAGTGATGAGCGGCATGTTCAACGAGGCCAAGCAGAAGTCCTTCACCTCGGCGGACATCCGCTTCACGACGAAGGGGCGCAATCTGTACGCCATCTCGCTCGGCGCGCCGCGCGACGGCCACGTGTCGATGGCGTCCTTGGCCAAGGGCGGACCCCACGCCCGCCGGCCCATTCGGCGCGTCACACTCGCCGGAGACAACACGCCGCTGGCCTATCGCCAGGACGGGGCCGGTCTCCATGTCCAGGTTCCCGAGCGCGCGATCCATCCCTTCGGCGTGGCGCTGCGGATCGAGGGCGTCATCTGAGGAGAGCGGCTAGGCCGTGCCCTGCACCTCACGGGAGATGGCGGCGGCCGTCTCCCGTACGTCGTCGATGATCTCATCGACCGGCCGGACGCCACGCTTGTAGAGATAGGGCATGGTCAGGGCGGCGATCGCCGTCCCGCCGGTCATGATCGGCGAGGAGATGTCGATGATGTTGGGCACCAGGTCGCTTTCGGCGCGCCAGTAGCCCTGCTGCGCGACCTGTTCGGCATTGGCCAGGAAGGCCGCCTGTTCGGCCGGCGCCACGCCGTCGAAGATCACTTCCCGCCAGCGGGCCTGCACGGGCGCCGGCTGGAACGCATAGAGCACCATGCCCGAGGTCGCCGCCACGATGTCGCGACGGTGGCCCGTGCGCACGGAATAGCCATAGTAGCCCGGGTTCTCGATACGGGCGATGACGACGATCTGCTCGCGCGAGGCCTGCGCGAGGTGACAGGACTGCTCGACCTGCGCCGCCAGTTCGCGCATCAGCGGGAGCGCGGCTTCCAGGAGGTTCTTGACCGGCGCGCGGGCCATGCCCAGCCGGAAAAGGCGGTTCGTCAGCTCATAGCCGTCTCCGCCGGGCGCGGTCTCGATGAAGCCCTTGAATTCCAGGACCTGGACCATCCGGAAGATCTCGCTGACCGACTTTTCCAGCGCGACCGAAATTTGCGAGAGCGTCATGGCCTGACCGTGACGCGCCAGCAGGTCGAGAATATCCAGCCCCTTCTCGAGGGCGGGCGCGGTGTACTTGCGATCCGACATGCCGGAACCTTCGAAGCCAAGGATTCAGCCTCTAGCTTTCACAGGGCGCGCGGGCAAGCCGAACGCGGCGGAGGTCTCGGGCCAGGCGAACACCCTAAACCCTCGGGTGAGCGATGGGCCTGGACAAGATCGGCAAGTCGAGGCACTGATCTCCAAAATGATAGCGCTACCAAAGTGCTCGGGAGGAACGACATGAAGCGCAGTTGCGTCGCGATACGCCACCGATCCGGCCTGCGCCGTGCTTTGCACGCGATGGCCGCCCTGGTCCTGACGGTGACGAGCTCCGTGGTCGCCGACGCCCCGGCGCTGGCGCAAGAGAGCGCCGCCGCCCCGGCCTACCGAAACACCGCGCTCACGCCCGAGCAGCGCGCCCGGGACTTGATCGCGCGCATGACGCTCGAGGAAAAGGCCCTTCAACTGGGACATGCGGCGCCGGCCATCCCGCGTCTCGGCGTGCCCGAGTACAACTGGTGGAACGAGGGACTTCACGGCGTCGCGCGGGCCGGCGTCGCGACCGTCTATCCCCAGGCGATCGGCATGGCCGCGTCCTGGAACGCGCCGCTGTTGGAGCAGGTCGGCGACGCGGTCAGCACCGAATTCCGCGCCAAGTACCTTGAGCGCGTGCATCCGGACGGTGGCGCGGAGTTCTATCGGGGGCTGACGGTATGGTCGCCGAACGTCAACATCTTCCGCGACCCCCGCTGGGGGCGCGGTCAGGAGACCTACGGGGAGGATCCCTATCTCACCGGACGTCTGGGCATCGCCTACATCCGCGGGCTGCAGGGGCATGACCCCCGGTACCTGAAGACCGTCGCGACGTCGAAGCACTTCGCGGTTCACAGCGGCCCGGAATCCAACCGGCATCGCGAGGACGTGCATCCGTCGGCCTACGACCTGGAAGACACCTATCTGCCGGCCTTCCGGGCGACGGTGACCGAGGGCGGCGCCCAATCGGTCATGTGCGTCTATAACGCGGTCTACGGCGTGCCCGGCTGCGCCAGCGACTTGCTGCTGTCGCAGACTCTGAGGCGGGACTGGGGCTTCAAGGGCTATGTCGTGTCCGATTGCGGCGCGGTCGCCAACGTCTACCGCGAGGACAGCCTGCACTACACCAGGACCGCCGCGGAGGGCGTGGCGGCCAGCTTCAAGGCGGGGACCGACCTCATCTGCGGCGACTACCGCAACAACATGACGACCGAACCTGAGAACATCGTGGCCGCCGTTCGGGCGGGTCTGATGACCGAGGCGACGATCGACCAGGCCCTGGAACGGCTGTTCACGGCGCGGATGCGGCTTGGCCTGTTCGATCCGCGCGCGAGCGTGTTCCCCCAGATCACGGCCAAGGACTACAACACGCCCGACCATCGCGCCCTGTCGCTGAAGATGGCCAAGGACTCCATGGTTCTGCTGAAGAACCAGGGCGGGCTGCTGCCGCTTTCCACGCCGCCCAAGACCATCGCGGTCATCGGCCCCAACGCGGACAGCTACGATGTGCTGGTCGGCAACTACTATGGGCGCCCGACAGCGCCGGTGACCGTGCTGGACGGCATTCGCGCGCGGTTTCCGACGTCGAAGATTCTCCATGCCGAGGGTACGGGCCTGATCGGTCCCGCCGAGGCGCCCGTGCCGGACACGGCGCTCTGCACCGACAAGACCTGCGCGACGCCAGGGTTGAAGGCCTCGTACTTCTCCGGCCCGGCGTTCAGCGGGGCGGAAGCCGCGCGCATCGAGCCCAATGCGCGGGTCAGCTGGAGTGGCGAGGACAGAAACGGTTCGGCGCGCTGGTCGGGTGTGCTGACCGCGCCTGAGACCGGAGACTATCGCCTCCGCTTCGCCAGCGAGAATGGCTATCGGATCTGGATCGACGACAAGCTGATCGTCGACGAGTGGCAGGTCGGCGATGCGCCTTCGATCGCGTCGGGCGCCGTGAAGCTGGAGGCGGGACGCCGCTACGACCTGCGCGTCGAGGCCGTGCAGCGTGATGCGACGGGCGATCAGCGGCTGGTCTGGAGCCGGCCCAGCGAGAACGGCGACGAGGCGACCGCGGCGGCGCGGCAAGCGGACGTCGTCATCTTCGTCGGCGGCCTGTCGGCCCGGATCGAAGGCGAGGAGATGAAGGTCGAGGCGGCCGGGTTCGCCGGCGGTGACCGGACCAGTCTCGACCTGCCGGCGCCGCAGCAAAAGCTGCTGGAGCGCCTCCACGCCACGGGCAAGCCCATCGTGCTGGTGCTGATGAACGGCAGTCCTTTGTCGGTGAACTGGGCCGACCAGAACATCCCCGCGATCCTCGAGGCCTGGTATCCGGGCGGCGAGGGCGGAGCGGCGGTGGCTGGCCTGCTCGCGGGCGACTTCAGTCCGGCCGGGCGCCTGCCGATCACGTTCTACAAGTCCGCGGATGATCTGCCCGCCTTCGGCGACTACGCGATGAAGGGACGGACCTACCGCTACTTCAAGGGGCCGGTTCTGTACCCGTTCGGTCACGGCCTGAGCTTCACCAAGTTCGCCTACGAAGCGCCGAGCGTGTCGGACGCGGCGATCAAGGCGGGCGCCGGCGCCCAAGTGTCGGTTCGTGTTCGCAATACGGGCGGCCGCGACGGCGATGAAGTCGTGCAGCTCTATGTGGAGAAGCCCGGCGACAAGGCCGCGCCGGTGCTGGCGGGTTTCAAGCGCATCCATCTGGTCTCGGGGGAGAGCCAGCTGGTGACATTCGACCTCGACGCTCGTCGCCTGTCGCAGGTGGACGAGCGCGGCGCCCGCAAAGTGGTCCCCGGCCGCTACGTGTTCCACCTCGGGGGCGGTCAACCCGCTCACGCCGCGACGGTGAAGGTGAGCCTGTCGGTGAGCGGCGAAGACCTTTTGCCGCGCTGATCGAACATGGCCAGGTCTCAAGCCGAGACCTGGCCCGCGTTCAGCCGGTTGGCCCAAGCAGCAGCCGGGCGCCGATGGCCAGCAGCAGGGCCGGCGGCATGACCAGGGCGCCGACCTTGAGAAAGCGCCAGAACGTCACGTCCTCGCCTTCGCGGCGGATCGCCGTCAGCCACAGGATCGTGGCCAGCGAACCGGTGATCGACAGGTTCGGGCCTAGGTCCACCCCGATCAGCAAGGCGTCGACCACCATCTTGGGCGGCTGGGCCTGTGCGATCGCGGTGCTGGCGATGAGGCCGGCGGGCAGGTTGTTGATCAGGTTGGAGCCGACGCCCAGGAAGACGCCGCCGATCGCCGCGGTTCCCGGGGCGGAGGCGTCCGATGCGGCTCGTAGCGTCGAGGTCAGCGCGCCGATCAAGCCGGTGTGCTGCAGGCCCTCGACCAGGACGAACAGCCCGGCGACCAGTGGCAGAACGCTCCAGGAAACGCCGCTCAGCACCGGCCAAGGCGAGGCCCGGCGGGCGACCAGGACGGCGACGGTGGTCGCGCCCCCCAGCAGGGCGGTCGGCGCGCCCAGGGGACGGTCGAGCGCCGAGATGATCACCAGGGCCAGGGCGGTCAGGGTAATGCCGGCCAGGGCCAGCTTGCCGCCGTCCGACAGCGGCGGCTGCTCGATGTCGCGCTCGCAGGCTTGACCCAGGCGGCTGGCTTCGACCAGCCGGAGAACGCCGTAGGTGGCCAGGATGGCCAGCAGCGAGGGCAGGGCGAAGCTCGCCAGCCACTGGCCCAGGGGGGGCGTGTGGTCGCCATAGAGAACGATGTTGGCCGGGTTGGAGATCGGCAGGACGAAGCTGGCCGCGTTGGCGACGAACGCGCAGATGAACAGGTACGGGAGCGGATCGACCTTGGCCTTGCGGGCGGCCGCGAACACGGCCGGCGTCAGGACCACCGCCGTGGCGTCGTTGGAGAGGAAGACGGTCACGACCACGCCAACTACATAGATCAGCAGGAACAGGCGGCGTGGCGAGCCTTGGGCGTGGTTCACCGCATAGGCCGCAACCCAATCGAACAGGCCTTCGCGACGAGCGACCTCGGACAGCAGCATCATGCCAATCAGGAAGAGATAGACGTCCAATCCCTTGGCGACGGCCGCCAGCCCGGCGGACAGGGGCAGCAGCCCCGTCGCCAGCAGCAGCGCCGCGCCGCCGATCGCCCATAGCGCTTCAGGCAGCTTGAAGGGGCGGATGATGACGGCGGCGGTCGCGATCGCCGCGATCGTCCAGATCGCCAGATTGGCGGTCGATGGCGCCATAGGTCATCCTCGAGCGAAAAAGGGGCAAGCGGCGGTGGCGCGCGAGCCCTTATAGGCGCGGCGCGCCTTCGACGACGACTTTAAAGTCGAGCGCGATGAGCTCGAGGTTCGCCGAGGCCTTGGAAGACCCCGGCGGCGGGCTCAGAATTCTTCCCAATGGTCGAGCGCCGGCGCTGCGGAGCCGCGGGCGGGCATGGGCGCGCGGGCCTTCAGGCGCGAGGGCGCAGCCGAGCCGGGGCGTTCGCGACGGGGGAGCGGCGCGACGCTGGCCGTCGACGCTCCGCTGACGTTGAACCGGCCGATCATCTGCCGCAGGTCCGCGGCCTCGGCCTTGAGGCTGGCCGAAGCGGCGGTGGCTTCCTCGACCATGGCGGCGTTCTGCTGGGTGACCTGATCCATCTGGTTCACCGCGACATTGACCTCGCTCAGGCCGGTGGCCTGCTCGCGGGACGACTGGGCGATCTCGGAGATCAGGCTGTCGATCTGGCCCACCTTCTGGACAATCTCGCCGAGCGCCCGGCCGGTCTCACCGACCAGCTTCACGCCGCGCTCCACCTGGGCGCCGCTGTTCGAGATGAGGGTCTTGATTTCCTTGGCGGCTTCGGCCGACCGCTGGGCCAGCGCCCGCACTTCCTGGGCGACGACCGCGAAGCCTCGGCCCGCCTCGCCGGCGCGCGCGGCCTCGACGCCGGCGTTGAGCGCCAGGAGGTTGGTCTGGAAGGCGATCTCGTCGATCACCCCGATGATCTGGCCGATCTGCGCCGAGCCGGCCTCGATCTCGCCCATGGCGGCCACGGCGTCGCCGACGATCTCGCCCGAGCGCGCCGCATCGAGGCGGGCTGCGCCTGCCGCCGCCGCGGCTTGGCGTGCGCCCTCGGCGCTGCGATTGACCGTGGCGGTGATTTCGTCGAGGGCCGCGGCGGTTTCCTCGAGACTGGCGGCTTGCTGTTCGGTCCGGCGCGAAAGGTCGTCCGAAGCCTTCGAGATCTCGTCGGCCCCGGCGCCGACGCTGTTGGTGATCGTGCTCACGGCGCTCATCGCGTCATCCAGGGCCGCCAGGGCGCGGTTGAAGTCGTCGCGCACCTTCTGAAACTGCGGATCGATCGGGCGATCAAGCCGGCAGGTCAGGTCGTTGGCGGCCATGCGTTCCAGGGCGGAGGCGATCTGGTTGATCGCGTCGACGCGACCTGTGACCACGGTGGCGAACTTGACCACCTTCTCGACGCGCCCCTTGGCGCCGAACACCGGATTGTAGGAGGCCTGGATCCAGACCTCCTTGCCGCCCTTGCCGATACGCTTGAATTCGGCGGCGACATATTCGCCCGCGTTCAGCCGACGCCAGAACTCGATATAGTCGTGGGATCCGGCGTAGGCCTTCTCGACGAACAGGCGGTGGTGCTGGCCTTTGATTTCGGACAGGGTGTAGCCCAGCGCGTCGAGGAAGTTCTGGTTGGCGTCGAGGACGACGCCATCGGTCGAAAACTCGATGATTGCCTGCGCACGGCCGATCGCGGCCATCTTGGCCTCGAAGTCGGCGTTGCGCAGCTTCTGCTGCGTGATCACGGTGGCGACCTTCACCACGCTTTCGACCTTGCCCGCGCCATTGCGCACCGGATTGTAGGACGCCTGGATCCAGACCTCCCGGCCGCCTTTTCCGATCCGCAGATATTCACGCGCGTCGAACTCGCCGCGCGCCAGCTTGGCCCAGAACTCGCGGTACTCTTGGCTGGCCGCGTAGTCGGGTTCGACGAACAGGCTGTGATGCTTGCCGGCGATTTCCGAGAGGCTATAGCCCATCGCCTCGCAGAAATTGGCGTTGGCGGTCAGGATCTTGCCCGTCAGGTCGAACTCGATGGTGGCGAGCGAGGCGCTCAGCGCCGCCAAGGTGTGGGCCGGATGGCCATTCAAACGATTGCGCAGGCCGATCATCGCGTTTCCCCCAAGCCAAGCTGTCCCGTAAGGGAAGCGATCCAAGGTCAACGAACGGTAAAATTCTAAGGTTCGGTTTGTCGCAGTTCGGAAAGATGCGCCCGATTTGGGTTGTTTGATTCAGATCAAAAGGTGCAGCTTATCAGCTGTCAAGCAAAGTAGATCTGTACCTCTGCTATTCTAGGTTCGCGTTATGCGTGAAATACTTGAATATAAACTCATGCTTCTAGCGGCGATCTGTCGCATCTCGCCGGCGTCGGCGGGATTGCCCGAAATCAGCATGGCTCGCGACGTTCGACGGCCTATCGGTTAAGCATGGCGAGGCCGGCCGTGGAGGCGGGGCGACCAAGCAAGCGCCTGTCGGCCCATCGGGCCCGAGCAACGACCCAGAACGAAGCGATTCCACCGGCCACCAGGAGCGCTTCGATGAGGATGGCGCTCAAGGATCCCCGTCCCCAGCGCAGGTTGGCGAGATTCAGCAGCTCGTTGGCGACCGCGGACAGCACCGCGCCGGTTACGAAGACCGGAAGCGACCGGCGGCCCAGCACGGCGAGAAACGCCTTGGGTCCGGCCTGATGAACGAGACGGATGACAGGCGCGTCCGGCAGGGCCGTGAAAAGATAGACCAGGGCCAGCAGGTGCAGCAGCCGCAGCGGCGACACTACGCTCTTGCTGCCGCCCAGCCAGAAGCTGGCGTCCCGGGTTTCGACCCAGGACTTGGCCTGGGGCCAGTAGGGCTGGGCGTGAAGCACGGCGAAGTAGCCCACCACCAAGGCCAGCGACGCGGCGACCAGCAGGCGGGAGCGCCGGAGGCGAACATTCTGGATCATCGCCGCCGGCAGGACCATGCCGCAGACGAAGGTCAGGGTCCACGACGGGACGTTCAGCGCGAGCGGAGCGCCCGTCAGGCTGTCGTAACCCACCCATCTCAGATGGCCGGCGATGATCCAGGCGAGGATGGCGGGCGGCAGCGCCCACCACCAGCGCTGGTTGCTCAGCCACAGGAACAGCGGCGCGATCGCCATCAGGCCAATATAGAGTCGCAGCACATTCGAGAAGCCCACGGACTGCTGCAGCGTCAGGACGTGCCAGACCGCCAGCGGCCAGGGGACATCCGTCAGCGCCTGCAGCTGGGAGGCGTTCAGCAGCGGAGGCGATCCGGCCAGCCAGGCCAGCGCGGACAAGGCGGCGAGGGTGCAGACGATCAACAGGACGTTGTACCCGTAAAGCTTGATCGCCCGCATCCACAAGGCGCGCGCCCCGTCGCGCCAATCCAGCCTGCCAAAGGCCAGAAAGGTCGAGACGCCGGACAGGAAAACGAAGAGATCCGCGCTGTCCGACAAGCCGAAGTTCGATGGCGAAAACCGGTTCAGCGCGCCTGCCGTGATGTGGTTGATATAGATGTTCACGAGGCAATAGCCTCGGATCACATCGATCGCCGCGATACGCTGAGGCACGACACGTCGTCCACTAAAGGTTGTGCGTCGGTTTGTCGCTCTCTTGGGTAAACTGCCGGTAAAGATGTGTCATGTTCCCGACATTCTCGCTTAAGTCGATCGGGTTTGCGCGCGTCTGGATGATTGCCGCGGAGGACTTGATCTCGGATCCCGATCGACGGCGTTGGACGGCCGCCATGCCCGTGCGCGGCTCAAGCGTGATCTCCGCCATTGCCCCCAAGATCGAGAGCGACGCGTAGCGGGGGCTTATCCGCAATCTGCCAGGGTGCAACGGA
>CBIHOB010000108.1:0-10596 GCA_966211605.1 uncultured Caulobacter sp.
GGGGTCCCAGCGGGGGTCCCAGTGTGGGTCTCGGAAACGGTGTCGGTCATGGCGGCGAACTCTGCCGTGATTTGAGATTTTCGCAAACTGGGCCGTAAGTCGAGCGGCTGGAACACGGCCCGCTATGGGTTGGATAACGCACCCGGACAAAAACGGACTCATCGACCAGATCCGCGATTTCCTCGCGCCGCGGCGGGCGCTACAGGGAGCGCGTCATGGATCCGTTTCTCGAACCTGGGGTGCTCGTGCGCCATCCCGACCAGCCCGACTGGGGCCTGGGCCAGGTGCAATCGGTGATCGGCCATCGCGTGACCGTCAATTTCGAAGAGGCCGGCAAGCAGACCATCGACGCGACGCGCGTCCATCTGGTCTTCGTCGGCGACGACCCCCGGGGACAATGAAGAATGGCTGAGACCCTCGCAGACTGGGGCCGCGCCCTCGCCAAGATCACCGAAGAGGCGGCGGTGGTCATCCTGCCGTTCTGGAAGACCGAGCTGGCCGTGGCCCAGAAGGCCGACGAAAGCCCGGTCACCGAGGCCGACCGCGCTGGCGAGCGCCTGATCCTGGAGCGTCTGGCCCAGCTCCATCCCGATGTGCCGGTGATCTCGGAAGAGCACGCCAGCGAGTTCGGCACGCCGGAAGCGATCGGCCCGCGCTTCTTCCTGGTCGACCCGGTCGACGGCACCAAGGCCTTCGTGCGCGGCGATCCCAACTTCACCGTCAATATCGGCCTGATCGAGAACGGCGTCCCCGTCGCCGGCGCCGTCTGCGCCCCGGCCACCGGCGAGGTCTGGTTCACGACCGCCGAAGGGGCGGTCAAGCGCGCGGGTGTCGACAGGCCCGAGACGCCCGTCCGCATTCGCCCCTGGCCGAAGGGCTCGGCCCTGGGCCTGGTCAGCCATACCATGCGCGAGGAAAAGGCCGCCGAGCTGGCCGCCCAGTACGGCTTCGACCTGCGCACGCCGATGGACAGCTCGATCAAGATGTGCCGCATCGCCGAGGGCGCCGCCGACATCTATCCGCGCCACGGTCCGACGTCCGAGTGGGACACCGCCGCCGCCCACGCGGTGCTGGTCGCGGCCGGCGGAACCTTCACCCAGCCCGACGGCGCGCCCTTCCTCTATGGCAAGGCCGACCAGGCGTTCCGCAATGGCTGGTTCGTGGCGCGGGGCGGAAAGGCCTAAGGGACGTCCTCGACCACCGTCTCCGGCGGGGTCGTCAGTATGGCGCCGGCCGAGGCCGCGACGATGGCGGCGATGGCCAGCCATTGGCTCACGACCAGGCGCTCGTGCAGGATGACGAGACCCGCCAGCGCGCCGGCCGCGGGCTCCAGGCTCAACATGACGCCGAACGTCCGCTTGGGGATGGCGCGCAGGGCGATCATCTCCAGCGAATAGGGAATGGCGCTGGACAGCACCGCCGCCACCAGGCCGAGACCGATCAGCTTCGGCTGGAACAGCGCCGTGCCGGCCGAGGCGACGCCGATCGGCACGACGATCAGGGCCGCGACGGCCATGCCCAGCGCCACCGAGCGGCCGGCGTGCAGATGGCCGGTCCGCTTGCCCAGGACGATGTACAGCGCCCACATCACGGCCGCGAAGCAGGCAAAACCGACCCCCACGGGATCCAGGGGCCTGGTCCCGGGATCGATCGGCAGCAGCAGGGACAGGCCCAGCGCGGCCAGGCCGATCCAGACGAAATGGATCAGCTTGCGCGAGCTGGCCACCGATACGACCAGCGGCCCGGTGAACTCGATGGCGACGGCCAGCCCCAGCGGGATGGTGCGGATGGCCATGTAGAAGCTGAGGTTCAAAAGGCCCATGACCGCGCCGTACAGCGCGACGCGGCCGAGGTCGGCGCGGGCGATGGGGTAATTCCACGGCCGCCAGACCAGCAGAAGGATCAGGGCCGAGAACCCGACCCGATAGGCGCTGGTCCCCTGCGCCCCGACCGCCGGAAACAGCCCCTTGGCCAGCGAGGTGCCGACGCACAGCGTGGCGATGGCCCCGAGCAGGGCGGCATAGGGCAGGAGATGGGGACGGGCGGCGGACATGGGGTGGCTTGTAGGGCAGCCGCCGCGCGGTCGCTAGGTTACTGGCCCCCTCCGCGCCTGCGGCGCTCCTCCCCCGAAGGGGAAGACGGATCACGCGTTCGTCTTCCCCTTCGGGGGAGGAGGATGCGCAGCATCCGGAGGGGGCAAGTGAGGGGGGTAACCGCCCCCTACTTCTTCACCCAGCCGCCATCCAGCGGCTTCCAGTACTGGCCGGGCGCCAGGCGGCTGTAGAGCTGCTTGGCGGTGGCCTGGCCGGCGGCCTCGGGGGTCACGCCGGTCTTGGCGGCGATGTCCTTGTAGGCGGCGGCGCGGCCGGTGTTGATCTCGGCCACGGCCGAGCGCAGGCCGGCGTCGCCGCCGGACACGATGCCCAGATAACCGTCGGCCTGCTCGCCGACCGTGCCGGCGCTCTTGCCGGCGTCCACGGCGGCCTTGGCGGCGGCCGATTGGGCCAGGGCCAGGTCGGCGCCGCCGGCGGCCATCGCCAGGCCCAGCGCCAGAACCGTCATCGTCTTGCGGATCATGTCGGTCCTCCTTGCTTAGAACAGGTTCGGGTTCTGCTGGATCAGCGACTGGACTTCCTTGTCCAGCCGCACGCGCACGTCGGCGTCCAGCTTGGCGTAGATGTTGATAGGGTCGACCTTCACGCGGACGGTGGGCGTGCAGGCGGCCGCGCCGAGCGCTCCCGTCGCGATCAGGGCCATCAAGAGGGCGCGCTTCTTCATGCGTCTGGTCTCCAGTTCGTACGCAGGATGGGCGGTCACGGTTGAACCGGACCTGAACGGGTTTGGGTGGTCGTCGGGTTCGCCTCTTCCTCGACGAACGAGCGGCGCCAGGCCGCCAGAAGCTCGTCGAAGTTCAGCGACGTGTCGAGGGTCAGGTCGACCGGCGTCTTGGCCGGCAGGGCGATGCGCTTGTTGAAGGCGCGGCCGCGGATCAGGTCCAGAATCCCGACCCGGGCCTTCTCGGCGACCTTCGGGTCGTGCTCGCCCTTGATGTGGAACAGGATCCCCAGGCGCCCCTTGTCGGTGCTGTTGACGCCCGCTTCCAGCTGGTCGAAGGCCAGGTTCTCCATGGCCTGGTAGGCGAAGTCCTGGATGGCGTTGACCTGGGCGGGCTGGGGTGGCGGCGCTCCAGGCGCATCAGCGGGGCTGGCGGCGACGTCGGTCAGGGCGCTGCGGGCGATTTCCAGCCGACCGGGCTGGATGGCGCTGATCTTGCCGTTCTGGAAGCGCAGGCCCTCGGGGCCGAAGGTGAACGGCAGGCGGCCGTCGACCACGGCCTGGGCCTTGACCTTTTCGGCCAGGGACGAGGCGGCCAGCACCTCGCCCAGGTCCAGGTGCTCGATGACGACGACGCCGCTGATGGTCTTGCCCGGTTCCAGCGGCACGTCGGTGGGCTCGATCGAGATCCGCCCCTTGGCGGCCTCGAACGTGGCCTTGGAGATGTGCAGGGCGTCGGCCCCCAGCTGGAATACCGACTCGACGGCGGTCAGCGGCACCAGGCTGTCGATCTTGACGATCTTCAGGGTCTGGCCCGGGGCCGTGGTCAGCGGGGCCAGGCTGGTGAAGTCGACGGCGCCGTCCAGGGTGGCGACGAAACCGATCGGGCTGGTGAAGTCGACCTTGTCCACGACCAGGCGGCCGCGGCTGGTCGCGCCGCCATTTTTCGTATCTTGCGCGTCCCAGGCGAAGACGCCGGTGAAGCTGGCCGGGCCTTGCGCGTTCTTGGCGAAGGCGGCCATCGGCGACAGCTCGCCCGGTTGCAGGCCGCCCTTGGCGAAGGCCAGTTTCGAGGCGTCGATGTCGGCCTGGCCGCGGCCGGTCGCCACCTCGTGGCGCAGGCGGATCTCGCCCAGCGGCTGGCCGACCGGGGTCGAGCCCTGGAACGTGCCGCTCCACAGGCCGCCGGAGAGGCCCAAGGCCCCCTTGGCCAGGATGGTGTTGAAGCGGCGCTCGGGCGCCGCGTCGGCGATGGCCGCGCCATCGACCCGCACGGTCGAGCGGTCGAAGCCGCCGCTGCCGCCGAAGGTCGCCTCGCCCTTGACGGCCTGAAGCTTCGCTTCGGCCACGGCCAGCGACCCTTCGCCGTTCTCGAAGCGCAGGGCTGCGCTCCAGCCGTCGGCGCCGGCTGCGACCAGCGGAGCCTTGGCCGGGCACAGGCTGGCCTTGATCGCCGTGACCGGGTTCTCGCCCAGGGCGTAGGCCTTGGCGGTGACCGGCGCGCACTTGGCCGTGGTCAGGGTGAAGCGGCCGCCGGCGATGCGGGCCTGGCCGTCCACCTGGCCCGTGACGCCCTCGATCGGCGGCAGGTCGAAGGCCTCGGTGGCGATCGACAGCGGCGACGTCATGACGCCGCCGGCCGCCTTCCAGCTGGGCGCCGAGACCTTCACGATCGGCAGGCCGCCGCCCGATAGCGAGGCTTGCAGCGCCCCGCGGGCGCCCTCGGGGCCGGCGTCCAGCAACAAGCCCTTGGGCGCGCTGGCGGTCAGGACGACGCCGTTGGAAGCGGAGAGACGCGCTTCGCGGGGCAGGCTCAGGCGCGTGCGGCCGTTCTTCAGGTCCAGGCCGACGGCGGGAATGGCGAGGTCGAAAGTCCGCAGCGCCTGCGTCAGCGGCTTGGCGTAGGCGGGGTTGGGAATCAGGGCCGCCAGGCGCTGGGCGTCGGGGCCGGAGATTCCGCTGCGCCCGCCGGCCGAGCCGGTCAGCGCCAGGGAAAGGCCGCCCGGGCCCTGGTCGATGCGCCCTTGGCCGTTCAGCCGGGCCGAGGCCAGGGCCAGCGCGCCGGCGGCCAGTCGCGCGGCTTCGGCGTCGACGGCCAGCGGGCCGTTGAACGCCAGGGTCTCGCCGTTGGACGTCACGCTGAGCGCGCTCGAGTCCGCCTGCGCGCGCAGGCCGCGCAGGGCCGCGCCGGCGGCCACCGCTTCGCCGGCCCGCAGCTCGGCGCGGGCGGTTCCTCGCGCCGTCACCTTGCCCTGGGCGCGGCCGGCCGAGACGCGCTGGAGGTCCAGGGTCAGGCTGGCGTCGCGGGCGTCCAGCGACGGGGCCGACAGCCGCCCGCCGCGCAGGGCGCCCTTCGCCCGGCCCAGGAAGGCGAAGTCGTCGAGGCCGCCGTCGATGCGGCCGGTCAGGGTCAGGTCGCCGGCTGCGTCTCGCGTCTGGGCCTGGGCCACCCGGCCGCCCTCGGCGCGCAGCGCCAGGCGCGCCTCCAGCGGACCGCTGGCGGTCAGCTTGGTCAGGTCCGGATAGGGCAGGTCGGCCGACAGCTTGGCGTCGGCGCCGGCCAGGTCGGCGGCCTGGCTCTCCAGGCTGTCGAGCGCCAGTGAGATCTCGACCGTCAGGCGATCGCCGCGCTTGCGGGCCGAGACGGTCGCGCCCCTGGCGTCGAGGGCGAGGTTCCGGGCGGCGTAGCGCAGCGGCGCCAGGCGGCTGTCGAGGCGCAGCAGCTGGCCGTCGTCCAGGCTGGCGTCGCCGGTGATCCAGGCGCGACCGCCGGGCGTGATCAAGTCGAGGCGCGCGTCCTCGACCAGGATCGCGGGGCCGGGAACGTTGGGCTTCTTCGGCGACTTCAGCGCCTCGTCGATCAGCGGCTGCAGGGCGCCGAAGCGGACCTGGCCCTTCTCGTCGAGGCTGGCCAGCACCCGCGGGCGGACCAGGCGCACGGCCTTGGTCTGGATGCCGAAGGTCTCGCCGTTCCAGGGGGCGGAGAGGTCGTAGGCGACCTCCAGCCGGTCGGCCGAGAACACCGGATTGTCGCGCGCCCCCAGGCGGACCTTGCCGGTGAAGCCGGTGGCGTCCAGGTCCTCCAGTTCGACGGCCGCCTCGACGCCGTGGTCGCGCAGCCAGGCCTCGGCCAGCTCGCGGCTGATCTCGCGGCGCCCCGACCAGACGACCAGGCCGGTGGCGATGAAGGCCAGCATCGACAGCGACACGGCCTCCAGGCCCAGATCGACCAGCCGCGCGCGATCCCAGGCGCGCCTCGGTCCGGCGGACTGCGACGGGGTCTTCGGTTCGGAGGCGGGCGTGGGGTCGGCCATCAAGTCCTGAAATCTAGCGCCTAAGAAGCCCCCCGGCTCAGCTTTAGATCCCTATTTCGAGAATCCTAGCACGTCCTGCATGTCGTAGAGGCCGGGCGGCTTGCCCCTGACCCAGACGGCGGCGGCGATGGCCCCACGGGCGAACAGTCCCCGGTCGATGGCCGAGTGCGACAGGGTCAGGCTCTCGGACTCGCCGGCGAAGATCACGCTGTGCTCGCCGATGATCCCGCCGCCGCGTACGACCGAGAAGCCGATCGCACCGTCCTTGCGGGGACCGGTGACGCCGTCGCGGCCGCGGTCGGCGACCTGGCCCAGACCCACGCCGCGTCCGTCGGCGGCGGCCTCGCCCAGCATCAGGGCCGTGCCCGAGGGGGCGTCGATCTTGCGCTTGTGGTGGGCCTCGTAGACCTCGATGTCCCAGTCCTCGGCGGGCAGGGCGGCGGCGGCCTGGCGTACCAAGCCCATCAGCATGTTCACGCCCAGCGAATAGTTGCCCGAACGGACGATGGCGATCTTGCTCGCGGCTGCGTCGATGCGCGCCAGCTGCTCGGGCGCGAAGCCGGTGGAGCCGATGATGAGGGCCGGCCCGCCCTTCGCCGCGGCTTCCTCGGCCAGGGCGACCGAGGCTTCCGGCAGGGTGAAGTCGATCACCGCCTCGGCGATCTTCAGGGCTTCGTCGCGCGAGACGAGGCCTTCGCCCTCGACGCCGGGACGATCGAAGCGCGCGGCGACGGCGGCGTCGGCGCGGCCTTCCAGGGCTTTCGCCACGGCCTGGCCCATGCGGCCGTTGGCGCCGGCGATCGCGATCTTCACGGGCTGGGACAAGGGACTTCCTCTGTACGCTTAGCGTACACGCCAATCGCAATACCGAGCCGGCAGGTCAACCTCGCGCCGCCCTCCCCAAGGTCAGCGAACTTGACGCAACGCCAATTCCAACAAGCGTTTGCTGGGATTTTCGCGTCCAAGCCCGGTTGTGACGCTGTGCCGTGCTCGCTAGGCTGACCGGGCATAAGGGCGTGTTCGCATGGATCGGCGCGCCCCCTTCTTCACTTGCGCAGCAGGAATGGGAAACGCCGGATGAGCGACGCGGAACGCAAGACCTTCACGGACGAGGAGGCCTTGGCCTTCCACCGTTACCCCCAGCCGGGCAAGCTGGCGGTGACCCCGACCAAGCCGATGGCGACCCAGCGCGACCTCAGCCTGGCCTATTCGCCTGGCGTCGCGGTGCCCGTCCACGCCATCGCGGCCAATCCGGACGCGGCTTACGACTACACGTCGAAGGGCAACATGGTCGCCGTGATCTCGAACGGCACCGCGATCCTGGGCCTGGGCGACCTGGGGGCGCTGGCCTCCAAGCCGGTGATGGAGGGCAAGAGCGTCCTCTTCAAGCGCTTCGGCGACGTCGACAGCATCGACATCCTGGTCAGCTCGAAGGATCCCGACGAGATCATCACGGTGGTCAAGAACATCGGGATCACGTTCGGCGGCATCAATCTGGAGGACATCAAGAGCCCCGAGTGCTTCCGCATCGAGACCGAGCTGCAGGACCTGCTGGACATCCCCGTCTTCCACGACGACCAGCACGGCACGGCCATCATCTGCGCCGCCGGCCTGATCAACGCCTGCCACATCACCGGCAAGAAGATCGAGGACGTGAAGGTGGTGCTGAACGGCCCCGGCGCGGCGGGCATCGCCTCGCTGGAGCTGATCAAGGCCATGGGCGTGCACCCGCAGAACGTCATCGCCGTCGACAGCAAGGGCGTGCTCTACGAGGGCCGCACCGAGGGCATGAACCAGTGGAAGAGCGCCCACGCGGTCAAGACCGACAAGCGCACCCTGGCCGAAGCGGTCGAAGGCGCGGACGTGCTGCTGGGCCTCTCCGCCAAGGGCGCCTTCACGCCCGAGATGATCGCCTCGATGGCCCCCAATCCCGTCATCTTCGCCATGGCCAATCCCGATCCGGAGATCACGCCCGAAGAGGTCAAGCGGGTCCGCAAGGACGCGATCATGGGCACGGGCCGCAGCGACTATCCCAACCAGGTCAACAACGTCCTGGGCTTCCCCTACATCTTCCGCGGCGCCCTGGACGTGCGGGCCCGTCGCGTCAATCACGAGATGAAGATCGCCTGCGCCCAGGCCCTGGCCATGCTGGCCCGCGAGGACGTGCCCGACGAGGTCGCCGCCGCCTATCACGGCCGTCAGCTGAAGTTCGGCCCGGACTACATCATCCCTTCGGCCTTCGACCCGCGCCTGATCTGGTACGTCCCGCCGTTCGTGGCCCAGGCGGCCATGGACACGGGCGTCGCCCGCCGGCCGATCGCCGACATGGACGCCTACCGCGCCAGCCTGGCCCAGCGCCTGGACCCGACCGCCGGCTTCCTGCAGAAGATTTCGGGCTCGGTGCTGGCCAACCCCAAGCGCATCGTGTTCGCCGAGGGCGAGGATCCCAGCGTCATCCGCGCCGCCTACGCCTTCCAGACCGGCGGCTATGGCCGGGCCATCCTGTGCGGCCGCGAGAACCTGGTGCACGAGAACATGAAGCTCGTGGGCCTGGATCCCGAGACGGTCGACCTGGAGATCATCAACGCGCGGCTTTCCGACCGTAATCCGGACTATGTCGACGCCCTGTACAAGCGCCTGCAGCGTCAGGGCTATCTGAAGCGCGACGTCCAGCGTTTGATCAACCAGGACCGCAACAGCTTCGCCGCCTCGATGGTGGCGCTGGGCGAGGCCGACGGCATGGTCACCGGCGTGACCCGCAGCTTCGACCAGGCGCTGGAAGAGGTGCTGCGGGTCATCGACCCCGCCCCCGGCGGCCGGATCATGGGCATGTCGGTGGTGCTGGCCAAGGGCCGGACGATCTTCGTGGCCGACACCAACGTCACCGAGCTGCCGGAAGCCGACGAGATCGTCGAGATCGCCTGCGAGGCCGCCCGCGCCGTCAAGCGGCTGGGCTTCAAGCCACGCGTGGCCTTCATGAGCTATTCGACCTTCGGCAACCCGATGGGCCTGCGCTCGGAAAAGGTGCGCGAGGCCGTGGCCATGCTTGACGACATGACCGTCGACTTCGAATACGAGGGCGAGATGCCGCCGGAGCTGGCCCTGGATCCGGAAAAGCGCGCCAACTATCCGTTCATGCGCCTGACCGACAGCGCCAACATCCTGATCATGCCGGCCATCCACTCGGCTTCGATCGCCACCAAGCTGGTGCAGTCGTTGGGCGGCGCCACCGTGATCGGGCCGGTGCTGCTGGGCCTGTCCAAGTCCGTGCAGATCGCGCCGCTGTCGGCCTCGGTGTCCAAGATCCTGAACATGGCGATGATGGCCGCCTACGACCAGCCGGTGGAGGAGGCGGCCGAGTAAGCTTGGCCGCAACCCCCGCGACGGGACGCCGCACGGTCTTCAACCGCCGGTCCCCGGGGCCATCTTAGTCCTGTCGGCGAGAGTAGGCCGACGCGTAAGCCCTCCGGTCGGCGCCATCCCCTTGCGGCGCCGGCCGGCCCTTACGCCTTCTTTTGCGGATAGATCGTCTCGCCGCGTTCCAGCATGGCGACGAAGTCGGCGATCTTCTTCTTCCGCCCCGCCTCCGTCTTCAGATTGTGCACCCGGAACGCCAGGGCGAAGCGGTTCTGGGCCGACAGGGTCGGCAGCATCGCCTTGGCCCTGGGACTGGCGTCGACCGCCGCCTGGAAATCATCCGGAATCTGCATCGCCTGGGCTGCCATAGGCGCGGTCCCAGCGGCCGTCGGCCTTGGCGGCCTCGACTTCGCGCAGGCCGTGCGGCGTCATGCGGCCTTCCTCGATCAGCCGCGCGACGTTGTCGACATTGATCCGGCTCCAGATGCTCTTCTTGCCGCGCGGCGTGTAGCGCTGCAGGAAGCTCTTTGCGTCGAAGCTCTTCTTCACACCGTCGATCCAGCCCCAGCACAGAACGACGTCGATCGCCTGCTTGGCGTTGATCGACGGCAGGCCCGAGCCGAGCTTGTGGATCTTGATCCAGGCCTCGGGCGCCTTGTCGTGGTTCTCGGCGAGCCAGGCGTAGAAGGCGTCGGCGTCGACGAACTCGTGGACGTGGGCGGGATCGACGTGAATCGGGGCCATGGGAACCTTCGCGGACGGGGATTGAGGCGGCGGTAGTGAGCCACAATGGCGACATGTGATGACATCCGCCGTCAGCAACCTTTCTCCCCCCCTTGCGGGACAGGGAAAGCATGGGGATTGAAGGCGCTCTATGCTCGGAATTCACGAGATCGGACCCAGCGAAAACAATCACTTCCCACTTTTATGCGCCCTCGAATGATCCGCGTTCAGCACAGCCCCACAATCATCCCACCTCGTCGCGAGGAAAGGGCGCGTGGCCAGCGACCATCGTGGCGGGGGGGGGGGGCG
The DNA here is from genome assembly GCA_966211605.1 of uncultured Caulobacter sp. Taxonomy (GTDB): domain Bacteria; phylum Pseudomonadota; class Alphaproteobacteria; order Caulobacterales; family Caulobacteraceae; genus Caulobacter. The sequence goes on from CBIHOB010000108.1 coordinate 10,479, forward strand.
GTCGAGCGGGGACAGGTCCGAGGGAGATACTCGGACGGTCCGGGGATAGGCTTGCTGGGCTCACCCGCCCGCCGTCGGCGTGGTTGCAGGCCAAGGGGCGTGTCTGGCTGTAAGCCCG
>CBIHOB010000109.1:0-9923 GCA_966211605.1 uncultured Caulobacter sp.
GCGGCGACTTCGGTCGAGGGCTGCTCCATCACCGCCTGGTGCAGGTGCGGGTCGAACTTCTCGCCCTGGGCCGGGTCGATCTTCTTCAGGCCGTTGCGTTCGAAGGCGCTGTGCAGCTCCTTCTCGGTCATCTCGACGCCGATGATGAAGTTCTTCACCGCCGCGTCGGTCGAGTCCTTGGGGCTGTGGGCCGTGGCGCGGGCCAGGTTGTCGGCGACGCCCAGCAGGTCGCGGCCGAACTTCTGGATCGCATAGGCGCGCGCGTCGTTCATCTCGCGCTCGGCGCGGCGCTTGGTGTTCTCGGCCTCGGCGGCGTAGCGGAGCGCCTGCTCCTTCAGCTGGGCCACCTCGAGCTTCAGCGCTTCGATCTCTTGCGAAGCGTCATCGAAGCTTTCTGGCGCTTCGAAGGCGACGTCTTCAGCCGGCGTTTGCTCGTCGGTCATCTGGTACAGTCCTTATCCATCCATCATTCGTCCGAGCACCCGGGCGGTATAGTCCACCAACGGAATGACTCGGGCGTAGTTCAATCGCGCCGGACCGATCACGCCGATCGCGCCCAGCACCTTCTGACGGCCCGTCATATAGGGCGCCGCGATCACCGAGGAACCCGAAAGCGAAAACAGGCGCGTTTCGGCCCCGATATAGATGCGAACGCCCTCGGCGTCGCGCACATCGTCCAGGAGGCCGATCAGCTGGCCCTTCTGCTCCAGGTCGTCGAACAGCTGGCGCACCCGGTCGATGTCCTCGCGGGCCCGAGCGTCGGCCAGCAGGTTGGCCTGGCCGCGCACGATCAGCGAGCGGGCGTCGCCCTCCCCGCCGCTCCAGGCGGCCAGGCCGTCCTCGACCAGGCGGGCGGCGGTCTCGTCCAGCTGCCGGCGCGCGGCGTCCAGCTCGGCGCCCATCTCGGTCCGGGCCTCGACAAGGGTGCGGCCGCGCAGACGGGCGTTGAGGAAGTTGGACGCCTCCTGCAAGGCCGAAGGCGTGACGCCTGGAGCCTGGCGCATCAGCCGGTTCTCGACCTGGCCATCCTCGAACACCATGACGGCCAGCACCTGCCCCCCGCCCAGCGGGACGAACTCCACGTGCTTGACCCCGCCCTCGCGGACGGGCGTGACGACGATGCCGGCCCCGCCGGCCAGGCCGGACAGCACCGCGCTGGCTTCGGCCAGGGCTTCCTCGAACGAGCGGCCCTTCACCGCCAGCCGGGCCTCGATGGCGCGCTTGTCGGCCTCGGCGACATCGCCGACCTCCAGCAGGCCGTCGACGAACATGCGCAGGCCCGCGTGAGTCGGCATGCGCCCGGCGCTGGTGTGCGGGGCGTCCAGAAGACCCAGCTGCGCCAGGTCCTGCATGGTGTTGCGGATCGAGGCCGGCGACAGGGCGACCCCGCCCTTGGAAATGGTGCGCGACCCCACCGGCTCGCCGGTCTCCAGATACGACTCGACGACGCGGCGGAAGATGTCGCGGGCGCGGCTGTCCAGCTCGCCGAGGCCCGGCGCGGGCACGATCGGTCCGGGGAAGAGATGCGTCATGCCAGGAAAACAGCCATGGAGAGCGTGTCGTTTGGGACCCGGTCGGCGAACAAAAGCGGTCGACCTCCTTATAGGTCGGCGCTCAATAGGATAAGCGGCCCGTCAACGTATTCAAATAGCCCGGAGTTTCCCAATGCGTCCGTCCGAACGCGCCCCCGACCAACTGCGCGCCGTTACGCTGGAAACCGGCGTGAACCGCTATGCCGAAGGCTCGTGCCTGGTCTCGTTCGGTCATACGAAAGTCCTGGTCACGGCCACGGTCGAGGAAAATGTCCCCGGCTGGCTGCGCAACAAGGGCCAGGGCTGGGTCACGGCCGAATACGGCATGCTGCCCCGCGCCACCCACAGCCGCGGCCGCCGCGAGGCCGCCGCCGGCAAGCAGACGGGCCGCACCCAGGAGATCCAGCGCCTGATCGGCCGCTCCCTGCGCGCCGTCGTCGACCTGAAGGCCTTGGGCGAGCGCCAGATCACCCTGGACTGCGACGTCGTTCAGGCCGATGGCGGCACCCGCACCGCCGCCATCACCGGCGCCTGGGTCGCCCTGCGCCTGGCCACCAAGTACCTGCTGGAAGAGGGCGTGCTGAAGACCGACCCGATCCTGGGCCAGGTGGCCGCCGTCTCGTGCGGCGTGTTCGACAACACCCCCGTGCTGGACCTCGACTACGAGGAAGACTCCAGCGCCGAGGCCGACAGCAACTTCGTGCTGACCGGCGCGGGCGACATCGTCGAGATCCAGGCCACCGGCGAGAAGCGCGGCTTCACCCGCGCCGAGTTCGAGGCGCTGTACGGCTTGGCCGAGAAGGGGATCAACGAACTGTTCGCCCTGCAACGCGCGGCGATCGGCGCTTAACCGTCCGCCCTTGCCGAGACGCGGCGTCGGTCCCAGATTCCTATCTCAAGATGAGGAGTTGCGTGTGACCACCCCGTTCGAAGGCCATGAAGTCGAAGCCCGCCTGCGTCCGTCGGCCGAAGCCTATCGCTTCGACCTGGACCAGGCGCTGGCCTCGATGGTCGCCCTGGAGGCCGAGGTCCCGGCCGACGCCTATACGGCGGCCATCCTGGGAACCGAGCGCGTCGGCAATGGCGTCGTCGTCGGGCCCGGCGGCCTGGTGCTCACCATGGCCTATCTGATCACCGAGGCCGAGACCGTCTGGCTGACCCGCAACGACGGCCGTCGCGTCCCCGCCCATGTGCTGGGCCTGGATGTCCGTTCGGGCCTGGGCCTGGTGCAGGCGCTGGAGCCTCTGGACCTGCCTGTCATGACCATCGGCTCGGCCAAGGGCCTCAAGGCCGGCGACCCGGTCATCGCCGCCGGGGCCGGCGGCCGCGCCCACGCCGTGGCCGGCAAGGTCCTGGCGCGCATGCCCTTTGCCGGCTACTGGGAATATCTGCTGGACGAGGCGATCATCACCGGTCCGGCCCATCCGCACTGGAGCGGCGCGGCCCTGATCGGTCCCAAGGGCGACCTGGTGGGCCTCGGCTCCCTGACCCTGGAAGGCCGCGACCAGAACGGCGACGCCCGGCCGATCAACATGTTCGTGCCGGCCGAACTGTTGCCGCCGATCCTGGACGCGCTGGCCCGCGGCCAGGCTCCGCACCCGCCGCGCCCGTGGCTGGGCGTCTTCGCCCAGGAGATGGAGAACCACGTCGTCATCGTCGGCATCTCGCCCAAGGGCCCGGCCGCCCGCGCCGAACTGCGCGCCGGCGACCTGGTCCTGGCCGTCGACGGACGGCCAGTCTCGGATCTCGCGGAATTCTACCAGGCGATGTGGAGTCTGGGCCCGGCGGGCGTCAGCGTGCCGCTGAAGATCCTGCGCGAGGGCGACGCCTTCGAGGTCGAGGTCCGCTCGATGGACCGCGCCAGCCTGCTGAAGAAGCGACGCCTGAATTGACCAAGGGCCCCTGGGAACAGGCCGACGCCGAACCGGCGGCCCGGCCCGTCGCGACTTCGACCGTTCCGCGACATCGCCTCTGGCTGTGGCTGGGCCTGCTGGCCGCCGTCGGCGCCCTGGCGCTGGCCCTGCATCGCGCCTATCCCGAGGCGATCCAGACCAACGACGACAAGGCCTCGCTGTTCCTGCGCCTGGGCATGGTCGTGCTGGTCTCGACGGCGCTGCTGCGCGGCCTGCAGGGCTCGCTGAGCCAGTACCTGAAGTACGTGGCGATCTGGACCGGCGTCATCGCGGCTCTCGCTCTCGGCTACGCCTACCGGGCCGAATTGGCGAGCGTGCCGCGCAAGCTGCAACTGGCCTTCAATGTCGGCACGCCCGTGGCGGTCGGCGAACGCACCCTGGTCGTGCCGCAGGGCGAGGACGGCTCCTACGTCGTCGACGGCCTGGTCAACGGCAAGCGCGTGCGCTTCGTCGTCGACACCGGCGCGACCGCCACCGTGCTCAGCCCCGCCGACGCCCGGCGGGTGGGCGTTCCGGTCGACACGCTGGACTACGGCTACGAGTCCGAGACCGCCAACGGCAAGGGCTACAGCGCCGCCTACGACGCCACGCGCCTGGAGGTCGGCTCGATCAAGCTGGAAGGCTTCCGGGTGATGGTCAACAAGACCCCGATGAGCATGTCGCTGCTGGGCATGAGCTTCCTGCAGCGGCTGGACGCCTTCGAATTCCGCGATCGCCAGCTGATCCTGAAGTGGCGCGAGGACCAGAAGGGCCGGGCCTACTAGGCCCTACGCCTCATCCTCGTCGTGTGTGTCGGCCGGTCCGTACTCGAAGGTCAGCAGATCGCCCGGCTGGCATTGCAGCTCGCGGCAAAGGGCGTCCAGCGTCGAGAACCGCACGGCGCGGGCCTTGCCGGTCTTGAGAATCGACAGGTTGGCGATCGTCACGCCGACGCGGTCGGATAGCTCGGTCAGCGACATGCGGCGTTCCAGCAAGACACGGTCGAGGTTCACGCGGACAGGCATGCGGCGTCGCTCCGGGTCAGATCGTGAGTTCGGCTTCGCGACGAAGGCGGGCGCCCTCGCGGAACACCTCGGCCAGGACGAAGACGACCAGCACCGAGAACCACGCGGTCAGGGTGAAGCTGTCGTCTATGACCTTGGCCTTGGGGGCCAGCCAGCGGGCCATGCCCGAGAAGACGTAGCGCCCGACCTCCAGTCCGGCGAGGACCAGGCCGATCAGGCGGAGGCGCACGACATTGTCGGGATGGAACGGGTCGCCGGCGGTCAGGGTGGCGAAGATCTTGCGCAGCCGCTCGACGATCACCATCCAGCCGCCCAGCAGCAGCGCCCAGGCGGCCAGGGCCCCGGCGAACAGCGCGCCGTTGCGGCTGACGATGTTGACCGCGTCGTTGATCGGCAACATCGAGGCCAGGAGTTCGGGATTGAAGCTGAACAGCAGGGCGACCAGCGTGAACAGCGACAGAATGCTCACGAAGATCCATAGCCCGACGTAGATCACGTCGAGGATGATCTTCAGGAAACTCGAAACGGAGCCGGGCCCCAAGGCGCGCATGGCTGCTCCCCAACAGCGACGCTAAGCAACATGCCCCGCGTCGCGGGAGGCGTCAAAAACGGACCTCAGAATCCCTGGAAACCCGTGCCCGCCTTAAAGCGTCTGCACCACGAACGCCACGGCCGACACCGGCACGGCCACGATCAGGGCGGCGGTGATGACGGTCATGACGACCTTGTCGGCGATGCGGAACAGACGGGCGGAGGACATCTTGTTTTCCAGTTTGAGAGACGGGGAGAGGACCGAGCCATTCGGCCCCTCGCCCTGGATCAACAAATAGGAGGCGATTTCCGTTCCGCCAATCTCGTTTATCGAAAAACGATATTAAACTCTGGTAATGATGCGCAGTGGCCAATGGGCGTTGCCGTAAGGTCACACCTAGCTGGCGGACGCATCCGACGAGACCATGGACGTGCGCTTCGAAACCTTTTCGAACCAGGCCGAAAGCGTCGGCCGGCCAGGACGCCAGGCCACCACGTCGCGGACGTCCAGATAGGACAGCTGGGCGGCCACCGCGATCTCGCCGATCTCGAAGCGGTCGGCCGACAGGCCGGCCCTCTCGAACAGATCGAGGGCGGCGTTGACCGCCTTGAGCTGGCGGTCGAACAGGTCCTGGCGATGCTCGTCCTGCGGCCGCATCCGCTCGCGGACGATCAGCAGGGCCGCATCGCCCAGGCCGTCGGCGGCGGCTTCCAGGGTCAGGGCGCGATGGCGGGCCGGCTGCTCGGCCGGGATCAGGCGCGGTTCGGCCAGGCCGTCGACATAGTCGCAGATGACGGCGGAATCGAAGATCGTCTCGCCGCCGTCCAGCACCAGAGTCGGCACCTTGTTCAGCGGATTCAGACCGCGCAGGCTTTCGTCCGCATAGGGCGCGATGGTCTCCAGTACGATCTGGTCGGCCAGGCCTTTTTCCAGGGCCAGGACGCGAACCTTGCGCGCAAAAGGCGACAGGGCGGAGTAAAGGAGCCGCATGGTGATTTTCTTTCGGGAGACGACGGATGGCGCTGACGCTTGAAATGGGTGCGAAGCTTGTGGCCGCCACCCACAATCCTGGCAAGGTCCCCGAGATCGCCGCCCTGCTCGACGGTCGCTTCGAGATCGTCACCGCCGGCCAGCTGGGCCTTCCCGAGCCGGACGAAACAGAATTGAGTTTCGTCGGCAACGCCCTGCTGAAGGCCCGCCACGCCGCCGACCTCTCGGGCCTGCCGGCCATCGCCGATGACAGCGGCCTGTCGGTCAAGGCGCTGGACGGCGCGCCGGGGATCTATTCCGCCCGCTGGGCCGGCCCGGGCAAGGACTTCGCCATGGCCATGGACAAGGTCGCCGAGCGTATAGAGGCGACGGGAAGCGAGGACTATTCGGCCTGGTTCACCTCGGCCCTGGCCGTGGCCTGGCCCAACGGCCCGGCCGTGGTCGTCGAGGGCCGCATCGACGGGACCCTGGTGTTCCCGGGCCGCGGGACGCGCGGCTTCGGCTACGATCCGATCTTCGTCCCCGAGGGCCACGACACCACCTTCGGCGAGATGGAGCCCGCCGCCAAGGACGCCATCAGCCACCGCGCCCGCGCCTTCGCCAAGCTGAAGGCGGCGCTGTTTGACTGATCCGACCAGCGCGCATGAAGAGGGCCTGGGCGTCTACGTCCACTGGCCCTATTGCGCGCGCATCTGTCCCTACTGCGACTTCAACGTCGTGCGCGACCGGGGCCGGACCGAGGAGCAGATGGCGCTGGCCGACGCCATCGTCGCCGACCTCACCGCCCAGCGCGCTCTGACGGGCGACCAGCCCTTGCTGTCGATCTTCTTCGGCGGCGGCACGCCCTCGCTGATGGACCCCGCCCAGGTCGCCCGCGTCATCGCCACGGCCAAGCGCCTCTGGCGGCCCGTCGACGACCTGGAGATCAGCCTCGAGGCCAATCCCACCGACGCGGAGGCCGACCGCTTCGCCGCCCTGGCCGACGCCGGGGTCCAACGGTTGTCTCTGGGCGTCCAGGCGCTGGACGACGCGTCGCTGAAGGCGCTGGGCCGCAACCACGACGCCGGCGCCGCGCGCCGAGCGGTCGCGGCGGCCGCCCGCGCCTTTCCGCGCCTGTCCATCGACCTGATCTACGCCCGCCCCGGCCAGACCGACGCGGCTTGGCGCGCCGAGCTTTCCGAGGCCATCGCCCTGGGGCCCGAACATGTCTCGCCCTACCAGCTGACCATCGAGCAAGGCACCGCCTTCGACCGCGCGGTCGGGCGCGGGACCCTGGTCGTCCCCGACGAGGACCTGGCCGCAACGCTGTTCGAGACCACCCAGGAGATCCTGGAGGCCGCCGGCTTCGACGCCTACGAGGTCTCCAACCACGCCCGGGGCGAGGCCGCCCGCTCGCGGCACAACCTCGTCTACTGGCGCGGCCGCGACTATGTGGGGGTCGGGCCGGGCGCGCACGGGCGCCTCGCCCTGCCCGAAGGCCGCGCGGCGACCACCGCCCACCGCGCCATCAAGGACTACGTCGCCGCCGTCGACCGAACCGGCGTCGGCTTCGACCGTGAAATCCTCTCGCCGGAAGACGCGGCGGAGGAACGACTCGTTTTGGGTCTGCGCATCGACGACGGCGTCGGCTACGACGAAATGGCTCCTCTGGGCCTGACGCCCGGCCTGGCCAAGGTCCGCGACCTGGTCGAGGCGGGCCTCCTGGTTGACGACCCCAAACGATTGCGCGCCACGCGCGAGGGGCGCCTGGTGCTCGACCGGCTGACAGGCGTGCTCGCGACCTGATATGCCTGTGATTTGAGAGCTAAAGGACGCGTTGATTTGAGCCGCCAGCTTCCCCCGCCAGCCCTGTCCGACGCGCCCCTGGCGCCCGGCCTCTATCTGGTGGCGACGCCGATCGGCAACCTGCGCGACATCACCTTGCGCGCGCTGGACGTGCTGGCCGGCTGCGACGTTCTGCTGGCCGAGGACACCCGCGTTACGGGCAAGCTGCTGTCCGCCTACGGAATCCGCACCAAACTGGAACGCCATGACGAGCATGTGGCCGAGCGGGCCATTCCCGGCATTCTCGGACGGCTGGAAGCCGGCGAGCGCGTGGCCCTGGTCTCGGACGCCGGCACGCCGATGGTCTCCGATCCCGGCTACCGCCTGGCCAAGGACGCGATCGCCGCGGGCCATGCCGTGTTTCCCATCCCCGGCGCCTCGGCGGCCCTCGCGGCCCTGACCCTGGCGGGCCTGCCGACCGATCGCTTCCTGTTCGCCGGCTTCCCGCCGCCCAAGAGCGCCGCGCGGCGGACCTTCCTGGAGGAATTCGCCAACACCCGCGCCACACTGATCTTCTACGAGGGCGCCTCGCGGGTGGCCGACTGCCTGGCCGACATGGCCGCCGTGTTCGGCCCGACGCGCGAGGCTGCCGTGTGCCGCGAGCTGACCAAGCTGTACGAGACCTGCGTGCGCGGCCCGCTGGCCGACCTGGCCGCCGACCCGCGCTTCGCCGCCCCGAAGGGCGAGATCGTCATCCTGGTCGGTCCCGGCGCCGAGAAGGTCGCGTCGGCCGACGACGCCGAAGCCGCCCTGCGCGAGGCCATGGCCCGCCTGCCGCTGGGCGAGGCCGCATCCGAGGTCGCCAAGGCCCTGGGCCTTTCGCGCAAGGATCTGTACCGCCAGGCCCTGGCCCTGAAGGAGCGGGCCTGATGGCCGCCGGGGCCCGCCAAGCCCAAGCCCGCAGGGTCCGGGGCGCGGCGGCGCGCAAGCTGGGACGCCGCGCGGAGGTGCTGGCGGCGCTGTGGCTGATGGCCAAGGGCTACCGCATCCTGGGCTTCCGCCTCGCCACTCCCTTGGGTGAAATCGACCTGCTGGCGCAACGCGGACGGATATTGGCCGTTGTCGAGGTCAAGCAACGGACCACGATCGAGGACGCCCTGGACGCCGTGACGCCGACCCAGCGTGACCGCCTGCGTCGCGCCGCCGCCCATCTCTCCGCGCACCGGGCCGGCCTGCGCGACCTGGTGGTGCGCCTGGACCTGATCGCCCTGGCGCCTGGCCGCGCGCCACGCCACCTCCCCGACGCCTGGCCCAGCGACTTTGGCGGCCGCGGCTTTCCGATGGGAGGGCTGACATGACGCGCGAAGAGGCCGAGGAGATCCTGATCCGCGCCGGCGAAGGCCCCGACGAGAGCTTCCCGCTGTTCGAGGCCGCCCTGGCCTGCGCCGTCCACGACGATCCCGGCCGCGACACCGCCCCCGCCATCGCCCTGGCCAAGGACGCGGTCGACCGCCTGCGCCGCCGGGCCGAGGCCGAGTCGCCCGAGGAAGCCGTCGCCGAGACCCTGGCGGGCGATCTGCGCCTGACCGGCGACGTCCTGACCTACGACCACCCCGACAACGCCGACGTCATCGCCATCGCCGAGCGCCGCAAGGGCCTGCCCGTCGCGCTCGGCGTCTTCTACCTGCACGCGGCCCGCCAGGTGGGGTTGGACCTGTTCGGCGTGGACTTTCCCGGCCACTTCCTGCTGCGCATCGAGACCGAGGAAGGGCCGCTGGCCCTGGACCCGTTCAGCGAAGGCCGCGTCGTCCTGCCGTCCGAACTCTCCCGACGGGCCTTGCGCACCGGCCTGATGCCCGACGTCGCCTCGCGGCTGGAGCTGCTGATGGCGCCGATCTCGGACCGGGCGGTGCTGATCCGCCTGCAAAACAACATCTTCGCCCGCGCCCAGCAGGCCAAGGACTGGGTCCGCGCCGAGCGCTCGGCCCTGCGCCGCGCCCTGCTCAACCCCGCCGACCACCGCCCCTGGCTGGACGTCGCCGCGGCCCGCGAAGGCCAAGGCGCCCTGGCCGGCGCCCTCCAAGCCCTCTCCCGCGCCCAGACCCTGGACGGCGGCGCGGCCATCGCGGCCCGAGCCGCACGCGAACGCATGCGGCTCAGACTTAACTAGGATGGGCCGCACGCGAAC
>CBIHOB010000110.1:0-9873 GCA_966211605.1 uncultured Caulobacter sp.
CGCTTCCGACACCGCCAAGGGCGCGATCGCCCGCCTGGCCGCGGTCGAGGCCCCGGCCATGGCCGATGACGAGACGACCTTCGCCCAGCTGCGGGACCGCGTGGCCCGCACCCTGGCCTATGTCGAAAGCGTCCCGGCCTCGGCCTTCGCGGGCGCAGAGAGCCGGGAGATCACCGTGCCGGCCGGGCCGTCGATCACCCTGGGCTTCACGGGCCTGGACTACCTCCTGGAGTTCGTCATCCCGAACTTCCAGTTCCACGTCGTCACCGCCTACGACATCCTGCGCCACAACGGCGTGCCGCTCGGCAAGCGCGACTTCCTGGGCATCGGCCCCGAGCGCGTGAAGGCGGCGGCCTAGGCATGACAGATCCTTTCCCGCGATGCGGGAGAGCATTCAAAACGCCGGCTTGACCTCGATCGAGGTCAGCTGGCGCGGCGCTCGCGAGGGTCTCAGGTCGCCGTCGACGACGAGGCGATAGGGGCCTTCGCGGGCGTCCAGCTTGTGACCGTTCACCGTGTCGGCCACGACGACCGGATTGGCGCGATAGACCGGGTCGGTCTCGGCCAGGGACAATACGCTGAAGAAGCCGTCCGCCGCCCGGGCGACGATCACCTGGTTCAGATAGCGCCCCATCAGCCGCTCGCCATGGACGACTCCCGCCTGGGCCAGCACCGCATCCAGCCGCGCGCCTTCATAGGTGACGTCCGCGCCCTTGACCTTGATGGTCGCCTTGGCGCGGGGCAGGGCGGCCAGGTCCTTGGGGCCCAGCACCACGCTGTCGCGGCCGGCGACGGTGACCTTGAGGTCCTGGGCCGCCGCGCCGGTGGCGAGGGCGGCGGCGAAGGCGAGGGCGAACAGCAGGCGCATGGGGGTCTCCTTGCGCTGATCTCGCCCGGCTGACGCCCTCGGCGCAAGCCTCAGCCGTGGAAGCGGATCACCGGCAGCAGCGGGGCGTCGGCGGCGATCTCGCGGGGCGCGGCGGACATGGCCGGCTTGTGCTCCGCGAACAGGGGGTACAGCGAGACAATCAACAGCGCCGCCATGGTGACATTGAACGTCCGCAGCACCGCCGGGCGGTCCAGGAACGGGCGCAGGCCCTGGCCGAATCCGGCCCAGGCGGCGCTGCACGGGGCGCCGACCAGCATGAAGGTTCCGGCCAGCAGCGGCACGATGGTCCAGCCCGAGCCCTCGGGCGCGTAGGTCGTCACCGCGCCCAGCGCCATGGCCCAGGCCTTGGGATTGACCCATTGGAACGCCGCCGCCTGCAGGAAGGTCATCGGCCTGCCCAGGTCCTTGTCGCTGACCGAGCGGGACGTCCCGATCTTCCAGGCCAGCCACAGCATGTAGGCCGCCCCGACCCAGCGCAGGATTTCGTGCAGCACCGGATAGGCCCGGAATACGCCGCCCAGGCCGAGGCCCATGGCCAGCACCATGAAGCCGAGACCCGCGCTGATGCCCAGGATGTGCAGCACCGTCCGGCGGAAGCCGAAGTTCGCACCCGACGCCAGCAGCATCATGTTGTTCGGACCGGGCGTACCGGCGGTGGCGAAACAGAACAGCACATAGGCGAGCAGCAATTCCGGGGTCATCACGGCCTCCGTCTTCAAGGGGTGTCATCGTGATGGTTTCCATTGTATCGTGAGTCAAATCGCATATTGTAATAATGACAATAAAGGAGGCGCTCTCTTGGCCCCGACCTGGACGCCGGTCATCCCGGACGGAAACGCCCCGCTGTATGAGCGGCTGGTGTCGGTGCTGCGCGCCGACATCGCCTCGGGGGCGCTGGCGTCGGGCGTGCGCCTGCCGCCCCAAAGAGACCTGGCCTATCGGCTGGGCGTCGGCCTGGGGACGGTGACGCGCGCCTATGTCGAGGCCGAGAAGGCCGGACTGGTCAGCGCCCATGTGGGGCGGGGCAGCTTCGTCAACGCGCCCACCGAGCATCGCGCCTACGATCGGGACGGTCCGATCAACCTGGCCCAGAACATCGCCACCGCCGGCCCGGCCGCCTCGCGCCTGACCGAGGCCCTGGCGCGGTTGCGCAAGCGGCCCGACCTGCTGGAGCACCTGGCCTACGCCCCGCCGGCCGGTCACGAGGTCCAGCGGCGGGCCGGCGCGGCCTGGCTGGCGCGGACCAGCAGCTACGAGGGCGTCGACTGGCGGCGGCTGATCTGCTGCGCCGGCGCCCAGCAGGGCCTGGCCCTGGCGCTGGGGACGGTCGCGCGCCCCGGCGACGCGGTGCTGTGCGAGGCCTCGACCTACAACGGCGTCAAGGCGCTGGCGGCCTATAGCGGCCTGCAGCTGACGGGCGTGGCGATGGACGGCGAGGGGCTGGAGCCCGACGCCCTGGAGGCGGCGATCCGGTCGACGGGCGCGCGGGTGCTGACCACCATCCCGACGCTGCAGAACCCGACCGGGCGCATCATGAGCGCGTCGCGCCGCCGGGCGATCGCCGCCCTGGCCCGCAAGCACGACCTGACCATCGTCGAGGACGACATCTACGGCGTCTATGCGCCCGACGCGCCGCCGCCGTTCGCCCTGCTAGCCCCGGAACGAACCTTCCACGTCTCGGGCGTGTCCAAGATCCTGGGGCCGGGCCTGCGCGCCGGCTTCCTGGTCGCCCCCAGCGTCCAGGCGGTCGACCGCGTGCTGGACGCCGTTCGGGCCCTGACCTACGCCCCGCCCAGCTTCGGCGGGCTGGTGGCGACGCAGTGGATCGAGGACGGCTCGGCCGACGTCATCGCGGACGAAGTGCGCCAGGAGGCGGCCGTACGCCTGGCCATGGCCCGCGAGATCCTGGGGCAAGCCATGGAGGCGCCGCGCTCGGAGCAGGCGCCGCACGTGTGGCTGCCGATGAACGAGCTGGCCGCCGAGCGCCTGGCCGGTCGCGCCTTGCGCGGCGGGGCAGAAGTGACCCCGCCCGACGCCCCGGTAGTGGCGCCGGGGCTCGAGACCGGCGTGCGCGTCTGCCTGGGCGCGGCCGTCGATCGCGACACCTTGCGCCGCGGCCTGGAGATCGTCGCCGGCGCCCTGTCCAGCGAGGTGGGCGAGCGTTCGCGGGCGGTTATCTAGGCGGCTACCAGATCAGCGTCTTCACCCACACCGACCCGTCGGGGGCGGGCGAGACGACCTTGAGGGTCACCTGGCTGTCCTTGGCCAGCCAGAACGTCGCCGGCTTCCATTCGGGGTGGTTGTAGTCGGTGGTCACCACCCAGCAGTCGACCTTGCCGCCGGCCGAGCTGGTCAGCACCTCCGACCCCGTCACCTTGAACACGTAGGGCGCCGGCGGGCCACCGCCCGGATGGTGGAAGACGATCCGCGCCTCGTAGTCCTTGGCCAGCGGCAGGGCTTGCAGAAGCTCGGTGTCGGTCTCGAAGTTGAAGGTCGGCTCGGGCGCGGCGACGTCGTAGGCGGCCTGGGCGTTGTCGGGCAGGTCCTTCAGCCCGACCACCCGGTCCGGCCGGAAGTCGAAGCCCTCGATCTTGGTCTGGCCGTCCTTGGTGGTGGTCCGCACGTGGCTGTAGGGACGGAAGGTCCCCAGCTCGAACCAGCTGTCTAGCGTCTTGACCGCGCCCGCCGTCGCGCCGTCCCAGTGCTGGACGATGTGCAGACGCCGGACCCCGGCCTTGTCGGGCTCGATGCGGATCTCGCGGGTCCAGACGTCCAGCGGCTGGATCGTCTCGCCCACCTGCCTGTAGCGCAGATAGCGGTGAACGGCGGGCTTGACCTTGTCGAACCGCGCCAGCGGCTGGCCCACCGGCACGGGCGTGACGGCGGCCTGAGCGGCGGCGGCGGACAGGGCGAGCGCGGCGCCGAAGGCCGCGCGGACGATGAGCGACATGGTGACCCCCGGACGGCAGACCGGGGCATGTGAGCGGAGGTCGCGGAAGGCCGCCAATTAAGCTTCCGTAATGCTGCTCAGCACCGACGCCGCCCGCTCGGCCGGCGCGCCGGGCGCGATCGGAACCAGCGCGTAGCCCAGCTCGCCATAGGCCTCTTCATGCACCCGCTCGAAGCGTTCGGCGTCCGCCAGGCTGATCCGCCGGGCGGCCGTCGGCGTGACGAAGCCAAGGCCGCCCACCAGGAACACGCGCCGGTGGTAGACGCCCTCGGCCGCGATGCGCTCCAGCTCCGCCCGCAGCTGCGGCGAGACCGGATGGCCCAGGAACCGCGCCAGGGCCAGGGCGCAGACCGGCGAGCGGTCGAAGAAGACCGGGTCGGCGACGGCCCGCGCCTGACGCTGCCTCTGCAGGGCGACGATCGCGTCGATGAAGGCCGGATCGATCCAGGGCTCGGCCACGCCCTCGGCCTGCGCCAGGGCGATGACGTCGGTCGCGGCCTCCTCGACCACCGCGTGGCCCGCGCGCTCCAGGGCGCGCAGCAGCACGGTTTTGCCAGCGCCCGGGGCGCCGGTCAGGATGTAGCGTGGCATGGGGGATCCTCGCCGGGCTCGGCGTGTCCCGGGACGATAGCGCCTCTACAGCGCCTTTTCCATGATCACGAAATGCAGATCGTCGCGCTGGGGCACGCCGAATCGCTCGTCGCCATAGGGGAAGGGCTCGGTGGCGCCGGTCAGGCGGTAGCCGCGGCGTTCGTACCAGGCGATCAGGGTGTCGCGGACCGAGATGACCGTCATCTGCATGCGCTTGCCGCCGCGATCGCGGGCATAGCCCTCGGCGGCTTCCAGCATGGTCCGGCCGACGCCGCCGGCCTGGCGCAGGGGCGAGACGGTGACCATGCCGACGTACCAGGCGTCGTCCCCGTCCTCATCGGTTGGCGGCTGCACCCAGACGCAGGCGTGAGGCGCGGCCTCCGGCGTGTCGCGCAGGGTCAGCAGGGCCGAGCCGGGATTGGCGGCGAGATCGGCGCGCAGGGAGGCCTCGTCGGTGCGCTGCCCGCCCAGCAGGTAGCTCTCGCTGGTCCAGCCCTTGGTCGCCAGCTCGCCCCGATAGGCCGAGTTGACGAGGGCGGCCAGGGCGGACAATTCGTGGTCTTGGGCGGAAGCGATCAGCATGGCTCCGTTTAGCCACGGCGATCGCGCCACGCCAAGGGGCCTGGAATCGCTTAACCTTGCGTCCTGGCTCTCATGGGGATTGGGGAACGGATGCCGGAGCTTCTGATCGGCTGCGGCAATCGTCGCGACAAGCGCATCGCCTACGAGGGCGGCTGGGCGTGGACGGACCTGACCACCCTGGACATCGATCCCGACGCCGGGGCCGACGTGCTGCACGACCTGAACGACCTGCCGTACCCGTTCGCCGACGACCAGTTCGACGAGATCCACGCCTACGAGGTGCTGGAGCACATCGGCCGCCAGGGCGACTGGCGCTTCTTCTTCGCCCAGTTCTCGGAGTTCTGGCGCATCCTCAAGCCGGGCGGGGTGCTGTGCGCCACCTGTCCTTCGGCCAGTTCCCGCTGGGCCTGGGGCGATCCCGGCCACACCCGGGTGATCCAGCCCGAGACGCTGATCTTCCTGCAGCAGCCGCAATACGCCCAGGTGGGGATCACCTCGTTGACCGACTATCGCGCCGTGTTCCAGGCCGACTTCGACCTGGTGTTCAGCGAGGACGACGGGGAATCTTATCGTTTCGGTCTTCGGGCGGTGAAGCCGTCCCGGATCCAGCCGAAGACCCGTCCGGGGCCGGCCGGCGCCTGATCCAGGTCCAGGTGCGGCCGGTCACCCGCCGGACCATGCCGGCCTCGCGCTTGATCATCTCCCAGGGATGGAAGGCCAGGCCCACCGTGTCGGCCATGGCCGCGCCGCGCGCGCCCATCGGCTGCTCGGGACCGGTGGTGGAGTCGACGGCGGTCTGGTGCTCGATCTCGGCGTTCAGCTCGGCCCCGACCAGTATGGCCATGATCGAGAACCACACCCAGACCATGAAGGCGATCACCGCGCCCAGCGGGCCGTAGGTGGCGTCGTAGTGGGCGATGCGGTTGACATAGACCGAGAAGCCCAGCGAGCCGGCCAGCCATCCGGCCGAGGCCGCCGCCGCTCCGATCCACACCCATCGCCACCGCGCCTTGGCCCGGCTGGGGCCGAAGCGGTACAGCACGGCGAAGGCGACGGCGGTCATGGCCAGCACGATCAGCCAGCGGACCGGCGCGACGATCCCGTCCAGGGCCGACAGCCGCGCGATCTCCAGCAGGATGGGCGTCACGATCAGCACCGTCGACACCGCCGCCGCATAAACCAGGGCGCAGAAGGTGAAGGCGTAGCTGAGCAGGGTGCGCGGGACGAGGTGGCGCTTCTCGTCCTCGTCATAGGCGATGTTGAGTCCGTCGAAGAGCGCCCGCATGCTGGCGTTGGCGCTCCAGATCGACAGCAGGAGCGAGAAGGCGAAGGCCACGCCCAGCTTGGCCTGTCCCTGGCTGGCCAGCCGCAGCATCTGCTCGCCGACGATCTCGACGACGCTGGGCGGGAAGACGCCGCGCATGCCGCGCAGCTGTTCCTCGACGGTGCGCACGTCGGCGAACAGGCCGTACATCGACACGAAGGCGCCGATGGCGGGGAACAAGGCCAGCAGGGTGTAGAAGGTCACGCCCCCCGCCACGGCCGGCAGTCGGTCGACGCCGATCTCGCGCCAGGTGCGCCACAGGATGTCGCGCCAGCCCAGCAGCGGGATATGGCCCGGATGGCGCGCCGCGCGGCCCCGGCGCGGTTCGGCGGCGTCGAATTCGTGCGGCGGCATGGCGCGATCTTCCGACAGGCCAGGCGGGGCCTCGATGTGTCGCTCGTCCGTGGCGGGCTTTCTGGGGAACGCGAACGGCGCCAGGGCCAGCAGCACGATCCAGGGCGTCAGGTGGTACGGACGCGACTTCAGCCACTTGAGGATCGGACGCGGCGAAGCGTCGGTCATGGAACGCCCTCCAGGCCACAAGAACCCGGAGCGGCGGGTCGTGTTCCCGGCAAGCCTTGCCATGGCGCGAGTCGTCCACAATGTTCCGCGCCATGGACGCCCGGATCGCCTCGATGTACCGCCACCCCGTCAAGGGCTTCACGCCCGAGCGGCTGACCTCGGCCAAGCTGGAGGCGGGGGCCTGCTTCCCCTGCGACCGGCTCTTCGCCATCGAGGACGGCCCCAGCGGCTTCGACCCCGCCGCGCCGGACCACATCTCGAAGATGAGGTTCACGGTGCTGGCCAAGATCCCGGCCGTCGCCAAGGCCCGGACGGCCTATGACGAGACGACCGGCATGTTCAGCGCCAAGGCCGAGGGGCGGCCCGACTTCGACGGCGACCTGAGCACGGACGCGGGAAGGGCAGGCCTCGAGGCTTGGCTGACCGCGCTGCTGGACGGCGAAATCACCGGCCCGTTGAAGGTGATCGAGGGGCCGGGCGCGCACCGGTTCATGGACAGCAAGTCCGGCTTCGTCTCGATCGTGAACCTGGCCAGCGTGCGCGACCTGGCCCAGCGCCTGGGCATGACCCTTGATCCGCTGCGCTTCCGCGCCAATCTGTATGTCGAAGGCTGGCCGGCCTGGGCCGAGAACGACTGGACGGGCAGGACCCTGACCATCGGCGCCGCGACCGCCGAGGTTCTCAAGCCCATCGTCCGCTGCGCCGCCACCCACGTCGATCCGACCACGGCCGAGCGCGACGTGGAACTGGTCAAGGCCCTGTTCGACACCTACGGCCACATGTTCTGCGGGATTTATCTGAACGTGACGGGCGGTGGCGAGATCGGCGAAGGGGATATGGCGTCGCTAGCCTAGGCGCGCGCAAGGGGTGTCAGCTCGTATTGGCTCACGACTTGGCGTCGTATTCCGCGTTCACTTCGGCAAGGAAGGTCTCGACATCGAATGGTTCAGGCTTGCCGCTCTCCAAGCCTTCCCGCACGGCCGCTCGGAGCGCGGCCAGCTTCGCCGCCTCGTTTTCGAGCAACCGCAGTCCCGCCCGCACGACTTCACTGGCGGAGCCATACCGACCCTCCGCGATCTGCTCGTCGATGAAAGTTTGAAAGTGGTCGCCAAGGCTGACCGAGGTGTTCTTGCTGGCCATGACCCAAAAGTACCAAAAACTGGTACCTCATTCAATCTCGCCACCCCCACTTCAAAGCGCTAAACCCCGCCCCATGACCCTGACCCTCGTCAAAGCCTGGACCGCCGCCAAGGATCGTCTGAAGGACGCCGGCGTCGATCAGCCGTCGATCGATGCGCGCCTGATGCTGGAGGTCGCCGCCGGCGTCACCCGCACCGAGATCGTCACCGATCCCTACCGCGAACTCACGGCCGAGCAGATCGCCACCCTCGACGAATACCTGGCCCGCCGGACCCGGCGCGAGCCGGTCAGCCACATCATCGGCCGCAAGGGCTTCTGGAAGATCCTGCTGCAGGTGAACAAGAACGTCCTCACCCCGCGTCCCGAGACCGAGGTCATCGTCGACGAGGTGCTGAAGGCCTTCCCCGAGCAGATGCCGTTCTCGATGCTGGACCTGGGCGTGGGGTCGGGCACGATCCTGCTGGCGGTGCTGGCCGAGCGGCCCGCCGCCAAGGGGCTGGGCGTGGATGCTTCGGATGAAGCCCTGGCCGTGGCCCGCGACAACGCCGCCAACCTGGACCTCAACACGCGCGCCGCGCTGATGCATGGCGACTGGACGGCCGGGCTGGGCGACGCGACCTTCGACCTGGTGGTCTCCAACCCGCCCTACATCCCCACGGCGGTGATCGAGACGCTGGAGCCGGAAGTGCGCGACCACGAACCGCGCCTGGCCCTGGACGGCGGCGAGGACGGCCTGGAGGCCTATCGCCTGCTGGCGCCGGAGATCCTGCGCGTGCTGAAGCCCGGCGGCATGTTCGCCGTCGAGATCGGCTACGACCAGTCCAAGGCCGTCGAGGCGCTGTTCAATGCGGCCGGCGCGCAGCAGGTCCGGACGGTCAAGGACCTGTCGACGCACGACCGCGTTGTCACCGGGGTGAAAAATCCCTTGGAAACCGGGGCGTGAACCGCTAGACGAGTCATGTCTCCTTCCAGATCGCCGGGTGACGGGAAAAGCTAGCGCCTTAAGCGCTTGCGAGGCTCCCCCGGCAGGCGCGCCCGGTCCGCCGGTCGCCGCGCCGCAAAGAGCAGGGTGGGGGCTCTACGGAAACCAGCGTCTCTGACACTCCCCAGGGTTCGACCCGACAGAGACCAGCAAGGCCGGATGCGCCAGCGCAAGACTGACCTCCGGACAGGTTCAGAAGAGAACATGAGAGATTTCAAAGGCATGAAGCGCCAGCGCGGCCGCAACAATCGCGGCGGCAACGGCGGCAAGCCTCAACAGCACAATGCCAACCGCGCGTTCGACTCGAACGGGCCCGAAGGCGTGAAGGTGCGTGGCGCGGCTCAGAGCGTCTACGAGAAGTACCAGCAGCTGGCCCGGGACGCCTCGTCGTCCGGCGACCGCGTGCTGGCCGAGAACTACCTGCAGCACGCCGAGCACTATTTCCGCGTCCTGCGCGCCATCCAGCCGAATCGTCCGGTGGCCGACATCGTCGGCAAGGACGTCTACGCCGCCTACGAGATCGACTTCGAGGCCGAGCCGCCGGAAGAGCCCGAGGTCGCCGAGACCCCCGCTCAGGCCGAGGGCCAGGGCGAAGGCGGCGAGGGCGGTGAAGGCGGCGAGCAACGCCGCGACCGCTTCGAAGGCCGTGACCGCAACCGCGATCGTGACCGCGACGGCCGCGACCGTGACCGCAACGACCGCAATCGCGACCGCGACGACCGCAACCGCGATGGCGAGGGCCGCCGGGACCGCTGGCGCGACCGCGACGATCGCGACCGCAACCGCGACGACCGGCCGCGTGAGGATCGTCCGCGCGACGACCGCCCCCGTGAAGACCGCTTCCGTGACCGTGACGATCGTCCCCGCGACGACCGCCCCCGTGACGATCGCCC
>CBIHOB010000111.1:0-9569 GCA_966211605.1 uncultured Caulobacter sp.
GCCGCGCCCTTTTTACCCGGCGCAGCCGGGGCCTTGGGTGGTGGTGTTGTTTTAGCACCAAAAACCCCCCGGCCGCCGGCCCCCCCGGGCGCCCGTCTCGGCTAGTCGTAGGCGGGCGCTCAGTGCTTGATCGCGTCGCCGATCTTGTCCTGGACCTTGCCGACCTTGTTCTGGATGTCGCCCTTGGCCTTCTGGGCGGCGCCCTCGGCTTGCAGGCGCTCGTTGCCGGTGGCCTTGCCCGCGGCTTCCTTGACGGCGCCCGCGCCCTTGTCGATGGCGCCTTCGACACGATTGGTGCTCATGGCTCGCTCCTCTTGCTTCGCGTTATTGCGTTGCGAAAGAAACGGGCCGTGCGCGCGTCTGGTTCCTAGTGAGATGCGCCCATGGCCAGGGCGGAGACCGCCGCCGCCGGCGTGGCGCCCGGCATGACCGGCTCGGGCTTGGACGCCCGGGCCTGGGTCACCGGCGCGCCGGGGACCTTGTCCAGCAGGGCCAGGGTCTCACGGATGAACTTGGCGTGGGTGACGATGCCGATCTCCAGGCGCTCGCCCGACAGCTCGACCTGCTGGGTCAAGAGGCCGGCCACGAACTGGACCTCCTGGCTCTCGTTGGCGCCCGGCCGGCGGCGCGCGCCCTCGGCCATGAACACCGGCCCGCCCGAATTGCCCGGAAACACCGAAAAGTCCATCAGGAAGGTCGGGAAGTTGGTCGCGGGCGCCAGCGGGTAGCTGGCCACGCGGCCCGACCGCAGGATCGGGAAGCCGGCCGGATTGGCCGACAGGCCGCGCGGAAAGCCCAGGGCCATCATCTCGTCGCCCGGACCCAGGTTGTACTTGTTGAAGGTGTCGTCCTGGGCCAGGTAGCTGATCGGGATCGCCGCTTTGACGAATTCCGGCGGGGCCTCGACCACCATGGCCGCCACGTCGCGGGTCGGGTGCTTGACCCACAGCGGGTGGTCGCCGTCGCGGATCTTCAGCGTCTCGGGGTCGAAGCGCCAGACCGAGTCGCTGCCTTCGATGCGGTAGCCGATCTTGGCCGACACCGACGGCATCTTCTCGAACACGTGGGCGGCCGTGACCAGGATGGTGCGCGGCTTGCCGTCCGGCGTGGGGTCTGAAATCAGGAAACCGGTGCCGACGGTGCGCGAACCATCGCCCAGCGGCTGCTCAAGCTGAACCGTGGCCTTGATCAGGTCGACGGACAGATCCAACGGCATGACGCCCCCTTGTTACGCTTCGCTACTACTACTCGCCCGACTATTGATGGAATTTGACCACAGGAATCTTGCGCCGCAAGTTGTCGTTCTGCCGCAGTTGCGCGTTGTGCAGGGTTACGGGGGAATTTTGCGCATGGATCGTCGACGCCTGATGACGAGCGCGGCCGCAGCGCTTACCTCATCTCCCGTAGTCTTGTCTGGAACAGCTTTCGGATCCCCCATGCCGGTCGAAAAAGCCGCCCGCCCCACGCCGCCGGTCGCCAAGAAGATCCCCAAGACCATCGAGCAGCTAGGTCGGAAGCGGACCGACGACTATGCCTGGATGAAGGACGACAACTGGCAGAAGGTCCTCCGCGACCCCAGCCTGATCAAGGCCGACGTCAAGGAGCACCTGACGGCCGAGAACGCCTATGCCAAGGCCATGCTGGCCTCGACCGAGGCTGTTCAACAAAAAATGTTCGAGGAGATGAAGGGCCGCATCAAGGAGGACGACGCCAGCGTCCCCGCCAAGGATGGCCCCTTCGAATATTACACGCGCTTCGAGAAGGGCGCGCAGCACCCGATCCACGCCCGCAGGCCGCACGGGGGCGGTTCGGAAGAAATCCTGCTCGACGAGGAAGCCGAGTCGAAGGGCAAGGCCTTCTACCAGGTCGGCGCCGCGGCCCACTCGCCCGACCACAGGCTGTACGCCTTCGCCGTCGACGAGCAGGGCTCGGAAGTCTACCGCGTCCACGTCAAGGACCTGGCGACCGGCAAGGTGCTGGAGAGCCCGGTCGAGAGCACGACGGGCGACTTCTGCTTCTCGCCCGACAGCCAGTGGCTGTACTGGACCTTCCGGGACGACAACGGCCGCCCGGCCAAGATCTATCGCCGACCGGCCAAGGGCGCGGCCAAGGACGACGTGCTGATCTACGACGAGCCCGACGAAGGCTTCTTCATCGGCGTCGGCGTCACATCGTCCGAGAAGTTCATCGTGATCTCGTGCGGCAACCAGGAGACCAGCGAGGCGCTGATCATCCCGGCCGCTACGCCGACCGCCGCGCCGGTGGTCTTCCACCCGCGCGAGGTGGGCGTCCGCTACGAGGTCGAACACTGGAATGACCACTGGGTGATCCGCACCAACGCCGACGGCGCGGTCGACTGGAAGCTGGTCACGGCCCCGGAAGGCGCCACCGGCAAGGCGAACTGGAAGGACTGGATCGCCCACCAGCCTGGCCGCCTGATCTCGGGAACGATGGCCTTCAAGCGCTGGTTTGTACGGCTGGAGAAGGTCGACGCCCTGAACCGGGTCACCGTCACGTCGGCTGACGGCGCCGAACACGCCATCGCCTTCGACGAGGCGGCCTACGCGCTGTCGCTGGAAGGCGGCTACGAATACGACACCGACACCCTGCGCTTCGTCTACAACTCGATGACCACGCCTCGCCAGTGGTTCGACTACGACATGGCCTCGCGCCAGCGCGCCCTGCGCAAGACCCAGGAGATCCCCTCGGGCCACGATCCGGCGCAGTACGAGACCCGCCGCCTGAACGCCAAGGCCAGCGACGGAACCGACGTGCCGATCTTCATCCTGATGAAGAAGGGGACAAAGCTGGACGGTAGCGCGCCGCTGCTGCTGTACGGCTACGGCAGCTACGGCATCGCCATGGAGCCCAGCTTCTCGATCCGGAACCTGTCGCTGGTCGACCGTGGCTGGATCTGGGCCACGGCCTGCCCGCGCGGCGGCTCGGAAAAGGGCTGGGGCTGGTTTCTGGACGGCAAGAAGTTCAAGAAGAAGAACACCTTCACCGACTTCATCGCCTGCGCCGAGCATCTGCATGCGGCCGGCTATGGCAAGCCCGGCAACACCGTGGCCTATGGCGGCTCGGCCGGCGGTCTCTTGATGGGCGCGATCACCAACATGCGCCCGGACCTGTTCGCCGGGATCATCGCCGCCGTGCCGTTCGTCGACGTGGTCAACACCATGAGCGACACGTCCCTGCCCCTGACCCCTCCGGAATGGCCCGAATGGGGCAATCCGCTGGAGGACCCGGCGGCCTACGACTACATCGCCAGCTACAGCCCGTACGACAACGTGGCCGACAAGCCCTATCCGGCCGTGCTGGCCACCGGCGGCCTTTCCGACCCGCGCGTCACCTACTGGGAGCCGGAGAAATGGGCGGCCAAGCTGCGCGAGCACACCACCAGCGGCAAACCTGTCCTGCTGAAGATCAACATGGACGCCGGCCACGGCGGCGCGTCGGGCCGCTTTGACTTCCTGAAGGAAATCGCCCTGGACTACGCCTTCGCGGTGTGGGCGGTGGAACAGGGCTGGGAGAAGGCGTGAGCATCCTGATCAGGGCGTCGACGGACGCCGACCTGCCGGCGATCACCGCCATCTACGGCTGGAACGTCCTCAACGGCCTGGGCACCTTCGAGGAGGTCCCCCCGGACGAGGCCGAGATGGCGCGCCGTCGCGCGGCCTTCCTGGAGCGCGGCCTGCCCTATCTGGTGGCCGAGCTGGACGGCGAGGTGGTCGGCTACTGCTACGCCGGCCCGTTCCGCCTGCGGGCGGCCTATCGCTACACGGTCGAGGACAGCGTCTATGTGTCGCCCCGGGCCGTCGGCAGGGGCGTGGGCAAGGCCCTGCTGACGTCGCTGATCGAGGCCTGCGAAGCTCTGGGCTTGCGGCAAATGTGCGCGGTGATCGGCGACAGCGGCAACGCCGCCTCGATCGGCCTGCACGCCGCGATGGGCTTCGAGAGGAAGGGTGTCTTTCCGGACATGGGTCACAAGTTCGGCCGCTGGGTGGATCTGGTGTGGATGCAGCGGCCGCTGAACGGCGGCGGCGCGACGCCGCCCGACCTGCCGGGCATGTCGTTGAGCGGCGTCTGAATTGTAAAATATCGTGATCCGAAACAAGGCTTAACCAACCCGCCCCTAGACTACTCAGCCTGGGAAGGTCGAGGACAGGTCTTGAGGGGTTCGAAGACTGACGAGCGACGGCGGGCCAAGCTCGCGCTGATGCAGGCCTACGTGCCGATCGCGCGCGGCTACCTGCTCGCCGCCACGATTTACTATACCCTGATCAGTCTATCCCATCCCTTCTACGAAAAGGGTTTGGCGCTGCTGGTGCTGGAAGGCCTGGCCGCCGCCTCCGCCCTCTACGCCTTCTGGAGCTGGGTCGCCCTGCGTCGCGGCCAGATCATCGGCCGGCCGCTGGAAGGCTTGGTCCTGGGCATGAACGTCCTGTTCCTGCTCAACACCGTCGCCTACCAGGTCCTGCACTTCGAGGCGCAGAAGCTGCTCTATTTCGTGCTGATGGCCCTGACCTTCGCGACGGCGGCGCCCAGCCGGCGCGTCGCCCTGATCAGCGTGGCCGGCGCGATCGGCGGCCTGGCCTGGATGATGCGGCACGCCACCGAGACCATGGTCACTCAGTACCTGTTCCTCGGCCTTGCCGGAGCCTTCGCCGCGCTCGGCATCTCGGCGATGATGCGCGGCGTGGTCAGCCGCGAGGTGCGCGCGCGCCTGGCCAGCGAGGCCCTGAACGCCGAGCTCGAGCGAGAACTGGCCGAGAACCGCCGCCTGAAGACCGAGGCGCAAGGCCTGGCCCTGACCGCCGAGACCGCCAACCGCGCCAAGACCGAGTTCCTGGCCACCATGAGCCATGAGATCCGCACGCCGCTGAACGGCGTCCTGGGCATGGCCCAGATCATGGCCTCGGGCGAGCTGGCCGCCGACCAGCGCCGCCGCCTGGACACCATCACCGCCTCGGGCCACGCGCTGCTGAGCGTCATCAACGCCATTCTCGACATTTCCAAGATCGAAGCCGGCAAGATGGACATCGTCCCCGCGCCGTTCGACCTGCCGGCCCACCTGGACGCCCTCCGGCAGCTCTATGGCGGCCTGGCCCGCGACAAGGACCTGGAGTTCAGCCTGGAGATCGCCCCCGGCGCCGCCGGCTGGCGCCTGGGCGACGCCGAGCGGCTGCGCCAGGTGATGTCGAACCTGATCTCCAACGCCGTGAAGTTCACCGAGGCCGGCGGCGTGCGCGTGGAGGTCGAGGGCGACGACCACAGCCTGACCGCGCGCGTGATCGACACCGGAGCCGGCATTCCAGAGGCGCAGCGGGATCGGCTGTTCACCAAGTTCGCCCAACTGGACAGCTCCAGCACCCGCCGGGCCGGCGGATCCGGCCTGGGCCTGGCCATCTGCAAGACCCTGGTCGAGCTGATGGGCGGGACGATCGCGTTTTCGCCCTCGACCACCGGCGGCGCCTGCTTCTCGCTCACCTTGCCGATGCCGCAGGTCGAGCCCGTCGCGCCCGCCGTCCAGGCCCTGGAGATCGCCGCCCCCGAGGTCGAGGACGGCGCGCCCAAGATCCTGGTGGTCGACGACAACCAGACCAACCGCGCCGTGCTGCTGACCCTGCTTGGCCACCTGGGCGTCAACGGCCATTTCGCCGTGGACGGCCGCGAGGCCGTGGCCATGTGGGAGAAGGAGCGCTGGGACGCCATCCTGATGGACGTGCACATGCCGGTCATGGACGGCGTCCAGGCCAGCCAGGCGATCCGGGCCGGCGAGCGCCGCACCGGCCGTCCCCGCACCCCGATCATCGCCGTCACCGCCAGCGTCCTGACCCACGAGCGCACGCTCTACGCCGAAGCCGGCATGGACGCCCTGGTCCCCAAGCCCGTCGAGATTCCCCGCCTGGTCGAGGCCCTGGCCAAGGTCCTGTCACTGGACGTCGAGGACGAGGACACGCGGGGCGTGGCCTAGCCTCCCTCTCCCCAGGCGACGGGACAGGAGAGACAAAAAAAGGGGACGCCCGCCGCGCCCCCTTTTCGTTTCCGGCGAAAGGCTGGCTAGCCGATCAGCCCTTGCGACCGCGCGCCGGGGCCTTGCCCTTGCGGCCGCCCTGGCCCAGGCCGAGGGCCTTGGCCATCTTGGAGCGGGCCTCGCTGTAGGCGGGCGCGGTGGTCGGATAGTCGTTCGGCAGGCCCCACTTGGCCTTGTATTCGGCCACGGTCATGCCGTGCGTCGTCAGGTGGCGCTTCAGCGTCTTGTAGGGCTTGCCGTCCTCGAAGCTGATCAGGGCCTCGGGCGTGATGCTCTTCCGGATCTGGGCCGGCGTGGCCTTGCTGACGGCTTCGACGGTCGGCGCGGGCGGCGCGCCAATACCAGCCAGAGCATCGTGCGTAGCCCGGATCAATGCCGGAAGTTCCGACACCGGCGTCGAATTATTGGCCACATAATTGGCCACGATCTCAGCGGTAAGCTCGATCAGGGTCGCTTTGTCTTCCACGATCTCAACTCCATTCCCCTAGTAGATCCGCAAATACACCCTCACCTCGGAAATACAAGTAGTATGGACTGATTTTATGCTTCGATTCGTGAAGTACCGTAACAATCGACTATCGATACGCGGCTTCAACGAGCTGAATTTTCGTCAACTATACGCATGACAACGTTGTTATCAGGCGCTGAATCAGCCGCTAAACCCATACGAGCATGGATCTATCTCGCAACTGCGAACTGGACTTGAGCACTATCAAGGCCCGATAGCGCAAATACCGTACACCGCGAGATCGATCCGCGCGGCGGGGTGAAATCCCGGCCTCGTCGACCTAGGCGGCATCTTCATCGACTCGACCATTGCGCGTCTACACCTGTCGATGGAACGTTCTCGCCTCGGCGCCTCGGGCGCCCGGGACGTTCATGACCGTCCGTGTCGCCGCCCGGCCAAGCTTCACCGGCGTAGCGCCCCGCCGACGCTGGCGAAGGTGCGGATGGGATCGTTGGAGCGCCGCCCGAAGGCGATGCTTCGACTAGACTTCGATGTCAGGAGGAAGTGGCTGGGGAACTAGGACTCGAACCTAGAATGACGGTACCAAAAACCGCAGTGTTACCATTACACCATTCCCCAGCAGGAACGGCGAGACCCTGTTGGGCCCGGCGAGGCGGTGGAGATAGCTCACGACTCGGATGGATGCAACAGCCCATTTCAGAACTTTTTTCGGGCCGTCGCATGATCGTCGAAAAAGGCGCTTGCGCCCTCCGAAACCGCCCCCTATAAGGCCGGCCTCCAAGTCGGAGTGTGGCTCAGTCTGGTAGAGCACTGCGTTCGGGACGCAGGGGTCGCAGGTTCAAATCCTGCCACTCCGACCATTTCTCCCCCGCCAGCCAGAGGCGGGAAATCATCCAGTAAAACAGCAGCCTAGGCGTCGCGAAAGCGGCGCCCGGCCTGTTCGCGGGCGCCGCCGGAACCGCGCCAGGCGCATTTGCCCATCGCCTTCGGATTCGTTGCGCGCTCTTCATTTGGTGGCGGCCTCGACACCGGTTAGCTTGTCGGCGATTTCGCAATCAGGACCTCCGATGAAGCAGTTCTTCCTGACCGTCGCCGGCGTCTTTGTCGGTCTTCTGCTGTTCGTGGTCGGAGTGCCCTTCCTGCTGGTGGTGATGGCCGCCGGGGCCGCGCGACCCGCGCCCGTCCCGGTCCACACGGTGCTGCAACTGGACCTGCGCGAAGGCCTGACCGACCAGGATCCCAAGAGCCCGTTCGCGGCCTTCAGCGGCGGCGGCGACTCGGTGATGTCGATCATCGAGACGCTGCGGCGCGCCGAGAAGGACGACAAGGTCGAGAGCGTGCTGGTGCGCCTGCCCGAGGGCGGCGTCGCCCCGGCCGCGGCGGACGAGCTGCGCCTGGCCTTCAAGCACTTCCGCGAGGTCGGCAAGAAGCCGATCTACGCCCACAGCCAGGGCCTCTACCCCTCGGGCATGATCACCTCGACCTACATGCTGGGCGCGGCGACCAGCGAGCTGTGGATGCAGCCCGACTCAAGCTTCCAGGCGGTCGGCGTCTCGACCGAGTCGATGTTCTTCAAGCGCTTCTTCGACAAGTACGGCGTCAAGGCCGAGTACGAGCAGCGCTACGAGTACAAGAACGCCGTGAACCCCTATCTCTACAGCGACTATACCGCGGCCCACCGGGAATCGACGCTGTCGTGGATGGGCTCGGTCTATCGCTCGGCCCTGACCAGCGCCGCCGTCGATCGCAAGCGCGACCCGGCCCTGCTGATCCGCACGCTCGAGGACGGGCCTTACAGCGCCCAGGAAGCCCAGGCCAAGGGCCTGATCGACAAGGTCGGCCAGGTCAGCGACATCCAGGCCTTCGCCCTGGAGAAGGCCGGCAAGGGCGCCAAGCTGATCGACTTCGACGACTATGCCAGCCGCTCCAAGCCGCCCAGCGTCAAGACCGGCCCGGCCATCGCGGTGATCGGGGCCGAAGGGGCGATCGTCACCGGGACCAGCGGCGGCGGCTCGCCTTTCGGCGGCGACAGCAACGTCTATTCCGACGACGTCGCGCGGGCCTTCAAGGCGGCCGCTGACGACAAGGACGTCAAGGCGATCGTCTTCCGCGTCTCCTCGCCCGGCGGCTCGGACACGGCTTCGGAACAGATTCTGGCGGCCATGAAGAGCGCCAAGGCGGCCGGCAAGCCGGTCGTGGTCAGCATGGGGACCTATGCGGCCTCGGGCGGCTACTGGATCTCCAGCCAGGCCAATTCGATCGTCGCCCAGCCCTCGACCCTGACCGGCTCGATCGGCGTCTATGGCGGCAAGTTCGCCCTGGGCGACGCCCTGGCCCGCTTCGGCGTCGACACCAAGGACCTGCATGTCGGCGGGGCCTATTCCGAGGCGTTCGGCTCGGCGGAAGGCTTCACCCCCGACCAGCGCGCCAAGTTCGCCGGCTGGATGGACCGCATCTATGCCGGCTTCATCGCCCGCGTGGCCGAGGGCCGCAAGCTGCCGCCCGAGCGCGTGCGCGAGATCGCCAAGGGCCGCGTCTGGACCGGCGAGCAGGCCAAGCAGCTGGGCCTGGTGGATCAGCTGGGCGGCTTCTACGACGCCGTCGACAAGGCCAAGCAGCTGGCCAAGCTGAAGGACGACGTGCGGCTCAAGCGGGTGGATGCGCCCAAGTCTCCGTTCGAGGCCTTCGAGAAGTTCCTGGGCGTCAGCGAAACCTCGGCCAAGACCCTGGCGGCCGCCGCCTGGGTGCTGGGCGACCCGCGCTCGCAGGCGATCCTGGACGAGATGGCCCACGCCCGGCTGCGCGCCGCCCCCGGGGGAGCCTCGGTGCTGGCGGACACGCCGGTGCGGTAACCCCCTTCTTCTCCGAAACAGGAAAGCCGCCCGGTTCGCGCCGGGCGGCTTTTTCATTGTCCGAGGGCCCGGGCGAAGGCGCGCGGTCGTCTCCATCCCGGTGCGCGCCCCTCCACGCATCGTCCCGGGCCGCTCGCGCCATCCGCTTCAGCAGCGCATCCCCTCGGAGCCCCCCAGCACCAAAAGAAAAAGGCGGGTCCTCTCGGAGCCC
>CBIHOB010000112.1:0-9382 GCA_966211605.1 uncultured Caulobacter sp.
ACGCGGCAGTGCAGGCCCACGCTCATCATCTTGGGCGCGGTCTCGCCCTCCAGATAGAGGGCGTCGAAGACGTCGCGCAGGTAGGTGAAGAACTGCTCGCCGGTGTTGAAGCCCTGGGGCGCGGTGAAGCGCATGTCGTTGGCTTCCAGCGTGTAGGGCACGATCAGCTGGGGGCGGCTGTGCCGGTCGTCCCAGTAGGGCAGGTCGTCGGCATAGCTGTCGGCGTCGTAGACGAAGCCGCCTTCCTCGGCGACCAGGCGCGCGGTGTTGGGGCTGGTGCGGCCCTGGTACCAGCCCAACGGCCTTTCGCCCGTCAGCCGCTTCTGGATCTCGATGGCCTGCTGGATGTGCTCCAGCTCCTGATCGGACGTGAAGTGCTGGTAGTCGATCCAGCGATAGCCGTGGGAGGCGATCTCCCAACCCGACTTCATCATCGCCTCAACGGCGTCCGGATGGCGCTCCATCGCCTGGGCCACGCCGAATACGGTCAGCGGCAGGGCGAACTCCTCGAACAGCCGCCGAATGCGCCAGAAGCCGGCGCGCGAGCCGTATTCGTACAGGCTCTCCATCGACATGTGCCGCATGCCCTGGATGGGCTGGGCGCCGACCATCTCGGACAGGAAGAATTCGCTGACCGGGTCGCCGTGCAGGATGCTGCGCTCGGCGCCTTCCTCGTAGTTCAGCACGAACTGCACGGCCACGCGGGCGCCGTTCGGCCAGTTAGCCTCCGGCGGGTGCTCGCCGTAGCCGATCAGGTCGCGCGGATAGTTCATCCGAACACCTTCGCCGCCGCGTCGACGCCGGCGCCGGCCGGAGCCTTGAAGCCTTCCCAGCGCAGCACCGCTTCCAGCGCCGCCAGGGTCTGGAGAACCGCATGCTTGCGGGCGTTCACGCCCATGGTCCCGATGCGCCAGATCTTGCCGGCCAGGGGGCCGAACGCCGCGCCGATCTCGATCTCGAACTCGGTGCGCATGCGCGCCTTCACCCGGTCGTAGTCGACGCCGGCGGGGGCGATCACCCCCGTGACATTGGCCATCTTGTGCGCCTGGTCGCCATAGACCATCAGGCCCAGCGCCTCGATTCCCGCGACCATGGCCGCGCCGGCCTGGGCATGGCGGGCGAAGCGGGCCTCGAGGCCTTCCTCCAGAACGAGTCGCGCGCACTCGCGCGCCGCGAACAACATGCTGGCCGCCTCGGTGTGGTGGTTCAGGCGCTTCTCGGACCAGTAGTCCATGATCATGGCGAGGTCGAAATAGTTCGAGGCGATGCGGCGACCGTTGCCCATCGCCCCCGGACCCGCGAGGCCCTTCTCGACGTGGCGGCGGCTGAAGATGTGGTCGGCGGCGCGGTCGCTGATGGTGATCGGGGCCGAGCCCGAGGGACCGCCCAGGCACTTCTGCAGGCCGGCGGTGACGATATCGGCTCGCCAGGCGTCGACCGGAACGCTCATGCCGCCCAAGGTCGCGGTGGCGTCGACATACAGCAGGGCGTCGTGGCGGCGGCAGATCTCGCCGATGGCCTCGATGGGCTGGGCGATCGTGGTCGAGGTGTCGCCATGCACGCAGGCGACCAGGCGCGGCTTGATCCGGGCGACGGCGTCCTCGACCGCCTGCGGATCGACGGCCTTGCCCCATTCGCCTTCGACGAAGGTGACCTTGGCGTCGCAGCGCTCGGCGATCTCGGCCAGCAGCAGGCCGAATCGCCCGGCATTGACCACCACGACGTCGTCGCCGGGGCACAGCGTCGAGACCAACGCCGCCTCGATGCCCGCGCGCGAGGTGCCGTCGACCACGAAGGTCCAGCGGTTCTGCGTCTGGAACACGCCGCGATACAGCGCCATCACCTGGTTCATGTAGCCGGTGAACTCGGGATCGAACTGCCCCAGCAGCTGCACCGACATGGCGCGCAGCACGCGGGGGTGGACGTTGATGGGGCCCGGGCCCATCAGCAGGCGGGCCGGGTGGTCGAGTTCCTTGAATGTCTCGGTCATGCGCGTTCGCGTCGTTCCAGCTTGTCAATGAAATGGAGCATGGCCTGCGCCGCCAGGGCGCAGTCGGCGTCGGTGACGGCCTCGGCCGGATTGTGGCTGACGCCGCCCTCGCAGCGGATGAACAGCATGGCGACGGGGGCGAGATCGGCCATCACCATGGCGTCGTGGCCGGCCCCCGAAGGCAGCCGACGGACGGGCAAGGACAGGTCCGCCAGGGACTCGTCCAGCAGGCTCATCAGCGACGGATCGCAGGGACTTTCGGCGAGAGCCTGCATCAGGTGGATCTCGGCGCTCAGGCCGCGGCGGGCGGCGATGGCGTGGATCTCGGCGCTGATGGCGACGACGGCGTCGTCGCGCGTCGCCGAGGTCTCGGCCCGGATGTCCATCGAGAACTCGACCACGCCTGGGATGACGTTGAACGCGCCGGGCAGGGCGGTCATGCGACCGACCGTGCCGACCAGGCCGTCGGTTCCGGCGCGACAGATCCGCTCCAAGGCCAGGATGCACTCGGCGGCGGCGGGACCAGGATCCTTGCGCAGGCCCATCGGCGTCGTGCCGGCATGCCCGGCGGTCCCGACGATCTTCACCATCAGCCGCTTCTGCGCGGCTATGGCGGTGACGACGCCCAGGGCCAGGCCCTCAGCCTCCAAGACCGGGCCCTGCTCAATATGGGCCTCCAGGAAGGCCAGCACGTCCTCGCGCCTGCGCGCCGCCGAAGCGACGTCGGCCGGATCGCCGCCGAAGGCCGCCAAAGCCTCGGTGACGGAGACACCCTCGGCGTCCTTCATCTCCAGGGCCATCGTGTCCAGAGTGCCCGCGATGGCGCGGCTGCAGCTCATCGAGGCCGGAAACCGCGAGCCTTCCTCGTCGCCGAACGCCACGACCTCGATCGCGAACGGCAGGCGACGCCCGGCGCGGCTCAGGGCCTCGACCACGTCGACGCCCAGCATGATCCCCAGGGGACCGTCATAGCGTCCGCCGTTGCGGACGCTGTCGATGTGCGAGCCGATGATCAGCGCCTTGGCGCCGGGCGTCTCGCCCTCGTAGCGGCCGATCAGGTTGGCGGCGGCGTCGCGGCGCGTGGTCATGCCGGCGTCGCGCATCCAGCCTTCGAGCGCTTGCAGGGCCGCTGCGTGGGCGGGTGTCAGGAACCGGCGCGTCAGCTGACCTTCGACCTCGCTGTAGGGCGGCGCGCCCAGCGCGTCGCAGCGAGCCTTGGCTCTTGCTCCCCAACCCGGAGCGCCGATGTCGAAAGCACCCGTCACCTTCGAATAAGACCTCTCGATCATCGAGCCTCAACCTCGTCAGGAGAGCCCCGAAAGCCTTGGCGGGGCAATCGCCCGACCGCCGTCTTTCGCGCTTGGCCCCCAACACGCATCATCAGGGGGCGCCGGCGCCTAAGGCTAAGTCATAAATCACTTACTTGAGGAGAGCGAGAGGGGTTGCCCATGGCGCGTCAAAGGCTCTACCTTTGGGCGAGCTTGCCATGAACCGCACGATCCCAGCCCGCATCCTTCGCGTGAACCACGGTGGCGAGCATGGCGCCATCCGCATCTATCGCGCGCAGATCGCCCTGGCCCGGCTGCGCGCGCCGGACCTGCTGCCGTTCCTCCGCCATACCCTGGCTCACGAGCGCGAGCATCTGGCCCGCTTTCGGGCCCTGATGCCGGGCCGGTCCGCCAAGCCTTGTCGGCTGATGTGGATTTGGTCGATCGGCGGCGGCGTGCTGGGCGGGGTGACCGGGCTGCTGGGGCGCAAGGCTATTCTGGTCTGCACCGAAGCCGTGGAGCGTACGGTGCATCGCCATCTGGACGACCAGCTGGCCTATCTGGGCGCCAGTGACCCGGAGATGTCGACAGCGATCCGCGAAATCCAGGCTCAGGAGCTGCAGCATCTCGACTATGCCAGGGCGTCCAGAGGCGCGATCAATCCGCTAACCCGGCTGTTGGACGCGGTGATCGTCGGGATGACCGAGGCGCTGATCTGGCTTTCCACGCGCGGCGATTCCAGGCGGTTGGCGCGCGAGATCGCGACGGTCTGAGACGCTTCACGCCTCGCCCGCCGCCAAGGCCAGCCGACGGCGCGGGAAGGCTTCCGGAAGTTCGTCGCGCAGGAAAGCCATCATCTTCTCGCGCACCTCGCAGCGCAGGTCGAAAGTCCGGGGCGCGTTGCGGGCGCTGACCAGGCAGCGGACCTCCATGACCTCGGCGGTCAAGTCGGTGACGGCCAGGTTGACGACCTTGCCGTCCCACAGCGGCGAGGCCTTGGCGATCTCTTCCAGCTTGGCCCGCAGGCGATCCACGGGCGCAGCGGGATCGACGTACAGCATGGCCGTGCCGATCAGGGCGGCGCTCTCGCGCGTCCAGTTCTGAAACGGCGTCTGGATGAAGTAGCTGAGCGGCAGCACCATCCGTCGCCAGTCCCACAACCGCACGACGACATAGGTGGCGCTGATCTCCTCGATGTTTCCCCATTCCTTCTCGACGATCACGGCGTCGTCGATGCGGATCGGCTGGGTGACGGCGATCTGGATGCCGGCGATGAGGTTGGTCAGCAACGGCTGCAGCGCCAGGCCGACGATCAGCGAGGCTGCGCCGCCGGCCGCCAGCAGGCTGACGCCCCATTGTCGCACGCCGGGAATGGTCATCAGCGCCAGCGCCAGGGTGACGATCCCGACCAGTATGGCCATGGCGCGCCGCAGGATCCGCACCTGGGTCACGTGCTTGCGGGCCAGCAGATTGTCCTCGACGTCGACCTTGAAGCCCCGCAGGTAGAGCGCCGCGCCGATGTCGAGCGCGGTCATCGCCATCCAGCCCAGAAGCAGGATGAACAGCACCACCAGCACGTGCTTGGCGCTGGCCGCCTGTTGGGCGGTCAAGGGCGCGGCGCTGACGGCCGGACCCAGGGCGGCGACGATGAAGGCCAGGCGCGTCGGTCGACGCGTGCGCGCGATCAGCGGCTGCCAGAAGGCGCTGTGCCGCGAGATGGCGCGCCGCACCAGCTGGACCACGAGGGCGTGGACCGAGACGGCGACGGTGACGGCCAGGATGATCAGCAGGGTGCTGACCAGCCAAGGCGGCGCCCAGCCGAGCCGCAGCGCTGTGTCGGCGAACCAGGTCTTCAGCTGTTCCATGACCGGCCGAACGCGTCGGCGGATGGAAGGCTCCGCGTCCTAACGCGTCGACAGCCAGCGCATGGCCGCGTAGCCGGCCGAAGCCGCCGCGGTGGTCACCAGGGTTCCCCAGGCCATGTCGACGAGGGTGATGGTGGTCGACCAGGTCTTCAGCGTCGCCTGGTTGGTCAAGTCGTAGGTGGCGTAGGCGACCAGGCCGAACACCACGGCATGGACCAGCAGTCGCCGCCAACCGCCCTGGCTGACCGCCGGCAGCACGGCCAGCACGACGATCCCCGTGACATACAACAGATAGAACGCCACGGCCGGCGGCAGTGACGGCTTGGCGGCCAGCAGCTCGCCGATGCGTGGCTGGTACAGGCGCGGCGTGGCCAGGGTCAGCCACGCCCCGTCAAGAACCAGCATGGTCAAGGCGGTCGCGACATAGCCGGCGGCGAACTTGATCATCGGACGCTCTCCGAAACGGGACGAAGGCGGTAGTGGCTGACGCCCCATTCCTGGCCGCCGCGATGGCCGAACAGCCCGGCGGTGGCGAGGAAGAAGAGCCGCCAGCGCCGCCGCCAGACCGTCGCGCGACGGCCGTAGACCTCGGCCAGCACCGGATCGATCCTGTCGCGATTGGCGTCGAAATTCTCCAGCCACTGGCGGGCGGTGCGAGCGTAGTGCTGGCCGCTCCAACGCCAGTCGGCCTCGACTGCGAACAGGTCCGGAAACTGGCCGGCCAGGTCGTGGCTGGGCATCACCCCGCCGCTGAAGAAGTACTGGGCGATCCAGTCCGCCGGATCGTCGGCCTCGAAGCGGTAGGGCGTGGTTCGGTGGGTAAAGACGTGCAGGAACAGCCGCCCGTCGGGCTTCAGCCAGTCCCGCACCCGCGTCAGCAGCGCGCGCCAGTTGGACATGTGCTCGAACATCTCGACCGAGACCACGCGGTCAAAGCGGCGGGGGGTGTCGAAGTCGTTCATGTCGGCGGTGACGACGGTCAGGTTATCCAGGCCGCGTTGGGCCGCGCGCGCCAGGATGAAGGCGCGCTGCGAGGCCGAGTTCGAAACGCTGACGATCCGCGACGACGGATAGCGCTGGGCCATCCACAGCGACAGAGAGCCCCAGCCGCAGCCCAGCTCCAGCACGTCCTGGCCGTCATGCAGGTCGGCGTTCAAGCAGGTCTCGCGCAGGGCCTCGGCCTCCGCGTGTTCCAGCTTCGTCGCGCCCGGCGGATACAGACCGCTGGAGTATTTCAGGTGAGGGCCCAGTATGGCCTCGAAGAAGGCCGCGGGCAGTTCGTAGTGCTGGGCGTTGGCTTCGTCGGTGTGGGTCGCGATGGGATGGCTTTCCATGTCGCGCGCGAACAGAAAGCTGGCGTCGGCGGGGGCGTGGCCAAGTCTTCGCCGCGCGTCGCCGACCAGAAAGTCGATCGCCTTACGGGCGACCAGGTCGGGCATGGGCGCGTCCTCGAACGCGTGGATCGCCGCTTTCACCAGGCTCATGGGGTCGTCCTCCGGAGGATCTCCCGAGCTGTTACGGACGCGCCTCGCCGCCGGATGCGTCCGGTCGTCCAGCTTCTTCGTAGCTGTTTCCGAAGCGTCGCTCCGACGCGCTTGGGAGATCGCCTTGGCCCCCGCTAGTGCTCGCCTGTCCATCGCCGTCGTCGGGTCCGGAATCTCGGGTTTGTCCGCCGCCTGGCTGCTGTCGCGCCGCCACGACGTGACCCTGTACGAGGCGGACGACCGCCTGGGCGGCCACGCCCACACGGTGACGGCGGACGGCGTGGCCGTGGACACCGGCTTCATCGTCTATAATGAACCGAACTATCCGAACCTGACGGCCCTTTTCCGGCATCTGGGCGTGGAGACCGCGGCCAGCGACATGTCCTTCGGCGTCTCGCTGGACGACGGCGCCTTGGAATATTCCAGCACCAAGCTGCTGGCCCAGAAGCGCAACGCCGTGAACCCGCGGTTCCTGAAGATGCTGCTGGACGTCATGCGGTTCTATCGCGAGGGGCGGCGCATCCCGCCCGATCTCGAGACCGGCGGCCTGTGTCGGCTGGACGAGTATCTGCGCCGCCAGGGCTTCGGGCGCGCCTTCCAGGAGGATCACCTGCTGCCCCAGGCGGCGGCGATCTGGTCGGCCTCGCTACGCGATATCCGCGAGTTCCCGGCCGCGGCCCTGCTGAGGTTCTTCGACAACCACGGCCTGATGCTGCCGATCAACAAGCGCCCGATCTGGCGGACGGTGGTGGGCGGCAGCGCGCGCTATGTCGAGAAGCTGGCCGCCGGCGTCTCGGGCGAAATCCTGCTGAACCGGCCGGTGACGGCGATCCATCGCGGGCCCGAGGGCGTCGGTATCGAGGACGCCACAGGCGATGTCCGCGGCTTCGACCAGGTGGTGATCGCCGCCCATGCCGACCAGGCGCTGCGCATGCTGGCCGCGCCGTCGGCCGAGGAGCGCGACCTGCTGGGCGCGTTCCGCTACAGCCGCAACCGGGCCGTCCTGCACCGTGACCCCGAACTGATGCCGCGGCGCCGTTCGGCCTGGGCCAGCTGGAATCATGTGGGCCGCCGAGGCGACGAAGGCGGCGTCACCTACTGGATGAACCTGCTGCAGCCGCTGGAGGGCGAGACGCCGTTCTTCCTGTCGCTGAACCCCGCGCGGGATCCAGCCGGCGCGCTGCACGACCAAGTGTACGAGCATCCGCTGTTCGACGGCCCGGCCATGCTGGCCCAGCGACGGCTATGGTCGCTGCAGGGACGCCGCCGGACCTGGTTCTGCGGGGCCTATTTCGGCTCGGGCTTCCATGAGGACGGTCTGCAGGCGGGTCTCGCCGTGGCCGAACAGCTGGGCGGCGCGCATCGCCCGTGGCTGACGCCGGACCCGTCGGGCCGCATTTTCCTCGACGTTCCCGAGTTCGAAGCGGAGCGGGAGCTGGTCGCGTGACCCACTCGGCGCTGTACGCCGGCCATGTGGTCCATGACCGCGCGCGACCACGGCGCCATCGTCTGCGCTATCGCATCTTCATGCTGCTGCTGGATCTGGACGAAATCGACGCTCTGGACGCGCGGCTCAAGCGGTTCTCGCGCGGGCGCTTCAATCTGATCGGCTTCCACGATCGCGATCATCTGGACGATCCCGCGGGCGTGCTGAAGGACGAGGTGCTGGCCAAGCTGAGGGCGCGGGGGCTGACGGCGGCGCGAGTCAGCGTGCTGGCCATGCCGCGCATCCTCGGCAAGGGCTTCAATCCGCTGAGCGTGTTCTTCTGCCATGACGGGGCGGGACGACTGGTGGCGACCGTTCATGCCGTGCGCAACACCTTCGGCCAGCGCCACGACTATGTCCTGCCCGCCGACAAGGTGCGAGGCGGCTGGGTGGAGCAGGGCGCGGTTAAGGCCTTCTACGTCTCGCCGTTCCTGCCGATGGACCTGCGCTACGCCTTCGAGATCCGGCCGCCTGGCGAGGCCGTGCATGTCGGCGTCGATGTCGCCGACGAGGCGGGGCTGGTGCTTGCCGCGACCTTCTCGGGCGAACGCCGGGACCTGACGGACGCGATGATCTGGAAGGCGCTGGCGGGTCATCCTTGGCAGGTCGCCGGCGTCTTGGCGGCCATTCACTGGGAGGCGCTGAAGATCTTGCTGAAGGGCTTCCGCTATATCCCGCAGGACCGGGCCACCCGCGGTCTGCGCCGTCCGGCCGAGGCCAAAAGAAAGGGCCGCGTCGTCGACGCGGCCCCAGTCAAGCGTTGGGAGGAAATAACGCTTAGAAATCAGTAGACGAACCGGATGCCGGCGAAGATCGAGCGGCCGACGGCGGCGTAGCGCGTGACGACCGGGTCGTTCTGGTAGGCCCAGCGGTTCTCGGTCTGGTTCGTCAGGTTCAGGGCGTCGACCGACAAGGTCATGTACTTGTTGAACTTGTAGGTCATCGAGCCGTCCAGGTTGAACGTGCTGCTGTTGCCCAGGAAGTCGTTGACCAGCGGGCTGTCGCAGAAGCCCGGTTCGCAGGTGCCGGTCGCGATCGGGTACTGCGTCCGGTACTTGGCGCGGTAGGCCGACGACAGGCGGGCGCTGAACTTCTCGACCTCGTAATAGACCGTGAAGTTGAAGGCGTCCGGCGAGGCGCCCGTGAACGGACCCTTGGCCGTGACGGCCGCCGTGCCCAGGCGGGCGTTGGCCGGGGTCACGATGTACTCGAGTTCCGACTCCA
This sequence comes from uncultured Caulobacter sp., assembly GCA_966211605.1. Lineage (GTDB taxonomy): Bacteria > Pseudomonadota > Alphaproteobacteria > Caulobacterales > Caulobacteraceae > Caulobacter. Next base: position 9,318 of record CBIHOB010000112.1, read on the forward strand.
GGTGGGTGGCGTTGAACTGCACGCCCAGGTTCTTGAAGTACCAGGGCAGGAAGGTCAGGTCCTGC
>CBIHOB010000113.1:0-9003 GCA_966211605.1 uncultured Caulobacter sp.
GCCGGAATCGAACCAGCGACACGCGGATTTTCAATCCGCTGCTCTACCAACTGAGCTACCCAGGCATCTTCGGCTCGGCGGTCGAAACCGCCTTGGCGACCTCGCCGTGCAGCGAGGAGCCGGGTCTATAGGGGAGGCCGGACGGGAAGTCCAGCGCCGTTTTTCATTCCTTGTGGATGCTTTCCGAAGAGAGATTCCCCGGGGGATTCTCGTCGTCCTCGTCGGTTCCGGGAACGACGTAGCGATCGCTCAGCCAGCGCTGCAGGTCCACATCCGCGCAACGCTTGGAGCAGAAAGGACGGAAAGCCGTTTCGACCGGCTTGCTGCAGATGGGGCAACCCGTGCTCATGGGGCGGACACCTCGATGCGGTCGATGGGCCAGTCGACCTGGGATTCGACGACGAAGCGGCGGCCCAGCCGCTCGGCGACGCCCGCGTCCAGCTCGGCCGCGAAGGCCTCGGCGACGGCGGGCGTGCAACGGGCGGTCAGGCGACCGCCGGGATCGGCCCTGCCCTCGCGCTCCAGGGCGCGCGCCAGCCGGCGGGCGACGTAGCGAGGATTGGGGCCGGGATTCGCCGCCCCGCCGTTCTGGGCCAGCAACCGATCCAGGATCGGCGGAGCCCGGCGCGGGACGATCATCTCCAACGTGCCGAACTTGCTGATCGCGCCGATTCCCACGCCGGGGTTGTCCGGCGCGAAGGCGTTGCGGGCGGCCGTGGTCAGGGCCTGGCCATCGTGCCCGCGCCCGACCAGGTCGAAGACGACGATTCCTCCTAGCCCCTTGAGGCGCAGGACCCGCGCGGCGACGCTCAGCGCGGCCATGTTGGCCTGGCGGGCCGCGCGCTTCGAATCGCTCGCCTCCCGCGCGCCGAGGTCGACATCGACCGAGGTCAGGGCGCGGGTGGGCTCCACGGCGATGTCGCCGCCGCCCGGCAGGGCGAAGATCGTGGCCAAGGCGTCGGCCTCCGCCTCCTCGACGGCCAGGAGGGCCTTGTCGCCCATCGTGGGCGAGCCGGCCTTCACATGCTGGCGCAGGCGCGCCTCGATCGTCGGGGCGGCCTCGATCACGCGCGGCTCGCCCTCCCCTTCGGCGACGAAGCGGGCCACGGCGGCCTTGCCGGCGCGGGAGGCGGTCTTGATCTCGATCTCGACCAGTCCGCCCTCGATCAGCGCGGGCATGTCGGGCCGCAGCGGCAGGATGACGTCCCGGCCGCCCGGCAGGGCCACGAAGGCCGAGGCGAAGGCCTTTTCGATCTTCTTGACGCGGGCGACGCCGCGCACGCCTTCGGCGTCCAGCGGATCGTCCGAGGGCCAGGCGACGAACAGTCGCTCAGGGCGGCCATCCAGGGTGACGACCCCGACGGTCTCGCCCACGCCCTTGTAGAGATAGGCGCGACGCTCACTCATGATCTGGCGCTCACGGCCGATACCCCAGGCCCGAAAGCAGGTTCAGCGTCTCGTACAGTGGCAGGCCGACGACGCTGGGATACGAGCCCTGGATGTCGGTGATGAAACCGCCGGCCAGGCCCTGGACGCCATAGCCGCCCGCCTTGCCCCGCCACTGGCCGCTTTCGATGTAACCGTTACTTTCAGCCTCGGAGAGGCGCTTGAAGCCGACCTTGGTCTCCACGAGACGCGAAGCCTCACGACCGCCCGGGGCGATCAGGGCCACGCCCGTGAACACCTTGTGGTTTCGGCCGGTCAGCAGCTTCAGGCAGTCTCGGGCGTCGGCCTCGGTCTCGGCCTTGGGCAGGATGCGGCGGCCGACGGCCACCACAGTGTCGGCGGCCAGCACGAAGGCGTCCGGCGACCGGGCCGCGACGACGCGCGCCTTCTCCTGCGCCAGGCGCAAGGCATGCCTGCGCGGGGTCTCGTCGCGCAGGGGAGTCTCGTCGATGTCGGCGGGGTCGACCCGGTCGGGCGTGACGCCGACCTGGGCCAGCAGGTCGAGGCGCCGCGGGCTCGCGCTGGCCAGCACCAGCGCCGGACCGGCGGCCCCATAGGCTGCCGTCTGCAGAGCCACAGGCGTCCTACTTGAAGCGGTAGGTGATACGGCCCTTGGTCAGGTCGTAGGGGGTCATCTCGACCAGGACCTTGTCGCCGGCCAGAACGCGGATGCGGTTCTTGCGCATCTTGCCGGCGGTGTGGGCGATGATCTCGTGGTCGTTTTCCAGCTTCACGCGGAACGTGGCGTTCGGCAGCAATTCGCTGACCGTGCCGGGAAACTCGAGCAGTTCTTCCTTAGCCATCAGGCCTCTCAGTGGGGACGAATCGGACAGCCGCGAGCCCTCGCCTGACATCGAGTCAGAACGAGGCCCTTCGCGGCGAGGCGCCTCTATAACGCAATTACCCCCCGAACGTCGATGGCGCCCCGAAACGTCGTTTGATCTGCTCGGCCAGGGCGTCGCGAACCTCGCGATAAGCCTCCAGCCGCGCCTCGCGCGAGCCGTCGACCAAGGTGGGGTCGTGGGTCGGCCAATACTCGATCTCGACCGAGCGGTCGCGCGACAGCTCCACGGCCCGGTGCTGGGCCTCGGGGGTCAGGGAGACGACGACATCGAAGCTGTCGTCCTCCAGCTGGGCGAAGGTTTTGGGCTGGTGGTCCGAGACGTCCAGACCCAACTCGTCCATCACCGCCACGACGAAGGGGTCGATCCCCTCCCCGGCCGGATCCGGCTTCAGGCCGCACGAATCGACGAACGCCCGCGTGCCGTAGAAGCGCTTGAACAGCCCCTCGGCCATCGGCGAGCGTACGCGGTTGTAATTGCAGCTGAACAGTACGGCGTCCGGCAGCTCACTCACGAGCTCACCCCCGCCAGTGCAGCGCGCAGATCAGGGTGAACAGGCGGCGGGCGGTGTCCAGGTCGGTCTTGACCTTGCCCTCCAGCCGCTCGCGCAGCAGGCTCGAGCCCTCGTTGTGCAGGCCGCGCCGGCCCATGTCCAAGGCCTCGATCTGCTGGGGCGTCGAGTTGCGGATCGCCGAGTAGTAGCTGTCGCAGATCAGGAAGTAGTCCTTGATCACGCCCCGGAACGGCGACAGCGACAGCAGGTGCCGGCGCTCCCATCTTTCGTCTTCCGGGCCGGGCCCCGCGATGTCGAAGGCCAGGCGGTTCTCGATCAGCGACAGGCGCAGGTCGTAGGGCCCGCCCGTCGCCTCCGCCGGTTCGAAATAGTTGCTCTCCAGCAGATCGAAGATCGCGACCTGGCGCTCCTGCTCCTGGTCGCGCGAGGCGGCCGCGAGGCTGTCCTCGTCGATCTCGATCGACTTGATTCTGTGGCTGGCGCGGGCGTCGGTGCTCATCTGCGGCGGACGTTCGCGCGTCACTCGCCGGAAGGCAACCGTATCGACGCGGACAGGGCGTGGGCGGGCAGCCCCTCGGCCTTGGCCAGGGCGACCGTGTGCGGGCCCAGGATCCCGAACGAGGCCCTGTCGCATTTCACGATCGAGGTGCGCTTGATGAAGTCGTAGATCGACAGGCCCGACTGGAAACGCGCCGCGCGGCTGGTCGGCAGCACGTGGTTGGAGCCGGCCACATAGTCGCCGATCGCCTCCGGCGTCACCCGCCCCAGGAAAATCGCCCCGGCATGCCTTACGCGATCGGAGAGCCGCTCGGGATTCTCCAGCGCGAACTCGACGTGCTCGGGGGCGATGGCGTCGACCAGGGCCGGGCTCTCGTCCAGCGGAGCGATGATCACCGCGCCGTGGTCGCGCCACGAGGCGGCGGCGTCCTCGCCGGTGGCGAGGGTCTTCAGACGCTCGGCCACAGCCTGCTCGACGGCGACCGCGAAGGCCTCGTCGTCGGTGATCAGGATCGACTGGGCGGCCGGGTCGTGCTCGGCCTGGCTCAGCAGGTCGGCGGCGATCCAGTCGGGATTGTTGTCCTTGTCGGCGACCACCACGATCTCGGAGGGACCGGCCAGGGCGTCGATGCCGACCACGCCGTAGAGGCGACGCTTGGCGGCGGTGACATAGGCGTTGCCGGGGCCGACGATCTTGTCGACCGGCTGGATGGGCCCCGCCCCGTAGGCCAGGGCCGCGACGGCCTGGGCTCCGCCCACGCGCCAGATCTCGGTGACGCCGGCTTCCTTGGCCGCGGCCAGCACGGCCGGCTGCAGCTTGCCGGGCGGGGTGACCATGGCGATGCGGTCGACGCCCGCGACCTGGGCCGGCACGGCGTTCATCAGCACGGTCGAGGGATAGGCCGCGCGGCCGCCAGGCACATAGACGCCCACGGCCTCCAGCGGCGTCCAGCGCCAGCCTAGCGCCACGCCGGCCTCGTCGGTCCAGGCCTGGTCGGCCGGACGCTGGCGGTCGTGATAGGCGCGGATGCGGGCGGCGGCGAAGGCGATGGCCTCGCGCACCTCGGCGGGCGTCTCGGCCCAGCCCTGCTCGATCTCCTCGACCGTGACGCGGATCGTCTCGGCGGTCAGCTCGACCTTGTCGAACTTGCGGCTGTAGTCGAGCACGGCCTCGAGGCCATGGGTCCTCACCGCGTCCAGCACGTCCGCGGCGGCGGCGTCGACATCGGCCGGCGAGCCGCGACGCTCGTCGAGGAAAGCCTTGAAGGCGGCCTGGAAATCGGGGGCGGTGAAGGAGAAGCGGCGCATGGCCGCTTAAATGCGGCTTTTGCGGCGGGAGGCAAGTCAGAAAGCCTAGGGGCGTCCCCGCATCATGATGCCATACGCCGCCGCCGCGATCGCCAGCCCCACGAACCAGGCGTAGGTATAGAGCCCGGTCCAGAACGCCCCGACACTCGCGAACAGGTGCGGCGCGGCCGCCGCAAGGAAGCCCGGCAGGTTCGGCAGCACGCCCAGGACCAGGGCCACGACCGCCGCAGGGTTCCAGCCGCCGCGATAGGCGTAGACGCCCTCCTTCGCGTAGAGGTCGTCCACGGCCAGCCGGGCTCTCCGCACGATCCAGTAGTCGACGATCAGGATCCCGGCGATCGGTCCCAGCAGCGCGCCGTAGCCGACCAGCCAGGTGAAGATGTAGCCCTGGGTGGTCTCCAGCAGCTTCCAGGGCATGATCAGGACGCCGATCACCGCCGTGATCCAGCCGCCGGTGCGATAGCTGATCCGGCTGGGCCACAGGGCCGAGAAGTCGTAGGCCGGCCCGACCAGATTGGCGGCGATGTTGCAGCAGACGGTGTCCAGGCTGATGATCAGCAGGCCCACGACCACGGCGATCCCGCCGATGTCGCCGGCCAGTTGCACCGGGTCCCAGATCGCCTTGCCGAACACGAGTGTGGTGGCCGAGGTCGTCACCACGCTGACCAGAGCCAGCAGGCCCATCGGGACCGGCAGGCCCACGGCCTGGCCGATGATCTGGTCCGACTGGTGACGGGCGAAGCGGGTGAAGTCGGGGATGTTCAGGGCGAGCGTCGCCCAGAACCCGACCATGGCCGTCAGGGCCGGGGCGAACACGCTCCAGAACTGACCGGCCTTGGCCCCGCCTTCGACGAAGGCCGAGGGCTGATGCAGGATGGGTCCCAGGCCGCCGGCCTTGCCGATCGCCCACCAGACCATGAGCACACAGATCAGGATCTTGATCGGCGCCGTCCAGGTCTCGAGCTTGCGCACCGCCGTCAGCCCCTTGGTGACGAACAGCAGCTGGACGCCCCAGAAGACGAAGAAGGCCAGCAGCTGGCCGGGGCCGACGCCCAGCATCGGCAGCGGCGCGCCCTCCAGCCTCTTGCCGACGATGACGCCCAGCAGGGTCAAGAGCGCCCCGCCGCCGATCCAGGTCTGGATGCCGTACCAGCCACAGGCGACGATCGCTCGCGCCACGGCCGGGACCCGCGCGCCCTTCCAGCCGAACGAGGCCCGCGCCAGCACCGCGTAGGGCACGCCCCAGCGCGCCCCGGCATGGCCGATCAGCAGCATCGGCGCCAGGACGACCACATTGCCCAGCAGCACGGTCAGCACCGCCTGCCCCGCTGACATGCCCTGCTCGATCAGGCCCGAGGCCAGCATGTAGGCCGGCACGCAGATGACCATGCCCAGCCACAGCGCCGCGAAGTGCCGCCAGCGCCAGGTGCGCTGCGCCTCGCTGGTCGGCGCCAGGTCCGCGTTCCACAAGTCGCTGTCGGGCGTGCTCATGCGGCGAAGCTTAAGACCGCTTCGCGCTCGGTGACAATCGACGGAACAGCGTTCGCCGGATCAGGTCGCCGCGACGAAGGCCAGGGTCGCCAGTCCGGCGCAGAAGAGGACACACAGCGCCACCAGGGTCGCGCGCCCCCAGTCGAAGCACGGACCGCCGTGTCGCAGCACCGGCGGGGCGGGTCTGGTGATGTCGCAGGAACGGAAAAGCACCGACTGGGCTTCGCCAGCCGAATAGGCGGACCTTCTGGCCATCACGGCCTCCCTGACGAGCGCGCCTCTGGCGGGCGCATGGCGCTAACCTAGCACTGCTCGCCTAGCGGGCGAATTCCTCCGCAGATCACTAGAGCGTGGGACGAATCCCGGGCGGTCGCCCTGCTCGCCGAAAGATCAGAAAAAAGGCGCCGCCCGGGGATTGGGCAGGCGCCTGATTCGCTAGCTTCATCGCGCCGAGCCTAGTCCGCGTGCCCCGGTGTCCGGGGCGTGGCCCACGGATCGGAGACGTCGGCCAGGGCCACGTCCAGGCAGTCGACCGACACCCGCATGTCGCCGCCGCCCGAGAAGGTCAGCGTCACCACGCCGGCCGGCGCGTCCTCGGCCGGCTCGAAGGCGATCGACATCAGCGAGACCACCGCGCCCTTGGCGTCGCGGCGCAGGTTGCGCGCCTGCACGCCGGCGACGTCGCCGAACTGCAGGGCCGAACGCACCCGCTCGCCTTGCTTGCCCTTGGCCGCTTCCCAGCGGAAGCGGTTGCAGGCGATCGTCAAGGTGCGGCCCTGGGCGTCCCAGCGGATGTCGCCGATCTTGGCCACGGCGTCCTGCAAGGCCGCGGACAGCACGGAAAGGTCGTCGGCGTCCTGGGCCAGCAGGCGAAGGGGCTTGCTCTCCGCCATGCCTTAAAGCTCCGGCTCGCCGTCGCCCTTGATGCGACGGACCTGAGCCCCGCAGGCGCCCAGCTTCTCTTCCAGACGCTCGAAGCCGCGATCCAGATGATAGATGCGGCTGACCGTCGTTTCGCCCCGCGCGACCAGGCCGGCGATCACCAGGCTGACCGAAGCGCGAAGGTCGGTGGCCATCACCTCGGCGCCTTCCAGCTGCGCAACGCCGCGCACGCGGGCCTCGCCGCCCGAGACCGAGATGTCCGCGCCCAGACGCATCAGCTCGGGGGCGTGCATGAAGCGGTTCTCGAAGATGGTCTCGCGGATGCGGCTCTCGCCGTTGGCGGTGGTCATCAAGGCCATGAACTGGGCTTGCAGGTCGGTGGCGAAGCCGGGGAATGGCGCGGTTTCAATGTCCACCGCCTTCAGGCGTTCGCCGTTGCGCCGAATGATGCAGCCGTCGGCGGTCTCTTCCACGCCCGCGCCGGCCTCCTTCAGCTTGTCCAGCAGGGCGTCGATCAGGCCCGGGCGGGCGTTGCTGAGGCGGACCTCGCCGCCGGCCATCGCCGCGGCGACGGCGTAGGTGCCCATCTCGATCCGGTCCGGGATCACCGCGTGGGTCGCGCCGTTCAGGCGGGCCACGCCCGTGATGGTCACCGTCGGCGTGCCCGCGCCCTCGACCTTGGCGCCCATGGCGTTCAGGCACTCCTGCAGGTCGACCAGCTCGGGTTCGCAAGCGGCGTTGTGAATCACGGTGGTCCCGTTCGCCAGGACGGCGGCCAGCATGGCGTGCTCGGTCGCGCCCACCGACACGAACGGGAAGGTGATCTCCGCCCCCTTCAGGCCGCGCGGAGCCTGGGCGTAGACATAGCCCTCGTGCAGGTCGATCTTGGCGCCCAGGGCTTCCAGCGCCTGCAGGTGCAGATCCACGGGGCGCGCGCCGATGGTGCAGCCGCCGGGCAGCGAGACCTTGGCCTGGCCCGAGCGGGCGACCAGCGGACCCAGCACGTTGAACGAAGCGCGCATCTGGCGGACCAGGTCATAGGGCGCGAAGCCGCTGGTGATCTCGGCCGCGTGCAGCACGGTCTCCTGGCCGTCGGCGCCGTCGCGCTCGGCGACCTCGACTCCCAGGCGCGCCAGCAGCTTGCCGAGGAAGCGCGTATCCGCCAGGCGCGGCATGTTGGTCAGGCGCAGCGGCTCGTCGGTGAGCAGGCTGGCCGCCATCAGCTTGATGGCCGAGTTCTTGGCGCCGCTGACCGGGATCGTCCCGTTCAGCCGCGCGCCGCCGGTGATGGCGATGCGATCCATTCAGGTCCCTCGAACGCGCGGGGGTGGGGGTCGCCGCGCGGCTCACATGTGAGGGGCGGGTTCTATCCGTTGCAAGAGGGGTTGCAAGGGCCTCCCCCTGTTAAATCGCGCTAGATCGGCGCGGACAGATCATAGGGGCGCTCGTCTTCCGGCCAGCGGAGGTCGTGGGTAGTGCTGGCCAGGTCCAGGGCGACCTGGGCCAGGTCGATGGCCTTGCGGGTCGCCGCCAGCCCATCGCGACCGAAGGCGGCCTTGCCGAACGCGGTGTCGAACTGGCCGCCGTCGCCCACGAGCCGCACGGCGACCGCCCAGCCCTCGCCGTCCGGATTCGGAAACGGCGCGGACAGCTCGACCGTCAAATCGACCCGCTGGCTATCGCGGTGAGTTATCCCCAGGAGCTTGCGAACGGCGTTATACGGCTTCGGCGCCGCTTGCGCCGCCGTGGCCGCGGGATCGGAATCCTCCCCTAAAGCCCCACGGGCCGCGGCTTTGCGCTTGCGGAGGTTGGTTCTGAGGGCTTCGGCCAGCTTGGCCTCGCGGGTCGATTTGTCGTCGCTGATCGGCATGCGTCGGGGGTGCGGCGACAAAGTTCTTCGGTCAAGGCGATTTTGGGCTTGGCGTTCGCGATTCTCCTCGCTATACGCCCCCTCCTCGTCGCCGCCGTAGCTCAGTGGTAGAGCGCATCCTTGGTAAGGCTGAGGTCGGCAGTTCAATCCTG
>CBIHOB010000114.1:0-8632 GCA_966211605.1 uncultured Caulobacter sp.
GACGTGGCCTTCGTGATCGGCGCCAACGACGTCACCAACCCGGCCGCCAAGACCGACCCGACCAGCGCCATCTTCGGCATGCCGATCCTGGACGTCGAAAAGGCCCGCACGGTCCTGTTCGTCAAGCGCGGCATGTCCTCGGGCTATGCCGGGGTCGAGAACGAGCTGTTCTTCAAGGACAACACGATGATGCTGTTCGCCGACGCCAAGAAGATGGTCGAAGGCATCGTGAAGGGGCTCTGAGGGCTCGGCTTCACCGCTGAAACGACGAAGGCCCTGGCGGGAACGCCGGGGCCTTTTTCGTGAGTCCGATGGAGCAAAGGCCTCAGGTGAACCTGAGGCCTCTGTCGCGGGGTGTGGGGAGGCGGGGTTTCGTCGCGATCACTTGGCGGCGAACTCGGTGGCCTTGCTTTGGGCCGCCATGGCCAGGGCCTGGTGTTGGGCGGTCGGCAGCTGGCGGTCGACGTGGCGGCGGACGGTGTTGACGCAGTCGCGCATGGTGGTGCCCAGGTTGCCGGTGTCCAGGGTCGTGCGGCAGAAGTCGTTCGCGGCGGTGTCGACGCGGGCCTTGAAGATCTTGGCGTGGGCGGGATTGGCCAGGTTCAGGTCGCCATAGGCGATGCGGACGGTGTGCTCGCGCTCGGCGGCGTTGGCGGCTTGGGTCAGGCCCAGGACCGGGACGGCGGCCAGGCTCAGGCTGGCGACGGTGGTCAGGCTCATGATGAACTTGCGCATTTCGAAGATCCCTCTGGTTGGGCGCTGTTCTTGTGCGCCGATGAATATTGAATAATCGCCAGAGTTCGCGAAGTCCCGTTACGTCTCATTCATGACGTGTAATTAAAAAAGTGACGCCGGTTTAATGAAATGAAATTGGCGTAATGTTTCGCATCTATTCTTTGTAGTTTGCAGCAAGCTACGCCGCGGGGTGAACAAATGGTTAAGCTGCGCCCTGTTTTTGCCCCATGCGACCTTCATAGACCGCCGCCATTCACCAAGCCGAAAGGTCAGGTGTGAGAAGAGGATCGCCTGGACGCGGTCCTCTCGACTGACCGAACGTCGAAGAGGTAGCGGTTTGATCTCCAAGAGCCTGGCTGTTCCGCCTCAGCATCTGCGCGTCGCCTTTTTCACCATGCTGGGCGTCGCGGCGATGGTTGGGACCCTGAACGGCGCCATGGCGTTGGGCGAGTGGGTCTCGAAGGCCGCCCCCGTCGCCGACCCGACCCCGGCCATCGTCCCCGTCGCGCCCGAGGCCGAGGCTGAGGCCGAGGCCGCCGAGCCGACCCCGCCGCCGCCGGCCTTCCAGTTCGACGCGCCGCTGCCGGGCCGGGTGATCAACTCGCCGTTCGGCCTGCGCCAGCTGCCCTGGGAAGAGAACGGCCGCCTGCACGAGGGCGTCGACATCGCCGCCCCCAGCGGCGCGGCGGTGAAGGTCGCCGCCGACGGCGTGGTCAAGGCCACGGGCCTGTCGCCGACCTACGGCCGCTATGTCCAGGTCATGCACAAGGGCGGGCTGATCACGCTCTATGCTCACCTGGCCGGACCGGCCAAGGGCGTCAAGCGCGGCAGCTATCTGCATCGCGGCGACACGGTCGCCTTCGTCGGCAATTCCGGCCGCTCGACCGGCTCGCACCTGCATTTCGAGATCCGCAAGGGCGACAAGGCCCTGAACCCCAGCTTCTTCCTGGGCCGCAGCTTCGCCGAAGCCGGCGACCTGCCGCTGAAGGCCGCCGGCCGCGTCTCGCGCAAGGTCCACGTCGCCACGGTCTCGAAGTGGCCGCCCGGTGTGACCAGGGGCGGCAAGGCCAATGCTGACGGTGGCGTGAAGGTCGCTCGCCTGAAGAACGGCCGCGTCCGCGCCAGCATCCCGGTCGCCACCGTTCCGGCCCCGGCGATCCAGCCGGCGATCGGTTCGAGCGGTCTGGCCACTTAAAACTCCGTCATCGGTGCAACGCGCCTCGACGCGTCACAAAGCCTCACTACATTGAACGCCATGATCCAGCTTATCGGTCGCGGCGTCGCAGGCTTCGCCCTGCTCCTGGTTTCCTACATCGCCGTCGGCGGGCTGATGAGCGCCGCCGGGGCGCCCAAGCCCCGGGGGCAGATGATCGAGATCGAGCCGGGGCGAATGCTGCGGCTGGTCTGCGAGGGACCCAAGTCGGATCGGCCGGTGGTCTGGCTGGAGGCCGGCGCCTTCGGCTTCGCCGCCGACTGGGGCGGAACCCAGGAAGCCCTGACCGCCGCCGGCTGGCGTTCGTGCGCCTATGACCGGGCCGGCATGGGCTATTCGCCCAAGGGGCCCAGTCCGCGCGACGGCCTCGCCATCGTCGCCGACTTCGAGAAGCTGGTCGCCGCCTCGGGCGAGCCGGGGCCCTACATCCTGGTCGGTCACTCGATGGCCGGCCTGCGCCTGCGCGAATACGCCGGGCGCAATCCCGACAAGGTGGCCGGCATCGTGCTGGTCGACGCCGCCACGCCCGAGGCCGCCCAGAACCCCGCCATGCAGGGCTTCATCAAGGCCTTCGCCAGCGCCTCGAAGTGGGCCGCGCGCGGCGCCTCGCTGGGTCTCTACAAGCCGCTGGTCCACACACGGCTGGCCGACAAGATCGACCTGCCGCCGGCCGCCAAGGCCGAGAAGGGCTGGGCCTTCGCCAACGGCCGCCACAACCGCGTCTCGGCCGAGGAGGTCGGGCTGTGGAAGCAGGCCTCGGACCAGGCCGCCCAGCAGCCGCCGTTCGATCCCAGGTGGCCGGTGGCCGTCGTGACCGCCGGTCCGGTGGCCGGCCGCGAGATGCGCAAGGAGATGCAGGCCGCGCCGGCCCGCCTGTCGCGGCACGGCCTGGTCGACCATGTCGAGGCCGCCACCCACACCCTGCTGATCGGCCGCCGCTTCGCCGACCACATCGTCCGGGCCGTCGCCTTCGTGGCCGACGCGTACAAGAAGGGCTGATACAACTTCAGAGAACAGAGATTCGGGGGAGGTCCCGTCATGGTCAACGCGGTCAGCCTGGAGGGCGTCAGCAAGACCTATGACGACTTCCACGCCGTGCGGGACGTCAGCTTCGACGTTCCCGCCGGCCGGATCACCGGCTTCCTGGGCCCCAACGGCGCGGGCAAGACCTCGACGATCCGCATGATCCTGGGCCTGCTGCCGGCCAGCGCGGGGCGGATCACGGTGCTGGGCCAGGACGACGCCCGGACGGTGCGCGAGCGGATCGGCTTTCTTCCCGAGGAGCGCGGCCTGTACAAGCGCATGACCCCGGTCGACGCCATCGCCTTCTTCGCGGGGCTGAAGGGCGTGCCCGAGGCCGAAGGGCGCAGGCGGGCCAAGGCCATGCTGGAGGCCCAGGGCCTGGGCCACGCCCTGAAGAAGCCGATCAAGGCGCTGTCCAAGGGCATGGCCCAGAAGGTCCAGCTGCTGTCGGCCCTGGCGCACGAGCCGGAACTGGTGGTGCTGGACGAGCCGTTCTCGGGCCTGGATCCGGTGAACCAGCAGGCGCTGGAGGCGATGATCCGCGATATCGCCGCGCGCGGAGCCACGGTGCTGTTCTCGACCCACGTGATGCAGCACGCCGAGCGATTGTGCGACAAGGTCGTGCTGATGGCGCGCGGGCGCAAGGTGTTCGACGGCGACGTCAACACCGCCCGCTGCGCCGCCCCTCGAGCCCTGGTGCTGGAGGGCGAGCTGACCGCCGCCGATGTCGCGGCCCTGCCGGGCCTGGGCGCGGTGACCTCCGAAGCCATGCCCGGCGGCGGCTGGCGGCACGTGGCCGCCCTGCCGGAAGGCGGCGCCGGCCACGACGCCCTGAAGGCGGCCTTCGCCCGCGACCTGTCGTTGCGCCGGTTCGAGCTGAAGGAGCCCAGCTTGCACGACGCCTTCATCGTCCTGACGGGAGACCAGGCATGAGCCGGCTGCTGAAGATCGCCCGCCGGGAGTACCTGGCCTATGTCCGCACGGTCGGATTCTGGCTGTCGATCGTCGCCCTGCCGGTGGTGATCGGCATCACCACCACGGCGCCGCTGCTGATGATGAAGTCGGCCAAGCCCGAGCGGCTGGCCATCGTCGACCTGACCGGCCAGGCCTTCGGTCCCGCCGTCGCCAAGGCCCTGGTCGAGGACCAGAACCGCGCCAACGCCCGCGCCCTGCGGGCCGCCGCGCTCTCCGCCGGCGGGCCCCGGGCGCAGGACGCGGTGCGCAAGGCCCAGGAACAGGGCGGCGACGCGGCGGGCCGGGCGGCCCTGGCCCGCTTCAACCCGACCGCCGCCGCCCGCTTCAAGACGCCCAGGGCCAAGGCCGTCGTCCTGCCCGCGCCGGCGGCGGCGCAGTCGGCCGCCACGCCGCGCGAGGCCGGCCTGGTCGCCCGCCGCGAGGTCGCCGACAAGCGGCTCGATTCGGTGCTGATCCTCAGCGGCCGCGACGAGGCCATCACCCTGGACCTGTGGAGCCGCAACCTCGGCGCGCCGGTGCTGGAGAACGACCTGAGGGCCACGGTGGGCGACATCATGCGGCAGCGGGCCCTGACCCGGGCCGGCGTCTCACCCCAGACCCTGAAGGCCGCCGACGCCCTGAAGCCCGCCTTCAACAGCCTGTCGCCCAAGGCCGCCTCGGGCGAGAAGGTGGCCCTGCGCGACCGCCTGCCGGGCATCGTCGGCTTCGCGGCCGGCATGCTGCTGTGGTCGATGGTCCTGACCGGGGCCAGCATCCTGCTGAACAGCGTGATCGAGGAGAAGTCGTCCAAGATCCTGGAAGTGCTGCTGTCGTCCGCCTCGGTCCCGGAGATCCTGGGCGGCAAGATCCTGGGCGTGGCGGGCCTGACCCTGACGGTGCTGGGCATCTGGGCCCTGGGCGGCTGGGTCGCCCTGATCAACTTCGCGCCCGGCCTGGCGGGCGACCTGGCGGCCGTGCTGCTGGGCAAGGGACTGGTGTTCTATTTCGGCGCCTATCTGGTCGGCGGCTACCTGATGTACGCGGCGCTGTTCGCTGGCGTCGGGGCCTTCTGCGAGAGCCAGCGCGACGCCCAGACCCTGCTGGGGCCGATCATGATGGTGATGACCATCCCGGTGGTGTTCATGAGCCAGGCGATCCGCACGCCCGACGCGCCGATCCTGTCGGCCCTGTCGTGGATCCCGCCGTTCACGCCGTTCCTGATGCCCGTGCGCATCGCCGGCGACCCGCCGCTGGTCCAGGTGCTGGGCACGACGGCGCTGATGCTGCTGACGATGGCCGCGATCGTGATCTTCTCGACCCGCGCCTTCCATGTCGGGGCTCTGGCGACCGGGAAGGTGGATCTGAAGGGATTGGCGGGACGGATCGCGCGCCGGCAGGCTGGCTAGAACCCTTTCAAAGGTTCAGAGCATTTTTCGATCCGATGACCGTTTCACGCCTGTCGGAAAATGCTCTGAAGCCCAGACGCGAAGAAGGCCGCGCGGATCGCCGCGCGGCCTTCGAAATCTTCAGCGATGGAAGACGTCCGGATCTACCGGCTGGCCTTCTTCGGCATCGGCAGCAGGCCTTCGCGCTGGGCGCGCTTGCGGGCCAGCTTGCGAGCGCGACGGACGGCTTCAGCCTTTTGGCGAGCGCGCTTTTCCGACGGCTTTTCATAGTGCACGTGCCGCTTCATTTCGCGGAACGAGCCTTCGCGTTGCATCTTCTTCTTCAGGGCCTTCAGCGCCTGATCGACGTTGTTGTCGCGGACGAAAATCTGGACCAGGGGTATCTCTCCATTCGACAGCCCGACCAATTTCCCAAGTCCCTCTTGAGGGGCCGGGCGGGCGAACAAAACCTAAAGTCCCGGAAGGGGTGCTCCCAGGCGATGAGGCGGGGCTGATAGCAGAGCGAAGGCGCTCTGTCCATGCGCGACGCGGCCTAAACACCGGTGTAGACTCGGATTTATGACCCAAACCGGCCAGACCCCCAACCAGACCTTCGGCCAAGCTTCGGAGCGGCCGGGCCAAACCTGGGCCGACGAGGCCGAACAGCGCGTGCTGGACCAGGCCCTGCGCCTGGCGCCCAAGGCCGGCTGGAACAGCGGACTGGTCTCGCGCGCCCTGGCCGCGGCGGGGCTTTCCGAGGCCGAGGGCCAGCTGCTGCTGCCCGAGGGGCCCCGCGACCTGGCGGCCCTGCTGTCGCGACGCCATGACGCGGCCGCGCTTGCCCGTCTCCAAGCCTTCGATGTCGCGGCGCTGAAGATTCGCCAGCGAATCCGCGAAGGCGTGATCGCCCGCCTCGACGCGGCCCAGCAGCACGCCGACGTGATGCGGCCGCTGGCCGCCTTCCTGGCCTTTCCGACCAATCTCGCGCTGGCCCTGCGCCTGACCTGGGAATCGGCCGACGTCCTGTGGCGCTGGGCGGGGGACACGGCGACCGACGAGAACCACTATTCGAAGCGGGCGATCCTGTCGGGGATTCTGGTCTCGACCCTGGCCGTCGACCTAGCCTCGGGCCGCGACTCGGCGCTGTCGCACCTGGATGCGCGCATCGACAACGTCATGGCCTTCGAGAAGTGGAAGGCGGGGCTGAAGCCCATGGACCTGGCCGGCGAGGTGGTCGGGGCCTTGGCGCGGATGCGGTACGGGAAGTGATTGTCTCTGCTCCCCGCTGGGGGAGCTGTCGGCGAAGCCGGCTGAAGGGGGCTGATGCGGCTTAGGCCGAGCAGCCCCCTCCGACCCTCTGGGTCGCCTCCCCGGCGGGGGAGGAGAATTCCTTCAGCCCCCGAACGCCGCCGCCAGGCGATCGAAGTGGGCCTGGACCGGACGCGGGGCCTCTTCGTTCGGCGATTCCACGTACATGCGGCGGTCCAGGTGGCGGACCCGCTCGTACAGGCGCTCCGAACGCGTCAGCAGATTGGTCAGGCCGTAGGGCAGCTCCTCGATCGCCGGCGGCTCGCCCGTGGCTTCCTCGCCCAGGCGATAGCTCTCGGCGCAGGCCGCTTCCGGCGGCATCTCGCCCTCGCGCACCGCCCGTTGGACCAGCAGCCACGAGGCCACCTGCATCAGGCGGGTGGTCAGGCGCATGCTCTCGGTGGCGTAGCCCAGGGCGGCGTTACGGGAGAGGATCTTGCTGTCGTGCCGGCCGGCTCCGTCGAGATAGGCGGCGGTCTCCTCGACCAGCTGCATGCCTTCCTCGAACGTGCGATCGAACAGTTCCGATCGCGCGAAGTCCTGGATCACTCCAGCGCGCCAAGGCGTGTCCGCGAACGCGTTCACTTCGGTCATAGCTACTCAATGCCCCTTCGAAAGGCCGCGAGGAGGTCTCGCTCGGTCACGGAACTGCAATGCCCGTGCCAAACCCGACCGTCCCGTTTCGCGACCCGCCCCCTTTCGAACCGACAGACCCGTACTCAACAGTGCGTCCGAAAGCGGATGAACGCTTAAGACGCCAGTAACCTCACCGAAACCTTAAAAAGTGCTTTTAGTCCAGGCGACCAAACAGCGCATTGGCCGCGTCGCGACCGGCTTTTTTCTTGGCCAGCTGGGCCTTGGTGCGTTCGATCTCGGCCTGCAGGGCCGCGATCCGCTCCTCCAGTTCCGAGACGCCGTAGACTTCCAGGTCCTCGTGGGTCGTCTCGCTCAAAGCGCGTCCGCTGAAGGCGCGGGGTTCCGCAGGCTCTTCGAACATCGGCTTTTCTCCCTTTTCCGGCCGATATGTGACGCCTACCTAGGGCGCAAGGCAAGCTTGACGAGGATCCGGCCCCATGACCCAGACGATGACGGCGATCGCGATCGAGGGCGGAAAAGGCCCGGCCGAGGCCCTGAAGGCGGTCCAGCTTGAGCGTCCCGTCCCGGGACCGGGACAGATCCTGATCAAGGTCGCCGCCGCCGGCGTGAACCGTCCCGACCTGCTGCAGCGCCTGGGCTTCTATCCGCCGCCGCCCGGCGCGCCGGCCACGCTGGGTCTGGAAGTGGCGGGTGAAGTCGTGGTCGCGGCGGGACGCTGGAACATCGGCGACAAGGTCTGCGCCCTGGTCGGCGGCGGGGGTTATGCCGAATATGTCGTGGTCGACGCCCGCCACGCCCTGCCGATCCCGGGCGAGCTCGACCTGATCCACGCCGCGGCCCTGCCCGAGACGGTCTTCACGGTCTTCGCCAACGTGTTCGAGCATGGCGCGCTGAAGGCCGGCGAGACCCTGCTGGTTCATGGTGGAACGTCCGGAATCGGAACAACGGCGATCGCCATGGCCAAGGCGGCGGGCGCCAGGGTCATCGCCACCGGGCGCGGCGCCGACAAGAAGGCCAAGGCCCTGGCGCTGGGCGCGGATATCGCCGTCGACGCCAAGGCCGAGGACTTCGCCGAGGTCGTCAAGGCGGCCGGCGGCGCGGACGTGGTGCTGGACATGGTCGGGGCCAGCTATTTCGAGAAGAACCTCGACGCGCTGAACACCGGTGGCCGCATCGTCTACATCGCCAGCCTGGGCGGCGCGGTGCTGGAGGTCCCGGTCATGAAGATCATGCAGAAGCGCGCCGTGATCACCGGCTCGACCCTGCGCCCTCGCTCGGCCGACGAAAAGGCCCGCCTGGCCGCCGAGGTCGAGCGCGTCGCCTGGCCGTGGGTGGCGGCCGGCCAGCTGAAGCCGATCGTCGACGCGACCTTCCCCCTGGCCGAGGCGGCCAAGGCCCACGCGCACCTCGAGGCCGG
>CBIHOB010000115.1:0-8290 GCA_966211605.1 uncultured Caulobacter sp.
TCCTGCTCCTGCTCCATCCAGTCCATGGTCGCGGCGCCGTCGTGGACTTCGCCGATCTTGTGCGACTTACCGGTGTAATACAGGATCCGCTCGGTCGTGGTCGTCTTACCGGCGTCGATGTGCGCCATGATGCCGAAGTTGCGGTAGTCTTCGATTTTGTGCGTGCGGGGCATAGCGATCGCTCTGCGAAACGGGGCGGCCCTAGACGGACACGACCGGGATTAAACGTGCGGCGCGGGCGGTTTATCGCAAACCGCCCGCGCCTGAAAGAGTGCTGGAAGCGAAAAGCTTACCAGCGGTAGTGCGAGAACGCCCGGTTGGCTTCAGCCATCTTGTGGGTGTCTTCGCGCTTCTTCACGGCGGTGCCGCGGTTGTTCGAGGCGTCGAGCAGCTCACCGGCCAGCTTTTCGGTCATGGTGTTTTCGCCACGCTTGCGAGCGGCGGTCACCAGCCAACGGATGGCCAGGGCGCGGCGACGGTCCGGACGGACTTCAACCGGCACTTGGTACGTGGCGCCGCCGACGCGGCGCGAACGGACTTCGATCGCCGGGGCGACGTTGTCCAGGGCGGAGTGGAAGGTCTCAAGCGGACCTTGGTCCTTGCGCTTGGCTTCCAGGATATCGAAGGCGCCGTAGATGATGTTTTCGGCGACGGCTTTTTTGCCTTCGTACATCACGTAGTTCATGAACTTCGTGACGACCAGATCCCCAAACTTGGGGTCCGGCAGGACTTGACGCTTCTCGGCGCGACGGCGGCGGGACATTCTTCTTCTTCCTTACTTCGGACGCTTGGCGCCGTAGAGCGAACGACGCTGCTTACGATCCTTGACACCTTGGGTGTCGAGGACGCCGCGCAGGATGTGATAGCGGACGCCGGGCAAGTCCTTGACGCGGCCGCCGCGGATGAGCACCACCGAGTGCTCCTGCAGATTGTGGCCTTCGCCCGGGATGTAGCACACGGCTTCGATGCCGGTGGTCAGACGGACCTTGGCGACCTTACGCAGAGCCGAGTTCGGCTTCTTCGGGGTCGTGGTGTACACGCGGGTGCAGACGCCGCGACGTTGGGGGCAGCCCTTCAGGGCCGGCACCTTGTTCCGCACCGGCTTCGGAGAGCGCGGCTTACGGATGAGCTGGTTAATGGTAGGCATTAAGTCTCTGCTCTGATGGAAGCGTGTGCCTTTCGGCCGGGGCGCTTCAGGTCCTTGTCTTTGTTGTTCGTATTCAAGGCTCCGCTTGGAGACCCGATAAACACGAAACTCGCCGGGGCGCGGAAAGCACACCGGCGGGTTCAAGTCCCGCGTGGACCGAAAGTCCGTGAGGAACGCAAGCTCATCAGGACGCACGCGAACGCACGCCTCGAAAAAGAGCGCGGTATGTACTCGCGAAGCCGCCGAACGTCAACCGCCTGTTCCTGCGTCGGTTAACGCCGCCTTAAGCCCGCCGGCGCGGCCCCGTTTTCGCCACCGCAAGCTGTGCAGGCTCACGCCCGGATGGAGCGCTTCTTGTTTGGGGCGCCGCCCTCTCCATGTGGGGAGGACCGAGGCCAGAGCCAAGAGGACGGGTGAGCGTCAGCGTGAGGATCAACGGGCGGGATCGGAGGCGGGCGACGATTCTCGCCGGCTCGCTGCTGCTGCACGTCGTCCTGCTGGCCTGGCTGGCCCTGCCTGCGCCGCCGCTGCTGGAAACCCTGACCGCCGACGACCTGCCGACGGTGACCGTCGACCTGATCCGGCCGCGCCGGGAGGAACAGCCCCGGCCGCGGCCGGCAGCCGCTGCGGCGGCCAGCGCGCCCTCCCCGGTCCTGCCGTTCCAGGTCCGGCCTCCGACCCGGCCCGCGCCGGCGGGGGTCCCGACCCTCAGCGTTCCCGCCGCCGGCGTCGCCCGGCCCGGCGCGGCCATCCGTCCCGCGCCCTTGCCCGGCGAAGGCGCAGGCGATCTGCGCACCGCCCTGCGCGCCAGCACCGGCTGCGCCGTCGCCGACGCCGTCGGCCTCAACCGCCGCGAACGCGAAAAGTGCGACGAGCGCTTCGGCGCGGCCAAGCCCAAGGGCGATCCGCTGTCGGGCATGACCGCCGAGAAGCGCCGCGCCTTGGAAGCCCAGGGCGCGGCCCAGCAGGCCTACAAGGACTATCTCGACGCCCCCATGGCGCCGGGCGTCGACCATCGCAGCAAGGACCACCCCGGCACGATGAAGGAAATCCCTTTCGTCCTGGGCGCCGAGCAGGACGGCCTGGGCCGCCCGCGCAAGTCGGTCGTCGACCAGATGCGCCGGGAAAAGGACTCCGCCGACCGGGCGCGCAAGTTCCTGGACTTGCAGAAGGCGGCGGCCGAGCCGTAGCGGTCACTAGGGTTCTCCCCAGTGTCGAAGCTTGACGGTTCGAGACACGGTGGCGGCGAAGAGGAAGGGGACGGCATGGGCGGACGCGGCATGATCCTGGTTCTGGCGCTGGCCCTGGCTCCGGCCAGCGCGAGGGCCGACGATCCCCTCTTGTCGGAGGCCGTGCAGGTGATCGGACTGGACATGTCGATCGAGGCCCTGGTCGCGCACTGCGAGACGACGGCGCCCGCCGCGTCGGGGGGCCTGCGCGCGCGATGGCGGTCCTGGCGCGAGGCGGCCCGTGTTCCGGCGGTCGAGACGGCGCTGGGTCGCGAGAAGCTGACCGTGGTTCGCGACACGATGGCCGGCGCGGCGGCCAAGGGCGTCGAGAAGCTGAGGACCATGGGTCCTCCGGTCCAGACCTGCCCGATGATCCCCGGCTGGCTCACCGAGGGGCCGTTCGACACCAGGACCGCCTTCCCCGCCCTGTACGCGGGCCTGGACCAGACCACCGGGCAGGCCGGCGCGTCCATCGCCGCACCGAGCGCGCCCGCCGCCCGGGCCGAGGCGGGCGGCGTCTACTACACGCCAGCCCAGCTCAAGGCGCTGGTCGGTTCCTGGTTCGGCGCCACCCGCGACATCGGCCAGGCCCGGCGGATGGCCCAGCGGCCGATCTACATCCAGGGCAAGGTCGAGAAGGCGCGGGACAGCTACTTCCTCGTCACCAACGACGGCGTCTTCCGCTCCCGGCTTCCGGTCAGCACGGGCCTGGGCGAGCGGATCCTGGCCCCGCTCGAGGGACGGACCATCACGGTCGCGGGCAACTTCACCGACATCCCCTCCGGCCTGGCCTTCATGGAGAACGCGCGGATCGTCGATCCGGCCGGCCTGAAGCCCGCGACGATCTCGGACAAGCCGGGCCTCTATCGCCTGGACGTCAAGGAAGAGCAGGTGACGGCAGCGCCGGGGGCCGGCGTGAAGCCCGGCGCGATCCACGGCCTGCTCTACGACAACGAGACGATCGTCGGCGGCGGACTGAAGGAGACGGTGCTGCTGCTGCTCAACGACGGCACGTACTACAGCGGCGAGACCGTGTCGCCGGACCGCCTGGACATCGCCAAGTCCCGCAAGCTGGAGCCGCAGCTCTGGGGCCGGTGGCGCAAGGCGGACAAGGGCTACCAGATCCAGCCGCAGGACGATTTCGGCGCGCCGCAGGACTGGCGCGCCCAAGAAGGCTTTCTGACCGGAACCTGGAAGCCGGGCCAGACGCTGGACGGCGCCTATACCGCCCAGGCCTTCCACGGCAGCCTCGCCACCGGCGGCGTGCACACCTCGACCTCCTACCTTTTCAAGCCCGACGGCCGCTTCGAGCGGATCGGCTTCGCCCAGGGCGGATCGGGATCGATGGCGGCGGTGGGCGGCTTTGTGGGCAGCGCCAGTTCGCTGTCGACCGGCAAGGGCGCGACCAGCACGGCCGGCGGCGGCAATGCGGGCGTCTTCGCCGGCGCCCACTCCCGCCAAGACGACGGCGCCGCCAACCGCGGGGCCTATCGACTGAACGGTCTAACGATGGAGCTGACCTATGACGACGGCCGCAAGGCCTCGGTGCTGAGCGCGCCGTGGGGCGCGGACGGGAAGTCGATCTACATGTTCGGCCAGACATTCAGCCGACGCTAGGCTCCGTCGCCCAGCGCCACCCTGCCGCCGGCCCGCGACCGCCGACGCGCCAAGGGGCTCTAACTATTTGATTACATGGCCTGTTCATCTGGTTTTGATGGTTTCATCCGAACCAGACCGGCTCTAGGCGGCCCGGCGCGTCGCCGAGGCCGCCTTGGCGCCGATCCTGAACCGCTGGACCAGCTCGGCCAGGCCGCGGACCTCGTCCAGCAGCGACTGGCTGGAGGCCGCCGAACGGCTGGCCATGGCCGTGGTGTGCTGCGTGCCCTGGTCCATCTGGTTGACGGCGGTGTTGACCTGCGAGAGGCCCGCGGCCTGCTCCTGGGCCGAGGCGGCGATCTCGGTGATCACGCTGCTGATGGCGCCCACCTGGCCGGCGATGCGCTGCAGGGTCTCGCCGGCCGCGCCGACCAGCGAAACGCCCGATTCCACCTGCCGCTCGGAGTCGGCGATGTGAACCTTGATCTCCTTGGCGGCCTCCGCCGAACGCTGGGCCAGGGCGCGGACTTCCTGGGCGACGACGGCGAAGCCGCGGCCGGCCTCGCCCGCCCGGGCGGCCTCGACGCCGGCGTTCAAGGCCAGCAGGTTGGTCTGGAAGGCGATCTCGTCGATCACGCCGATGATCTGCGCCACCTGGCGGGACGAAGCTTCGATGCCGCCGATGGCCTCGACGGCCGAGGCGACGACCTCGTGGCTGCGGCCGGCTTCGGCCTGGGCGTCGCCCACGGCGCGATGCGCTTCCTTGGCGCCCTCGGCGGTGCGGCGGACGGTGGCGGTGATCTCGTCCAGGGCGGCGGCGGTTTCTTCCAGGCTGGCGGCCTGTTGCTCGCTGCGGCGAGACAGGTCGTCGGCGGCGGTGGCGATGCCGCCGGCGCCGGCATTCAGACCGGCCACGGCCGAGACGACGGCGGCCATGGCGCCTTCCAGGCCCTCGACCGCGCGGTTGAAGTCGGCGCGCAGGCCTTCGTAGTCGTGGGCGAAGGGTTCGTTCAGCCGCACGGTCAGGTCGCCCGCCGACAGGCTTTGCAGGCTCTCGGCCAGGCGGCGGACCACCAGGGCCTGGTCGGCGGCGCGGCGGGCGCTGTCGGCCCCGGCCGCGTCACGCTCGGCCTCCGAGGCCTGGCGGTGGGCGGCGGCCTCGGCGGCGATGCGGTTCTTTTCGAGGGCGGCGTCGCGGAACTGATGCACGGCGTCCGCCATCAGACCGATGTCGTCGGCCCGGCCCGCGAACGGCAGGCTGACGGTCAGGTCGCCGGCCATCAGGCGGCTCATGGCGTCGCGCAGGGTCGACAGCGGCGACAGCTGGCGGCGGGTCATCAGCACCGACGCGCCGGCGCCGGCCGCGCCCAGCAGCACGCAGGCGACGGCCAGGACGGTCAGCTGGCGATAGACGGGCGCGAAGTAGTCGGCCTGGGGCACGCCGACATACAGCACGCCGATCACCTGGCCCGACGCGTCCTTGATCGGGTCATAGGCGACGAAGAACGGCCGGCCCAGGATCTTGGCCTCGCCTCGATAGGGCTCGCCCCGGCCCAGCACCGCGTCATAGACCGGGCCCTTGGCCAGGCTGGTGCCGACGGCGCGCGAGCCGTCCGGCTTGGTGACGTTGGTGGTGACGCGCTTGTCGCCCATGAACACCGTGGCGGTGCCGCCGACCAGCGCCTTGACGCGATCGACGCCGTCGAAGTCGCCGTTCAGGGCGTGATCGCCGACCAGCAGCCTGTCGCCGTCGATGCGGAACGCCTTGCCCCGCTCGCCGATGACGTCCCAGGCCACCCGCATGCTCGACTCCTGGGCCTGGGTCGCCTGCAGACGGGCGAAGTCCAGGGAGCTCTTGGCGACGATCCCCAGCACCGCGAGGGTCAGGACCAGGAAGGCCGAGGCGATGGTCAGGCTGACCTTGGTGGAGATGCTGGCGCGCATGGAGGCCCGGGAATTTTGAGACGGATCAAATTTCCCTTGCGGCAAGACAGTTAAAGCTCTGATTAATAACGTTGTTCAAAAGACGACGTCGGCCTCCTGCGCGACGTTGCGACGCAGGGCCTGGCCGTCTTGCTAGCGACCGAAGCCCGCCGCCGTCAGGCGGATCTGGCGGGGGTCCAGCTTCATCTCCGCACGCAGCCTGGCGGCCGCCGCCTCGGACAGGCGCTGGACCTGGACCTGATCGCGGCGCGTCATGGCGTCGGAATAGGCCGAGCCCTGGGCGACGAAGTTGAGCATGAAAGTCTCGGCCATCTCCTGCTTGCCGGCGTCGTCCAGGCCAGCGAAGGCGGGGCTGGCGGTCAGGGCCCGGGCGACCTGGCCGCGCACGGCCTGGACGCGGGCGCGATCGACGAACGCGGTGCGGGTCGCCAGCTGCCAGTTCTGCACCCAGTAGGCGGTCATGGCGTCGGCCACGTCGCCGCGGCGCAGGCCGTCGACGGCGACATGCTTTTCCCACTCGGCCAACAGGTCCTGGCGGCCGATCACCTGGCGCAGACGCGCGGCGTTGGCCGGATCGGCCGCGGCCGCGAAGTCCGCGAACTGGGCGCGGACCCGGGCCGACACCGCCGGCGAGCCACGATAGCGGGTGTCGACGGTCCGTGCGGGCGCCGACGGCCGAGACCGGGCCGCTCCACGCTGGGCGGCGCCGTCCAGCACATTGTTCAACTGCCCCACCGCCATCATCGACGCGCCATAGTCGATGTATTGCCCGCCGATACTCGAGAAGTCCTGGGCGACGACCGGCGCGGGCAGCAGCGCGGCGGCCAGGGCGGACAGTAGGCGGCGTCTCATGCGGGCTCCGTCGGCTTGTCGACACCGCCTAAATGTCGAGATGAGCGATGCGTTCCTCCAGAGGTTGATCCGCTGTCATTCATGACGCCCCGCCGCAGGTCGTCGTCGGGCCGGCGAGGCCATGAACACGGACAACGAAAAAGGCCCGGGATCACTCCCGGGCCTTTCCGTATTCGCTTTGGCCGAAGCCTATTCGGCGTCCGCCCCGACGCCCGTCGGGCGTCGAGGTTCTTGAGTGGTCTCGGACGCCTATTCGGCGTCCGCCCCGACGCCCGTCGGGCGGTCGGTGTTCTTGAGGAGTCTCGGACGCCTATTCGGCGTCCGAGAGCGCGATCTCGGCCGGCAGCGGCTCCATCGCTTCTTCGCGCTGCTGGGCCAGCTGCTCGTCGCGCTTGGCGGCGACGCGCTGCAGGCTGCGCAGGTAGGAACCCGTACCGGCGGGGATCAGGCGACCCACGATGACGTTTTCCTTCAGGCCTTCCAGGGTGTCGGTCTTGCCGTGCACCGAGGCTTCGGTCAGGACGCGCGTCGTTTCCTGGAACGAAGCGGCCGAGATGAAGCTCTTGGTCTGCAGCGAGGCCTTGGTGATGCCCAGCAGCACCGGCTGGGTCACCGCCGGACGGCCGCCACGGGCGATCGCCTTGTCGTTCTCCTTGTCGAACTCGGGCTTATCCAGGTGGTCGCCCTTGATAAGACCCGTGTCGCCCGGCTCGAGGATCTCGACCTTCTGCAGCATCTGACGAACGATCGTCTCGATGTGCTTGTCGTTGATCGGCACGCCCTGCAGTCGATAGACTTCCTGGATCTCGTCGACGAGGAAGTTCGCCAGGGCCTCGACGCCCAGGATGCGCAGGATGTCGTGCGGATCCGGGTTGCCGTCGATGATGTACTCGCCCTTGGTGATGTAGTCCCCGTCGTGGACGGCGATGTGCTTGCCCTTCGGGATCAGGAACTCGACCGCTTCGGGCTGGTTGCCGTCGGCGTCGACGTCCGGCGTGATCTTGATCCGGCGCTTGTTCTTGTAATCCTTGCCGAATTCGACACGGCCGTCCATTTCCGCGATGACCGCGCAGTCCTTCGGACGACGGGCTTCGAAGAGTTCGGCGACGCGCGGCAGACCGCCGGTGATGTCCCGGGTCTTGGCGCCTTCGGTCGGAATGCGGGCGATGACCTCACCCGGCTTCACCTCGTCGCCGTCGCCGACGGAGAGAATGGCGCCGGCCGACAGGAGGTAGCGAGCCTCGCCGCCGTTCGAGAGGCGCTTGTACGAACCGTCTTCCGACAGCACGCCCATGGCCGGACGCAGGTCCGAGCCGCGGGCCGAAGCGCGCCAGTCGGCGATCACCCGCTGGGCGATGCCGGTCGCCTCGTCGACTTCCTCGCGGACGGAGATGCCGTCCACCAGGTCCTCGGCGCGGATCTTGCCGGCCACTTCGGTGATGATCGGAGTGGTGTAGGGGTCCCAATCGCCGAGGCGCTGGCCGCGCTTGACCGTGTCGCCGTCCTTGACCCGCAGGCGGGC
>CBIHOB010000116.1:0-8274 GCA_966211605.1 uncultured Caulobacter sp.
CACCATCCGACCTCGCCTCGCGGGATCGGCCGGGTCCGCACGCTCTAAAGCCGAGCGACCCAGCCAGAGCCCCGCCTAGCGGATGGGGCTTGGGACAAGCGCCATCCGTCGAAGCCTAGAAGACCTTAGGACCGACGCTGATGACCGACGAGAACGCCGACAACACCACCACCGACTTCCGCCCCGAGGCCCGCAGCCCCCGCGGCTTCGCCGACAAGCGCGCCCGCGATCTGCGGGCCGAGCGGGCGATCCTGGAGGCGGTGTCGGCGGTCTATGAGCGCTACGGTTTCGAGGCGCTGGACACCGGGGCGTTCGAATATGCCGACGCCCTGGGCAAGTTCCTGCCCGACAGCGACCGGCCCAACGAGGGCGTGTTCGCCCTGCAGGACGACGACGACCAGTGGATGGCGCTGCGCTACGACCTGACCGCGCCGCTGGCCCGGTTCGCGGCCCAGAACTGGGAGACCCTGCCCAAGCCGTTCCGCCGCTACGCCTTCGGGCCGGTGTGGCGCAACGAGAAGCCGGGGCCGGGGCGCTTCCGCCAGTTCATCCAGTGCGACGCCGACACGGTGGGCTCGGCCCGTCCGGAGGCCGACGCCGAGATCATCGCCATGGCGGTCGAAGGGCTGGAGGCGGCCGGCCTGCCGCGCGGGGCGGCGGTGCTGAAGATCAACAATCGCAAGCTGCTGAATGGCCTGCTGACCGCCGCGGGCGCGGACAGCGCCGGCCAGAAGCTGGCCGTGCTGCGCGCGGTCGACAAGCTGGACCGCCTGGGCGTGGACGGGGTGCGGCTGCTGCTGGGCGAAGGCCGCCTGGACGAGAGCGGCGACTTCACCAAGGGCGCGGGGCTGAAGGGCAAGGCGATCGACTCGGTGCTGGACTTCGTCCAGGCCGGGTCGAGCGGCGGCCGCGCCGCGACCCTGGACAATATAGCGCGCGTGGTGGCCGGCTCGGCCGAGGGCGACGAGGGGCTGCTGGAGCTGTCGCGGATCGACGCGGCCCTGACCAGCCTGGGCATCGCCGACGACCAGGCCTTCATCGATCCGTCGATCGTCCGGGGGCTGGAGTACTACACCGGCGCGGTGTTCGAGGCTGAACTGCTGCTGTCGACCACGGACGAGAAGGGGAACAAGGTCACCTTCGGCTCGATCGGCGGCGGCGGGCGCTATGACGACCTGGTGGCGCGGTTCACCGGCCATGTGACGCCGGCGACGGGCTTCTCGTTCGGGGTGTCGCGCCTGGCGGCGGCGCTGCGGGCGGCGGGCCGTGAGCCGGGCGGCGTGGCGCGGGGGCCGGTGGTGGTGATCGCCTTCGACCAGGCGCACATGCCCGAATACTTCTCCGTGGTCGGACAGCTGCGGGCGGCGGGCGTCCCGGCCGAGGTCTATCTCGGGACCTCGGGCATGAAGCCGCAGATGAAATACGCCGACCGCCGGGGCGCGCCGGCGGTGGTCATGCTGGGCGGCGACGAGATCGCCGCCGGCACGGTGACCATCAAGGACCTGGACGCCGGCCGGCTGGCCGCCCAGGGCCTGGCCGACAACGCCGCCTGGAAGGCCGAGCGTCCGGGCCAGCAGACCATCCCGCGCGACCAGCTGGTCGCCGCGGTTCGCAAGATCATCGGGGGCTAGTCATTTGAGGCTCGAGCGTTCCATTCCGGCGGAGGCGCTGGACGCCATCCGCGCGCCCCTGCTGGCGGCCGGCGCGATCGCGACCGACGCGCCGGTGCTGCAGCCGCTGGGCCTGCTGCTCGACCTGACCGGCGAGGCCATGCGCGCGCGGCTGTTCGTGGTGTCCGGCGACAATGGCGACGAGGCGGCCCTGCGCCCCGACTTCACCGTCGCCGTGGCCCGGCAGCACTTTTCCAATGGGGGAGGGGCTGGCCGCTACCGCTACGAAGGCAAGGCCTTCCGCGTCGCCCCGCGCGGCTCGGACCGGGCCGAGGAATTCCTGCAGTTGGGGATCGAGGCCTTCGAGCCAAAGGGGGGCAAATCCGATCCCGTGGCCGCCGACGCCGAGATCGCCGCCCTGGCCTGGGCCAGCTCGGCCGCCGGCGGGCGCTCGGACCTTTCGCTGATCCTGGGCGACGTCTCGCTGTTCGCCGCCTTCGTCGACAGCCTGGACCTGGCGCCGCCCCTGGCCGCCCGCCTGAAACGATCCTTCGCCAAGCCGCGGCAGCTGAAGGCCGAGCTGGACGGGGAGGGGGGCGACGCCCCCGCCGCCGGTGAGCAGTCGCGGATCGCCGCCCTGCTGGCCGGCCTGCCCGAGGCCGAGGCTTCGGCGGTGCTGCAGGAGCTGTGGTCCCTGGCCGGCATCGAGCCCGTCGGCGGCCGCCGCCCGGCCGAGATCGCCCACCGCCTGGTCGAACGCGCCGAGGCCGCCAGGGCCGGCCGTCTGGACGCGGCGCAGGCCGACAAGGTCCGCGCCTTCCTGGCCGTCTCGGATCGTCCGGAGGCGGCGCTGGACATCATTGCGTCCCTGGCGGGACCCAATGACGGGAGCTTGAAGGCCGCCATCGCCGGCTGGCGGTCGCGCCTGGCCGGCCTGGCCCGGCGCGGCGTGCCGCTGGAGAAGACGACCCTGGCCGCCGCCTTCGGCCGGGCCTTCGGCTATTACGACGGCTATCTGTTCGAGGTCCGCTCCGAAGCCCTGGGCGACGAGCGGCCGATCGCGGCGGGCGGCCGCTACGACGGCCTGCCTCAAAAACTAGGGGTGGCCAAGCTGGGCGTCTCGGCCACCAACACCGGCGCGGTGGGCTTCATGGTCCGTCCGGCGCGCGCCTATGCCGGAGGCGGCGAATGACTGCGACCCAGGGAAGTCCCATGATCTTCGCCATCCCCTCCAAGGGGCGCCTGAAGGACCAGGTCGAGGCCTGGCTGGCCGAGTGCGGCTTCAAGCTGGAGATGACCGGCGGCGCGCGCGGCTATTCGGCCGAGCTGGGCGGCCTGCCCGGCGTCTCGGTGCGGCTGCTATCGGCCGGCGACATCGCCGCCGGTCTCGATAGCGGCGACCTGCACCTGGGCGTCACCGGCGAGGACCTGCTGCGCGAGCGCGGCGACGACATGGACAGCCGGGTCATGCTGCTGCGCGCCCTGGGCTTCGGCCGCGCCGACCTGGTGGTGACCGCGCCCAAGAGCTGGCTGGACGTCGACACCATGGCCGATGTCGACGCGGTCGGGCACCTGCACCTGGCCAAGACCGGCCGCCGCCTGCGGGTGGCGACCAAGTACGTGACCCAGACCCGCGCCTTCTTCGCCCGCCACGGCGTCGCCGACTACCGGATCGTCGAGAGCAGCGGGGCGACCGAGGGTGCGCCGGCCGCCGGCGCGGCGGAACTGGTCGTCGACATCACCACCACCGGCGCGACCCTGGCCGCCAACGGCCTGAAGATCCTGTCGGACGGCGTGATCCTGAAGAGCCAGGCCCAGCTGACCGCCTCTCTGATCGCGAGCTGGACGGCCGAGCAGCTGGACAGCCTGAAAAGGCTGCTGTCCGTGGTCGAGGCCAAGGGACGGGCGGCCAAGCTGGCCACCCTGGTCTGGCCGGCCGAGCAGGACGCGGCCGGGCAGGCGGCCGTGGCCGCCTTCGTCGCCAAGGGCGGCTCGCGCCGCGCCAACGGCGCGCTGCTGGCGACCGGCGACCTGTTCGAGGCCGCCGCCGCCCTGGCCGCCGCCGGCGTCGAGCCGGTCACCGTTTCGCGCCCGGACTATGTGTTCGAGTCGCGCTCGGCGGTGCTGGATCGCTTCGCCCGGACTCTCGAGGCCGCCAGCCGGTAAGTTTTGACATATTTGTCAAATATGGGCGTTGAATCCGGGGGTATCTTCGACTTTCGCGTCCAAACTACGCCGCTCGCGTCAAAAATCTGGCGAGCCCGTTGCGAAAAAAGGGGCTTGGTGCGTTGACACCGTCATGAATTTGACGTTTCTAGACACTGCAAGGACGAAACGAGCCCAAAGAGAGCTCCCGTTCTTCGGCGTTTCGGGGAGGAAACGCCCGCCTAGATCGAATGATCGAGAAAATAGCCAGCCCGTCGCGATTATCCCCCGCGGCGGGTTTGGTGTATCTGGGCCATGACCTGGATGTTTTTGACGAGCGAGTCAAAACTGACTGTGGCGGCGCCGGACGGAGCGTCAGCGAAAACCGTGAACCTCTGGGAGCGACCATGGCCGATGACAAGGTGAAGGGCCCCGCGTCCTATTTCCCCTCGATCGAGAAGACCTACGGCCGTCCGGTGTCCGACTGGCAGAAGATCGTTCGAGACGCCTATCCGGCCACGCACATGGCGCTGGTGGCCGTCCTGAAGACCGACCATGGCCTGGGGCACGGCCACGCCAATGCGATCGTCGCCCATACCCTGGCCGAGGACGGCCTGAAGTAGGCTGCGAGAGCGGAGCGCCGGCGGCCGGGCGCGGAAATCCTAGGGCTGGGCGTTTTCCTCCAGGGCCTTCTCGCCGCGGGCCGCAGCCAGCACCTCGCGCGCAGCGTCGATGTTCATCCAGGCGATGGCGCCGCCGACGACGAGGTCGGGCCAAATCGACCGGGTCAGGACGGTCGCGCCGGCCGCCCCGATGATGGCGACATTGGCGACGGCGTCGTTGCGGGCCGAGAGGAAGGCGGCCTTGGCCAGGCTTCCGGCGTGACGGCGGTGGCGAGCCAGAAGGAAGGCGCAGAAGAGATTGATCGCCAGCGCGCCCAGGCCGGTCAGCGACAGAAGGTCCGGCGCGGGCGCGACCGGCGCGCCGATCTTCCGCCACAGCGTCCAGAGGAAGGCCACGGCCGGCGCCAGCAGGATCAGCGCCAGCAGCTGACCCAGCAGGGCGCGGCGGGCCGCCGACCAGCCCAGGCCCAGCAGGATCAGGACATTGACGGCCGCGTCCTCGAGGAAGTCGACGGCGTCGGCCAGCAGCGAGGCCGACTCGATCCGCAAGGCCACCGCGAACTCGACGCCGAAATAGGCGAGGTTCAGAACCGCCACGACGAGGACGGCGCGCGCCAGGCTCGAGGTCTTCATGTCCGGAGACTCGCTGTCCAAGGGATCCGCGCCCTTACACCGCGGCGGAGGGCCTGTCTTGTGCGCCCTCGGTCGGTCGGGCCCTCGACGATCGAGGCCTGCGGATCCGCGACTAGAGCCTGTCGGCCAGAGCGCGCAGGGCGCGGGCCAGGCCTCGCTTGAGGCGATGACCCGGCGTGTCCGGCGGCTTGTCTTCCAGCGGCCGCCCGTAGGGATAGTCGACCTCCTCGGCCGGCGCGCAGTCATCCTCAGGCTTGCGGGCGGTGACCAGATTGACCCAGGTCGCGTCCAGCAGCGCGAAGGCTCTCACGGGCTCCGACTCGCGCTCGGTCGGCGCCAGTCCGCTCACCAGGTGGGATCGCTGGATGTCGACAAAGCCCTTTTCGGCCAGCAGCCAGCTCAGATAGCCGCCGGTGAAGGGGCTTTCGAGGGTTCCGTAGGCCGCCATCTCCGCCGTCCAGGCCGCTTCCTGTTCGGCGTTGCCGGGAATCCAGTTGGAGTCGCCCAGGATGACGATCCGGCCGCCGGGGCGAAGCACGCCCAAGGTCCGGGCCAGGGCCGCATGCTCATCGACGACATGGTGGAAGCTCTCGAAATAGATCACCGCGTCGGCCGAAGCCGGCTCCAGGCGGGCCTCTTCCATCGTCGCACACTGCCACGTCACACGGCGGTGGAAGTGCTCGTTGCCGCGAAGCCTCAGGTAGTCGCGCACCCGCCTTTGCGCGACGCGGATCATTTCCGGGGACGGTTCGACGCAGTCCACCCGGTACCACAACGAAGCGAGGATTTCGGTCGTCCATCCGGCGCCGGACCCGA
Organism: uncultured Caulobacter sp.; assembly: GCA_966211605.1. GTDB lineage: Bacteria > Pseudomonadota > Alphaproteobacteria > Caulobacterales > Caulobacteraceae > Caulobacter. The sequence continues at coordinate 5,828 of CBIHOB010000116.1, forward strand.
CCTCCACGATCCGGGCGCCCGGCGGCAGGCCGAGCGCCTGAAGGGCGCTGAGCAGTTGGAGCATCGCGGTGAAATAGCTGGGGTGGCCGGGTCGCCAGTCCAGCGGCTTCTCGACCAGGCCACGGCGATCGCCCGCCGCCAGATTGGCCACATAGTTTATCGCCGCATCCTTGAACGCGCCGTAGTCCTTGGAGGCGTCCGCACGAAAGCGCGTGGGACCGACATAGCTCACGGCGGCGTCTCTCATGTCTGCTCGACTACGATCTCTAGGAGGTTGAGTCGGCGCCTGCAACTTGTGATGATCGGCTCGCGCGATCGGCGCCATGCGGGGAAGTTCCACCTCCGGGGGGCCTGGGCGCGACAATTCGCGCGCTCGCGGACCTGTTCGAGAAATTGTCCGCTTCTTCACGGCTCGCGCGCCGGCCCACGGGCTTTTGGGTCTCTCGGGGCTGTGCGGCAAGGTAGCTCCCCGTTTCGGGGACTACCTATGGTGGGACCTTATGTCACCCGCCGAACGCCGGTCTGGTAACCTCTTCATTAAGCGGCCGGGCGGCTGTCTGCGCGCACGCAAAGCGCAGAGCCAGGCCTTCCATGACCGTTCCGTCCTTCGTTTCCCGCCCTCACCCGTTCGCCAAGCCGGCGACCTGGCGACCGGTCGCGCGCCTGTGGGCCGCGATCGTCATGATGGTCGCGGCCATGATCGCGGGACCGGCCCTGGCGGTGACCAAGACGGTCAACGGCATTTCGCTGGACATCAACATGCCGCAGGCCCAGCGCGGCGTGCAGTACTCGTTCCAGCTGTCGCCCAGCGGGCGGACGGCGCCCTATACGTTCCAGATCCTGTCGGGCGCGCTTCCCGCCGCGTTCAGCATGTCCAGCACGGGCCTGGTCACCGGCGTCAACTGCGTCAGCACCAACGGCAGCTATAATGTCGCCGTGCGGGTGACCAGCGCCGACAGCAATTCGGCGGACTTCACCAGCAACCAGTCGGTCTCGATCAACATGACCGCCGGCCCGGCCAGCGGCTGCGCCCTGACCGGCGGCTCGATCACCACCTCCGGATCCTCGCCCGAGGTCGGCCAGTACTATTCGGCGACCATCAGCGCCTCGGGCGGCTCGGCGCCGTACACCTATTCGGTGGCGACCGGCGCGCTGCCGACCGGCCTCAGCCTGAGCGCGTCGGGCACGATCAGCGGCACGCCCACGGCGGCGGGCAGCTTCGACTTCCAGGTCCAGTCCTCGGACTCGGCCGGCAACACCGGCTACACGCAATACACCCTGGCGGTCGCGGCGGCGTCCTCGATCGTCGTCAGCCCCAGCAGCCTGCCGACGCCCGTCCTGAGCACCGCCTACAGCCAGACGATCTCCGGCAGCGGCGGGACCTCGCCCTATACCTTCGCCGTGAGCGCCGGCGCGCTGCCGACCGGCCTGTCCCTGAACAGCGCCAGCGGCGTGATCAGCGGCACGCCGACGGCGGCGGGGGCCTACAGCTTCACGATCCGCGCCACCGACGCCGGCAGCCAGTCCGGCGCGCGCGCCTACAGCGGGACGATCGCCGCGGCGCTGGCGGTGTCGACCGCGACCTTGCCGACGCCGGTCCTGACCCAGGCCTACAGCCAGACGGTCGCCACCTCGGGCGGCACGGCCCCGGTGACCTTCGCCGTCTCGGCCGGCAGCCTGCCAACGGGCCTGAGCCTGAACGCCTCGACCGGCGCGATCACCGGCACGCCGACGGCCGCCGGAGCCTACAGCTTCACGATCCAGGCCACCGACGCCAACAGCGCCACCGCGACGCGCGCCTATTCCGGGACGATCGCCGCCGCTCTGGCGATCACGACGGCGAGCCTGCCGACGCCGGTCCTCACGCAGGCCTACAGCCAGACGGTCGCCACGTCCGGCGGAACCGCCCCGGTGGTCTTCGCGATCTCGGCCGGCGGCCTGCCGACGGGTCTGAGCCTCAATACCTCGACCGGCGCCATCACCGGCGCGCCGACGACGGCGGGCGCCTACAGCTTCACGGTCCGCGCGACCGACGCCAACAGCATCATCGCGACCCAGGCCTATAGCGGCGCGATCGCCGCGGCCCTGGCGATCACCACGACCAGCCTGCCGACGCCGGCGCTGAGCACGGCCTACAGCCAGATGGTCTCGACCTCGGGCGGGACCGCGCCGGTGGCGTTCTCCGTCTCGGCGGGCGCCTTGCCCACAGGCCTGTCGCTGAACAGCGCGACCGGCGCGATCACGGGGGCGCCGAGCGCATCGGGCGCCTACGGATTCACGATCCAGGCCGCCGACGCCAACAGCATCACGGCGACCCAGGCCTATAGCGGGACGATCGCCAGCGGCCTGTCCATCACGACCACCACCTTGCCGACCCCGGTGCTGAACACCGCCTACAGCCAGACGGTCGCCACCTCGGGCGGGGCGGCGCCGGTGACCTTCGCCGT
>CBIHOB010000117.1:0-8125 GCA_966211605.1 uncultured Caulobacter sp.
CGACCGGGTCGCGGTCGGCGCCGCCGGCGCGGGGTCGGCCTCGGGCGCGGCCGCCCCGCGGCGCCGCCGCGCCGACATCCTGTTCGACCGGGACGTCAAATAGGGCCGGCGTCGCCGAGGGCGGACCCGGAGGGACCGGTCCGCCCCTCTCGGCGAGGCGATCGCATACGAAGAAAGCGGACCGGAGGCCGGTCCGCTGGAGTTCGCATCAACAAAGGGGGGTGCGAAGGCGGCAGGCTGGCTATCGCCAGCCTCAAGTCGGGGGGGCGTCGCCGCCTTCGCGAAGATAGAAACGGAAGGGCGGGGGAAGGGTTCCCGCTGCGCGCGATTTTTTTTATGTGCGATTTTCCGGCGTTTTCGGGGACCTCGATCCAGGGAACGGCGGTGGCGGCAGGACGTTGAAAACCCAGGCGGACACGGTGTCCGCCGGGGCAGGGGAGCAACGTCGTGATCCGCACTTATGTGGCCGAGCATGGCGGTACGGTTTTCGTTTCGACGCTGAGCCAGCGTCAGAAAAGGCTGCGTTCGCGGATCATGGCCCTGGTCGTGATCGCGGCGGTCGGCGCTTCCGCCGGGATGGTGCAGGCGTTCAACGACCGCGAGAAGGCGAGCGTCGCCAGCATGTGGACGCCATAGGAGGTAGCAGATCATGCCCGCCGACATTCATCACCAGGCTCCGACCAGCCACGGTCCGCGCCTGAACGCCACCCGCGCCCGCCAGGGTCGCTGGGGCAAGCACGTGTTCTGGGTGCTCATCGTCTCGACGGTGCTCGCCGCCCTGGCCCTGTTCGGCGCCTGGACGTACCGCGCCCCGGACCTGGCCTCCGTCGAGGTCAACAATGGCGCCAAGACCCCGGCCGAGGCCCAGCGCTACGACACGCCGCAAACGCCGGCGCGCCAAACGCCTTAGGGACGCATGACCGCATTTGAAGGGGCGGCCCTCGGAAGAAGGCCGCCCCTTTTGCTTGTCCGAAGACGATCCATGGGCGTTCCCGCCAGGGACGGGAATGACGCGTTCTGGGAGCGGATGGTGGGGTCTGCAAACGAAAAACGGCCTCCCTTGGGAAGGCCGTTTCGCGTCTCGGGATGTCGTGAACCTTAGGCCGCCTTGCGGGTGCGGCGCGGGTGGAAGAACAGAGCCTGGCCGATCGCCGCCTTCACCGTTTCGGGCTGGAAGGGCTTGGTGATCAGGAAGGTCGGTTCCGGGCGCTCGCCGGTCAGCAGGCGTTCGGGGAAGGCGGTGATGAAGATCACCGGCACGTCCATACGGCCCAGGATATCCTTGACCGCGTCGATCCCCGACGAGCCGTCGGCCAGCTGGATGTCGGCCAGGACCAGGCCCGGCGTATGGCGGGCGACGGCGTCGACGGCTTCGCCGCGGGTGGCGGCGATGTCGATGACCTGATGGCCCAGTTCCTTGACCAGGGCTTCGATGTCGGCCGCGATGACCGGCTCGTCCTCGATGATCAGGACGTCGGTGGCGAGTTCGGCGTCGATCTCGGCCTGGGCGTCGGAGATCAGCCGCTCCACCTCACCGAAATCGCAATCCAGGATCTGGGCGGCCTCGGTGGGGGTGAAACCCTCGAGCGCGGTCAGCAGGAAGGCCTGGCGCGAGCGCGGCGCGATGCGCAGCAGACGCTGGGCGGCGTCGTCGCCGGCGCCGGTCGCGCTGTCCTCGCGACGGGCTTCCAGCTGGGCGCCCGAGCTGAGCCAGATCGCATGGAATACACGATACAGCGCCACGCGCGGCGAAAGGTCGGCGTCCAGCGAGCGATCGCCCGCGGCCAGCGCTTCCAGGGCCACGCGGACATAGTGATCGCCGGTCGTCTGGTCGCCGGTCAGCGCGCGGGCGTAGCGGCGGATATAGGGCAGATGCGGCGCCAGCCGAGCAAGAAGACTCATGACCCCTCCCGATGCGGTGTCTCGAAGAACATACTAACGCACGGCAAAGCTAGGCCGTTCCGTCGAAGTGCGATAACGCCCCCTCAACTGGGCGGTTCCGCAAGTTGCTGAATTTTGCCATCCTATGCCCAAGCTTATGGAACCCGGTACGGAAAACCACGTTGTCGTCTGGCGGAAAGACATTCGGCCAAAGGGGGCGGACGCCGATGCAGCTCGGTGTCGAGGATATGATCGAACACGTACCCATGGAAGATAAACGCAAGAGCGCCGCGGCGCTGGATGAAGCGCGTCTGCGCCAGCAGGCGATCGGCGTGAAGTTGCGCCAGATGTTCGACGAAGTCGTCAACGAGGCGGTGCCCGACGAATTCCTCGAAATCCTCCGCAAGGCCGAGCCGCCGGCGGGAGGCCGCTGAGCATGAGCGAACCGCAAGTCGGCCGCTCGCCGTCCGATCCCGCGCGTGACAATCAGTTCAAACGCGAACTGGTCACGTTGATCCCGCACCTCCGCGCCTTCGCCCGCACGCTGACCGGCGATCCGACGGCGGCCGACGACCTGGCGCAGGACGCCATGATGAAGGCTTGGGACGCGCGCGCGTCGTTCCAGCTGGGCACCAACATGAAGGCGTGGACCTTCATGATCCTGCGCAACCAGTTCTATTCCGAGAAGCGCCGCAGCTGGCGGCAGAGCCAGCTGGACCAGGAAGCCGCAGAGCGGACGCTGGTCGCCGTCGACGATCCCGAAGCGCCCGTCGCCCTGGACGAGCTGCGCCTGGGCTTGGCCATGCTGCCGGCCGAACAGCGCGAAGCCTTGATCCTGGTCGGCGCCGGCGGTTTCGCCTACGAGGAGGCGGCCGACATCTGCGGCTGCGCCGTCGGCACGGTGAAGAGCCGGGTCAGTCGCGCGCGCCGGGCCCTGCAGGCCATTCTCGAGGCGGGGGCCTATGATCGTGATGGCGGCGCCGCCGGCGAGGCCATGCAAGCGATCCTGGCCGACGCGGAGCGATTGAGCTCTCTGCGGTGAACGCCCTGGCCGGCCGCGCCGCGCAGGCCGTAACGTCGATCCGCGTCCGTCTGGCCGTCGCCCTGTTCGTGGCGTTGCTGCCCGTGCTGCTGCTCGGCGTCGCGCAATCTTTCTTCGCCTTCCGGGCCGAAGCCGACTCGCATCGCCAGAGCCTGGAGCTGGCCGCGGGCCGCAGCGCCGCGATCGCGCGCGGACGCATCGAGGCCGCGGGCGTGCTGCTGCAGACCCTGGGACCCGGCTCGGTGGGACTGGAATGCGCCCAGCGCCTGGCCGATGTGCGCGCGCGCCTGCGCGGCTACGCCAATCTGATCCGCTTCGACGCCCACGGGCGCGTGGCCTGTGCGGCGGCGACCACGCCATTCGACACCCAGCGTGGGTCGCGGCCCTGGTTCGAGGCGCTGAGGAACGGCGACCAGACCGTCGTCGCCAGCGCGCCGGGCGCGATCTATGCCGATGAGCCTTCGGTGCTGGCGGCCAAGCGGGCCGGCTCACCCGAGCGCTTCGAAGGGGCCATGGCGGCCGTCCTGACCTTGAGCGAGCTCAAGCTCGAGACCGCCAACCGCTTCCTGCCCGAGGGCGCCGAGGTCGCCCTCGCCGACTCGCACGGCCAGATCTTCGCCGCGACCAACCCCCGCGCCTTTTCCACCCCGCCCGCGGGGTGGGCTGGCCGGGCCGCGCAGCGCGGTTCGGATCTCTGGAAGGGCAAGGACGGCGAAGGACGCTGGCGCAACTATTCCGCCGCGCCGATGATCGAGGACGACGTCTTTGTCGTCCTGTCGGCGCCCGCGCCCGGCTTGCTGTCCTGGGCGTGGATCAATCCGATCTCGCGCCTGCTGCTGCCGCTTCTGGCCTTCGCCCTGTCGCTGAGCACGGTGCTTTACGTGGCCGAGCGCGGCGTCGTGCGCTGGATCGTCTATCTGCAGCGCGTGGCGGCGATCTACGCCCGCGGCCGTTTCACGGTGCGCCCGCTGCAGGCCGAGCGCGCGCCGCCCGAGATCCGCGAGCTGGCCGCCACCCTGGACGCCATGGCCGGCGCCATCGTCGCCCGCGACGCCTCGCTGATGGACAGCCTGGCCGAGAAGGACGCGCTGATGCGCGAGATCCATCACCGGGTGAAGAACAACCTGCAGATCATCACCTCGCTGCTGAACATGCAGCAGCGCGCCCTGGCCGATCCGGCGGCGAAGGCGGCGATGAACGACACCCGCCAGCGGATCACCGCCCTGGCCCAGATCTATCGCGCCCTGTACCAGGGGCCGGATCTGAAGCGGGTGGACTTGCGGCCGTTCCTGGAGGAGCTGACCGCCCAGCTGCTGGCCAACGACCTGTCGACTTCGTCGCTGGTGCGCACCGAGGTGCACGCCGACCCGCTGGTCATCGATCCCGATCGCCTTGCGCCGATCGCCCTGTTCGCCGTCGAGGCCATTACCAACGCCCAGAAGCATGCGTTCGGCCCCAACGGCGGCAAGCTGGAGGTCGGCTTCCACGTTCGCGGCGAAGAGGCCGAACTGTCGATCAGCGACGATGGTCCCGGCGCGCCCGACAGCCTGGGCGGCGGGGTCGGGCGCACCTTGATGACCGCCTTCGCCCGCCAGCTGCGCGGCAAGGTTTCGTTCGAGGGCCAGGAGCCGCGCGGCCTGACGGTGCGCCTGATCTTCCCGACGCCGCTGGCGCTCAGCCCGGCCCCGCCGGCGGCGGCGCATCCGTCGCCGCAGCCCGCCGCCTGATTTCCGGAACCGAGCTTCGCCGCTGGCGTTCTCTGGGGGCACTTATTCACACGCCCCTTCCTCCCCAATTTCAGGGGCGAACAGCGGAGAAGACCATGCGTAAGCTCGTGATTATCGCCGCCGCCCTCGCGTCCCTGTCGGTCGCGGCCTGCAACACCGTCGAAGGCGCCGGCAAGGACGTTTCGTCGGCCGGCAAGGCCGTCAGCGACACGGCCAAGGACGTCAAGTAAGGGCCTTTCGGCCTTGCTGATCAGAAGCCCGCCGGCTTTCGCCGGCGGGCTTTTTGTTTCGGTCCTCTTGTTAGACCCGCTGTCTTTCAGCCCCCGTCGAAGTGTTTCGTCCTTGCAACCTCAGGGCGGCCTTCCGCCATCGGACTGAAAAACTGCCAAGCCAAGCTGTGAGCCTCGACCGAGGGGCTCCGGGCGCTTGTCACCGAACACGACCGTTTTCGTCCATAGCGGCTGGCGTTGTTCCAGCACCTATGTCTGGCATCGCTTCCGCGCCCTGGCCGGCGTGCGGGCCTATTACGAACCGTGGCACGAGCAGCTGGCGCGCATCACGACCGACACGATCCGCACCGAGACCCCAGACAACAGCGGTCTGCGTCATCCGGGCGGGACCGAGCCCTATCTGAAGGAATTCGAGGTCGTGCTCGACCCCGGCGGCGTGGGCGTGAAGGGATTCCAGGCCGGCTTCGCGCTGGACCGCTTCTGGATCGAGCCCGAGGCCAGCGACCTGGCGCAGCAGGCCTATGTCCAGGGTCTGGTCGACGCGGCGCGGGCCCGCGACGAGACGCCGATCTTCGCCTGCTGCCGCACCCTGGGCCGGGTAGGCTGGCTCAAGCGCCGGTTCGGCGGCTTTCACGTCATGCTGGTGCGCGATCCGGTCCAGCAGTGGCTGTCGTTCTATTCGCTGCGCAAGCGGCCCCGCCCGACCTATTTCGAGCAGTGCCACTACGTGCTGCTGTCCGAGATGGCCGACCGCGGCGAGGTCTCTCGCGCCCTGCTCGGCCGGGACTTCGACGGCGAGGGCTCGCTGGACCAGCGGCTGGCCGCCGTGCGGCGCAGGCTCAAGCGGGCGCCGGCCAGCGTCTCGTTCCAGGCCTTCCTGGCGGTGTGGCTGGCCTCGTACCTCAAGGCCCTGCCGCAGGCCGACCTGGTGGTCGATGTCGATCGCCTGGCCCGCGACCAGGCCTATGCCCGCCGGATCGAGGCGACGATCGAGGCCGGCTGCGGCCTGAAGCCGGACTTCTCCGACTGCCGCGCTCCGGCCCCGCATGGCATCGCTCCGCCGGTGCAGTGGCGCAAGGCTGCGCGCGAAGTGGTGGACCTGATGGACCTGCACGGCGCGATCGTCGGGCCGGCAGCGCACCCGATCCTGTTCCGCAAGCTGGCCCCCGCTTTCGCGGCCGTGACGCCGGCCCCGGTCGGCCCGATCAGCAAGCTTGGCGAGTCCTTGAACGGCCTGGTTGGCGGGGCAACCCTGGCCCGCGCGCCGGCCAAAGCCTACGCGGCGGCCGCGGCTCGCACGGACGGGTCGCGCAGATAGATGCCCGAGGCGCCCGGCGCGGCGGCCAGGGCGCCGTCCAGCTCGGCGACGTCGTCTTCCGGATCCAGCACCAGCACTCCGTCGGCTGGCAGCAGGGCGACCAGCGCCTGGACCACCTTGCCCCGCAGCGCCGCGTCCATGCCCCGGAGCACGCCGCGCAGCAGAATGACGTCGAACCGGCCCATGGCCGACAGGTCCGCCAGCAGGTTGATCCGCTTCCAGCGCACCATCTGGCGGATGCGCGGCGAGATCGCCCAGGTGTCGTCCTGATTCTCGAAATATTTGACCAGCAGCCGGATCGGCAGGCCGCGCTGGACCTCGAACTGGGTGTAGAGCCCGGCCTGGGCCTTCTCCAGGCAACGTTCGGAGAGGTCGGAGCCGAAGAACTCGAAGCGCGTGCCGGTGGCCAGGCCCTGAGCCTCGGCGGCGGCCATCGCCATCGAATAGACCTCCTGGCCGGTGGCGCAGGCGGCGCTCCAGATGCGGATCGGGGCTTCGCGGCGACGCAGCGACAAGGCCGGCAGCACCTCGTCACGCAGCTGGGCGAAGGCCTCGCGGCCGCGGAAGAAGGTGGTCTCGCTGCGGCACAGGGCCTCGACCACGGCCCAGATCAGCCGCTCCTCGCGATGGGCGCGCAGGGCCCCGATCAGGGCGTCGATCGACTCGTAGCCTTCGCGCCGGGCCAGCGGACCCAGGCGGCTCTCGACCAGATAGGGCTTTTCGGTCTCGACCCGCACGCCGGCGCGGGCCCGGCCCAGGGCCGCCAGCAGATCCATGTCCTCGGGCGTCACAGCAGGCCCGCCTCGGCGAACTTCGCCTCGATGATGTCGCCGTCGAACGGCTTCATGATGTATTCGTCCGCCCCGGCCTCCAGGGCCGTGCGGATGTGGTCGACGCTGTTCTCGACCGTGCAGAAGATGACCTTGGGGGCGTCGCCGCCGGGCTCGCCGCGCAGCTGGCGCAGGAACTCGATGCCGTTCATCACCGGCATGTTCCAATCGAGCAGCACCGCGTCGGGCATGGCCGCGCGGCACCACGCCAGGGCCTCCATGCCATCGGCGGCCTCGGCGATCTCGAAGCCGATGTCCTCGAGGACTCGGCGGGCGACCTTGCGGATCACCCGGCTGTCGTCGACCACCAGACAGGTCTTCACGGCGCGCTCCAATCCAGGCCGCCATTCTCGAACGGTCTGGTTAAGGAGCGGTTTGCCCAACCCCGGATCGGGGTGCGGCAAATGTAACATTTGCCGTCAGATTTCCAGCCAAGCTGAAGTTAACGCGCCTCGGCTCGCGATCAGCGGCCCCTAGGCCGGGACCCAGGCCGCGATACTGGCGCGTTCCTCGCCGATCTCGACGGCGATCTGGCCGCCGGCCGCACGGACCAGGGCGTTCAGATAGGCCGCCTGCACCCACGGGCCGCCGAGTCCTTCCGCCAAGGGTTCGCCCTTGAGGCCGGCCAGCACTTCCGGGCGCAGGCGGGCGCGCGGACCGGCCGCGTCGGCGATGATCGAGAAGCGGCCGTCCGCGGCCACGCCCTTGACCGTCGCCACCCCGCCGGCCGGCAGGGCGCTGGCGGCGATCTGGGCGATGTTGAGAATGGCGCGCGACGAGGGCTTGTTCATCGCCTGCGGCTCGATCTGCCAGTCCAGCGTCGGGCGCACGTGGGCGAACACGCCCTGGGCCAGCTTTTCCAGCTCGCGGGAGTCGAAATTCTCGGCCGAGGCCGAGGCGCCGAAGGCCACGCGGGTGAACTGCAGCAGGTCCGCCAGCTTGCGGGCCGACGAGGCGATCAGGTTCATGGCGTCGTCGCGCATGTCCTGGGCCGCCGGATCTTCCAGCAGATCCAGGCCCGAGACGATCGCACTGGCCGGACTGATGAAGTCGTGGCACAGGCGCGCGGCCAGCATGGCGGCGAAGTCGGGCCCTTG
>CBIHOB010000118.1:0-8005 GCA_966211605.1 uncultured Caulobacter sp.
TGCCTCACCCAAACACTTAAGCAACCACTTGACTATCAACCCGCCCCGCAATACTTAAGCCCATGCCTAACCAACAGCCCTCGCTCGACCTGATGTTCCAGGCCCTCGCGGACCCCGCGCGGCGGAGCATGGTCGAGCGGCTCAGCCGGGGCCCCGCCTCGGTGAGCGAACTGGCCCGGCCGCTGGACATGTCGCTGCCGGCGGTCATGCAGCACCTGGCCATGCTGGAGGCGGGCGGGATCGTGGCGTCGGAGAAGATCGGCCGGGTGCGCACCTGCCGGATCAATCCGGATGTCCTCAGCCTCGCCGAACAATGGATCAACCAGCGGCGCACCCAGTGGGAACGGCGCCTGGACCGCCTTGGAGACTTCCTGGCGGCCGAAGACGAGGACCTGAAATGACCAACCGTCCAGAGACCGCTCGCAACGTCGTCCACGCGACCTTCGTCGTCGAGCGGACCTACGCCGCCTCGCCCGCCCGGGTGTTCAGCGCCTTCGCCGATCCCGAGAAGAAGGCCAAGTGGTTCAAGGGGCCCGAGGAATGGGGGGCGCCCGACCAGAAATACGACTTCCGGGTCGGCGGCGAGGAGCACAGCCTGGGCGGCCCGCCCGGCGAGCCGCAGCACCGGTTCTACAACCGCTATCTGGAGATCATCCCGAACGAACGGATCGTCTACGCCTACTGGATGCACCACGGCGAACCGCTGGCCTCGGCCTCGGTGGCGACGCTGGAGTTCCGGCCCGAGGGCGACAAGACCCGTCTGGTGATCACCGAGGTGGGCGCCTTCCTGGACGGTTACTACAGCGCCGAGGGTCGCGAGGAAGGCACGCGGCTGTTGCTGGAGGCGATCGTCCCGGTGGTGGAGGGGTAAGGGCGCTCCGTCTGCCCCCTCCGGGGGCGGACGACCGCGCATCGCGCGGTCAGGTGGGGGCCAGTAGGGTGATTTCATGCCCTACTCGCCCCCTCCGCGCCTGCGGCGCTCTTCCCCCGGAGGGGGAAGACGGTGATCCCTCAATGGCCCCCAGCGCTTGGCGGCTTGGCGATCTTCGCCACGTCCGCCTCGGTCACCGGCTTGGCGTACGCATTGCCGAAGTGCGTCCGGACATAGCTGATCACCTCGGCCATCTGGGCGTTGCTCAAGGTTCCGGCGAACCCCGGCATCGCCCCCTTGCCACCCGTGACCACCATGATCGGATAGGCCGCCCCAGCCAGTTTTGGATTGGACGCCAGGGCCGGAATGGTCCCCGCCCCCGCGCCGCCCTTGGCGTCGGCCATGTGGCAGGCCTGGCAGACCGCGCCGTAGACCTGCTCGCCGGTCACGGGCTTGGGGACGCGAACCACGCCGCCGCCGGTGTCGCCGCCTCCGGACGTCTGGGCCATCACCGGAAAGGCCGCCAGCAGCGCGGCCGTCAGAACGATCTTCTTCACGACCTAAGCCTCCAGGGCGCGCTTGTGCAGACGGGTGATGGCGTCGATGGAGGACAGCAGCGCCCCCTCCATCCAGCAGCCGACATAGCTGGCGTGCTCGCCGGCCAGGACGATCCGGCGGTCCATGCCGACCAGGGTCTGGTAGTGTTCCTTGCGGGTGTCCTCGTTCCAGCGGGCGCAGCAGCCCAGGGTCCACGGCACCCGGCTCCAGGCCACCGAGGCGCCGCTGGCGAACTCCTGGCGATAGCTCTTCGGATGGATCACCGAGCCCTGCTGCAGGGCGACCTCGATCCGCTGCTCGGGCGTCATGCCGGCCAGGCGATAGGCCCCCAGCTCGCGGGCGAAGGCGCCCAGCAGCACCGCCGGCCCATCCTTGAACATGTTGTTGTTCGGATAGGAGATCAGGGCGATCTCCTGGTCGGTGAAGCTGTGGCCGCCGTAGATGAAGTCGTCCTCCTCCCAGAAGCGGCGCTTCATCTCCAGGCCGATCTTGACCTGGCCCGAATAGGGCACGGCCTTGATGGCGGCCATCATCTCGTCGGTGACCTGCAGATCCAGCTGCCCCAGGATCCCCAGCGGGATCGTGCAGACGCACCAGTCGGCCTTGGTGTCCGTCGCCTTGCCCGTGACGGTGTCGGTCCAGCTGACGGTGACGCCCTTGTCGTCCTGGGCGACCTTGCCGACCTTGGCGTTGTACGTGATCAGCCCGTCGACCTGCTTGGCGAAGGCCTTGCCGATCATGTCCATGCCGCCCACGGGCTGGAACATGGTGGTCTGCATTTCGTGGCCCATGAAGAAGCCCATCGAGGTCCAGACCTGCGGATCCAGCACGTCGTGCAGGCTGTAGAGATCCTTTGACGGGATCGGCGCGCCGTTGACCCCGCCGCCCGGCGGCCGCTCGTAGCCCCGATGGGCCGAGGCCTTCAGGCCGGCCGAATACTTGTAGTCGTTGTCCAGCATGCCCCAGCCCTTGAGGGCCTCCAGCAGCTTGTCGCGGTCCTCCTGCGTGACCGCGTCGTCCAGGGCCTTGGCGTTGACCGACTTGGCCAGCAGCTCGGCGATGTTGCCCTCGAAGTCGGCGGCGGCGGCGTTGAACCGCACCGGCTTGCCGCCGAACGCCTGGGACGAGTGGACCCAGCCCGAATGGTTGAACTGGATGAACGGCTCCAGGGCCACGCCGAAGGCCTTGCAGTAGTGCAGCAGGGTGCGGTGATGGTGCGGGATCCGCCAGGGGCCGGGGTTCAGGTAGTTGCCGGGCGAAAAGGCCACCTTCTGGGTCGCCCCGCCCAGCTCGGTATAGGTGTCGCCCCCCCGCAGCGACCAGTTGCGGCCGCCGGCGCGGTTCTGGAACTCCAGGACCGTGACCTTGTAGCCGGCCTTGCGCAGCTCGAACGCCGCCAGCATGCCGGCCAGGCCCGCGCCCAGCACGATCACCGACGCGCCCGGCCGCGCGCCCGAAAGGCTGGGCGGTCCATGGAACTGGGTCTCGGCCGCGTGGCCCAGCGTGGTCATCGCCTGATACAGCGCCGCCGTGCCGCCGACCTTGGCGATGGCGGAAAGCAGCTGACGCCGGGTCGGCGCCCTAACACCCGAGTCCATGAATGCCCATCCCCTGCTGATGCGGCCTCCAGGGGCGCACGGGCCGCCGGACCGGCGCGAGAGGCGGCGGACAAGTTGTGGGCTGGAGCGGGCCAGGTTTCCGAATTATCGGCGCCCTGACGAAGGGACTGCGCAGGGAACGGGCAGCTCTATGAATCCCTCCCTGAGAGGGAGGGATTTTCTAAGGCAGGGCGTAGGCCACCAGCACGTCGTTGATCCTGGTCTCCATGAAGTGGTGCCCGCCGGCCATGATCACGAGGTACTGCTTGCCGCCGACCTCGTAGGTCATGGGCGTGGCCTGGCCGCCGCCGGGCAGGACGTCGCTCCACAGGGTCTTGCCGGTCTTCAGGTCCACGGCGCGGATCAGGTCGTCGGTGGCGGCGGCGATGAAGATCACCCCGCCGGCCGTGACCACCGCCCCGCCGTTGTTGGGCGTGCCGATCTCGATCGGCAGGTGCGAGGGAATGCCGAACGGACCATTGTTGCGGGCCGAGCCGAACGGGCGGTCCCACAGGGTCTTGCCGGTGCGCAGGTCGATGGCGGTGAGGCCCCCGTACGGCGGCTCCTTGCACAACAGGCCCGTCAGCGGCAGGCGCCAGCCGGCGTTGACGTCGATGGCGTAGGGCGAGCCCCATTGCGGATCGCCCGCCCCTTCCGCGCCCTTCTTCATCGAGCCGCCGCGCTCCTCGCCGCGCGGCGCCCAGCCCTTCTTGTCGGCCTCGGCGCGGGGCACCAGGCGGTTGTAGTTGGGCATGTCGTTGTAGTTGGCGACGATGATCCCGCGCGCCGGGTCGACCGCGATCCCGCCCCAGTCCGAGCCGCCGTTGTAGCCGGGATATTCGACATAGCGGCCCTTGGTTTCGGGCGGGGTGTAGAAGCCCTTGTAGGTCGCCTGGCGGAACTGGATGCGGCAGATCATCTGGTCGATCGGCGACATGCCCCACATCTTCGCCTCGGTCAGGTCAGCCTTGCGCAGGGTGTGGAACAGCGAGTGCGGCTGGGTCGGGGCGCGCTGGCCCGGTTCGACGCCGCCTTGCGGGACCGGGCGCTCGACCACGCCGGTCAGCGGCGCGCCGGTGCGGCGGTCCAGGACATAGAGGTCGCCTTGCTTGCCGGGCAGCACCAGGGCCGGAACCGTCGCCCCGCCGCTTGGGAAATTGACCAGGGTCGCCTGCGAGCCCAGGTCATAGTCCCAGACGTCGTTGTGCACCGCCTGGAACGACCAGACCTTCCTGCCGGTCGTGACGTCCAGCGCCACCAGCGAGGTCGAGTGGGCCTTCTCGGCCGGCGAGCGCGAGCCGCTCCAATAGTCGACGGCGCTGTTGCCCAGCGGCAGGTAGACCAGGCCCAGGGCCTCGTCGCCGCTGGCCGTGGTCCACATGTTGGGCGTGCCGCGGGTGTAGGTCTGTCCGGGCGGCGGGGCGCCGGTCAGGTCGGGACGGGCCATGTCCCAGGCCCAGCGCAGCTGGCCGGTGACGGCGTCATAGCCCTGGATCACGCCGGACGGGGCGTCGCGCCGCTGGCCATCCAGCACCTGGTGGCCGGTGACCACCACGCCGCGCACGATGGTGGGAGCCGAGGTGATCGAGAACATGCCGGGCGCAGCCTTGCCGATCCCCTGGTTGGTGTCGACCTGACCGCCGAAGCCGAAGTCGGCGCAGGGCCGGCCGGTGGCGGCGTCCACGGCGATCAGGCGGGCGTCCAGCGTGCCCTCGATGATCCGCCGGGCGCAGGCCTGCTCGGGCGCCGCGCCGGGGACGACGTAGTACGACACGCCCCGGCAGGCCGCCGTGTAGGGGATGTGGATGTCCGGCACCTTGGGATCGAAGCGCCAGCGCTCCTTGCCCGACGCGGCGTCCAGGGCGATCAGGATGTTCTTGGGCGTGCAGAGGAAGAGGTCGCCGCCGACCTTCAGCGGCGTGGTCTCGGCCCCGTACTGCTTGCGGGCCTCGGGTGTGTCGGGCAGGTCGCCGGTGTGGATCAGCCAGGCCCGCTTGAGCTTGCCGGCGTTCTCCGGCGTGATCTGGGCCAGGGCCGAATAGCGCTGGGCGCCGTAGGTCCCGCCATAGGCGGTCCAGTCGGCGCCGGCGGTCATGGTGGCGTCGGCGGCTAGCGGCGCCCCCGGGTCGCCCGGACGGCCGGGACTGGAGGCGATCGCGACAGCGATGACGCCGACGATGACCAGCGCCAGCGAGCCGACGAACAGGCCGCCGGCCAGCTTGCGCGCACCGCGCTCGACGCTCAGCAGGGGTGCGCAGGCCAGGGCCAGCCACAGCAGCACCAGCGGCCCGACCAGGCGCGGGACCAGGGCCCAGCCGTTCAGCCCGACCTCCCACAGCGCCCAGACCAGGGTGGCGACGAAGACGGCGGCATAGACCCAGACGCCGGTCAGCCGCCGCAGGACCATCAGGACGCCCGCGACGATCAGGCCGATCCCCGCCGCCAGGTAGTAGAGCGAGCCGTGCAGGGCCGCCAGCCAGGCGCCGCCCACGGCCAGAACCAGGCCGATCAGGACCAGCAAGGCCCCCAGCGCCTGCGCCGGCCAGGTCGCCGCGCCGCGTGGCCGTCCGTCATTGAGGGGCATGTCGCTACTCCGCCGCTACTGGCGGTGGCGTAACCACGAGCGCGGCCGAGAGTTCCGAAGCGCGCCCTACCGCACCACCCGCAGCGCCGGCCGGTCGGCGCTGGCGCGGGTCAGGGGCACGGTGAAATGGAAGCTGGAGCCCAGGCCCAGCGAGCTGTGGACGCCGATCGTCCCGCCCATCAGCTCGACCAGCTCGCGGCAGATCGACAGGCCCAGGCCCGCCCCGTCATGGACGCGCGTCAGCGAGCTGTCGACCTGGGAGAAGGTCTTGAACAGGGCCGACTGATGCTCGGTGGCGACGCCCATGCCGGTGTCCTCGACCTCGAAGCGCAGGCCGCCCTTGCTGGCCGGCCGCACCCGGACCGTGACGCCGCCGTCGTCGGTGAACTTGACGGCGTTGGCCACCAGATTGCCCAGCACCTGGCGCAGGCGCATCGGGTCGCCCGTCCATCGGCCGCGCAGGTCGGACGGGATGTCGACGGTCAGGTCCAGCGCCTTGGCCGCCGCGGCGCCCGAGAAGGCCGCGCACGAGGCCTCTACCAGCTGGCCCAGGTCGAAGGTCTCGGCCCGCAGGCGCACGGACCGGGTCTCCAGCCGGGCGATGTCGAGGATGTCGTTCAGGAGCGCCAGCAGCGCCTCGCCGGACTCGGTCAGGATGCGCAGGCGCTTGGCCTGCGGTTCGGACAGGGCGTCGGCGGCCATCACCTGGGCCATGCCCAGCACGCCGTTCAGCGGCGTGCGGACCTCGTGGCTCATATTGGCCAGAAAGCGGGTCTTGGCCTCGTTGGCGCTCTCGGCCTGCTCCTTGGCGGCGATCAGCGCCAGGCGGCCGCTCTCCAGCTTGCGCAGGGCCTCGGTCACCCTGGCCAGCAGCAGGCCGCCGGCGCAGGCCAGCACCAGGAAACCCGCCGCGATCCAGGGGGCGATGCTCTTCAGCAGCTTGAGGCCGGGATTCTCGGCCCGCCAGGCCAGGGTCCCGACCGGGCGGCCATCGATGTCCTTGAGCACGACGCGCGGCGCGGCGGACGACGGGCCATAGGTCAATCCCTCAAGCCCCAGGTCGTCGGACAGGCGCTTGACGAAGGCGGCGTCCAGGCGGCGCGCAGTGACCACGACGGCGGCGGGACCGTCATAGCCGGCCGCGACGGCCCGGCTTTCGGGCGTCACCGCGGCCAAGGCGGTCAGATAGGTCTGGCCGTCCACGCGCATCAGGCCGGTGCGCGTCACCTCGGCGGCCGAGCTGAGACGGCCGACCTGCCGCGCGCGGCGGGCGTCCACGGAGATCTCCGCGGCGATCGGCGCCGCCTGGGCCGGAAAGCTCCCCAGCGCCTCGACCCCGCTCCGCGTCCCGGCGACCGAGGCGTAGACCACCTGGCCCGAGCGCATGACGAAGGTCAGGTCGTGCGAGAACTGGTCGTGGTAGTAGGTCGAGAAATCGGTGTCGGCCCAGGCCGCGTCGATCTTCCAGCCCATGGCCTTGTAGGCCTGGTCCCAGACCGTGGCCGAGGTCAGCTCGCGCTCCATCCGCTCCAGCGACCGGACCATGGTGCGCTGGGTGATCTCGATCTCGTCGGTCGATTCCAGGCGGTCCAGCTGGCGGGCGGCCAGGATCATCAGCGCCACCGCGCCCAGGACCGAGACGACGACCAGCACGGCGGCCGCGCCGACGATGCCGACGATCAGTCGGGTCTGCCGCGCGTCGGCGATCTGGGGTTTCGAGTCCGGTCGGGCCATGAGGCCTCCACCTTGGCGGCTGGGTCCTCGCGAGGACAGGTGGCGCTTGGTCGCAGCGTGGGGCTAACGCGCCTTTACCCCATGCAGCACCAGGGCCGTCAGAGCGGCGCGGGTCTCGTCCATGAAAGCCTTGTCCGCCAAGGACTTGCCCGATAGCGCCCGCACCTGGACGGCGAAGTCGGCATAGTGCTGGGTCAGGGCCCAGATCGAGAAGATCAGGTGCGGCGCATCGATGGGCGCCAGCCTGCCGGCCGCGATCCACGCGCCGACCACGGCGCACTTGGCATCGAACACCGCCTTCAGGGGCCCGGCCAGAACGGGCTTCAGAAGCGGCGCGCCGCGCAGCATCTCCAGGGCGAACAGGCGCGAGACCTCGGGATGGTCGCGGCTCATGGCCAGCTTGGCGGCGACCAGGGCTGCGATGGCCGCTTCCGGATCCTCGTCCTCGGTGAAGCGGGCCAGCGGGGCCAGCCACAGCGACAGCCCCTGCTCCAGCACCGCCACGTACAACGCCTCCTTGGAGGGGTGGTAGTAGAGGAGGTTGGCCTTGGAGATCCCGGCCGCCCGGGCGATGGCCCCGACGCTGGCGCCGTCCAGACCCTGGCGGGCGAACACGGCCAGGGCGGCCTTGAGGATCGCGGCCTTCCTGGCTTCCCCCGC
>CBIHOB010000119.1:0-7939 GCA_966211605.1 uncultured Caulobacter sp.
GGTCCCGGCTCGCCCAACTGGTGGAAGTCCAACGCGCTGAAGACCATGCGCGCCAAGCCCGAGCTGCAGGGCAAGCTGCTGGCCCGCGGCCAGTGGGACTACGAGCTGGTCGACGAGCTGAAGCCGCAGGCCGGCGACATCCAGCTGCACAAGACCCGCTACAGCGGCTTCTTCAACAGCCAGCTGGACAGCGTGCTGCGGGCGCGCGGCATCCGCCACCTGGTGTTCGTCGGCATCGCCACCAACGTCTGCGTGGAGTCGACCCTGCGCGACGGCTTCATGCTGGAATATTTCGGCACGGTGCTCGAGGACGCCACCCACCAGGCGGGACCCGACTTCGTCCAGAAGGCGGCCCTGTTCAACATCGAGACCTTCTTCGGCTGGGTCTCGACGACGGCGGATTTCAAAGGGGCCTTCGGGCAGCTGGCGCCGCAAACCTAGAGGGAAACGAACATGCCCAAGACCGTCATCACCCCGCCCGGGACCCGGACGCCGATCGCCCCGTTCTCGCCCGGGACCCTGGCCGACGGGATCGTCTATGTCTCGGGCACCCTGGCCTTCGACCAGGACAACAACGTCGCCTTCCCCGACGACGCCGAGGCCCAGACCCGCCAGGTGCTGGAGACCATCAAGTCGGTGATCGAGACCGCCGGCGGCACGATGGAGGACGTGACCATGAACCACATCTTCCTGACCGACTGGTCGCACTACGCGCCGATGAACAAGGTCTATGCCGAGTACTTCCCCGGCGACAAGCCGGCCCGCTACTGCATTCAGTGCGGCCTGGTGAAGCCCGGCTTCGTGGTCGAGATCGCGTCCGTGGCGCACATCGGGAAGAAGGGATGACCTCAGGCGTCGTCGACGGCCTCTCCTACGAGCTGCACGGCGGCCCCGTGGCCGGCCGCGAGGTCGTGCTGCTGTCGTCGGGCCTGGGCGGATCGGGAGCGTTCTGGGCCCCGCAGATGGCGGCGCTGACCGAGCGCTGGCCGGTGGTCACCTACGACCATCGGGGCACGGGGCGCAGCGTCCGCGAACTGCCCGCCGGCGACTACACCGTCGCCCACATGGCCGACGACATGATCAAGGTCATGGACGCCCTGGGCCTGGCCAAGGCGCACGTCGTCGGCCACGCGGCCGGCGGCAACGCCGGGCTGCAGCTGGCGCTGGACCATCCCGACCGTCTCGCCAAGCTGGTCGTCGTCAACGGCTGGTCGCGGCCCGATCCGCACATTCGCCGCTGCTTCGACACCCGCATCCACCTGCTGAACGACACCGGCCCGGCGGCCTATGTCCACGCCCAGCCGATCTTCCTCTATCCGGCCGACTGGATCTCTCGGAACCACGAGCGCCTGATGGCCGAGGAGGCGCACCACGTGGCCGGCTTTCCGCCGCGCGCGGTGATGCTGGCCCGCATCAACGCCCTGCTGGCCTTCGACATCGATGCGCGGCTGGAGGCGATCACCCACCGCGTGCTGGTCAGCGCCAGCGCCGACGACATGCTGGTGCCGATGAGCTGCTCCCAGCGCCTGGCCGGCCGTCTGCCCAACGCCGACTTCCAGCAGGTCGCCTGGGGCGGCCACGGCTTCACCGTCACCGATCCCGAGACCTTCAACGAGGGCCTCGTCACGTTCTTACAGGGGGAATAACCACATGCAGGTCGGCGTCTTCATTCCCATCGGCAACAACGGCTGGCTGATCTCCGAGAACGCGCCGCAGTACATGCCGAGCTTCGCGCTCAACAAGGAGATCACCCAGAAGGCCGAGAAGTACGGCTTCGACTTCGCCCTCTCGATGATCAAGCTGCGCGGGTTCGGGGGCAAGACCCAGTTCTGGGAGCACAATCTCGAGAGCTTCACCCTGATGTCGGGCCTGGCGGCCGTGACCAGCAAGATCAAGATCTTCGCCACCGTCGCCACCCTGACCATCCCGCCGGCCATCGTCGCCCGCATGGCCTCGACCATCGACTCGATCGCCCCCGGCCGCTTCGGCATCAACCTGGTCACCGGCTGGCAGAAGGCCGAGTACAGCCAGATGGGCCTTTGGCCCGGCGAAGAACACTATACCGACCGCTACAACTACCTCGCCGAATACACGACCGTGCTGAAGCAGCTGCTGGAGACGGGCGTCAGCGACTTCAAGGGCAAGTACTTCCAGATGGACGACTGCCGGGTCAGCCCGCACCCGCAGGAGACCAAGCTGATCTGCGCCGGTTCGTCCGACGAGGGCCTGGCCTTCACGGCCCAATACGCCGACTACAGCTTCGCCCTGGGCAAGGGGACCAACACCCCGACCGCCTTCGCCGGGGTCAACAAGCGCCTGGAAGCGGCCGCCGCCAAGACCGGCCGCGACGTGCAGTCGTTCCTGCTGTTCATGATCATCGCCGACGAGACCGACGAGAAGGCCTTCGCCAAGTGGCAGTCCTACCGCGACGGCGCGGACCAGGAGGCCCTGGCCTGGCTGACCCAGCAGGCGGCCCCCAACGCCAAGGCCGGCGCCACGACCAACACCACCCAGCTGGCCGCGCCGGAATCGGCCGTGAACCTGAACATGGGCACCCTGGTCGGCAGCTATGAGAGCATCGCCCGGATGATGGACGAGATCGCCGCCGTGCCCGGCACGGCCGGCGTGCTGCTGACCTTCGACGACTTCGTGAAGGGGGTCGAGGATTTTGGCGAGCGGATCCAGCCGCTGATGAAGAGCCGGCAGGAGAAGTAATCTCTCCTCCCCCTGTGGGGGAGGTGGCCCAGAGGGCCGGAGGGGGCAGCGCGGCATAGGCCGCATTAGCCCCCTCAGTCGCTCCGCGACAGCTCCCCCGGAGGGGGAGCAGAGTTCAGCCTCAATCCACCGCCAGCATGCCCTCCAGCTTCAGGCGGAACACCAGCACGCTGTCGGGCGGGATTTCGCCCATGTCGCGGGGGCCGTAGCCCAGCTCGGACGGGATATAGAGGGTCCATTCGTCGCCGACGTGCATCAGCGGCAGGGCTTGCAGCCAGCCCTCGATCAGCCCGTCGGCGGGCATGATCGCCGCCTTGCCGCGCGCGAAGCTTGAGTCGAACACCTTGCCGTCCAGCAGCTTGCCCTCGTAGTTGACCTTGACGATGTCGCCCAGCTTCGGCGACGGGCCCGTCTTGGGGCCGCTGGTGGTGATCTTGTACTGCAGGCCAGAGGGCAGGACGACGACGCCGGGGGCCTTGGCGTTCTTCTCCAGGAAGGCCTTGCCGGCGACGGCGTTGGCCGAGGGGCCGGCGTTCAGCTGCGGCGGCGCGGTCGGCGTGACCTGGGCGTGGGCGGCGCCGGCGGCGAGGAAGGCGGCAAGAGCCAGAGGAGCAAGAAGGCGCATCAAGGGTCTTTCAGGGTCGGTGTCAGTGAGCGACACCCTAGCGAGGGTTCAGCCGAAGATCGCGGCGAAATTTGGAGCGCTGCGGTCCTTCCGCCCTCTTCGGCCTCCCCCGGCTTTCCGAACGCCGCTGCGGATGGGGGCGACGACGCCCGCCGGCCAGCGATTCCGGCATTGATCTTACAAGCACCATGACGTCATCTGACCTTCGCCATGCGTAGCCCGATATCCGCCCTGAGCGCCGCCCTTCTTCTGGGTCTCACAGCCCTTCCGGTACATGCCGAAGACATCCCCCGCATCGCGCCCAAGGACGGCGCGCACAGGCTGCTGGTCGACGGCAAGCCGTTCCTGATCCTGGGCGGCGAGCTGGGCAATTCGTCGAGCTCCGACCTGGCGGACCTGTCTGGCCACTGGGCGGTCCTGAAGGCGGCGAACCTGAACACGGTGCTGGCCCCGGTGACCTGGGAGCAGATCGAGCCGGTCGAGGGCCAGTTCGACTTCACCGTGCTGGACGGCCTGATCCGGCAGGCGCGCGCCAACGACATGCGGCTGGTTCTGCTGTGGTTCGGGGCGTGGAAGAACAGCATGTCGACCTACGCCCCCGCCTGGGTGAAGCGCGACCCGGCCCGCTTTCCCTACGCCCGGACGGCCGAGGGAAAGGCCGTCGAGATTCTCAGCCCCTCCTACGCCGCCACCCGCGATGCGGACGCCAAGGCCTTCGCCACCCTGATGGCCCACCTGAAGACGGTCGATGGGGAGAAGCGCACCGTCCTGATGGTCCAGGTCGAGAACGAGATCGGCATGCTGCCCCAGGCCCGGGATCATGCGAAGGCGGCCGAGGACGACTTCAAAAGGCCCGTGCCGGCGGCCGTGCTGAAGGCGACCAGCGCCCAAAAGGCGGGAACGAAGACCGGGACCTGGGAAGCGGTGTTCGGCGTCTCGGCGGCGACCGACGAGCTGTGGCAGGCCTGGACCTTCGGCCGCTATGTCGAGGCGGTGACGGCGGCGGGCAAGAAGGCCTATCCGCTGCCGATGTACGTCAACGCCGCCTTGCCCCGGCCCAATACGGTCCCGGGCGGGTATCCCAGCGCCGGGCCCCTGCCCCACCTGATCGATCTTTGGCGCGCAGCGGCCCCGTCCCTGGACATGCTGAGTCCCGACATCTACTTCGCCGACTTCACCCGGTGGATGCCGCCCTACGACCGGGCCGACCAGCCGCTGTTCATTCCCGAGGCCGACCAGGCCGGCAAGACCCCTGCGCCGGGCAACGCCTTCTGGGCGTTCGGCGAGCACGACGCGATCGGCTTCTCGCCCTTTTCGATCGAAAACCTGCCGCCCGAGGGAGTGAAGACCCTGGGCGCGGCCTATGCGTTGCTGGACCAGCTGGCGCCGCTGATCACCACCCACGACGGCGGCAAGACCATGCGCGGCTTCCGCGCGCCCGTGGCCTATGACGGAACCGTCGACCTGACGCCGCGCAAGGCCAGCTTCGGCCCCTGGGACGTGACGGTGACGGTGGTCGATCCGTGGACGCCCAAGGACAGCCAGGACTACGCCGCCCATGGCGGGCTGATGATCCAGACCGGGCCGGACGAGTTCATCGTCGCCGGCCGCGGGATCACCCTGACCTTCGCCGCCGAGGGCGCCAGCGTCGGTCTGGAGACCGTGCGCGAGCTGCGGTTCGAGAACGGCCGGTGGGTCGACGGCCGCTGGCTGAACGGCGACCAGACGCATCAGGGCCGGCATGTGCGCCTGCCGCCGACGGCGTTCGGGGCCCAGCGGGTGAAGCTGTATCGCTACAAGTAGCTGAGGCCTACCGCGTCGGCGCCGCCCGCAGCGCCGCCGCCACCGCCGCGCGCAGCGGCTTGGGTCTGTAGGCATCGTCGTAGAGGGTCGGGCGCTTCTCCAGCTTGTCCTGCCGGAGCCATTGGTTCTGCAGCCACGAGTACTTGTCGACCATGCCCCAGGCCAGAACCTCCTTGGTCTGACGATAGCTCAGCATCTGGTCCAGGAAGGCCTTGGCGTAGGCGGCGACCTGGCCGTCGCGCGGACCGAAGGCGGGGGGCAGGCCCTTGTCGTGGACGTCGAACTCGGTGACCAGCAGGTCGTAGCCCAGGCCGGTGACGTCGTTCAGGAACGCCGTCCATTCCTTTTCCTGCGGCTTGCCGAAGCCGGTGAAGCTGTCGGCGTTCTCGGCCCCGATGTGGCTCTGGACGCCCAGGGCGTCGACCGGGGTCCCGCGCTTGCGGAAGCCTTCCAGCAGCTTCAGCACGCCGTAGCGGTGCGTCTCGTTGCCGACCTCCTGGCTCATGTAGTCGTTATAGACCAGCCGGGCCTTGGGGGCGGCCTCGCGGGCGACGTGGAAGGCCAGGTCCAGCACCTGCTCCTTGCCCATGGCGTCGGACAGGAAGGTCGAGCGGATCGAGCCGTCCTTGGGATCGACGGTCTCGTTGACCACGTCCCACGAGATCATCTGCGGATAGTGTCGGCACAGCGTCTCGATGTGCTCGGTGACCATCCGGGCGGCGGCCTCGGCCGGGCGCGAACCGAGGTCGTAGGTCCTGGTCCAGGCCGGGAACCACTGCGGATGGTGCCACAGCAGGGTGTGACCGCGCAGGGCCTGGCCGTTCTGTTTGGCGAACTCGGCGATGCGGTCGGCTCGCTCGAAGTCGAAGGCTTGCGGGCCCTTCGCCCGGACCACGTACCACTTCAGCTCGTTCTCGGGGACCAGCACGCCGCACTCGCGGGCCAGGATGGCGCGGTACTGGGGGTCCCCGAAAGAGCCGGTGAGCGAACCTCGCGGCCCCGCGCCCACGGCGCTGCCGAAATAGAGCCCCTTGGCCTTGGCGAGGTCGCGCAGCGGGGTCTCTTCGGGGGCGGCGAAGGCCGGACCGGCCAAGGTCGCGGCGGCGCCGGCGGCGAGGAGGTCTCTGCGGGAAAGGCTCATGGCGTCGGCCCCTGGAAAGAACGCGCGCCGCTTGGTTGAAACGGCGCGCGCTGGAAACAGTCGGCAGGAGTAGCCGGGCCTCGCTGTCCTGGTGGGACGACAACGAAGCCCATCCGCCGCCGCCGGCCCGGGAGGCAAAGGCCCCGGACCGGCGGCGCGCGGTCTCTAGAAGCTGGCGCGCAGCACCAGCGTGTAGCGGCGGTCGGCCATGAACCACGAGCGGCCGGTCTTCAGCAGATTGTCGTTCAGGATCTGCGTCGTGCGGGTCGTCTCGTTCAGCAGGTTCACGCCCTGCACGCCGATCTTCATCTTGTCGTTGACCGTGTAGAAGAGCGAGCCGTCCAGCTGGCCCGTCGCCTCGTTCATGATCGGGGCGTAAGGGATGATCACGTCGCGGACCGTCAGCAGGAAGTCCGAGCGCCAGTTGTAGGCCAGGCGCGCCGAGATCTTCTTCTTCTCGTAGATCAGGGCGAAGTTGGCGTTGTACTTCGACAGGCCCTGCAGCGGCAGCTTGCTGGTGTCGATCGTCGCCACGCGGCCGGCGGCCACGTCGGGATCGGTCGCCGACAGGGTGCTTTGCGGCACGCCCTTGCTGTCGATGTAGCTGAAGTTGGCGTTGATCCCCAGGCCGTCCAGCGGTTTGGGCAGGAAGTCGTAGAACTGCTGGTAACCGACTTCGAAGCCCTTGACCGTGGCCTTGACGTTCGAGTTGCCCGGGATGGTCACCAGAACGTCGAACGTGGCGCCGTTGTTGGTGAAGGGACGCCGTTCGGTCGAGTTGTAGTTGACGTCGGTCAGCTCTTTCCAGAAGGCCGCGACCGTCAGCGAGCCAACGGGGGCGAAGTACCATTCCACCGAGGCGTCGATGTTCTTGGACTGGGTCGGCTTCAGATAGGGATTGCCGACCGTCACATTGCCCGTCGGCACGCCGTTGACGATGCCCGCGGTGGTGGCGGTGTCGATGCCCAGGTTGAAATAGTTGCGGGTCAGGCCGATGTCCGGCGGCGTGATCGTCTTGGACAGGCCCACGCGGTACTGCAGGCCGTGCGGAGCCATGACCTTCAGGTTGAAGCTGGGCAGCCAGTACTCGAACGAGGTCTTGACGTTGCTGGGCGTCAGGGCGCCGTTCGACCAGGCGCGAACCTGGGCGCGGACCGCCGGCGTCAGCGAGCAGAACACCGGGATCGGCTGGCCGGCCGGGATGGCGGCGCAGTCGGCGTCGCTGGACAGGCTGGTCGAGACCGGGAACTGCAGGAAGCCGCTCGCCTCGCGGTTGGTCTTCGTATAGCGCAGGCCGATATTGCCGCTGATGCGATAGTCGCCGGCCTCGCCCTTGAAGCGGGCCATCAGGTAGGCGGCCTGGTTCTTCTCGTTGACCGGGTTGATTTCGCCCGGACGGAAGGGCGTGCCGGCCACCGTGTTGCAGCGCTGGGCCAGCGGCACCCAGTTCTGCGGGCAGCCGCCGGCGAGGCGCGCGCGCCACTCGTCGCCGACCAGCATCGCGAACTGCGAGACCGCGCCGTAGTTGTCGGCCAGGTTCTGCGAGAAGAACTGGCGCGGTTCGGCGCCGGTCGGGACGCCGGTCTTGCCGCGCAGGAAGTTGTCGAAGGCGTAGGTCTCGATATAGCGGGCGCTGCTTTCGCCGCCGGCCACGG
>CBIHOB010000120.1:0-7779 GCA_966211605.1 uncultured Caulobacter sp.
CTTCTGGTAGCGCTGGGCCTCGACCAGCTGCAGCTGGGCCAGGCGCCCGCCCAAGGCCAGCAGGCCCATGCCCGTGAACCCGCCCAACAGGAACGCGCGCCGGTGGAAGACCCCCTGACGCTCGTTGACCTCGAAAAAGAAGATGGACGGTTCGCTCATGGTCTCACCGGAACCGAACGTCCGCGTCCTCGAAGCGATCGACCAGGCGGTGGGCGAACGGGAACAGCAGCGCGGTCACCAGGAACTGCCAGAATACCGCCAGCAGGCTGGGCATGGCCAGACTGTCGAGCATGGTGAACAGGAAGCCGGCGGTCATGGCCACGCCCGTGACGCCGGCGAACCAGGCCCACATCATCGGCCGGCTCTGGCCGGTCATGGCGTTGCGCAGGATCAGGACCATGGCGTAGGCGACCAGCAGGGACAGCCCCCAAAGGCCGGTCGGCCCGCCCCAGAAGATATCCAGGAACAGGCCTAGCAGCAGCAGGGCGAACGGGGCGAGGATCGACGGGCGGATCATGGCCCAGGCAAAGGCCGGAACCATGGCGAAAACCGGCTCGGGCAGTTGCAGGCCCCAGATGCGGATCGGCGCGGCGAACAGCACCGTGGCCAGCATGCACAGCAGCATCGGCACGCCCAGCCAGCGGCCGGGATTGAGGGGCCGCGCGCCGCTCATGCTCATCGCGGCGCTCCCGCTGGCGCCGGCGTCGCCGTGGCGGAGGCCGGCTTGGAGGTCGCGGGCCTTGGCGTCGCCGGCTTGGGCGCGGGCTTCGGCTGCGGCGCCGTGGAGGACGCGGGCGGCGTTGGCGTGGCTTGGGACGCCGGCGGCGCAGTCGGAGTCGCGGTGGGCGGCGGGACAGAGAGGATCGAGGTCTGCGGATCCTCGGTCGTCACCGGCGGCAGGGTCTTGGCCTGCAGCTGCTTCTCGTCGGCCAGCTGCGCGAAGTCCTTGAACAGTAGGATGCGGACGAAGTCGATGGACGACTGGTCAGCGAACAGCACGACCCGCCAGCGGCCGTCCAGGCCCTTCACCGCCGCCCCCACCGGCAGGCCGCGCGGCACCACGCCGCCGTCGCCCGAGGTGACGACCCGATCGCCCTGCTGAATCGGATCGACGCCGCGCAGGTACTCCAGCTTGGGGTTGGGGCCTCCGTCGCCGGTCAGGATGGCGCGGGCGTTGGTGCGATCGATCATCACCGGCGTGCGCGAGGCGATGTCGGTCAGCAGCAACACACGGCTGACCCCGCGCGAGACGCCGACGACGCGACCGACCAGGCCGCGCTCGTTGAGGACGGGGTTGCCGACCTGGATGCCGCGCTCCGAACCGGCGTCGGCGAGACGGGTGTTAGCGAACGGTCCGCGGCTGTCGCTGACCACGCGGGCGGCGGCCATCGGGATCGGCGGGTCGGTGCGCAGGCCCATCAGCGACTTGAAACGCTCGTTCTGGTCCTGCAGGGCCAGGGCGCGGTCACGCCACTGGCGCATCTCGGCCAGTTCCGCCTTCAGCCGCCGGTTTTCCGACGCGGTGAAGAAGTAGCTGCGGACATAGTCCAGGCCCAGGCCTGTCCAGCGGCCCGGCGCGGCGATGGCGCCGCTGACCGGCTTGGCCACCACGTCCACGGTCTGGCGGGTAACGCCATAAGCCTGGTCCTGGAGGGTTTCGCGGCGATCGGCCAGCAGGAAGGCGACGGCGATGACGGCCGCCACGATCAGGGCCACCGCCGCCGTCCAGGTAAGCGGCACTTTCAGGTCGCCGAGGGGACCTTCGCGAAAGGGCACGTACTCTTTTCTCCCGACGCCCCCCAAGGCGCCTCTAGAGGAACCTCAAGCCTAGGCCAGAGTCGATTCCAGGACGCCCTTCATCCACTTCGGGTGCTCCAGCACCTTGCCGCAGCCCAGGGCCACGCACGACAGCGGATCGTCGGCGACCGTCACCGGCAGGCCGGTGTGGTCGCGGATCTCGGCGTCCAGGCCGCGCAGCAGCGCGCCGCCGCCGGTCAGCATGATGCCCTTGTCGGCGATGTCGCTGGCCAGTTCCGGCGGGGTGGCTTCCAGAGCCACCTTCACGGCTTCGACGATCTGGCCGACCGGTTCGGCCAGGGCGTCGGCCGCCTGCTTTTCCGAGATGCGGACTTCGCGCGGCACGCCCTGCATCAGGTCGCGGCCCTTGACGTCGATCGACAGCCCCTCGCCGTCGGCCGGCGCGCGGGCGGTGCCGATTTCCTTCTTGATCCGCTCGGCGGTCGTCTCGCCGATCAGCAGGTTATGGTGGCGACGCATGTAGCTGATGATCGCCTCGTCCATCTTGTCGCCGCCGACGCGGACCGAACGCGAATAGACGATGCCCGACAGCGACAGCACGGCCACCTCCGTGGTGCCGCCGCCGATGTCGACCACCATCGAGCCGGTCGGCTCGTGGATCGGCAGGCCGGCGCCGATCGCGGCGGCCATCGGCTCGTCGATCAGGCCGACGCGGCGGGCCGAAGCGTTCAGGCAGCTGTCGTTGATGGCGCGGCGTTCCACGGCGGTGGCGCCCGACGGCACGCACACGATCACCTTGGGGTTCACGAAGCCCTTGCGGTTGTGCACCTTGCGGATGAAGTACTTGATCATCTCCTCGGCGACTTCGAAGTCGGCGATGACACCGTCGCGCATCGGGCGGATGGCTTCCATGTGGCCCGGCGTGCGGCCCAGCATCTGCTTGGCCTCGATGCCCACGGCATGGACGATCTTGCGACCGCCGACGTTGCGCAGGGCCACCACCGACGGCTCGTTCAGAACGATCCCCTTGCCCTTCATGTAGATGAGGGTGTTGGCCGTTCCGAGATCGATGGCGATGTCGTTCGAGATCACGCCGAAGAGGGAAGAGAACATTGAAGGCCCTGACTGAGGGGTAGGAGGGGCGTTACGGACTTCAGATCGGAGAAGAGGAGCCTGATCCGTCCCAGGAGACGGGGTCGGCGGAGAAGAAAAGGCTCCTACTTCAATTCAATGCGAGGACAACATGATTCCCGCATTTAGGGGATTTCGCCCCAGCCCGCACGCTTGGTCGCCCGACGGATGCGCCGCTGCCTGGCCGCGCCATCGCCGGGACGGCCGAAAGGCGCGCCGACGCCGCCCGTTTGCCCTGCGAAAGCGTTGATTTCAAGGTCTATTCGCGGGGTTTTCTCAGGCTTTTGCGGCCAAGCTGGCCAAGCATCCGAAAGTGGCGAAATCTAGCCGAGCGCGGCCATGGCGACCCCGACCGCCGTTATCAATCCCGCGACCATCTGGAAGGTCGTCAGACGTTCCTTGAACAGACGACGTCCGGCGAGGGCCGCGATGGGCATTTCGATCACGCCGACCGCCCTCACCGGGCCTACCGGCGACAGCGTCATGGCCGTGAACCACAGGCCCGAGGCCGCCGCCCCGCAGAAGCCCGCGCCCAGCGACTGCTTCCAGGCGGCCAGGACCGCCTTCAGCGCGCCGGGATCTCGCCAGGCCAGCCAAGCGCTGAGGGCTGCGGTCTGCATCGCCTGGACGACCATCACCGTGACGAAGGCCGAGGCGGCGGCGTGGGTCGGGTCGAAGGCCAGGCCGGCCTGCCGAAAGCAGTTGGCGCACAGGGCGAACATCGCGCCGGAGGCCAGTCCCGCCGCCACGGCGCCCTTGCGCATGACCACCTCGCCGCGCGGCCAGGTCAGGGCCGCCAGGCCCGCCGTGGCGATCAGCCCGCCGGCCCACGTCACGGGCCCCACCCGATCGCCGAAGAGCAGCGCGCCCCAGACCAGGGCGAATGGCAGGCCGCTCTGCTGCATGGCGGTTCCCAAGGCGAAGGTCGAGCGATGCATGGCGACCAGCAGCGCCGCCGTGGCGGCGATCTGCAGCCCCGCCCCCGTCGCGCAAGCCAGCCAGAAGACCGCGGTCGGATGCGCGCTTGCGCCCGGCGTCAACAGCCAGGCCACCGCGGCGAAGACGGTGGCGAACGGCAGGCCGAACAGGAAGCGGACCAGGGTCGCGCCCCAAGGACCGGCGCCGCCCATGATCGAGCGCTGGGCGGCGTTGCGCGCGACCTGCAAGGCCGCCGCGCCGACGGTGATGGGAATCCAGATCATGCCCTACCCCTTGGCCGCGATGATCAGGCCCGAAGCCCAGCCCAGGGTCAGCATGGTCAGGTCCGGACGCGCCTCCAGGTCCCGCATCAGACGGTCGACGCGAGCCTGATGGCCGTCGGGCCAGTTCTGCTGAGGCAGCATGTCGTCGATCACGTACAGCCCTCCCCGCTTTAGCAGCGCCAGGGCCTGGTCCAGCGCCTCGTACTTGCCCGGCCAAGCATCGGCGAAGATCAGGTCGAACGAACCTGGCGGCTGCGCCAGCAGATAGTCCAGCCCATCGGCCAACACGAAGCGCAGGCGATCGTCCTTCAGCGCTTCGCGCGCCACGTCCTGGACCACCGGGTCCACATCGACGCTGATCAGCTTGGCCGAGACGTCCAGGCCGTCCAGCAACCAGGCGGTGGCGAGGCCCGTGCCGGTCCCCAACTCCAGCATGCGCCCACCGGGCTTGGACGCGGCCAGCAGGCGCAGCAGCGCCCCGGTATCGGGCTCTGAAGGCATGTCGAAGCCGAGCGCGGCCGTGCCCGCCTGGATCGTCGTCCAGGCGGCCGGCGCGGCGCGGGCATTGTCGCCGAACATCGGGTCATCCCTTGATGGCGCGCAGGCGTCATCGTCGCCCGTCGATACCGAGGACGCTGACGCGGGCGCACGCCGAGCGAGACGCCCCGCTGGGGCGCTCGTCGGACTTTCGAGTGAGGTCGCCGGCTTAGAAGCCGCTCGCGATCGCCGCTTCCGGCCGGCTCTTCTCCTTGCGGGCGAAGAGGTTGTTGAGGGCGTTGACGTAAGCCTTAGCCGAAGCGGTCAGGGTGTCGGTGTCAGCGGCCGCGCCGGTGGCGATGCGACCATCCTCTTCCAGACGCACCGAGACCTGGGCCTGGGCGTCCGTACCCTCGGTCACCGCGTGCACCTGGAAGAGGCGCAGGGCGGCGCTGTGCGGCACGATCTTGTGGATAGCGTTGAACACGGCGTCGACCGGACCGTCGCCCGTGGCTTCGGCGGTGCTGGAAACGCCGTCGACGTCCAGGGTCAGCTCGGCCGACTGGCCGTCGGTGCCAGCCACGACGCGCAGGTGAGCCACGCGGATCTTCTCGGAGCCGCGCGCCAGGGCGTCGTCGACCAGGGCGATGATGTCGTCGTCGTAGACGTGCTTCTTGCGGTCGGCCAGGTCCTTGAAGCGGCCGAAGGCTTCCTTCAGCGCGTTCTCGCCCAGCTCGTAGCCCAGGTCCTTCAGCTTGGCGCGGAAGGCGTGGCTGCCCGAGTGCTTGCCCATGACCAGGCTCGACGGGGCCTGGCCCACCGATTCCGGCGTCATGATCTCGTAGGTCTCGCGGTTCTTGAGCATGCCGTCCTGGTGGATGCCGCTCTCGTGCGCGAAGGCGTTCTTGCCGACGATGGCCTTGTTGTACTGCACCGGGAAGCCGGTGATGGCCGAGACGTAGCGGCTGGCGCGCGTGATGTGGGTGGTGTCGATGCCGGTCTGGAAGGGCAGACGATCGCCACGCACCTTCAGGGCCATGACGATCTCTTCCAGCGCGGCGTTGCCGGCGCGCTCGCCCAGGCCGTTGATGGCGCATTCCACTTGGCGCGCCCCGCCCTGAACGCCGGCCAGGCTGTTGGCCACGGCCAGGCCCAGGTCGTTGTGGCAGTGGGTCGAGAAGATGACGCGATCGGCGCCCTCGACGTTCTGGGTCATCCAGTTGAACAGGTCGGCGTACTCCGACGGATAGGTGTAGCCCACCGTGTCGGGCAGATTGATCGTCGTGGCGCCGGCCTTGATGGCGGTCTCGATGGCGCGGCGCAGGAACTGGCGGTCGCTGCGGGTGGCGTCTTCGGCCGACCACTCGACGTCGTCGCGCAGGTTGCGGGCGTGGCTGACCGAGCGGGCGATCACGTCGATGACTTGGTCGGGCTCCATCTGCAGCTTGTGCTTCATGTGCAGGTCGGACGTCGCGATGACCACGTGGATGCGGCCGCGCTGGGTGGGCTTCAGAGCCTCGGCGCAGCGGTCGATGTCGACCTGGTGGGCGCGACACAGGCCGGCGATGGTCGAATTCTTGACGATCTTGGCCACTTCGCGGACGGCCTCGAAGTCACCGTTCGAGGCGATCGGGAAGCCGGCCTCGATGATGTCGACCCCCATCTCCTCGAGGATCTTGGCCAGCTCCAGCTTTTCTTCCAGCGACATCGACGCACCGGGCGACTGCTCGCCGTCGCGCATGGTGGTGTCGAAAATAACGACGTTGTCGCGCTTGTCGGAAGCGCTGTTCGATACGGACGTCATGGAGATACTCGTCGAATGGGGTGTCTGCGTGCGGGCTGCGGGTTCAACTGTCCCCTGTGCGCCCGGCCACGACGATGCGCGGCCCCTAGAGCGCCCAGGGGCTGATAAGCAGAAGCGGAAGCAGCTTGCGCGCGACGGTCATGGCGGACTTTCTACACAGCGCCCCAGAATCGAGCAAGCAATTTGCGCCAGCGGTGCAATCGGCCGCAGCCGGCGCAATTATTTTCCGGTCAAAGCCAAGTTCGGACGCGTAACGATCGGAAAATCGGCCGGGAAAGCGTCGAACCATCCCGCCAGACGGCCCATCGCCGCGCGATCGCCCTCAAGCTTGACCTCCCCACTCAGGATCTTGGGGGCCAGCGGCGCTCCCCGAAACAGGGAGTCCAGCAATACCGGCCGCGCCACCGTCAGGGTTGCGTCGACCTTTTCTGCTCCCCCGTTTTCCTTGAGGGGGGCAGGTTGCGCCACCAGCACGCCGTTGCGCACCTCGACTAGGAAGCGCTCGTCTCGATCCGGAAACACGAAGACCATCCGCAGCCGCGCGTCGCCGGCCTTGTCGGCGTTCAGGCGGATGGCCAGGACGTCGAAGATCATCTGACTGTCCAGGGCCGCGATCATGTCCAGCGGCGCCATGGACGGCGGCAGCTTGCGCGCCCCGGCCTTCAGCTCGTCGGCGCCGGTCAGGTAGATGTTCCGCCACAGGCTGTTCTCGGTCTGGTAGCCCAGCTGCCGGTAGGCGGCGGCCAGCATCGCCTTGGCCTCCATGTCCTTGTCGTCGGCCATGACCGCGTGGTTCAGCAAAATGGCGGCCCAGGCATAGTCGCCCTGCGCCGCCGCGGCCTTGGCCATCGTCCTGACCTTGGCCGCCCCGCCCATCGCCGCGACATAGCGCTGGCCCGCATCGGCCGGCGGGGCCGGCGCCAGGTGGGCCGGATTGGCGTCGTACCAGCCCATGTATCGCTGATAGACCGCACGGCTGTTGAAACTCATCGAGCCGTAGTAGCCGCGGTTGAACCAGCGCTTGGCCAGGGCCGGCGGCAGCTGGATCCGCGCGGCGATCTCGTCGCCGGTCATTCCCAGGTTCATCATCCGCACCGTCTGGTCGTGCAGGTACTTATAAGCGTCGCGGTGATCGGCCAGGAAGTCCCGCACCGCCGCCCCGCCGAAGCGCGGCCAGCCGTGGCTGGTGATCAGGGTGTCCGAGACGTCGCCGAAGAGGCGGATGGACTCGGTCAGGTCGTCGGCCCACGCCTTGCCGTCGCGGACCAGCGCCCCCCGGGGCGTCAGGAGGTTGTGCATCGAGACATTGGCGTTCTCGGCCATGTCGAGAATGCGCAGGTCCGGGAAGTAGAGGTTCATCTCCGCCGGGGCCTCCGTCGAGGGCGTGTACTGGAAGCGGATCTTCAC
>CBIHOB010000121.1:0-7731 GCA_966211605.1 uncultured Caulobacter sp.
GGCACGCGCTTGATGTCGACGGTCGCGCCGGCTTCGCGCGCGCCCTCGGCGACGGCCTTGGCCATCGTCTCCAGGTGGCCGTAGGACGAATAGTAGAGAACCAGAACCTTGGCCATGACGGCGAATTCCTCGGTATGTCGTGTCACGGGGCGCCAATGCCCCGTCGTCGAGGGAGGGTTTGCACCGCGTTCGACTTGCGAAATACCCGAATAAAATCGTCTATAACGTTCGATTTTCTCGAATGACGGAGCGCGGCGCGTGAGCGAGCCCGGAACCCCGACCCTGGACCAGCTGACGATCTTCCTGACCGTCGTCGAGACCGGAGGCTTCGCGGCGGCGGCGCGGCGGCTGAACCGAGCCAACTCGGTGATCAGCTACGCCATCGCCAATCTCGAGGCCCAGCTGGGGCTGGCCTTGTTCGACCGGGAGGCCGCCAAGAGCCCGGCGCTGACCGAGGCCGGCCGGGTGATGCTGGCGCAGGCGCGGGTGATCGCCGGCGACGTCGCCGCCCTGCGCGCCCAGGCCAAGGGCCTGCTGCAGGGACTGGAGGCCGAGGTTCACCTGGTGCTGGACGTCATGATGCCGACGGCGCGGATCGTCGACGCCCTGCGGGCTTTCCAGGAAGCCTTTCCGACCGTGACCCTGCGCCTGCACGTCGAGGGGCTGGGGGCGGTGACCCAGATGGTGCTGGACCGCCGCGCCACCTTGGGCGTCGCCGGGCCGCTGGACGTCGTCAACGGCGGCGACCAGCTGGACTACATCGCGGTCGGCGAGACCCTGCTGATCCCGGTCGCCGCGCCCGGCCATCCGCTGGCCCAGGGCCCGAACCCGCCCGGCGCGGGGCGCGGCCATACCCAACTCGTTCTCACCGACCGCTCGCGCCTGACCGACGGCCGCGACTTCGCGGTCGCCAGCGCCCACACCTGGCGCCTGGGCGACCTGGGGGCCAAGCACATCCTGCTGAAGGAAGGGCTGGGCTGGGGCAACATGCCCGAGCCGATGGTCCGTGAGGACCTGGCGGCCGGTCGCCTGAAACGCCTGGAGATGGCCGAGCTGACCCAGGCCCACTACACGCTGCACGCCATCCACCGCGGCGACACGCCGCCGGGACCGGCGACGGCGTTCCTGATCGAGCGGTTTCGGGGGCAGGCGAACCAGACCCTTCCCGCAAGGCGCGAAGAACGCTTCTACTTGTAGCGCCGCTGCTCGCGCGCGCCGTGACGGACGTAGTGTTTCCGCGGATCCATGCCGGCCGCCGCCACGTCGGGGTTCAGGTCGAGATAGCGCTGCGGATCGAAGTCCTTCGGCGCCTTGGCCGGAAACAAGGAACCCCACCGATCCGGACTAGCGACCGGCGCCGGCGTCGCGACGCCGCGACGCGGAACTTCGGCCATAGGACGGTCGACATAGATATTCGGCGCGATCTTGCCCGTCGAAACGTCGACGATGTCCCGCAGGTCCAGATTTCCGGCCAGCGGATCCGAAAAGGCCGGCGTGTAATAGGCGCAGTCGTCGAAATAGTAGTGGGTGACCTGCGACCAGCGGGTGCGTGTCGGATCGTTCTGGCGGCTGCCGCCGTGCAGCAGGTTGGCGGCCCAGATCAGCGCCTGCCCCTTCCTGGGGCGGAAATATTCCGGCTGGGTTCCGGTCGCGTCGATCAGCGCCCGCCAGGCCTCTTCGAACGGCGGCTGGGCGAACTCGGCGGTGTCGGTCCCCGCCACGCGGCCGATCGCGTCGTTGTACAGGATCGGCCACTTGTGCGAGCCCGGATAGTAGACCAGCGGTCCGGCGTCCTCGTGGATGTCCTCCAGGGCCAGCCAGACGCCGCACATGAAGCGTTCGGGCACGCTGGAGAAGTGGATCGAGTCCGAATGGACGTGCTGCTGGGTGCCGACCGGGAAGTTCAGGGTCTGGAACGGAAAGGCCCGGCGTCCGTAGAGCTTGGACAGCAGGTCCAGCACCGCCGGGTTCGCAGCGATGGCGCGGACGTCGTCTTGGGTGCGCCAGGCGTCCTGCACCCTCAGCCCGTCGTTGGCCGCCCAGCCCGCCGCGCGCCAGTACTCGAAGTCGTATTGCGGCGTCAGTTCGGCCTTGATGCGCTCGATGCGGGCGTCCAGGTCCTCGTCCGGAAAGTCGAAGACCGCGAAGCCCTTCTCGTTCAGCTGGACGGCGATGTCGCGCTCGCTGTTGGTGAGTCCCATCTGATCCAGGGACACGCCGAACAGCATGGACTCCACCAACGGCACGCCGGGCATGAGCTTCTGGGAAACGGTCATCGCGACAACCCCGAGCGACGCTGAACTCTTGCGGGCTTAACCGGCGCCAGGAGGCATTTCCAGCGGTTTCCGGTGATCGCGGTTGATCGACGGCCGCGGCCGCGCGCATAAAACCGCATGACCGACATCGCCCTCACCGACTTCGCCTTTTCGGAATTCGTTCGCGGCCTGCCCAAGGCCGAGCTGCACATGCACATCGAGGGCAGCCTCGAACCCGAGCTGATGTTCGAACTGGCCAAGCGCAACGGCGTCACCCTGCCCTTCGCCTCGGTCGAGGAGATCCGCGCGGCCTACGACTTCTCCAACCTGCAGGACTTCCTGGACATCTACTATCAGGGCGCGGGCGTGCTGCAGACGGCCGAGGACTTCAAGGACCTGGCCCTGGCCTATTTCAAGCGCCTGGCGGCCGACGGCGGGACCCACGCCGAGATCTTCTTCGACCCCCAGACCCACACCGATCGCGGCATCGCCTTCGGCGTCGTGATGGAAGGCCTGCTGGCCGGCATGGACGAGGCCGAAAAGACGCTGGGCGTGACCAGCAAGCTGATCCTCTGCTTCCTGCGCCATCTGTCGGAAGAAAGCGCGTTCGAGACCCTGGAACTGGCCAAGCCCTGGCTGAACAAGCTGGCGGGCGTGGGCCTGGACAGCTCGGAGGTCGGCCACCCGCCGGCCAAGTTCGCCAGGGTCATGCAGGCCGCGCGCGATCTGGGCCTCAAGGTCGTGGCCCACGCCGGCGAGGAGGGCCCGCCCGAATACGTCTGGGAAGCCATCGACCTGGTCAAGGTCGACCGCATCGACCACGGCAACCGCGCCCTGGAGGACGAGGCCCTGACCGCGCGCCTCGTCCGGGATGGAACCACCCTGACGGTCTGTCCGCTGTCGAACCTGAAGCTGTGCGGCGTGCCCAGCCTGGACGTCCACCCGCTGAAGAAGATGCTGACCTTGGGCCTGAAGGCGACCGTGAACTCCGACGACCCGGCCTATTTCGGCGGCTATCTGCTGGAAAACTACCTGGCCACCGCCGGCGCCGTGGGCCTGACCCGCGAGGATATCGTCACCCTGGCCAAGAACAGCTTCACCGGCTCGTTCCTGAGCGAAGCCGAGAAGGCCGAGCGGGTGGCCCAGGTCGAGGCCTACGCGGCCGCCCATTGATCTCGTCATGAGCGTCGTCGCCGCCAGCGCCTATGTCGACGGCAAGCCCGTCCGCGCCCTCGATCTCGCCGCCCCCGACGACCTCCTGCCGCGCGAAGGCGAGTTCGTCTGGATTGGCCTGGTCGAGCCCGACGAGACCGAGCTGCGGGTGCTGCAGCAGATCTTCCGCCTGCACCCGCTGGCGGTGGAGGATGCGCTGAACGCCCGCCAGACGCCCAAGGTCGACGTCTATGGCGACCAGCTGTTCGTCGTCGCCAAGACCGCCCATCTGGACAACGACCATATCGAGTACGGCGAGACCGACTTCTTCGTCGGCCGCAGGCACCTGATCACCGTTCGCCACGGCTCGGCCCGCGCCCATACCGAGCTGCGCGCCCAGCTGGAAGCCGCCCCAGCCCTGCTGGCCCACGGCGTCGACTATGTGCTGCACGCGGTGCTGGACTTCATCGTCGACGGCTACATGCCGATCGTCGACACCATCGAGGAAGACCTGCACGCGTTCGAGCGACGGGCCCTGGACGCCTTCCTGACCCGCGCCGAGATCGCCCGTATCTTCAACCTTCGCCGGGCGCTGATGAAGTTCAAGAAGCTGCTGGGCCCGATGACCCAGGTGGTCAGCGCCCTGGAGCACCACGAGCTGCCCTGCATCGACACCGAGGTGCGGGCCTATTTCCGCGACGTGCGCGACCACATCCAGCGCACCGAGATCCTGGTCGACGGCCTGCGCGAGGTGCTGACCTCGGTGTTCGAGATCTCCAGCCTGCTCGAGCAGCAGCGCCAAGGCGTCATCACCCGCCAGCTGGCCGCCTGGGCCGCGATCCTGGCCGTGCCCACGGCGGTGGCGGGCATCTACGGCATGAATTTCGAGCACATGCCCGAGCTGAAGTGGGCTTACGGCTACTACGGCGTGCTGGGCGGGATCGTGGTGATCTGCGGGCTGCTGTATCGGCGGTTCAGGAAGACCGGCTGGCTCTAGCCGCCGCAGATCTCCAGGATCTCGCGGTGCCGCGCAGCGTCGATGCCGTCGCGCTGTTCCTGGGCCAGGCGGCTCTTGTCGGTTTCCAGCAGGGTCAGGGTCGGCCGCTCGCCCGGATCCTGGAACTGGATCAGCAGGCGCGTGCCCAGCGTCACGCCGGGATAGGCCTCCAGCCTGTTGGCCAGCTTACCCGGGACCGGCGGCTCGTCGCGGCCGTCCTCGTCATAGAGTTCGAGGTAGCGCGCGAAGACCTCGGCATCGACCTCGGCCCATGGGCCCCAGCCGAAATAGTCGTCCAGCTCCTTCAACGGCACGGGCAGGATGCCGCGGATGAAATAGCGCTCGCCCCACTGGCACAGGTCGTCGTTGAAGCGGGCCTGGCTGTCGCGCTCTTCTTCCGGCAACGCCCAGACCTCGTCTGGCAGGCCGTAACCCCAGTCGCGGGACAGTTGCTCGTCGTGGGCCATCGGTCACCTTCGGCGTGAATACGCGTGAAGGCTTAGGCCAACAGCCGGCTCTAGGCCACCGCGTCGCGCAAGGCGTCGCACAGGCGGTCCAGGCCTTCGATGTCCAGGTTCGGATCCAGGGTCAGCACCACGGTCGAGGCCGCCAGGTGGTCGGCCGTCGGCGTGTCGTCGGCCTCCAGGGCGCGGTCGCGGACGGCGCAGCTGGCCGCCACGCCGGCGGCTTGCAGCTTCCAGGCCACGGCGCCGGCGTCGTCGGTGGGCAGGCTGAGGGCGCAGGTCGGCGAGATCCAGCTCATGCCCCAGCCCGGCTGGAAGCCGACGCCGCTGTCCAGTAATAGGACGCGTAGTTGCTGGGCCGTGCCGCACAGGCGCTGGCGCAGGCCCGGCCAGGCGGCGAGGCCGTCGTCGCCGACGAAGGGTTGGGCGTCGATGGCGTTGACGCAGGTCGCGTCCTCGCAGGCGACGAACACGCCTTGGCCGCCCGGCAGCCCGACCAGCACGGGCACGGGCGCCTCGATCACCACGTCAAAGGCGCCGGCGGCGTCGACCAGGATCGGCAGGCCGGTCTCGGCGCGGAAGGCGGCCCAGGCGCGCATGTCGGGGGCGCGTCCGTGGGCGGCGGCCGGGACGATGGCCTCCAGCGGCCCCGGCGCCTCGGGCAGGCGCTGGCGCAGGTGGGCGGTGTCGAACATGGCGCTGAACGGGTCGACGTCGACCAGCCAGGCCTTCAGACCGGCGGCGGCGACGCCGGCCAGGGTTTCGGGATCGGCCAGGGCCGACACGACGCAAACGCCGCCTTCGCGCACGCCCAGGGCCTGGAGCGCCGCGGCGGTGGCCTCGATACGGTCGGCGAAGGCGCGGGCGGCGACGGGGCGGGCGAAGCGGGCGGCCAGTCGCTGGTCCAGGTCCGAGGCATGGCCGGCCGCGCCGAGGGCCTGGGCGACGACGTCGAAGTCGATCGGAGCGACGCCAGGACCGTGCGGCGCGCGGACGAACGCCTTCTGCTGAAGGACGTTGAGCTGAGCAGCGGCGGGCTTCGGGAGCATTTCGGACGCAATCCACGACGAACCGGGCGACCGGATGGCCGCACCATATGGTTAAGCAACCGTATTCATCGATTCCGCCCGGCCTAATGTGGCGCGCGGTCGCGGCAAAAAAGTCTACTCACTAGGCGCTTTTTGCCATGAGTCCCTAAGCTCGCGCTTCAGAACCTTGCCGATATGGCTGCGCGGCAGGCTGTCGACGACACGGACGTCCGCCAGGCGCTGGGTCTTGCCGACCTGGCCGTTGACGAAGGCCTTGATCTCGCCCGGATCCGCGGCCTGCCCCTGTTTCAGCGCCACGAAGGCCACCGGCGTCTCGCCCCAGGCGTCGGACGGCACGCCCACCACGGCGGCCTCGACCACGTCCGGATGCTGGACCAGCACCGCCTCCAGGTCGGACGGATAGATGTTGAAGCCGCCGCTGATGATCATGTCCTTCTTGCGATCCATCAGCGTCAGGAAGCCGTCCTCGTCGAAGCGGCCGACATCGCCGGTGCGGATGAAGCTCAGGCCCTCGGGCGAGGTCCAGGTCGCCTCGGCGGTCTTGTCCGGACGGCCGTGATAGCCGTTCATCATGCCCGCCGAGCGACCGACGATCTCGCCGACCACGCCGGGTCCGACCTGGACGCCGTCCTCGTCGATCAGGCGGATGTCGTGGCCCGGCGCGGGACGGCCGACCGTGTGCAGCTTGTCAGGATGCTCGTGGGCCATGAGGATGCAGGTCCCGCCGCCTTCGGTCATGCCGAAGTACTCGACCAGGCCGCCGGGCCAGCGCTCCAGCACCTGCTTCTTCAGCTCGGCCGCGAACGGGGCGCTGGTGCAGAACTTCAGGTGCGTGCTCGAGAGATCGTAGCGGTCGAAGTCGGGCCGCTCCATCAGGCGGCGATACTGCACCGGCACCAGCATGGTGTGGGTCATGCGATGCTTCTGGGCCAGTTCCAGGTACCGGCCGGCGTCGAACTTCTTCATCAGCACGACGGTCCCGCCGCCGGCGAGCGTGGGAAAGAAGCAGACCAGGGTAGTGTTCGAATAGAGCGGCGTCGACAGCAGGGTCACCGCTTCGGGGCCGTAGCCGACGGCGTCGCCCCGGAACACGTGCCGCCAGCGCATGCCGTGCGACTGGACGATGCCCTTGGGCGTGCCGGTCGTGCCGCTGGAATAGATGATGTTGAACGGATGCTCCGGGCCGATCTCGACCGGCGACGGCTGCGCGTCCAAGGGCGCGAGCCAGGCGTCGAAGGCTTCCCCCGCCGGCGAGCCGTCCAGCGCGATCTGGCGGACAGGGATCGGTGCGGGTGTCTGCGCCTCGGCGACCCCGACGTCGAGGAAGAACAGCTTGGCTCCACAGTCGGCGACCATGCCGGCGATGGCCTCGGGCGTCGACGACGGGGCGATTGGGGCCACCGCAACGCCGGCGCGGAGGGCGCCCAGGAACAGCGCCGCATAGGGGATCGACGACAGGGCGCAGACGGCGACGGCTTCGCCGGACCGGATCCCGTCGCGCTGCAGGGCGGCGGCGACGCGGTCGGCCAGGGCGTCAAACTGCGCGTAGGTGACGGCTTCGCCCGTCTCCATGATCACGGCGGGATGGCCGGGGCCTTCCCGGGCGCGCTCGCGGAGGATGTCGCCCATCACGCCGTAGTCGGCGGACATCATGGCGGCGATGGTGGGCATTCTACTACTCCTCCCTTCCCCTTTGACGGGAAGGGTTGGGGATGGGGTGACAGCGTTTCCGGCGAGGGTGATGAGGCCCGCGCCGCAAGCCCCCCCCCCAGCCCACCCCACAAGGGGGCCGGCGGTCGATGAAACCTCCCTGG
>CBIHOB010000122.1:0-7700 GCA_966211605.1 uncultured Caulobacter sp.
GGCCGGCAACGACACGCTCGATGGCGGCGACGGCGACGACTACATGGTCGGCGGCGCGGGCGACGACATCATCAAGGGCGGCGCGGGCTGGGACTGGTCGTCCTACGAGGACGCCACGGCCGGCGTCACCGTCGATCTCAACAAGACCACGGCCCAGAACACCGGCGGCGGCGGAACCGACACCATCGCCGGCGTCGAGCACCTGTACGGCTCGGCCTTCAACGACGTCCTGACCGGCGACGCCAAGGACAACTACCTGTGGGGCGATGCGGGCGACGACAAGCTCGTCGGCGGCGCCGGGGACGACCACCTGTCGGGCGGCGCGGGCGTCAACATCATCGACGGCGGCGACGGGTTCGACACCGTGGACTATGCGTTCAGCGACAAGGGCGTGTCGATCAACCTGTCGGGCGCCCCGGCGCCGCAGGTCTCGATCCCGGACAGCGTCGACACGATCATCTCGGTCGAGGCCGCGATGGGCTCGGCCTACAACGACTACATCGTCGGCAACGACGCCGAGAACTATCTGTTCGGCGACGCGGGCGCCGACGTCCTCTACGGGATCGGCGGGCACGACACCCTGGATGGCGGCGACGGAAATGACATTCTGCGCGGCAGCTTCCACAAACCCGGCGACCTGCTGCTGGGCGGCGCGGGCGACGACCAGATCATCGTCTGGACCGGCGCGGGCAGCGAGGGCGACGCCACGATCGTCGACGGCGGCTCGGGCGTCGATGACCTGATCTTTTCGACGTATGACAGCATCACCCTCGACCTGAAGAATACCGGTGACCAGGTGGTCACGCCCGGTGTCCACATGGTTGTCTCGAACATCGAGAACGTCATGGGCAGCTACGGCGACGACCATCTGACCGGCGATGCGGGCAACAACGAGATCATCGGCGGCGCCGGCGACGACATCCTCGATGGCGGCGCGGGCTTCGATATTGCGTCCTACGAGGGCGACCAGAGTGTTCGGGTCGACCTCTCCAAGACCGGGCCGCAGAACACGGGCGGCGCCGGAATCGACGCCCTGAGCAACTTCGAAGGCCTCACGGGTTCGCTCCGGAGCGATATCCTGATCGGCGACGCCAAGGACAACAGCTTCGAAGGCGGCCTGGGCGACGACATCATCGATGGCGGCGCAGGCGCGGACACCGCGATCTTCTGGGGGCAGGCCAAGGATTACACCTGGACCCTGAACGCCGACGGGACGTGGACGGTCAAGGGGCTGGAAGGCACGGACACGCTGCTGAACATCGAGACCCTGAAGTTCAACGACAAGTCGGTGACCCTGACGCCGTCGACCACGACGGTGACGGTGGATGATCTGGTCACCAGTGGGCCCACGGTGCTGTTCTCGTCGCGAGGGGCCAGCAGCGACGCCATCCTCTCGGCGGACGGGCGGACCACCTACGTCGCTACCTTCGAGGGGCACGTGAAGGCGATCGACACGGTCACGGCCGAGGTCCGCGCCGACATCTCGGTAGGGATCCGGTTGGGCGGCATGGATGTGTCGGCGGACGGCCGCTATCTGGTCGTCACCGAGGGGCAGATCGTCGACCGCCACTCGCCGGGCGGTTCGCCCGCCCCGATGGCGGCGGTCCACGTAGTCGATCTGCAGACCGGTACGGTCAAGGACTACATGACCTTCGTGAACGGCCAGGATGGCGCATTCGTGGACGCAGCCTTCACCAGCGACGGCAAGATCCTTCTGACGCAGGGCAATGCAAACGGGGTCACGCCGATCACGGTCCTGGACCCCGCCACGATGGGCTTCACGCGCAGCGCCGAAACCTATTGGAACAGCGGCGCGTTGTCGGTGACCGACGATCATTCGAAGGTCCTGTTGGCGCCAACGGGCATCTCGCCAGGCAGCCTCTACATACTGGATTC
This sequence comes from uncultured Caulobacter sp., assembly GCA_966211605.1. Taxonomy (GTDB): domain Bacteria; phylum Pseudomonadota; class Alphaproteobacteria; order Caulobacterales; family Caulobacteraceae; genus Caulobacter. The sequence continues at coordinate 1,897 of CBIHOB010000122.1, forward strand.
CGGAGCCGTTCAAACGGCGGGCGCCAACCCCGCGGGCACGTCCAATACCGGTATCCAGGCCATGACGGGGAATGGCTCAATGGTCGCCCAATGGAGCTTCCCCGGGTCGATCAACATCTATGACGGCGCGCTGAAGTTTAAGATCGATCTGGCGGCGGCCTCTCCCTATGCGATGAATGTCCACGGCATGGACTTCAGCGCCGACGGCAAGCACCTGTATGTCGTCGACGCGGTCACCGACCAAATCTTCGATTTCTCGACCAAGACCTGGACGCTGAACGAGATCTACGCCATCGGCGCGGATGTCGGTGTCGCCTACGCCTACGCCGGCGCGGGCGGCGTCTATGGCGACCGCGTCACGCTGAGCATCGGCGGCCAGCGCATGATCATCATGGACGATCAGAAGGTGATCTCCGTGAACATGGCGACGCTGAAGGTCGCCGGTGGCACTGAGGCCGCAGACATCCTGCAGGGCACTGGCAGCTCGGAACTTCTGCGCGGCTTCGGAGGCGACGACACGATCAACGCGGGCAACGGTGGTGACACGATCATCGGCGGCCTGGGCGCCGACAAGCTGACCGGCGGTCAGGGCGACGACATCTTCGTCTTCGCCAAGGGCGACACGACCTGGTCGCTGACCAGCGATGCGGGCGTCGACACCATCCTCGACTGGGAGGCCGGCGACCGTCTGTCGTTCGGTCCGCATGACGAGGTCATCCACTACGCTGAGCAGACCGCGACCAGCTGGACGGCCGCCGCGACCGCCGCGCCGCAGATCATGGCGTCGCAGCACCTGTCGTATCTTGCCACGCAGGTCGGCGCGGACGTCTATGTCTTCGCCGCCCCCAACGGCGCAGCCAATGGCGCGATCGAAAGCGTCGTCAAGCTTGCCAACACCACGCTCGACAAGATCAGCGCCGATAACTTCCTGCCAGTCGGCGACGACCGCGACAACGTCCTGACGGGCGGCGCGCTGGACGAACGCCTCTTCGGCGGCGGCGGTGACGACACCATCAACGGCGGCAAGGGCTGGGATCTGCTGTATGGCGGCGGCGGCGTCGACACCTTCGTCTTCGCGCCGGGCGACTCGACGTTCTCGACGGTCTCGAACGGCCGCATCGACGTGATCACGGACTGGGAGGCCGGCGACAAGCTGTCGTTCGCCCCTCTGGGCTCGTCGTTCCAGCTGGCCAAGAGGACGGCGACCACCTGGGACGAAGTCATGACCGATGCGGTCAAGCCGGTTGGCGTGGGGATGCAGTTCTTCAAGGCGTATCAGGTCTACAACGACGTCTACGTCTTCTATGTGCCGGACGGCTCGACCGGCGTCGTCGAGAACGGTGTCAGGCTGATGGGCGCCACGCTCGACAAAATCGATCTGACGACCTTCATCCCGAACGCGGGCCTGCCCCTCTATGGCGACGACGCCGCCAACCTGCTGATCGGCGGCAAGCTGGACGACGCCATCTACGGCAAGGGCGGCGCCGACACCATCGTCGGCGGTCGCGGCGCGGACTTCCTGACGGGGGGAGATGGCAACGACCGCTTCCTGTTCGGCGCCGGCGACACGACCTGGTCGGCGAATAGCGACGCCGGCGTCGACGTGATCACCGACTGGCAATCCGAGGACTCCCTGTCGTTCGGCCCCTCGGGCCCCTACAGCGAGGCGACGGCGGGCAATTGGTCGGAGGCGTTGACGAAGGCGACGACCACGATGGCTGCCTATCACAGCATGCAACTGGCCATTCAGGTCGGAAACGACGTCTACCTCTTCGCCGGCTCGAGCGACCGAGTGCAGAACGTGGTCAAGTTGCTCAACACCGATTTGGACAAGATCAGCATCGACAACTTCTCCTGGCAGACGGGCATGGCCTTGAACGGCGATGAAGCCGCCAACACGCTGTACGGCGGGCTCGCCAACGACGTGATCAACGGCTTCGGCGGCGATGACATCATCATCGGCGGCTACGGCAAGGACACCATGACCGGCGGCGCCGGCGCTGACATTTTCAAGTTCCAGTGGAGCGACAGCACGCGCGTCCTCTCCGGGGCCGACGTCATCACCGACTTTGGCCAGGGCGACAAGTTGGCGTTCGCCGGCGGGCCGGCGGTTATCAAGGAGAGCGACATCCTGCGGTTCACCGCAGTGCTGAACCCCGACGGCGCCGTCAGCGCGGCGTCGCAACTGACGATCGATGCCTACAGCAACCAGATCGCGACCGGGGCGCTGAACCAGAAGTACATGATCGTCAGCGCAGGCGCGGACACTTATGTCCTCGCCGACACCGACGTGACGCCCTCGGGCCTGGACCTGGCGGTCAAGCTTTTGGGCGTGACGGGGTCCACCATGACCGCCGACATGTTCATGGCCGCCTAGCCGCGACCCCTTCCGCAACCTCCATCGCGCCCCTACGTTGACGCTCAGGTCGGCGTGGGGGCGTGTCGCTTCCGCTGACTTCCGGCGCCCATCAACGAGGATTGGCCGGAACCATCGGAGGGAAGCGTATGAAATCGATCCTGCCCGTCGTCGCCTTGCTGGCCCTGGCCGCGTGTTCGCCGCAGCCGGCCGCCGACAAGAAGGCCGAGACGCCCGCCGCGGCGGCGCCGACCGCGACCGCGCCCAAGCCGCCCAAGGCCGATATTCCGGCCGGCGACTACACCCTGGACAAGCATCACGCGACCCTGGTGTTCCGGGTTAGCCACCTGGGCTTCTCGAACTATACGGCCGCTTTCGCCGACTTCGACGCCAAGCTGCATTTCGACCAGAACAACGCCGCCGCCAGCACGCTGGAGGCGACGATCAATCCCAAGTCGCTGACCCTGCCGGCCCCGCCCGAGGGTTTCCTGGCCGAACTGACCGGGCCGCAATGGCTGAACGCGGCGACCTATCCGGCCATCACCTTCAAGTCGACCAAGATCGAGACCACCGGCCCCGACACCGGCAAGGTCACCGGCGACCTGACCCTGCATGGCGTGACCAAGCCGGTGACCCTGGATGTGACCTACAACGGCGGCTATGCCGGCCATCCGATGGACCCGCACGCCAGGATCGGCTTCTCGGCCAAGGGGACGTTCAAGCGCTCGGACTTCGGCGTGGCGTTCGGCGTGCCCGCCCCAGGCACGACCATGGGTGTCGGCGACGAGGTCCAGGTGGCCATCGAGGCCGAGTTCAGCGGCCCGCCGCTGGCCAAGGCGCCGGCGGCCGCTTCGGGGCGCTAGCCTTCCGAGGCGCGGACAAAGCCGGGCTGCGCCTGGGCGGCGGCAAGGCACGTCGCCCAGTCCGCCTGGGCCTGCGTCAGGCGTTCGGCGCGTTCGTGGAACGCCACGGCCTGTTCCAGCCGGCCGAAGACGACGCGCTGAGCCGGCCGGTCACGGAATTCCAGAAGGACGCTCGTGTAGAGCCCTGGCGCCGGTTCCAGAACGGCCGCGATCAGGCTCATCGCGCTCCGCGCGTGAGATAGCCTTCCAGCAGCGCCAGGGCGTGGTCCAGCCGCGCCTTGCGCCACTCGGGGGCGCTCATGTCGGTATCCAGCGTCGCCGACAGCGAATAGCCGTTGGCCAGGTGGAAGCGGCTCATGGCTGCGATGGTCACATAGATCTGCACCGGATCCAGATCCGGTCCGAACAGGCCCTTGGCCTGGCCGCTCTCGATCAGTCTCTCGATGGTGCGACGCAGGGGAAAGGCCGTCTCGGTCACCACCCGCGACTGGGCCGCAAACTTGCCGTGCTGCAGGTTCTCGTTGCGCAGCAGGCCCTCGAAGCGTGGATTCTTCTCGAAATAGTCGTAGGTGAAGCGCTGCAGCTCGAGGAAGCCTTCCAGCGGCTTGTCGAAGTCGATCTTCAGCTCGGCCTCGCGGGCCCGCAGATCCATGTAGGCGCTTTCGAGGACGGCCATGTACAGGCCCTTCTTGTCCCCGAAGTAGTGGTACAGCATCCGGATGTTGCACTTGGCGGCCTTGACGATCTTCTCGATCCGGGCCCCCGCGAAACCCGCCTGGGCGAACTCCTTCAGGGCCGCGGCGAGGATCGCCTTGCGGGTGCGCTCGGCGTTGCGCTTGCGCGGGGCGGCTTCTGCGTCGGTCTTGGCCTGCGCGTCCAGGACGGCGTCGGTCGTCACGGGATCTTGGCTCCCTGCTTGATCCAGGCGCCCAGCTGGGCTCGCTCCTCATCGGTCATGCCGGTCTCGTTGCCAAGGGGCATGCTGGTGGAAGCCACCGCGCGCTCGTGGATTTTCGGCGCGTAGGTCTGGATATGCGCAGGCGTGTCGAAGGTCGCGCCCAGGGGCGGCGCCGCGAAGCCGGGGTGAGTCGGCGTGGCGCTGTGGCACATGACGCAGTGCTTCTGGATGATCGCCTGGGCGGTGGTGAAGGGCACCTGGTCCGAGATCTCAACCGTCTCCTTGGGCTTCATCGAGGCGATCGCCGTCGCGCCGAAGATCAGCATCGCGCCGTAGAACAGGAACTCATGCCGGATCCGGCCGAAGTGGCGCTGGATGAAGAAGTAGCGGATCGAGACGGCCCCGGCGCTGATCAGGGCCAGCAGCAGCCAGGCCTTCGGGTGGCCCGAGATCGCCGGATAGTGGTTGCTGATCATGATGAAGATGACCGGCAGCGTCATGTGGGTGTTGTGCACCGAGCGCTGCTTGCCCATCGCCCCGAGGCGCGGATCGACGGGCCGGCCGGCCAGCATGTCGGCGACGATCTTGCGCTGGTTGGGGATGATGATCAGGAAGACGTTCCCGACCATGCAGGTGCCGATGATCGCGCCGACGTGGATGAAGGCGCCGCGATCGGAGAACAGCTGGGTCAGGGCCCAGGTCGCCGCCGTCAGGGTCGCGAACCAGACTAAGCCGAACAGCTTGCCGTTCTTGCCCAGCGGCGAGCGGCAAAGGGCCTCGTAGACCAGCAGGCCGCCGAAGATGAAGGCCAGGCCGACGCCGATCGCCTGGGCTTGCGTGAAGGCGTGCTTGGCCGGGTCGATAAGATAGAGCGGCGCGCCGACATAATAGAGGACCGTCAGCAGGGCGAAGCCCGACAGCCAGGTGGTGTAGGCCTCCCATTTGAACCAGTGCAGGTGGTCGGGCATGTGCGCCGGGGCCACCATGTACTTCTGCGAATGGTAGAAGCCGCCGCCGTGCACGGCCCATAGCTCGCCCTTCACGCCCTCCTTTGGAGGATCCGGATCGCGCAGATTGTTGTCCAGCCAGACGAAATAGAAGGACGCCCCGATCCAGGCCACGCCCGCGATCACGTGCAGCCAGCGCAACGCCATCCCGGCCCAGGCGGCGAAATCGTAGTCCATCAGTCGGTCACCGCGTCGAGCAGTCGAAGCTTGGAGATCAGGCCGATCTGGGTGATCGCCTCGGCGATCTCGGCCGCCTCGTCATGGGCCGCGCGCGCCTCCATGGCCCGCAGGATCGAGGCCTTGTCGTTCAGGCGCACGCAGATGATGAAGGGAAAGCCGAAGCGCGCGGCATAGGCGGCGTTCAGCTGGTGGAAGCGGGCGAACTCCTCGGGCGTCAACCTGTCGAGGCCGGCGCTGGCCTGTTCCGCGGTGCTCTCGGCTGTCAGCTGCTTGGCGATCGCGGCCTTGCCGGCCAGCTCGGGGTGGGCGCGGATCAGGGCCAGCTTGTCGGCGATGGACGCTGCGCGCAGGACGTTCATCATGGCGTCATGCATGGCTTCGACGCTGGCGAACGGCCGCTCGCTCCAGGCGCGTTCGACGACCCATGGCGACAGCTCGAAGGCGAAGCCCAGGGCGGTGGTGAAGCCCGTCTGGTTCATGCTGTTCAGGCGGGCCAGGGT
>CBIHOB010000123.1:0-7100 GCA_966211605.1 uncultured Caulobacter sp.
CCCCCAGGGCCGTGATCAGCGTGCCGATCTGGTCGGACGACAGCATCTTGTCGAAGCGGGCGCGCTCGACGTTCAGGATCTTGCCGCGCAAGGGCAGAACGGCTTGGTTGTCGCGGTTGCGGGCCTGCTTGGCCGAGCCGCCGGCCGAGTCCCCCTCGACGATGAAGATCTCGGACTTGGCCGGATCGCGTTCCGAACAGTCGGCCAGCTTGCCGGGCAGTGACGTAATATCGAGCGCACTCTTGCGGCGGGTCAGTTCGCGCGCCTTGCGGGCGGCTTCGCGGGCCGCAGCGGCCTCGGCGATCTTGGAAACGATCGCCTTGGCCTCGTTCGGATGCTCCTCGAACCAGGTCGCCAAGCCTTCCGAGACCAGGTTTTCTACGGCCGGACGCACTTCCGACGAGACCAGCTTGTCCTTGGTCTGCGAGCTGAATTTCGGGTCCGGGACCTTGACCGACAGCACGCAGGTCAGGCCTTCGCGAGCGTCTTCGCCGCCCAGATTGACCTTTTCCTTCTTCAGGATGCCCGAGCTCTCGGCATAGCCGCTGATGATGCGAGTCAGGGCCGCGCGAAAGGCCGAAAGGTGCGTGCCGCCGTCCCGCTGCGGGATGTTGTTGGTGAAGCACAGCATCTGCTCGTGGTAGCTGTCGTTCCACCACATGGCGAGGTCGACCTCGACCTTGTCCTTCACACCCTTGACGAGGATCGGGGCCTTCAGCAGCGGGGTCTTGGCCTTGTCCAGGTGGCGGACAAAGGCCTCGATGCCGCCCTCGAAGAACAGCTTTTCTTCCCACGGCTCGGCGTCGCGGTGGTCCTTGAACCAGATGGTCACGCCCGAGTTCAGGAACGCCAGCTCGCGCAGGCGGTGCTCCAGGGTCTTCCGGTCGAATTCGATGAACGCGAAGGTGTCCTTGGACGGGAAGAAGGTCACTTCCGTGCCCGTCAGGATCTCACCGGCCTTGGGACCGTCCTCGCGCACCGGCGACTCGCCGGTCACGGCCAGGGAGGTCACCGCGTCGCCGCGCTCGAAGCGCATCTGGTGGACCTTGCCTTCGCGGTGGATCAGCAGTTCCAGCCAGTCCGACAGGGCATTCACGACCGAGACGCCCACGCCGTGCAGGCCGCCCGAGACCTTGTAGCTGTTCTGGTCGAACTTACCGCCGGCGTGCAGCTGGGTCATGATGACCTCGGCCGCCGAGACGCCTTCGCCCTCGTGGATGGCGGTCGGGATGCCGCGCCCGTCGTCGGTGACCGTCACCGAGCCGTCGGCGTTCAGGATCACCTGGACCTTGGTCGCGTGGCCGGCCAGGGCCTCGTCGATGGCGTTGTCGACCACCTCGTAGACCATGTGGTGCAGGCCAGAGCCGTCGTCGGTGTCGCCGATATACATGCCCGGACGCTTGCGAACGGCGTCCAGGCCCTTCAGCACCTTGATCGAATCCGCGCCGTATTCAGCGGCGACGACTTCTTCGGGAACCTGGTCTTCGGTGTTCTCGGTCATTCGTCTTCCAAAACAGTCAGGCCGGCGTCGCCCACGCGAACGCCTAATGCCCGACCCTTGAGATGGTCGAACAGCGACTCGTCCGTGCCGGTAAGGAAGGCCTGGAGCTTGAGCGCCGTGAGTTCGTCGGCCAATGCGGCTCGTCTCGTAAGATCGAGATGCGCGGCGACTTCGTCGAGCAATATTACAGGATTCGGCGCGGATTCCGCACGCGAAAGTCGCGCCGCCTGGGCCAAAACCAGGTTCAAAATCAGCGCTTTTTGCTCTCCGGTCGAGCATTCCGCCGCCGGACGGTCCTTCTCGACATGGAAGATGGCCAGATCGCCCCGATGTGGGCCGGTCAAAGCCCGTCCGGCGGCCCCGTCGCGAGCCCGGGCGACAGTGAGCGCGGCGGCTAACCTTTCCTCGATCTGCGCGAACGGAGCCCCCTCCAGCGCCAGCTTCTCCCACTCGCCGGTCAGGGTCAGCCGGGCCTGCGGAAACGGCCGATCGCCGCGCCCGTCGATCTCGGCCTGCAGGGCCAGGAGCGTACGGGCGCGGGCCTGGGACATCAGCGCGCCGCTTTCGGCCAGACGGGCTTCCAGCGCGTTCAGCCAGGTGGCGTCGGGCGTCGCGCCGGCCTCATAGGCGTCGGTCAGCAGGCGCATGCGCTCGCGCTGGGCCTTGTCATAGGCGTTGGCGTTGGCCGCGTGGCTCGGCTCGCCGGCGAAGACCAGGCGGTCGAAGAACTTGCGGCGCTCGGAGGCGGCCTCGAGGAACAGACGGTCCTGAGCCGGAGTCAGCCAGATCGGCCGAACATGATCGGCCAGCCGGCCCGGCGGCACGGTCTCGCCCTCGATACGGACGGTCCGGCGCGCGGCCCCGCCCTGCTCGACGCCGGTGCCGATGCGGATCGGGGCGTCCCCACCGCTCTCGACCTCGGCCGCCACGGCCCAGGCCCGGCCGACGGCCTCGCCCGGCAGCCGGCGACCGACCTCGGCCATGCTGGCCCCGCGCAGACCCTTGCCGGGGGTCAGCAGGCTGATCGCTTCCAGGAGATTGGTCTTGCCCGCCCCATTGGCCCCGAACAGGTAGACGCTGCGCCCCTCGGTCTCGAGGCGGGCGCGCTCGTACGAGCGGAAGTCCGTCAGGGTCAGGGAAAGCAGTGCGGCCGACGCCATGGCGCGTTCTTAAGGGGTGTCGGCCGCCAGGGCTACTCAGCCGATCTTGTAGCCGCAGAGCTTGTTGCCATCCAGGTCGCGGAAATAGGCGAAATAGGCCTTGGGCATCCGTGCGCCGGGCGCGCCCTCGTCCGCGCCGCCCAGCGCGATGGCCTTGGCGTGGAAGGCGTCGACCTCCTCGACCGTGTCGAACGAGAAGCCGCCCATCATGCCGTTGCCGATGCAGGCCGGATTGCCGTCGTACGGACCCAGCACCCCGAACATGCAGCCGTCGCCGCGATAGAGGCGGCCGCCCGACGGATGCTCGAACAGCGGCTTCATGCCGATCGAGCCCAGGAGCTCGTCATAGAAGGCCCGGGCCTTCTCCAGATCGTTCGAACCGACCGTGATGTAGCTCAGCTTGGCCATGGGCCGCCTCCCGTTTTCATATGAAACGGACCTTAGCGCCCTTATGACCTTTGGCAATATGACCCTGACGTCAGGTCATAAGTCAGCGCTCAAACAGCGCCCGGTGGCCGTAGACCCAGGCGCCGACGTCGGCGAACCGGTCGGTGACGATCGCGCAGGTCCGCACACGACCCGCCTTGCTGCTGACGATCCAGCCGGAGCGCTCCAGGATCTTCAGGTGCTTCATGAACGAGGTCAGCGCCATGTCGAAGGGCGCGGCCAGCTCGCCGACGCTGGCGGGACCCTGGCCCAGGCGGCTCAGAATGGCCCGCCGGGTCGGATCGGCCAGCGCCAGGAAGGTGTCGTCGAGCGATTCGGATAGCTCAGCCATAAGGCTAAGCATATGCCGAAACTCGACGATCAGCGCAACGGCTGAGCTTCCAAGTCCCTATTTAGCCGAAGGAATTCCCAGCACCTTTTGCAGGAACTGGGTTTCGACCTCGCGGCGGCGGTCGTTGTTGGCCTTCTTCAGGAAGCCGTGCCCCTCGTCCTTGAACTGGACGTACCAGGTCTCGACCCCCTGCCCACGCAGCTTGGCGACGACTTGGTCGGATTCCGACTTCGGCACGCGCGGGTCGTTCCAGCCCTGCATGACCAGCATCGGCTTGCTGATCTTGCCGACATTGTTCATGGGCGAGATCGTCTCGAAGGCCTTCAGCATCTTCGGGTCGCGCTCGTCGCCATATTCGGCCCGGCGCAGGTCGCGGCGGTAGGCCTCGGTATTCTGCAGGAACGAGACGAAGTTGCTGATGCCGTAGCGCTCGATCCCGCCGGCCAGGCGATCCGAATAGTGAGTCATGACGGCAAGCGACATGTAGCCGCCATAGGACTGGCCGTAGACGACCACCCGCGACGGATCCAGGTCCGGCTGCGTCTTGATCCAGTCCAGCAGCGCGCCGATGTCCCTGACCGAGTCCTCGCGCTTCTCGGCGTTGTCGAGGTTCAGGTAGGTCTTGCCGTAGCCCGTCGAGCCGCGAACGTTGGTGACGATCACCGCCGCGCCCAGCTCGGCCACGGTGTGCTGGTGGAAGGCGTTGAAGGTCGGGCGCGACTGGCCTTCCGGCCCGCCGTGGATGTCGATGATCACCGGGGCCCGCTGGCCAGCGGCCAGCTTGGGTCGATAGACGAAGGCCGGGATCGAGCGCTTGTCGAACGACGGGAAGCGCACCAGCTCGGGGCTGACCAGGGCCTTGGCATCCAGGCCGCCCAGCTCGGAGGCCGTCCAGCGTTCCAGCTTGGCGTCGGTCACGCCCCAGCTCCAGGCGTCGCTGGCGGCGGTCGGGGTGGCCAAGCTGAAGCCCAGCTTCGAACCATCGGGCGAGAAGGTGATGCCGCTGACCACGCCGGCCGGCAGCTCTGGTTGCGGCAGGGCGCGGCGGGTGCGGAAGTCCTGCACGACCAGTTTGGAATAGCCGTCCTCGTTGACGACATAGGCCAGGATCCGGCCGTCGTCGGACAGAGCGAAGTCTTCGATGTCCCACGGACGCTCACCCGAAAGGGTGATCTTGGCGCCGGTGGCCAGGTCGATCTGCACCAGGCGCAGGAAGTCAGAGCCCTCGTCCGACAGCAGCAGCACCGAACGGCCGTCCGGCGTGAACTTGCCGCCGCTATAGGCGACCTTGGCGGCGCCCTTCTTCGGAGGGTTCAGCTCGGTCAGCTGGCCGGTGGCCACGTCCAGCAGCCATCGCTTGGACTCCGAGATCGAGAAGTAGCGGCCCAGCAGCACCGTCTTGCCGTCCGGCGACACCGCCAGCGGCGAGACCTGACCCTGACCCTTGTAGATCACCTTCGTCGCGCCCGAGGCGTCGCGCATCAGCACGTCGTAGTCGGCCGAGCCCTTCACGGCCCGCGACCAGACCAGCACCGAGCCATCCTTGGACCAGGCCGGCGACTGGTTGCGCGTGCCGGCTTCGGTCAGCTGGGTGACCTTGCCGTCGGCGTCGCGCAGGAACAGCTGGAACCACTCGTCGCCGCCGGTGTCCTTGGAAAACAGGATCTGGCCGTTCGGCAGGGTCGACGTCGCGCCGACCGGCTCATCATAGAAGGTGATCTGGCTGCGGTCCGCGCCCGGGGCGGCCACGACGTGCAGCTGGTTGGTGTTGCCGAAGCGGGTGGTGACGACCATGCCGCCATTCGGAGCCCAGTCGTCGAAATAGGCCGAACGGGCATTCTGGTAGCGGGCCAGGCTGTCGCGGATGGTCGGCGGCGCGACCGGCACGTTCTCCAGGATCTGGTTGCCCATCTCGCGGCGCTCGATCTGAGCAAGGACCGGTGAGGCCAGGGTGAATGCGAGCAGAGCCGCGCCGACGAACAGGCCAGACTTCATAGGTCCCCTCCACCAACTACCGCTCATCCCCGCGAAAGCGGGGACCCAAGCCGAGTCCAGATCAAACGCCGCACCTTCCCACGAACTTCAGCATGGGTCCCCGCTTTCGCGGGGATGAGCGGATAAGTGGGAGGCAGAAGCCTGGATCAGACCCGCAGCGGCATCAGCACGTACTTCACGCCCGGGTCGACCGGATCGACCACCAGGGTGGGCGAAGCCGGGTCGGCGAAGCGGAACTCGGCCTGCGGGCCGGCGATCTGACCGCAGACGTCCAGCAGGTAGCGGGCGTTGAAACCGATTTCGAAGGGCTCGCCGTCGTAGTCGACCTCGACCTCTTCCACGGCCTGGCCAGCTTCCATGTTGCGGACGGTCAGGGTGATGCGGCCCGGCTCGACGGCCAGCTTCACCGAACGGCTCTTCTCGGCCGAGATGGTGGCCACGCGGTCGACGGCCTTGGCGAACAGGTCGTTGTCCAAGGTCAGGATCTTGGCGTTGTCGCGCGGGATCACGCGCAGATAGTCCGGGAAGGCGCCGTCGATGACCTTGGAGGTCAGGGCGGCCGCGCCGAACTCGAAGCGGACCTTCTGCGGCGACAGCTGGACGTCGACCGTCTCGCCGGCCGATTCCATCAGGCGGCGGGCTTCGGCGATGGTCTTGCGCGGCACGATCACGCCCGGCAGGCCGACCGCGCCCTCGGGGGCCGGCATCTCGGCGAGGGCCAGACGGTGGCCGTCGGTGGCCACGGCGCGCAGCTTGGTCTCGCCGCCCTCGTTGACCGTGTGGATGTAGAGGCCGTTCAGATAGTAGCGGGTCTCTTCGGTCGAGATGGCGAAGCGGGTCTTGTCGATCAGCCGCATCAGCTCGTTGGTGTCGACCGCGATGCGGCCCGACAGGCCGTCGCTGCTCATCACCGGGAAGTCGCCGGCCGGCAGCACCGGCAGGTTGAAGCGCGAGCGGCCGGCCTGGATCACCAGGCGGGGGTCGTCGCCGCTGAAGGTCAGCGAGACGTCGGCGCCGTCGGGCAGCTTGCGGACGATTTCATAAAGGGTGTGAGCCGGGGCCGTGATCTGGCCGGGAACGTCGATCTGGGCGAAGCCCTCGTCGATGATCTCCATGTCCAGGTCGGTGGCCGAGAAGGACAGGCGATCGCCTTCGGCCGACAGCAGGATGTTCGACAGGATCGGGATGGTGTTGCGGCGCTCGACGACGCTCTGCACATGCCCCAGCGCCTTCAGGAGCGCCGCCCGTTCGATGGTAAGCTTCATAGTCCGGTCCAGAACGCGGGAGTGGGGACGCGCGAGATTGTCCGCGGAATCGCCCCGCCCTCCCGTGGTGAAGGGACCGCCGACATTATCGCAAAGCGCGAAGGGGGAAAGGGGGCGTGGCGGTCATTTCCACGCCCCATCCGCCTAAAGTCAGGCTTTCGTGTCGAACGCGCCGCCGGAACCCTCGCCATCCGCGCCCGCACCGGCATAGGGGTTGGCGCTCGCGCCCGACGGTTCGCCCGTCGAGGGGCCCGTCGAACCCTTGGCCGCCACGGCGACCATGGCCGGACGGACCAGGCGGCCCATCAGCTCGTAGCCGGCCTGCAGCACGGCGACCACGCCGCCGGCGGCGACTTCGGTCGAGGGCTGCTCCATCACCGCCTGGTGCAGGTGCGGGTCGA
>CBIHOB010000124.1:0-6952 GCA_966211605.1 uncultured Caulobacter sp.
GTCACGAACGGCATCGCCACGAAGAAGATCATGATCACGCCGTGGGCGGTGAAGATCTGGTCGTAGTGGTGCGAGGGCAGATAGCCGGCCTGGTCGCCGAAGGCGATGGCCTGCTGGGCCCGCATCATCAGGGCGTCGGCGAAGCCGCGCAGCAGCATGATGATCGCCAGGATGATGTACATGACGCCGATCTTCTTGTGATCGACGCTGGTCAGCCACTCCCGCCACAGATAGCCCCACAGCTTGTAGCGGGTCAGCAGCGCCAGGGTCGCGAGGCCGCCCAGGGCGACCACCGCGAAGGTCCCCAGCAGGATGGGCTCGTGGAACGGAACGGCTTCCCAGGTGAGACGGCCGAAGATGAGTTTTGCGAGGTCCGCGGACATGTTGGGTCTCTATCCTGGGATCAGCGCTGAGCGGTCTTGGGGGCGCAGAGCGCGGCGACGAACGCGCGCAGACCGCCTCCCTGACCGCGCCTGACGCGCTTGTCGTATTCGAGGGTGGTGATGTTGTAGACGCCGGCCATGCCCAGGCCGCCCTGGGCGTCGATGCGCATCATGTCGTGCTGGCACATCTTGCCCGGCTCGACGCAGCGATTGACCGCCTTGTCGAAGAGGCCCGCATCGACCGTGGCGAAGCGCTGGGGCGGGACCTTCTGGCTGGGCTTTTCCAGGACCAGATAGCGTGGACCGTCCAGGCGATCGCTTCCCTTGCGAACCTCGGCGGTCCAGCGGTCGAAGTCCGCCTGACTCATGCCGTGGAACTTGAAGCGCATGTGCGAGAAACCGGCGCCGCTGTAGTTGGCGGAGAAGCCGTCGAAGACGCCGGGCTTGTTGATCACCGCGTGCAGCTGGGTGGTCATGCCCGGCATGGCGTAGATCTGGCCGGCTAAGGCGGGCACGTAGAACGAGTTCATCACCGACGAGCTGGTCAGCTGGAAGTCGATCGGCGTGTCGACCGGCGCGGCCAGCTCGTTGACCGTCGCGACGCCCAGCTCGGGGTAGATGAACAGCCACTTCCAATCGAGCGCCACGACCTGGACCTTCAGCGGCTTCACGTTCTGCGCCGTGCGCCCCGGCGCCAGGCGATCCAGGGGACGATAAGGATCCAGCAGGTGGGTGCTGGTCCAGGTCACCGCGCCCAGGATGGTGATGATCACCAGCGGCGCGGCCCAGATCACGATCTCCAGGCGAGTCGAGTGATGCCAGTCGGGATCGTATTTGGCCTCCTCGTTCGAGCGCCGGTACTTCCAGGCGAAGAACAGCGTCAGGGCGATCACCGGCACGATGATCAGCAGCATCAGCACGGTCGCGACGATGATCAGGTCGCGTTGCTGCATGGCGATATCGCCGGACGGATTCATCACCACCCAGTCGCACCCGCCAAGGGCGAGCAGCGCGGGCAGCAGGGCCAGCTTGCCCAGCAAGCCGGGCGATGGACGGGGTGTGAGCCTGGAGGTCGGACGCATGCGGCGCCCGATAGGCCCTTCTGCTGCGGTGCGACATTGGACCGTTTGTCCTAGGTCAAGCCGCGCCTTGCCTTCGATCAAGCCGGCGTGAACGGAGCGGAAGCGCCACGAAGACGTTTGCCAGATCCCGACCCTTGGCCCCATGCTGCCCTCCAGACCGCCGGAAAGGCGGCGAGACATTCGGCACTAGGGACGGAAACGAGGAATAGGCGCGTCAGTTCATGGCTCAACAGTTTACAGTCCCCACGTCATCTCGCCTGGAACGCGACGCGCGCCGCATACACGCCGACGCTCATGGCGTCCGGCCGGGCGAGATCGCCCTCGGCGTCGTGATCGGCCGGACGTCCGAGTTCTTCGATTTCTTCGTCTACGCCATCGCCTCGGTGCTGGTGTTCCCGCAGCTGTTCTTCCCGTTCGTCGATCGGCTGACCGGGGTGATGTACTCGTTCGCCCTGTTCGCCCTGGCCTTCGTCGCCCGCCCCGTCGGCTCGGTGATCTTCAGCGAGATCGACCGGCGCTTTGGCCGCGGCGCCAAACTGACGGTCGCCCTCTTCCTGCTGGGCGGTTCGACCGCGGCGATCAGCTTCCTGCCCGGCTACGCCCAGATCGGCTCGCTGGCCATCTGGGCCCTGGCGCTCTTCCGCCTAGGCCAGGGCGTGGCCCTGGCTGGCGCCTGGGACGGCCTGGCCTCGCTGCTGGCGCTGAACGCGCCTGAGAAGAAGCGCGGCTGGTACGCCATGATCCCGCAGCTGGGCGCGCCGTTCGGCTTCATGCTGGCCAGCGGCCTCTTCGCTTATTTCGTCAGCAGCCTGGGCAGCGCCGACTTCCTCGACTGGGGCTGGCGCTATCCGTTCTTTGCGGCCTTCGCGATCAACGTCGTGGCCCTGTTCGCCCGCCTGCGCATCGTCGCCACCGAGGAATACGGCGCCCTGTTCGAGAAGCGCGAGCTGCGCCCCGCCCCCATCGCTTCGCTGTTGCGCGCCGAGGGCGGCAACGTGCTGATCGGCGCCTTCGCGCCGCTGGCGACCTTCGCCATGTTCCACCTGGTGACGGTGTTCCCGCTGTCGTGGGTGATCCTGCGTGATCCGGGCCAAGCCCTGACCTTCCTGCGCATCGAACTTCTGGGCGCTCTCGTCGGCGTCGTCGGCATCATGGCGTCGGGCTGGATCGCAGATCGCATCAACCGTCAGAACCAGCTGGCCCTGTCCGCCCTGCTGATCGGCGGCTTCAGCCTGCTGGCCCCGCGGCTGCTGGACGGCGGCTCTCTGGGCCAGACCCTGTACGTCGTGGTCGGCTTCGCGATCCTGGGCCTGTCGTTCGGCCAGGCGGCCGGCACGGTCAGCTCGCGCTTCGCCAAGCGCTATCGCTACACCGGCGCGGCCCTGACCTCGGATCTGTCGTGGCTGATCGGCGCGGGCTTCGCCCCGCTCGCCGCCTTGGGCCTGGCCAACCTTTGGGGGCTGTGGGCCGTGGGCCTGTACCTGGCCTCAGGCGCTGCCGCGACCCTGATCGCCCTGACCTTGGACCGCAATCGCCGCCTGGCCACGAAATAGCCTGAGCCCGGCTCGGCGCCCCCCGGTGTGGCGCCGAGCCGGGACGGCCTACCGCCGCCGCTTCGCCAGCCAGACGAAGAAGGTCGGCAGCACCAGCAGGGTCAGCACGGTCGAGGTCAGCAGGCCGCCCACCACCACCGTGGCCAAAGGCTTCTGCACTTCGGCCCCCGCCCCGATCGCCAGCGCCATCGGGATGAAACCCAGAACCGCCACCAGCGCCGTGGTCAGCACCGCCCGCAGCCGGCCGAGCGTGCCGGCGATCACGGCGGCGGCGATATCCGTCTCCCCCACGATCCGCTGCTTGATGCTCTGCATCAGCACCAGGCCGTTCAGCGTCGCGACCCCCGAGACGGCGATGAAGCCGACCGCCGCCGAGATCGAGAACGGCATCCCCCGCAGCAGCAACGCCAGCGCGCCGCCGACCAGGGCCAGGGGCACGCAGGCGAAGACCAGCGCCGCCTCGCTCGCCGAGCCCAGGGCCATGAACAGCAGCACGGCGATGACCAGGAAAACCACCGGCACGATCACCGCCAGGCGGGCGCTGGCCCGCTCCAGGTTCTTGAACTGGCCGCCCCACTCGAGCCACGAGCCGGGGGCCGGCTGGACCTCGCGCGCCACGGCGGCCTGAGCGTCGGCGACGAAGCCGCCCAGGTCGCGGCCGCGCACGTTGGCCTGGACCACGATCCGCCGCTTGCCGTTCTCGCGGCTGACCTGGTTGGGCCCCTCGGCCGTGTCGAACCGGGCGATGCTGGACAGCGGGATCGCCGCCGAGCCGCCGCCGTCGCCGCTCTCCGAAACCACCGGCAGTTGCCCCATGGCGGCTGGATCGGCGCGCGCGGCGTCGTCCAGGCGCACGACGACGTCGAAGCGGCGGTCGCCCTCCAGGATGTGGCCGGCCTCGCGACCGCCCAGGCCGATCTCGAGAGCATCGGCCGCGTCGCTGGCGTGGACGCCCAAGGCGGCGGCGGCCGTGCGGTCGACGCTGGCGGTGATCGTCGGCTGACCCGAGATCTGCTCGACCTTGACGTCGGCCGCTCCGGGGACCTTCCGCAGTGTCGCGGCGATCTGGTCGGCGGTCTTGCTCATCACCGTGAAGTCGTCGCCATAGACCTTGACCGCCACGTCCGAGCGCACGCCGGCGATCAGCTCGTTGAAGCGCATCTGGATCGGCTGGGTGAACTCGTAGGCGTTGCCGATCAGCTTCCCAAGGTCGCCTTCCATGCGCTCGACCAGCCGTTCCTTGGAGAGGCCGGGATCGGGCCAGTCCTTGCGCGGCTTGAGGATGACGAAGGTATCTGAGGCGCTGGGCGGCATGGGGTCCGAGGCGATTTCGGCCGTGCCCGTGCGGGTGAACACCAGGGCGACCTCGGGCTGGGCCGAGAGGACCTTTTCGACCTCGAACTGCATGGCCTGGCTCTCTTCCAGCGAGATCGAGGGCACGCGGCTGGCCTGGACCAGCAGGTCACCCTCGTCCAGCGTGGGGGCGAATTCGCGACCCAGGGCCAGGAAGGCGACGAAGCCCAGCACCAGCGCCAGCCCCGCCCCCGCGGCCACCGCCCTCGGCCGCGCGACCACGGCGCGCAGCAACGGCTCGAAGCGGGTGCGGACGGCGGCCATGGCGCGGGTCTCGCCGTGCCCCCCGTTGGCGTCTTTGGGCTCGCGCACGGCCAGGGCCGTGAACGCCGGAACCAGCGTCATGGACAGCACGAATGCCCCGGCCAGGGCGAACATCACCGTGGCGGCCATCGGCGTGAACATCTTGCCCTCGACGCCCTCGAAGGCCAGCAGAGGCGCATAGACCAGCAGGATGATCGCCTGGCCGAAGGCGGCGGGACGAGCCATCTCCTTGGCCGCCTCGGCGGCGATCGACAGGCGCTCGCCGGCCGTCAGGGCGCGCCCCTCGGCCTGTCGGCGCAGGGCCAGCCGCCCCAGGGTGTTCTCGATCACCACCACCGCGCCGTCGACGATCAGGCCGAAGTCCAGCGCCCCCAGGCTCATCAGATTGCCGCTGATGCCGAACCGCCGCATGGCGATCGCCGCGATCAGGAACGACAGCGGAATGACCAGCGCGGTGATCAGGGCGGCGCGGACGTTCCCCAGGGCGAGGAACAGCACCACGATGACCAGCAGGGCGCCGACCGCCAGATTGTGCTCGACCGTGCGGATCGTCGCGTCGACCAGCCGCGTGCGGTCTAGCACCGGCTTGACGATGACGTCGGGCGGCAGGCTGGCGGCGATGGCCTTCAGGCGCGCGTCGACGCCGGCGGCGACCGTGCGGCTGTTCTCGCCGACCAGCATCAGGGCCGTGCCGATCACCACCTCGCGGCCGTTCTCACTGGCCGAGCCCAGGCGCGGAGCATGGCCCAGGGCGACCGTGGCCACGTCCGAGACCTTGACGACCGCCCCGTTGCGGCGGCCGATCGGCGTGTCGGCCAGTTCGGCCAGACTCTTCACCCGCGCGTCGGTGCGGACGATGTAGGCCTCGCCGCCGCGCTGGACGTAGCCCGCGCCGGCGATGCGGTTCGAATGCTCCAGAGCCTCGACAAGCTGCGGCAGGCTGATGCCGCGCGCGGCCAGCTTGGCCGGGTCGGGATGGACGGCGTACTCCTTGACGTAGCCGCCCAGCACGTCGACGCCCGCGACGCCGTCGACGGTCTTAAGCTGCGGCGCGACGATCCAGTCCTGGACCGTGCGCAGATAGGTGGCCTTCTCGATGTCGGTGCGCAGGGTCTCGCCTTCGGGCGTGACGTAGGCCGCGCCCGGACGCGCGGCCGCGCCCTTGAACTCGACGGTCCAGATATAGACCTCGCCCAGACCGGTGACCGGTGGTCCCATGCTCGGTTCGAGCCCGTCCGGCAGCTTGGCGCGGGCGGCCTGCAGGCGCTCGTTGATCAGGGTGCGGGCGAAGTAGAGGTCGGTCTTGTCGGTGAAGACGGCGGTGATCTGCGAGAAGCCGTGCCGCGACAGCGAGCGGGTCTCGACCAGGCCCGGCGCGCCGGCCAGGGCCGTTTCCAGCGGGAAGGTGACCTGCCGCTCGACCTCCTCCGGACCGAGGGCGGGCGCGATGGTGTTGATCTGCACCTGGCGGTTGGTGATGTCGGGGGTGACGTCGATCGGCAGACGCGACAGCTGTTGCAGGCCGAACGCCAGCAGCGCCGCGGCCAGCAGGACGACGATCCAGCGATGCCGGACCGAAAGGTCGATGAGGCGGTTCAGCATGGATCAGTCCTCGTGCCCCGCTTCGCCCTTGCCCAGCTCGGCCTTCAGGCGGAAGGCGCCCTTGCCGGCGATGGTCTCGCCGCCCGAGAGGCCTTTCAGGATTTCGACGGCGCCGGCGGCGGTGCGGCCGGTCACGACCAGGGTCGCCCGGAAACCTTTCGGCTCGGCGACGAACACGACCGAGCGGCCTTCCAGGGTCTGGACGGCCTCGGACGGGACGGTCAGGCCGCCCTCCCCCTTGGCCAGGATCACGCGCGCCGAGACGATGGAGCCGATCTGTGGCGCGGGCGCGGTGGGTCTGGCCCGCACCACCGCCGCTCCCGCCCCCAGGGCGCTCGGCGCGACCGCGACGATACGTGCGCCCGCCTGAGCGCCATCGGGCCGCTGGACCGAGATCAGATCGCCGACGTGGATGGCGTCGGCCGAGGCCGGCGGCGCATCGAGGACATACTCGACTTGACCCTGGTCGGCGATCTCGGCGACGAGCCCGCCCTGGGTCAGGAAACCTCCGACCCGGACCTCGATGCGGGTGACGACCCCGCCAATCGGCGCGCGCAGGACCGCGACGCCGCCGGCGCTGGGCGCGCCCTGGGCGGCGGCCTGGGCGCGCGCGGCGTGCAGTTCGGCCTGGGCCTTCTCGGCGGCCGCTTGGCTGGCCTCCCACTCCTGGCGGGCGACGACGCCGGCCTCGAACAGGCGACGGTCGCGGGCGGCG
>CBIHOB010000125.1:0-6761 GCA_966211605.1 uncultured Caulobacter sp.
CGGCCGCTGAAAAGGCCGCGCCCGCGCCCAAGGCCGCCGCGCCGAAGAAGGCTGCGGCGCCGGCCGAGAAGGCCCCTGCAGCGAAGGCCCCGGCCAAGGCGCCGGCGAAGGCCGCGGCCGTCACCAAGGCGGCGGCTGCGCCCAAGGCCGCCGCCGCGCCCGCCAAGTCGGCGGCTGCTAAACCCGCCGCCAAGGCCGCTCCGGCCGCCAAGCCGGCGACCGCCGCCAAGGCTCCGGCCAAGGCGGCCGCTCCGAAGGCAGCCGCTGCTCCGAAGACCGCTGCTCCGAAGGCCCCCGCCCCGAAGGCCGCCGCGAAGCCGAAGGCCGAGGCCAAGCCGGCCGCCGCCGCCAAGGCTCCGGCCGCCAAGAAGCCTGCGACAAAGGCGCCCGCCAAAACCTCGCCCAAGGCGGCGAAGTAAGTGTAGGCTGAACCCCGCCGGCTGCTTCGCCGGCGGGGTTTCTTCAGGGCGTCCATGAGCGCACCCGTGATCATGGTCCACGGCGCTTTCTGTGGCGGCTGGACCTTCGACGCCTTTCGCGGTCCGTTCGAAGCCGCCGGACACCGGGTGCTCACGCCCGACCTGATCGGCCACGACGGTCACGGCAGCGCCGTCGGCGTCTCGATGAGCGACTATGCCCGCCAGATCGCCCGCCTGGCCCAGAGCTGCGAGACGCCGCCGATCCTGGTCGGCCACTCGCTGGGCGGCCTGGTGGCTCAGATGGCCGCCTCCCGCGCCAGGATTTCCAAGCTGATCCTGCTGGCCCCGTCCGCGCCCTGGGGCGTCTCCGGCGCCAGCCTGGAAGAGGCCGTGTCGGCCGTCAGCCTCTATACCTTCGGCCCCTACTGGCTACAGGCCATCGCGCCGGACTACGGCGTCGTGCGGCGCTACAGCGTCGACCGGCTGGAAAAGGCCCAGCGCAAGGCGATCT
The DNA here is from genome assembly GCA_966211605.1 of uncultured Caulobacter sp. GTDB lineage: Bacteria > Pseudomonadota > Alphaproteobacteria > Caulobacterales > Caulobacteraceae > Caulobacter. The sequence goes on from CBIHOB010000125.1 coordinate 931, forward strand.
TCGCCCGCATGACGGCCGAGAGCGGCCGGGCGCTGTGGGAGACCCTGAACTGGTGGCTGGATCCGTTCATGACCACCTCGGTCTCGCCCCCCGGCTGCCCCGTGCTGGCCATCGCCGGCGGCCGCGACGTGATCCACCCGCCGACCACGGTTCGCCAGACCGCCGCCCGCCTGGGCGGCGCCGTCGAGGTGTTCCCCGAGATGAGCCACTGGCTGCCGGGCGAACCGGGCTGGGAGCGGGTCGCCCAGCGCTGCCTCGACTTCATCGCCGCTGAGGGCCGGGCGGCGGCCTAGGCTGGCCCGTCACGCCGTCGGCGAAAACACCTTCAGCCCCAGGATGCCGGCCACGATCAGGCCCAGACAGACCAGCCGCGCGGCGGTCGCCGGCTCCTTGAACAACACGATGCCGACGATGGCCGTGCCGACCGCGCCCACGCCGGTCCAGACGGCGTAGGCCGTGCCCAGCGGCAGCGTCTTCACCGCCCAGCCCAGCAGGCCCATGGACAACACCAGGCTGATGGCGGTCAGCGCGATCGGGACCGGCCGGGTGAAACCCTCGGTGAACTTCAGGCCCACGGCCCAGCCCACTTCGAACAGTCCGGCGATGAGAAGAATGATCCAGGCCATGGCGAGCCCCTGAAAACTGGGGTCGTCCCCGAAATGCAGAAGGCGCGGGGTCGTCCCCGCGCCTTCGCTAGATAGGTCCGCCTCGCAGGCGGAGCAACAGCAGGCGCTAGCGGCTGCTGGTGCTGTACAGGATCTGGGCGCGCTCGAAGTTCTTGCCGACCGAGGTCTCGTCCAGCTTCTTCAGGCGCATGTAGACAAGGCCCGCGTGGCCGCCGGCCCAGGCGTCGTCCCACGACACGGTGAAGCGGCGATAGTCGCTGCCGACCGTCTGGTCGTTGCGGATCAGGCGCAGCTGCGGGCTGTTTTCCCAGGTCGCCCAGTCGTGCAGGCCGTTGGCCAGTTCCTGAGCCTGTTCCGGGGTCTGGGCGTAGTCGATGGTGACCGTGCAGACGTTCTTGTTCGAGCCCGGGTTGTCCAGGGTGATATTGTACGGCTTGCCCAGATCGAGGACCCACTGTTCCTTCTTCTTCTTCAGGCCGTAGTCCTTGACCAGCTGAGCGAAGTCGCCGCCGGCGACTTGCGGCTTGCAGACCTTGTCCAGCACGTCCAGCAGACGCAGGGTCACCGGGTCGGTCGTCTTGGGGCCGCGGACCGGGGCCGTATAGGTCTCGGCAGGCGCGCCGGCGGTCGGCGCGGCGACTGGCGGCGCAGCTTGGTCAGCCGGAGCGGCCGGGGCGGCTTGATCCGCCGGAGCCGGAGCTGGCGCGGCGGCGGGCGCCGGCGCGGGCGTGGCGGGAGCCGGAGCGGTTTGCTCCTGGGCGACGGCGGCGGTCGAGACCGCTCCCAGAGCGATCAGGCTGGCGAGCGCAAGGCGCATAGGCTGGATATCCCCAACTAGACGAGAGGTCGGCATTAAAACCGACAGACAGTCCCTCGCAACCCTTATGGCTACCGATTGAGGCGGAGATTGGGTCACAAGTGTAATTTTTTCACGCCGGACACGAAAACGCCCCCGATCCGCAAGGAACGAGGGCGTTTCGTCATCCATCATGAGCCTGGGATCAGGCCGCTTCGACGGCGTGTTCGGCCAGGATCGTCAGGCCATCGGGGCCGACGTCGGCGAAACCGCCCTGGATATCGAACACCTTGGTCGTCGCGCCGTCCTTCACGGTCACCTTGCCTTCGCGCAGGGTGGTCATGAACGGGGCGTGTCCGGCCAGGACGCCGAAGTCGCCTTCCGTGCCCGGGGCCTGGACCAGGTCCACGTCGCCGGAGAACAGTTCACGCTCGGGGGCGACCAGGGAAAAGTGCAGCTTGGCCATCAGTTGAAGGTCTCCTCGACGCCGCCGAGGGCGGCTTCGATGTCTTCGTCGGTCTGGATCTCGGTCCCGCAGAAGGGGCAGAAGCGGATGGTGGCCAGCACCAGGCCCGTCTCGCCCTCTTCCTCGCGTTCGCCGAGATTCAGCAGGATCAGGCCGCTGTCATGCTCGATGAGGCTGGCGTTGGTGTCCGGGGACACCGCCTCCGCCAGCTCGTCGCAGCAGAAATGGCCCAGATCGGCGTCTTCGGTCATCAGGCTTCGGCCGCCATCTTCTCGGCCTTGGCCACGGCTTCCTCGATCGGGCCGACCATGTAGAAGGCGCCTTCCGGCAGGTGGTCGTACTCGCCGTCCACGATGCCCTTGAACGAGCGGATGGTGTCCTTCAGCTGGACGAAGGCGCCCGGCGTGTTGGTGAACTGCTCGGCGACGTGGAAGGGCTGCGACAGGAAGCGCGAGATCTTGCGGGCGCGCGACACGATCAGCTTGTCCTCTTCCGACAGCTCGTCCATGCCCAGGATGGCGATGATGTCCTTCAGGGCCTTGTACTGCTGCAGGACTTCCTGGACGCGGCGAGCGACGGTGTAGTGCTCTTCGCCGATGACCAGCGGGTCCATGATCCGCGAGGTCGAGTCCAGCGGGTCCACGGCCGGGAAGATGGCCTGGGCCGCGATGTCGCGCGACAGAACGGTGGTGGCGTCCAAGTGGGCGAACGAGGTGGCCGGAGCCGGGTCGGTCAGGTCGTCGGCGGGAACGTAGATGGCCTGGACCGAGGTGATCGAGCCCTTGTTCGTCGAGGTGATGCGCTCCTGCAGGTTGCCCATCTCGGTGGCCAGGGTGGGCTGGTAGCCCACGGCCGAGGGGATGCGGCCCAGCAGAGCCGACACTTCGGCGCCGGCTTGGGTGAAGCGGAAGATGTTGTCGACGAACAGCAGCACGTCCTTGCCTTCTTCGTCACGGAAGTATTCCGCGATCGACAGGCCGGTCAGGGCGACGCGGGCGCGGGCGCCCGGGGGTTCGTTCATCTGGCCGTAGACCAGGGCGCAGCGCGAGCCTTCGGTCGAGCCGTTGTTGGCCTTCGGGTCGACGTTCACGTTCGACTCGATCATCTCGTGATACAGGTCGTTGCCTTCGCGGGTGCGCTCGCCCACGCCGGCCAGAACCGAGTAACCGCCGTACGCCTTGGCGATGTTGTTGATCAGCTCCTGCATCGTCACGGTCTTGCCGACGCCGGCGCCGCCAAACAGGCCGATCTTGCCGCCCTTGGTGTAGGGGCACATCAGGTCGATGACCTTGATGCCCGTGACCAGCACTTCGGCGGTGTTGGTCTGCTCGGCGAAGGTCGGGGCGTCGCGGTGGATCGGGCGCGACAGGGTCGACTGGATCGGGCCCTGCTCGTCGATCGGCTCGCCGATGACGTTCATGATGCGGCCCAGGGTGCCCGGACCGACCGGCACGCGGATGGGCTCACCGGTGTCGCGCACGGCCTGACCGCGGACTAGACCTTCGGTGGCGTCCATGGCGATGGCGCGGACGGTGTTCTGGCCCAGGTGCTGGGCGACTTCGAACACCAGGCGCTGGCCGGTGGCTTCGTTGGTCGTCTCGACGGCGTTCAGGATCGCCGGCAGAGCGCCGTCGAACTCGATGTCGACGACGGCGCCGATGATCTGGACGAGGCGGCCCGTGGCGCCGTCCAGGTTCGCGGCCGGAGCCTTGGGCGCGGCGGCCTTCGGGGCGGCCGGCTTCTTGGCGGCCGGAGCCTTGGCGGCGGCGGGAGCCTTCGCGGCGACAGCGGCCTTCGGGGCGGCGGGCTTCTTGGCGGCGGCGGCGGCCGGCTTTTCGGTCGGGGTCTTGGCCATGGCTTGCGGTCTTTCGGTCTCTGCGTGCTTGTGTCGTTAGGCTAGATCAGACGGCTTCGGCGCCGGAGATGATCTCGATCAGCTCCTTGGTGATCTGAGCCTGGCGGGAACGGTTGTATTCGAGGGTGTAGCGCTTGATCATGTCGCCGGCGTTGCGCGTGGCGTTGTCCATGGCGGTCATCTGGCTGGCGTAGAAGCCGGCCATGTTGTCCAGCAGGGCCGACAGGATCTGAACCGTCAGGTTGCGCGGCAGCAGGGTTTCGAGGATCGCCTCTTCCGAGGGCTCGTACTCATAGACCGCGGTCGGACCCGAGGCGGCTTCGACGCCGTCGACGGTCGCCGGGATCAGCTGCAGGCCCGTCGGGATCTGCTGCACCACAGACTTGAAGCGGCTGTAGAACAGGGTGACCACGTCGGTCTCGCCCGCTTCGTACAGGCGGGTGACGGTGTCGGCGATCGGCTGGGCCACCGACAGGGTCAGCTGGCGGTAGGCCGACAGGTCGAAGGTCTCGACGATCTTGCCGGCGTAGGGACGCGCCAGCTGGGCCGTCACCTTCTTGCCGACGCAGATCACCTGGACCGTCTTGCCCTGGGCGATCAGGCCATCGATGTGCTGGCGCGCGGCGCGAACGATCGACGAGGTGAAGCCCCCCGCCAAGCCGCGGTCGGCGGCGGCGACCACCACCAGGTGGCGGTCGTCCCGGCCCGTGCCGGCCAGCAGCTTCGGCGCGCCGTCGCCCGAGACGCCGGCCGCGAGATTGGCGATGACGCTGGCCAGGCGCCGAGCGTACGGACGCGCGGCTTCCGCCGCGTCCTGGCTCCGGCGCAGCTTGGCCGCCGCCACCATCTGCATCGCCTTCGTGATCTTCTGCGTGGCTTTCACGCTCGAGATCCGATTGCGCATTTCCTTTAGGCTTGCCATTCGCCTATCAGACCTTCCTAAACAACCACCAGGTGCTGTCGTCCATCACGGTTGTCCTTCGCCAGAAGAACCCATAATCGACCAACTGCAGATCCGGGAAGAGATCCAAGTAGAGCGAGCCGAAATCGTTCTTGAACAGAAGATCCGCCTCACCTCGGTATGTAATCGTTTCCGCCTTCGGCGAAAAATACTCAGCACAAAGGACGTACTTGGCGGACACGCGGTGGATTTCGCGCATCGTCGCCTCGAGCTGGGCCGGATCCACATGGATCAGAACGCCCGAGGTCATCGCCAGGTCGACCGCGCCATCCGCCAGCGGAATGCTGTGGCCGAAGCCCTCGAACAGGCGCTCGGGCGGCAGGACGCCGTCCTCGAGGATCTGCTTTCGGGCCGCGCCGTTGGGCTCGATGGCCCACAGCTCGGCGTCGGTGATCGCCTTGAGGCCCCGCAGGTTCAACCCGACGTTCGGGCCGACTTCCAGGATGCTCTTGGGCGGATCGCCGACCAGACGCGGAAACACTTGCCCCCAAGCCTTCGTCCGACCGCGCACGGCGTCGGCGGTCACGGCGTTCCGCTGGGTGTAGCGGTCGCCGAACTCGCCGGACCAGGCGCCTTCGGTCTTGGGGGCGTCAGCCATCTTGCCCTTGCCCTTAGGCGAAGGTCGACGAGAAGCTGTCGAGCGCGCTTTTCAGCGTCGCTTCCAGATCCTTGTCGAGCGCCTTCTTGGTGCGGATGCCGTCCAGCAGATCCTTGTGCTGGCTGTGCAGGCGCGCCAGGAACTCGGTCTCGAAACGGCGAACCGACGAGGTCGGGATCTTGTCCAGATAGCCGCGCGTGCCGGCGTAGATCACGCAGACCTGCTCTTCGACCGACTGCGGCGCGTATTGCGGCTGCTTCAGCAGTTCGGTCAGGCGCTCGCCGCGGGCCAGCATCTTCTGGGTCGAAGCGTCCAGGTCCGAGCCGAACTTCGCGAAGGCGGCCATTTCACGGTACTGGGCCAGCTCGCCCTTGATGGGGCCGGCGACCTGCTTCATCGCCTTGATCTGGGCCGACGAACCGACGCGCGACACCGAGATGCCGACGTTCACGGCCGGACGGATGCCCTGGTAGAACAGGTCGGTTTCCAGGAAGATCTGGCCGTCGGTGATCGAGATCACGTTGGTCGG
>CBIHOB010000126.1:0-6743 GCA_966211605.1 uncultured Caulobacter sp.
CCGCGCTTCTTCGCCGGCTACATGCTGCCCGCCTACACCTACGACAAGATCGTCATCGGCCTGATCGACGCCTGGCGCTACGCCGGGGTGGAAGAAGCGCGCGGGGCGCTGGACAAGGTCACCGACGCCGTCCTGCCGTTCCTGCCCGAGAAGGCCCTGACGCGCCAGGAGCGCCGCCAGCGGCCCCATTCCAGCGAGGCCGAGATCTGGGACGAGCCCTACACCCTGCCCGAGAACCTGTTCCTCGCCTGGCGCCTGGGTCTGGGGGAACGCTACCGGACCCTGGCCCTCCGATACCTGCAGGACGAAGCCCTGTTCGATCCGCTGGCGCGAGGCGTCAGTCCGTTGGCCGGCAAGCACGCCTACAGCCACGTCAACGCCCTGAACTCGGCGATCCAGGCCTGGTACGCGACGGGCGACGCGAAGTACCTGCGCGCGGCCCGCAACGGCTTCGACTTCGTCGCGCGGCAGTCGTTCGCCACCGGCGGCTGGGGACCGAACGAGGAACTGGTCGGCCCCGACGATCAGGAGACCCTGCTGAAGTCCCTGACCGAGACGCACCGCTCGTTCGAGACCCCGTGCGGCGCCTACGGCCATTTCAAGATCGCCCGCTCGCTGCTGCAGATCACCAAGGATCCCCGCTACGGCGACAGCATGGAGCGCGTGCTCTACAACACCATCCTGGGCGCGCGGGACACGCAGGCCGATGGCAAGACCTTCTACTACTCCGACTACAGCGACGCGGCCTCGAAGTTCTGGCGCGACGAGCCGTGGCCCTGCTGTTCAGGGACCTTCATCCAGCTGGCCGCCGACTACGGGATCAGCGCCTATCTGCGCGAAGGCCGGCGGATCTACGTGAACCTCTACATCCCCTCGGCCCTGTCGATCGACATCGAGGGCGCGCCGGTGGAGATCCGGCAAGAGACACGCTATCCGCTGGACGCTCGGATCGACCTAGCCGTGACGCCAGGCCGCGCGGGACGGTTCTCGCTGATGCTGCGGATCCCCGCCTGGGCGGGCCCCGCCAGCCGCATCCTGGTCAATGACAAGCCTGTCGGCGTCGCGGCTCGGCCCGGCGCGTTCGCCGAGCTGGACCGGACCTGGCGCGCGAACGACCGGGTCTGCCTGATCCTGGACATGGCCACGCGGCTCGAGCCGCTGAACGCCGCCCATCCCGAGGTCGTAGCGCTGCTGACCGGGCCGCTCGTGCTGTTCCCGATCGGCGGGGACGAGGCCAAGCTCAGTCGCGCGCAATGGCTGGCCGCCCGCCGCCGCGCGCCCGACGAATGGGTCGCGGCCTCGGACCAGGGCGAGGTGGTCCTCAAGCCGTTCATGGCCATCGGCGACGAGCGCTATCGGCTGTACAGCCGTGCGACCGCCTAAGACCTTGGCAGGGCTTGCCATGACAGCGCTGCCTTCTAGGGTGCCCCTCGCCCGAACTAGGGGCGTGGGAGGACGCATGCTCAAGACCTTGGCCTTCACCCTGACGCTGGCGAGCGCCGCGCCCGCCCTGTTCAGTCCCGCATGGGCGGACCCGCGCCCTGCCCTCGCCCTGACCGACGTCCCCGGAGCGACCGGTCCGGCGGTGTCGCTGTTCAACGGCAAGGACCTGAAGGACTGGAACGCGTGGCTGGGCTACGCCGACCCGGCCCTCACCTACAAGCGCCCGCCCATCGCCCCGCTCGGCGCGACCGCGCAGAGCGCCGAGATCTTCAAGGTGGTGACCGAGGACGGCCGCCCGGCCCTGTACGTCAACGGCCGGATCTGGGGCAGCCTGGTCCACAAGGGCGACTTCCAGAACTATCACCTGCGCCTGCAGTACAAGTGGGGCAAGGGCCGCTGGGCGCCGCGCGAGGCCCAGGCACCCAACAACGGCCTGCTCTACCACTCGCACGGCGCGCCCGGCGTGGTGTGGGGCACCTGGAGCCAGGCGGTCGAATTCGAGATCATGACCGGCTCGATCGGCATGGTCGTGCCGGTCGGCGAAGCCATCTCGGTGGTCACCAACGCCGTCGACGATCCCGGCATCATCAAGCCGAACCTGCGCTTCTCGCCCACGGGCCGCGCCGTCACCGCCCAGGGCGGGACCGCCGACTGGAACGTCGAGGCCTATAGCGACGCCGAGAAGCCAGCCGGCCAGTGGAACACCCTGGACCTCTATGTCCTGGGCGATCGGGCCGTGCACGTGGTCAATGGCGTCCCGGTGCTCGAGGTCCGCGACCTGAAGACGGAGGGCCAGCCCCTGACGCATGGCGCGATCCAGCTGCAGTCGGAAGGGGCCGAGACCTTCTTCCGCGACATCGTGCTGGAGCCGATCACCGCCCTGCCGAAGGTGGTCGCCAAATAGTCAGCCGATCCTCAAAGGATCCGGCGCTTCTCCAGCTTCCGGGCCAGGGTGCGGCGGTGCATGCCCAGGCGGCGGGCGGTCTCGGAGATGTTGAAGTCGGTCTCGACCAGGGTCTGGTGGATCCGCTCCCATTCCAGGTTCTTGATCGAGGTCGCCCGCTCGCCGATGGCCGTGTCGACATCGCCCTCCTCTCTGTGGAAGGCCGCCTCGATGTCGTCGGTATTGGAGGGCTTGGCCAGGTAGTGGCGCGCGCCCAGCTTGATGGCCTCAACCGCGGTCGCAATGCTGGCGAAGCCGGTCAGCACCACGATCAGCATCGCCGGATCGCGCTCGCTTAGCGCCCTGACGCAGGCCAGGCCTGACTCGCCGGCCAACTTCAGGTCGACGACCGCGTACTTCGGCGCGAAGGTCTCAAGCGCCGCCATCGCCTCGTCCAGACCGTGGGCGTGGACCACCTCGTAGCCGCGCCGCTCGAAGGAGCGCTTCAGGGTGGCGGCGAACTTCTCGTCGTCCTCGATGATGATCAGCTTGCGGTCAGCCACGGGAACCTCCGATCTCCAGCGAGGACAGCGGCAAGTCCAGGACCACCCGCGCGCCGCCGTCGGCCAGGTTCTCGGCGATGGCCCGGCCGCCCAGCTTGCGCAGGACGTTGACCACCAGGAAGAGGCCCAACCCGCCGCCGGCCCGGCCCTTGGTCGAGTTGTAGGGCTTGCCGAAGTTCTCGAGCGTCTCGGCGGTAAAGCCGGGACCGTCGTCCTCGACCTCGATCAGCAGCCGGTCCTCGCGCACGCCCGCCCACAGCCGCACGCCGCCCGGCGAGGCGTCCAGCGCGTTGTCCAGCACGTTGTGGATCACCTGCTTCAGGGTCGATTCCGCCACGATGGGAGTGGGAGCGATCAGGTCGGTCTCATAGGCCAGGGCCTCGCCGTTGCGGGTGGCGCGCCAATCGGTCACGACCTCGTCCATGAAGGCCCGCAGGGTGCTGACCCGCACCTCGCCGCCACGCGCCTCGCCCGCCGACTGCAGGACGCCGGTGACGATGGTCTTGCAGCGCTGGACCTCGCCGCGCATGTCCTCCAGTTCTTGGGCCAGATCCGGCTGGGAGGCGAAGATCGGCATGCGCCGCCAATCGCCGAGGATCACGTCCAGGGTCGCCAGCGGCGTGCCCAGTTCATGGGCGGCGCCCGACGCTAGGAGGCCCATTCGGACGATGTGGGTCTCCTCGGCGGCGCGCTGGCGCAGCTCGGCCAGGCGGGCGTCGTGGCGGCGCAGGTTGGCGTTGATGCGGTCGACGAAGGTGACCAGCAGCACCGCGTCCAGCACGATGCCGACCAGCATGCCCATCAGGAAGAGATCGAAGAAGGCCTGGTCGCTGAGACCCAGGGCGACGATCGGCCGGTTGAAGGCCACCAGCATGACGAAGCAGAAGCTGGTCAGGGCGACGATCGCCCAGGTCGCCCAGGCCTCCAGCAGCACCGCCCCCAGGATCACGTGCAGCAGGTAAAGGGTCGTGAACGGGTTGGTCGCCCCGCCGCTCAGATAAAGCTGGGCGGTCAGGGCCAGGGTGTCCAGCGCCAAGGCCAGGCAAAGGTCGTAGCGGCCCAGCGGCGACGAACGCTTCAAGCGCAGCAGGCTGGTCAGGTTCAGCGCCACCAGCCCCGCCAGCACCAGCATCATCGTCGCCAGCGGCAGGCGGAAGCCCAGGCTGAAATGCACCGCCAGAATGGTGACCACCTGGCCTAGCACGGCGATCCAACGCAGGTGGATCAGCTGCAGCATGTTCTGGCGGGCGATGGCGTCGGCCGGGCCGCTGGCGTTGTCCGCCGCCCGCGCGCCCGATAGCCAGCCGGCGACGCCCGAGAAGACGATGCTGGCGGTTGGCGTCATGAGCCCTCTTCGCTGTGGTGGCGCCGCGCGTCGCGCGCGACGTACAGGCCAGCGCCGCTCGTCAGCAGGGCCAGGCCGAACCAGGTCAGGGCGTAGATAAGATGACTGTTGGGGAAACGCACGACCGTAAGGCCCCCTAGCGGCCAGCCGCCGGGGTTGGGGGCGGCGTCGGCGTCGACGAAGTACGGCGCGACCTTGACCAGATGGCGCGTCGCGGCGATGGCCTGGACGTCGCGGGAGTACCACCGCCCCTGCCCCGGCTGGTTGGCGCGCAGGAAGCCGCCATGGGGCTCGGTGACGCGCAGCAGGCCAACCACCGAGACGGGACCGAGCGGATTCCCGGCGTTGCGCGTGAGAGCGGCCTTTCGCTCGGTCGGCGCGAAGCCGCGATTGACCAGGACGGTGAAACCGCGATCGGTCTTCAGCGGCGTCAGGACCCAGAAGCCCGGGCCCTTCTCGGTGACGGCCTGGACCAGCGTCTCGGCGTTGTGATCGAAGACCCCGGTCAGGCGGATACGGCGATAGGCGTCATCCCGGGTGATCGCGGGCCAGGCGTCCGGCCCGGGCGCGGACGTCGGCTCGGCGTGCAGGCGCTGCTCGACCCGGGCGATCAGGTCCAGCTTCCAGGCCCGGCGCTGGACCTGCCAGGTCCCGAGAAGAACGAAGACCACGGTGAAGGCGGCGCACAGCCCGATCAAGGCGATCGACCGCGCCCGCCTTCCCCGCGCCGTCGTCACGGCATCTGCTTCATGTCGTGGGCGTCGACCGGCATCATGTGGGTGTTCAGGTTGTGCATCACCCACAGCGAGCCGCTCAGCGTGATCACCACCAGGATCAGGGTGAACATCAGGGCCAGCAGGGTCCATCCGCCTTCCGAACGCGAGTTCATGTGCAGGAAGTAGATCATGTGGACCAGCACCTGGATCACCGCCAGCCCCATCACCGCCACGGCGGTCATCTGGGGCGTGGGCAGGACGTGACCCATGACCAGCCAGAACGGGATGGCGGTCAGGATCACCGCCAGAACAAAGCCGATCACATAGTCCTTCAGCGAGCCGTGGCCCGCGTCGTGGCCGTGGCCCTCGTGGGCGCCGGGGGCGTGATGGGTGTCGTGGCCAGCCGCGGTCATCACAGCACTCCCAGCAGATAGACGAACGAGAAGACGCCGATCCAGACGACGTCCAGGAAGTGCCAGAACATCGACAGGCACATCAGGCGGCGCAGCATCGGCGCGTCCAGGCCGCGCCGGGCGACCTGGACCATCAGGGTGACCAGCCACACGATGCCGAAGGTCACGTGAAGGCCGTGCGTGCCGACCAGGGTGAAGAACGACGACAGGAAGGCGCTGCGCTGCGGGCCCGCGCCCTCGTGGATCAGGTGGGCGAACTCATAGAGCTCCAGCGACAGGAAGCCGGCGCCGAACAGGCCCGTGATCGCCAGCCAGACCAGGGTCGGCGCCTTGCGGCCGGCCTGGGCCGACAGCATGGCGAAGCCGTAGGTGATCGACGAGAACAGCAGGAGACCCGTGTTCACGGCGACCAGAGGCAGGTCGAATAGGTCCGCCCCCGACGGACCGGCCGCGTAACTTCTGCCCAGCACGGCGTAGCAGGCGAACAGCACCGCGAAGATCAGGCAGTCGCTCATCAGGTAGATCCAGAACCCCAGCAGGGTCCCGTTCTCCGGATGATGCTCCTCGGTCATGTGGAAGCGGTCGGCGTCGGCCGCGGTGACGGCATGCGATGGGGCGGCCATGGTCAGGTCAGGCTCCGCAGGGCTTCGGTGCGCGCGTCCTCGACGCGGACGACCTCCTCGGCCGGGATGTAGTAGTCGCGCTTGAAGTTGAAGGTGTGGGCGATCGCGCAACCCACCAGGGCGACGAACGAGACGATCGCCAGCCACCAGATGTGCCAGATCATGGCAAAGCCCAGCACCGTGCTGATCCCGGCCAGGATCACACCCGTACCGGTGTTGGCCGGCATGTGGATCGGGATATAGCCGCTGGTCGGGCGCTCATAGCCGCGCTGCTTCATGTCCCACCAGGCGTCCAGCTGATGGATGACCGGCGTGAAGGCGAAGTTGTAGGCCGGCGGCGGCGACGAGGTCGACCACTCCAGCGTCCGGCCGCCCCAGGGGTCGCCGGTCACGTCGCGCAGGGCCTCGCGGTTGCGGATGCTGACGACGATCTGGATCAGGAAGGCCAGGATGCCGGCGAGGATGATCACGGCGCCGACGGCCGCGATCACGAACCAGATCTGCAGGGACGGGTCCTCGAAGTGGTTCATGCGCCGGGTCACGCCCATCAGGCCCAGCACGTACAGCGGGGTGAAGGCGACCCAGAAGCCGATGAGCCAGCACCAGAACGAGACCTTGCCCCAGAACGGATCCAGCTTGAAGCCGAAGGCCTTGGGGAACCAGTAGGTGATGCCGGCGAACATGCCGAACACCACGCCGCCGATGATCACGTTGTGGAAGTGGGCGATCAGGAACAGGCTGTTGTGCAGCACGAAGT
>CBIHOB010000127.1:0-6538 GCA_966211605.1 uncultured Caulobacter sp.
GCTGCCCCCTCCGGCCCTTTGGGCCACCTCCCCCCAGAGGGGGAGGAGAGCCGCCGCGCTAGTGCGCGGCCTTGCCTCCCATCTTGGCCATCAGCTCCTCCTTGCGGACCTTCAGGCGCTCGCCCATGGCCTCGAGGTCCTCGTCGCCCTTCTTGGCCTGGGCGAAGAAGCCGCCGGGCTGTTCCTCTTCCTTGACGTGATGCTTGATGTACTCGCCCAGCACCTTGACCTTGGCGTCGTAGAATTCCTGGCCGGGCTTCATCGCCTCAATCTCGGCGATCAGCTTCTTGGCGCTGTCGTGCTCGACATAGGCCTCGTCGACCAGGTCGTCCTCGACCTCGCCGCGGCTCTCCGGATACAGGATCTCCTCCTCGATCTGGGTGTGGACCTTGAGCGCCAGGGCGATCTTGTTGAACAGCGCCAGCTTCTCGGCGTCGCTCTCCAGCTGCTCGTACTCGTCGAACATCGCCTCGACCTCGCGGTGATCCTGCTTCAGCAGCCGGATGGCCAGCGGGTCGCGGCGGCCCGTGCGCCGGGTCGACTTGCGCGGCTTGGCGGACTTGGATTTGGCGGACGAACTCTTGGCGGCGGCGGCCATGGAAATCTCCCTCTGGTATCCCCGACGGCCAACCAACACCTGGACCAAGCGCCGCGTTCCCGTCGCTTGGCCGCCTCAATCAAAAGAGGTTTCACGGAACCTCCCAGTGTCGGGCGACCGACCTTCGCCCGACTGCGCACGCCGGTCAGCGATCCTGGACGTTGCCTTGATGACTGGTGTTCTGACGAAGATTGCCGTGGCGGCCCTGCTCTTCGAGATTCACGTCGGCGTTGCCGGCCTCGCCGCTTTGCAAGTCGGCCTGGCCGCCCTTGCCCGCGATCTCGGGCTTCTGGCCCTTGAAGGCGCGCTGTTCGGGCGGGATCGGGGGGACTTTGGACATGTCTGCCTCCTGGAGGTGATCGAGACTCAACCGATCCCCGCCCGCGGCGGTTCCTAGCGCCCAGCTCGCCCGCCCCATCCTAGCTGGCGCGTGGCAGGCCGTTCAGCGCGGTGTCCAGCTCGGAGGCCAAGGCCTCGATCCGATAGGGCTTGATCAGCACCCGCCGGCCCTCGTTGGCCGCCGCCGCCGCCGCAGCGCTGTAGCCGGTCGTCAGGATCACCGGCAGGCTGGGCCGCAGACGGCCGATGTCACGGGCCAGGTCCAGCCCGCCGATGTCGCCGGGCATCACCATGTCGCTGAACACCAGATCAAAGGCGCCGTCCCTGCGCAGCACCTCCAGGGCAGCCAGGGCGTCGGCGGTGCGCATCACCTCGTAGCCGAGCTCCTTCAGCATCTCTTCGACCAGCTGGGCGACGCTGTCGTCGTCCTCGACCAGCAGGATCCGATAGCGGCCGATCGGCTGCGCCTTGCGGGGCGCAATGATCGGGGTCTCGGACGCGAGGGCCTTGGTCGAGCGCGGAATGCGCAGCCAGATCGTCGTGCCTTCGCCCAGCTTGCTGTCGACGCCCGCCTCTCCGCCCGAGGCGCGGGCGAAGCCGTAGACCTGCGAGAGGCCCAGCCCGGTCCCCTTCCCCACCGCCTTGGTCGTGAAGAACGGCTCGAACAGCCGGGTCAGCATCTCGGGCGCGACACCGACGCCGGTGTCGCGGATCGCCAGGCGGACGATGTCCCCCTGGCCGTCCGGGCGGCCCGACGGCTCGTTGCGGGCCTCGATCGTGATCGTGCCCCCGCCGGGCATGGCGTCGCGAGCGTTGATGGCGATGTTCAGCACCGCCACCTCCAGCTGCGAGGCGTCGACCTCGACCCGCCAAAGGTCGGGCGGCAGCTTGATCTCGACCGTGATGTCCTCGCGCAAGGAGCGGTCCAGCAAGGCGTGCATGCCGGCCAGGCGGGCGGCGATGTCGACCACCTCGGGCTTGAGCGGCGTGCGACGCGAGAAGGCCAGCAACTGCTGGGTCAGGCTGGCGCCGCGGTCGATCGCCTGGCGCACGCCCTGGCGCAGGCGCTCGCGGCGCGCGGGGTCGGTCGTGCGGTCCAGCAGGTCGATGCCGCTGGAGGCGACCATCAGCAGGTTGTTGAAGTCGTGGGCCACGCCGCCGGTCAGCTGGCCCATGGCCTCCATCTTCTGCGACTGGCGCAAGGCCTCCTCGGCCTTCTCGCGCTCGCGGATCTCGGCCTGAAGCTTGCGATTGGCCTCGGCCTCGCGGGCGTTGGCCGCGCCCAGCACGGCCACCAGCAGGGCGGCCATGACGATCAGCAGGGCGAAGCCCGCGTAGCGCATCGCCCGGCGCGACGGCGATTCCAGCACCGTGCGCAGATAGACCGAGCCCAGGACCGTCTCGCCCTCGGTCACCGGCGAGGTCAGGACCAGCCGGGCCCCGTCCATCACCGGCGCGCCCAGGACGTTGCGCTTGGGCGGCGGCGGGGCGCCGGGACGGGTGAAGCTGGCCGTCAGCCCGCCCTGCATGTCGTAGGCGGCCACGGCCTCGACATCGGGATTGGAGCTCTGGGCCCCGACATATTCCCGCGCCGCCGACCGGTCGTCGAAGGCCAGGGGCGCGGCCATGCTGCCGGCCAGGATGCGAAGCTGGACCTCGGCCTGGCGGAAACGTTCCTGCTGGCCCAGATGCTCGTTATAGGCCGCCATGCCGAAAGCCGCCGCCACGATGGCGATGGCGAGGCCGATCGCCATCGACACGGTCAGGGCGGGCCGCAACCGCCGTCGGCCCAAAATCGGCGCGGTCGACGAGGTCATCTGCCGCCGTCCCGCGGCTGAGCCGCCAGCGCCAGCAATTTCGAACTCAGCGTCAGGCCCGCGGCCTGGGCGGCGTCGGCGCGGATCGTGAAGCGCAGGCGATTCTCCACCGTCACGAACTGCACCATGGCGCCGGGCGCCTCCAGCGTCTCGTCGGCCACCGTCAGAACCGGCCGGCCGGCCACGACGGCCAGCATCTGCTGCGGTGTCTGCTTGCGCGACGCGCCCAGGAACAACAGATGGCAGTCGGGATCCTTGGCGCCGTCCTTGGTCACGGGGGACAGCCGGACCACCACGACAGGGTGATCGCCGACCCGCAGGCCGCTGGTCGCGCGATCGATCACGGCGCCGAACGGGTCACGACCGCCGATGCAAAGATGAAACGGACTGCCGGGTCCTTCGAACGCCGCCTCGGGCCAGCCGACGAAGGGGGTGAACTTGGCCAGGTAACCAGCCTTCAGGCCATAGCCGGGTTCGCTGGCCCAGGCCGCGTGGACCTGGACGACGCCGGAAAACGCGCATGCCGCGACAGCCGTCGCCAGGAGGCGGGACGGCCACAAACGCCGGCCGGGCCTAAGCCCAGAGGCGCTCGGCGGGAAACCCAAAACCATACGCCATGTCCCCCATGGGATTCTCAACGCAAAGCAGTGCCGTTCGATCCCACACCGATGACATTTTGGAGGCAAGGGTCGAGAACACGACCATAAAAACAAAAAGCCCGGGACGAAGCCCGGGCTTTTCGACTTTCGGCGATGGTACCAGCTCTCGGGCTCGAACCGAGGACCTCTAGATCCACAATCTAGCGCTCTAACCAACTGAGCTAAGCCGGCTCATCGCGAGGCGTCGTCTTTAGTCGGATCGGCCCCTGGGATCAAGCGCCGATCCAGTCGATTTTAACAGGAAAAAGCCGGAAGTCCGCTCCCGCGTTCCCGGCGCGCCTCACGCATATCGCAAAGGGCCCGGAACGGCCGCGAAAGAGCGCGCCCAAAGAGAAACGCCCCGGAGCCGAAACTCCGGGGCGCTTCCTAGCTTTCGCCTGGATCCAGGTCCTATTGCGGGACTTGGAACACCAGCGGGACGGTCACCTGGCCACCGTCGACGGGCGCGCCGTCGAGGGTCTTCGGCTTCATCCGGAACAGGCGCGACAGACGCAGGGCAGCGTCGCCGAAGCCCATGTCCGCGGGCGATTCCGAAACCACCGAGCAGCTTTCCAGCGTGCCCTTGGCGGTGACGGTGCACGAGATCGTCGCGCGACCCGACACTTCCATCCGCTGAGCACGGTCCGGATAGTACCGGGCCATGTCGTCGCCGGAGGGCTTGCGGGCCCAGTCCGGACGGGTGATCACCGAGGCGCGGGCCGGCGGGTTCGTCGGCACCGGCGGAGCCTGCGAGATCACCGGCGGAGCGGTCGTCTCGACCCGCTTTTCAACGGGCGGGATCGGCAGCGGCGGCGGCGGCGTCACGTCCGGCGGCGGAGCCACCGGGGGACGCGGCTGCACCACGGCCGGAGGCGGCGGCGGCTCGTTGGTCGGCGGCGGCGGCGGAGGAGGCGGCGGCGGCGGCGGAGGAGGCGGCGGAGGCGGCGGCGGAGGCGGAGGCAGCTCCACATCCACGGCGTCGTCCGAGTACTCCTGGAACACCGCTTCGAACTTCTGCTTCGCCAGGTAGGCGAAGAGCAGTCCGTGCAGACCCAGCACCACGATCAGGGCGACGCCGAACGGCCCCAGACCCTTTTTGCGACGCGGACCTTCCGAAGTGAGCGGATCGTAGTGGCGATGCTCGGGCGTTTGTTGTTCAGCCATGCAGCACCCCTACCTAGCTATCATCCCGTCCAACGAGAGCCACGCTGTAGAAGCCGTTATCCTGGAGGGTGTTCATCACCTCCATGAAAGCCCCGTAGCGAACCTTTTCGTCGGCCCGGATGAAGATGCGCTCCTTGGACGGGTCGCGGCGTCCCATGCCCTTCACGATGTCCTGACCCATCTCGTCGATGGAGGTCGGGTTGTCACCGATATAGAGCTGTCCCGACTGTTTGATCGAGATGTAGACCGGCTTCGGCGGGTTTGGCGTTGCTTTCGCCACCGCCGCGGGCAGGTTCACTTCGATCGACACGGAGGCGAGCGGAGCCGCCACCATGAAGATGATCAGGAGCACCAGCATGACGTCCACGAAGGGCGTAACGTTGATGTCGCTGTTCTGCTCGACGTTGAACCTGTCGCCCCCACCGCCTGAAAGTTTGGCGGCCATGGGTGTTACGCCCCCTTGTCGAGCTGACGCGAGATGGCGTTCATCAGTTCAGCAACGAAGCCTTCCGAGCGAGTGCCGTAACCCGAGATGCGGGTCTGGAAGTAGTTGTAGAAGATAACGGCCGGGATAGCGGCGAAGAGGCCGATACCGGTGGCGAGCAGGGCTTCAGCGATACCCGGCGCCACGACGGCGAGGTTGGTGGTGTTGGTGTTCGCGATGCCGATGAACGACGTCATGATGCCGTACACCGTACCGAACAGACCGATGAACGGACCGGCCGAACCGACCGAGGCCAGGAACACCATGCCGCCCGACAGACGCTTGGCCAGCGAGGACTGGACGGCGTTGATGGCGTAGGTGGCGCGGGCCAGCGTCGAGTCGCGGTGCTCGCCGGCGACGGCCAGACCCGCTTGACGCGACAGTTCAACTTCCTGCGAGGCGGCGGCGGCCATGTCGGCCATCGGGTTGCCTTCGAACTCTTCCGACGAGCTGATGCGCGCGATGTCGGCGATCGAGCGAGCGCCGCGGAAGGCTTCCAGGAACTTGTCCGACTGCTTGTTCAGGCCGGCGAACTCGAAAATCTTGGTGAGCAGCAGCACCCACGAGAAGACCGAGGCCAGCAGCAGGCCGATCATGACGACCTTAACGACGGCGCCGGCGGCGAGGAACATGCCGACGGGCGTCAGCGAGTGGCCGCCCTTCTTCTCGCCGCCTTCTTCGGCGGGAGCGGCTTCCGGAGCCGGGGTCGCAGCGGCGGCGTCAGCGGCCGGAGCGGCGGGGGCGGCGGCTTCCGAAGTCGCGGGGGCCGGAGCCGCGGCGTCTTGGGCAAAAGCCGGGGCGCTCGCCATCAGCGCCACGGCGCCGACGAGAGCGATGAGGGGGGTCTTCCGTTTAATGTCGAGCATCTGTCGCCAGTTCCTGATTGGTCTAGCACGTTTGGACCGAGGGTCGTCGCGCGAGAGCGTCTCCACCCTAACTCTGAATAGCCCACCTGGCGGTCGATTGCTCTTCCAACCTGGCGGACCCGCTTCGCTGCGCTCGACCCGTTACGCCCCTCGCGAGGACTGGCCTCCAGAAGGATCGTTTCGAAGCGCGTGCGACCGAGGCCCGTCTGAGGGGCTCCGGTCTTACCGCAATGTTAGAATTGCGGCTGTGGTCCTTTGGCAACCCCTTTTCGCACCGTCAAGGGGATCATTTGGGCACAAAATCGTCGTAGATGGCCCGCGCCCCCGCCCTTTGCCGCGCTGCACAAAAGGGTTTTCCGGAAAAAGGGGCGGTTTTTCCCTGGCAACGAGAAAATCCATGCTGCACCGCAGCAAGGCAACAAAACGCCGGTCGATGAAGAAAGGCGCCCGTCCGCTCGGCAGATGGGCTCGCGGCCCCGCCCGGTCAACGGCCGGCATGACGGAAAACGACAAGTCGGCCGACCTGGGCTCAGGCGTCGACCGCAACATTCCGTCGAGAAAGAAAATGGTGCCTGGGGCCGGAATCGAACCAGCGACACGCGGATTTTCAATCCGCTGCTCTACCAACTGAG
>CBIHOB010000128.1:0-6457 GCA_966211605.1 uncultured Caulobacter sp.
CGCCCAGGAAGTGCTTGGCGCTGGCCGCGACGTGGCCCTGCTGGATCACCCCGCCTTGGGAGACCGCGCCCTGTAGGCCCAGGATCATCTCGCCGGCATATTGACGGATGATGGCCGGGTCTTCCGAATAGCCCTCGTACGTGCGGCCCCAGCGGTCGTCGCGCGGCGCGGCCAGGGTCGGACCGAACGCCCAGTCGAAACCAGCGGCCGAGGTCTCCAGCGCCGTGGCCTTGCCGATGCGGCGGATCAGGTCGGGATCATGAGCCGCGCCCAGGGCGATGTTGTGCGGGAAGAGCACGGCCCCGACGACGTTGTTGTCGCCATGCACGGCGTCGATGCCGAACATCAGCGGGACGTGCGTCCCGCCCGGGCGCAGGGCGGCGGCCTCGCGGAAGGCGCGGGCGGTGTCGACCCAGGGTTTCTGGGGCGAGCGATCGGGCGCGCCGATCGGCGGCGAACTGCCGCCGCCCAGGATCGAGCCCAGCGGATAGGTCTTCAGGTCCTCGGGCTTGATCGCGCCGATGTCGGCCTGAATGACCTGACCAACCTTCTCTTCCAGAGTCAGCTTGGACAGCAGGTCACTGACGAAGGCCTCGGTGGCCGGATCGACCAGGCCCTGGCTCTTGGCCGCCGGCCACTGGGCCGGATTGGCCGTGTGAGACCCGGCCGGTGGCCCCCCCGCCTGGGCCATGGCGGCGCCGGACAGAAAGGTCGACGCCAGCAGGGCGACGCACAAGGTCCTGGTGTTCATACTCCCCCAACTCTTTCTTCGTGACCGCGAAACATGGCGGGACAGCGTTGTCATATCTATGGACGGCGGTCTATCGGCCGCCTATTTTGTACGACAAATACACAGAAGAAATCCGGGTTGGGAACTCCTAATGAAGCCGTCCACTCACTTTTTGACAGCGCTAACATCGTTCACGCTGCTCAACGCCGCCGCCAGCCTCGCCGAGGCTGCCGAGCAGGTCGTCGCCTCGCCAGGCGGCCAGACAGAAATCCGGATCTCGGACGAAAGTGGCCAAGCCAACTTCACCTTGAAGTTCAAGGGCCAGACCCTGGTCACGCCTTCACCGCTGGGCCTGGTGCTGGACAAGGGCGGGCAGCTGTCGCGGAACCTCAGGATCGTCGGCGGCGACACCCGCAAGGTCGACCAGACCTACGAGCTGGTGGTCGGCAAGGCGCGTACGGTGCGCGACCGCTTCACCGAGACGACCGTAGAATTTCTCGAAACGGGCGGGCTTCAACGGCGACTGAAGGTGGTCGCCCGCGCCTATGACGACGGCGTCGCCTTCCGCTACGTGCTGCCCGACCAGCCGGGCCTGGCCGGCGTGGCGGTGCGCGGCGAGGAGACACGATTCGACTTCGCCGGCGACGACCGCTGCTGGGCGCTGAATCTGGGCCGCTTCGGCAGCTCGCACGAGGGTGAGTACGACCCGATCCAGGCCCGAAGCTTCCGGGCCTCGGCGCTGTACGAGCTGCCGGTGGTCTGCCAGACGCCGCAGACCCCGAAAGGCGGCGCGGCGTTCGCCATCGCCGAGGCCGACCTGAGAAACTGGGCAGGCCTCTACCTGACCGGCCGGGGCGACGGGGGCCTGGGGCTGCAGGCCCAACTGTCGCCGCGCCTGGACGATCCGTCCAAGGCCGTGCTGACCCGCATCGGGACCGACGCCGTCTCGCCCTGGCGCGTGGTGATGATGGGCGACACGCCGGGCGACCTGATCAGCTCCAACCTGATGACCAGCCTGAACCCGCCGACGGCCCTGACCGACACCCGCTGGATCAAGCCCGGCAAGGCCGCCTGGGACTGGTGGAACGGCTCCAAGGTCGATGGCGTGACCGTCAATGGCGCGGATGGAAGCGGCATGAACGACGCGACGATGAAGCGCTTCATCGACTTCGCCGCCGCCAACAAGCTGGAGTACATGCTGATCGACGACGGCTGGTACGTCGGCTCGGGCCAGGCGCCGCAGGTCCTTCCGGGTACGGACGTGACCCGCTCGATCCCCGCGATCAGCATCCCCGACCTGGTCGCCTACGGCCGCGACAGGGGCGTCGGCATCATGGTCTGGGTCCACTGGAAGGCGCTGGACGCCCAGATGGACGAGGCGCTGGCCGCTTACGAGACACTGGGGATCAAGGGGATCAAGGTCGACTTCATGGACCGCGACGACCAGCAGATCGTCGACTTCTACCATCGCCTGCTGACCAAGGCCGGCGAGCACCGGCTGATGGTCGACCTGCACGGCGCCTTCGCGCCGCGCGGCCTCACCCGCACCTATCCGCACTATGTCACCCAGGAAGGGGTGATGGGCGCCGAGTACAACAAGTGGAGCCGGCGGGTGACCGCCACGCACAACGTCACCCTGCCCTTCACGCGGATGCTGGTGGGGCCGATGGACTACACGCCCGGCGGCTTCCGCAACGTGCGGCCGGCGGACTTCAAGGACCAGTTCCTGCTGCCCACCGTGCAGACCACGCGCGGTCAGGCCCTGGCCATGTACGTCGTCTACGACAGCCCGCTGACCATGGTCAGCGACAGCCCCTTGAGCTACGCCGCTTCGCCGGCGGGCCTGGACTTCGTCAGCGCCGTCCCGACCAGCTGGGATGAGACCCGCGTGCTGTCGGGCGAGATCGGCCAGTCGATCGTCATCGCCCGCCGCAAGGGCGCCGAATGGTGGGTCGGGGCCATGACCAACGAGAGCGGCCGGACGGTGAAGGTCCCGCTGGCCTTCCTGGGCGCCGGCGCCTTCCAGGCCGACGTCCGCGAGGATGGGGCCGAACCGACGGCGCTGAAGACGCGCAACCAGGCGGTCACCGCCAGGCAGACCCTGTCCCTGACGCTCGCCCCCAGCGGCGGCGGCGTCATCCATCTGACCCCGGCCCTTTCCCGATGAGCGTCACGCGCAGAGACCTGATGACGGCCGCCGCCGCGCTTTCGGCGAGCCCCGCCCTCGCCGCGCCCTCGAAGCGTCTTGGGGGCCCGTTCCAGCCGACCTGGGACTCCCTGGCGGCCGGCTACAAGGTCCCCGACTGGTTCCGCGACGCCAAGCTCGGCATCTGGTCGCACTGGGGGCCGCAGTGCGTGCCCGAGTTCGGCGACTGGTACGGCCGCCAGATGTACCAGCAGGGCAACCCCGTCTACGAGCATCACGTGAAGACCTACGGCCACCCGGCCGACTTCGGCTTCATGCAGTTCATTCCGCGCTGGAAGGCCGAGGCCTGGGATCCGGAAGGCCTGATGAAGCGGTACGTCGCGGCGGGCGCGAAGTACTTCATGTCGATGGCCAACCACCACGACAATCTCGACATGTACGACAGCCGCCACCACGCCTGGAACACCACGCGCGTGGGGCCCCGGCGCGACATCGTCGGGACGTGGGCCAAGGTCGCCCGCGCGCACGGCCTGAGGTTCGGCGTCTCCAACCACAGCGCCCACGCCTGGCACTGGTGGCAGACGGCCTACGGCTATGACGCCGAGGGCCCGCGCCGAGGCCAGCGCTACGACGCCTTCAAGCTGACCAAGGCGCAGGGCAAAGGAACCTGGTGGCAGGGCCTGGATCCGCAGACGCTCTACACAGGGCGAAACATGGTGATCCCCGACGGAATCGACAGCATCGCCGCCGCCAATGCCTGGCGCGACAAGCACGACGGCGAGTGGCTGGAGACCCCGCCGCCGAACAACCCGGCCTTCGTCCGCAACTGGCTGCTGCGCCAGAACGACCTCGTCGACCGTTACAGGCCCGACCTCGTCTATTTCGACAACTACACCCTGCCGCTGGGCCAGGCGGGCCTGGACGCCACGGCGCACTACTACAATCTGCTGGGCGGCGACGTGGTGGTGACGGGCAAGAAGCTGTCGCCGCTGCAGCGGCGGGCCATCGTCGAGGACGTCGAGCGCGGCTTCTCCGACCGCCTGCGGCCCGAGCCCTGGCAGACCGACACCTGTATCGGCAGCTGGCACTACGACCGGCCTCTGTACGAACGCGACGGCTACAAGTCGGGCCGCGACGTGATCCAGCGGCTGATCGACGTGGTCAGCAAGAACGGCTGCCTGCTGCTGTCCATCCCCCAACGCGGCGACGGCTCGATCGACGACAAGGAGGTCAGGGTCCTGGAAGACATGGCCGGCTGGATCGCGGTGAATGGCGAGGCGATCCATGGCACGCGCCCCTGGCGGGCGTTCGGCGAGGGTCCGACCAGGTTGGTCGAGGGCATGCAGAACGAAGGCGGCGCCAAGCCCTTCGAGGCGGCCGACATCCGCTTCACCACCAAGGCCGGCGCGCTCTACGCCCTGCCGATGGCCTGGCCGGCGGGGAGCTTGCGGATCGAGAGTCTGGCGCCAAGGGACGGCGGCGCCGCGCCGGGCGAGGTGCGGCGCGTGACCCTGCTGGGCGGCGGCGATCCCCTGCCCTTCAGGCGCGAGGCCGGCGGCCTGGTCGTCGACCTGCCGCAACACCGGCCGGCCTTTACGCCGGTGCTGAAGATCGAGGGGCCAGGCTTGGTCTAGAAGCAGAAAAAGGGGCGAGCCAAAGGCTCGCCCCAGTTGTCAGGCGACCAATACTCGGTCGCGAGGGGTTCTTGACTAGCGGAACAGGCTGAGGATCGACGAGGTCGACGAGTTCGCGATCGACAGCGCCTGGATGCCCAGCTGCTGCTTGGTCTGCAGCGATTGCAGCTTGGCGCTTTCCTTGGCCAGGTCGGCGTCCACCAGGTTGCCGACGCCGGCGTCCAGGCTGTCTTGCAGCTTGCCGACGAAGGTCAGGTGGGTGTCCAGGCCCGTCGAAGCCGTACCCAGCGAGGCCAGCTTGTTGGTCGCGGTGCCGATGGCCTTGTCGATGAAGCCCAGCGCGGTCTTGGCCGCGGTGGCCGAGGTGAACGACAGGCCGGCCGAGAGGCCGATGCCCAGCAGGGTCAGCGACTGGGCGTTGACCGTGAAGCCCGAACCATCGGTGTTGGCCAGGAAGGTCAGCTTGTTGGTCTTGCCGTCGGCCAGGCTGACGCCGTTGAACTTGGCGTTGCTGGCGGCCTTGGTGATCTGGTCGCGCAGCGAGTCGAAGTCGGCCTTCAGGGCGTTGAACGACGCGGTGTTCAGCGAGGTGTCGGAAGCGGCCAGGGCCTTTTCCTTCATCTTGCCGAGCAGGTCGGTGATGGTGTCGCCGGCGGCCAGGGCCACGTCGATGGTCGACTGGCCGCGTTGCAGCGAGTCCTTCACGGCGTTCAGCGACGAGGAAGTGGCCGACTGGTTCTTGGCCATGGCCCACACCGCGCCGTTGTCCTTGGCGGTGCCGACCTTCTTGCCGGTGTTGATGCGCTGCTGGGTGACCTGCAGTTCATTGTTGGTGGTGTTCAGGTTCTGCAGGGCGATCAGGGCCCCGCTGTTCGTATTGATGCTGTTCAGCGCCATGACGAAACATCTCCTATTCGAGGTGTTCCGGCGTCATTTTGACGACCGGTGGGCGTTTTGCCCACGGCCACGATCGCACATCGTGCTTACAGCTTCGTTTAGAGAACAGTATTCACGTAGTTAAGATTTGCAGCTATTTTCTTAATCATGGAAGAGATTGCAAACCAATACATGGACTTTGCGTGCGTTCAATTTGTATCAAAATGGCACAACCTGGTTTTACTGAACGCTGCCTGGCGTCGCCGCCACGCCGAGCTCGTCGGCGCTGGAATCCGCCGGATACAGCCGGCGCGAGCGGTAGGGTTTGGCTATGGCGCGCAAGGTCATGACGAAGACCACCGACCGCCACATCCGGGACAGACCATCGAAAAGACGCCGCATCGAGAGACTCCTTTTCCCTATCCAACGAAGAAAAGGCCGACGGGCTCCCGGGAGGGGGAAGGAGCCGGCCGGCCTCTCCAAGCTGGTCGCCGATGGGGATGGACGACCGGCTACAACGCTGCGCCCCGGATCAGCCGTGCAGCTTGATCGCCGTCTCGGCGATGCGACGGCCCTGGTAGCGGGCGCCGGTCAGCTCGTTCTCGCTAGGCTGACGCGAGCCGTCGCCGCCGGCGATGGTCGTGGCGCCGTAGGGGCTGCCGCCGGTGACTTCGTCCAGGGTCATCTGGCCGGCGTGGCCGTAGTCCAGGCCCACGATCGTCGTGCCGAAGTGCAGCAGGTTGGTGATGATCGAGAACAGGGTGGTTTCCTGGCCGCCGTGCTGGGTCGCCGTCGAGGTGAAGGCGCCGGCCACCTTGCCGTGCAGGGCGCCGCGGGCCCACAGGCCGCCGGCCGCGTCGAAGAAGGCCGCGACCTGCGAGGCCATGCGGCCGAAGCGCGTCGGGGCGCCGACGATGATGGCGTCGTAATTGGCCAGATCTTCCACGGCCGCGACCGGGGCGTCCTGGTCCAGCTTGAAATGGGCGCCCTTGGCGATCTCCAGCGGCACGGTCTCGGGCACGCGCTTGATGTCGACGGTCGCGCCGGCTTCGCGCGCGCCCTCGGCGACGG
>CBIHOB010000129.1:0-6321 GCA_966211605.1 uncultured Caulobacter sp.
GCGCGGCCGCGACCGCGCTGGCCTCGCCCGCTTCCAGGAACATCCGCGTGCTCTCCGGCGACAGGCGCGCCGGCGCGGGGGTTTCGGATCGGGTCAAGACGGTCGCCTCCAAGCTCTAACTCACGGCCTCGAAACTTCAGGTCAGGGCGTTCAGCTCGGCCACGAAGTCGTAGGCGTCGCCGCGATAGTAGGACTGGGTCACTTCCACCGCCCGGCCGTCCTTGAGGAAGCCGCGCCGCTCGATCAGCAGGCCGGCGTCCTTGGCGGGCACGCCCAGCAGGTCGGCCTGTTCTGCGGCGAACAGCACCGCCCGCAGCCGTTGCAAGGCGCGCACCGGCCGATGCCCCGTCGCCTCCAGCGCCTCGTACAGCGAAACGCCCACCACCTCGGTCGAGGGCAGGGCGAAGGCGGCGATGGTCGTGTACTCCACCGCCATCGGCGCGCCGTCGGCATAGCGGATACGGGCGAAGCGGAAGACCGAGGTGCCGGGCGACAGGCCCAACGTCAGCGATTCCTCCGGCGTCACCTGGCCTTCGCTGCGGCTGATCCACTCGCTGCGCGGCGTACGCCCGCGCGAGATCATGTCCTCGGTGAACGACGAGAGCTTCGAGAAGCTCTTTTCCACCCGCGCGGCGACGAAGGTGCCCGCGCCCTGGCGGCGCGTCAGCAGCCCTTCGCTGACCAGGCCGTCCAACGCCTTGCGCACGGTGATGCGCGAGATGCTGAACTCGTCGGCCAGGTCGCGTTCGGCGGGCAGGGCGTCGTCCGGCGACAGCACCTTCTTCTGGATCGCCTCGCGCAGGGCGCGCTGCAGTTGCTTGTACAGAGGAGCGTGGTCGCCGGCGGCGTCGAGCCGTCCGATCCGTTCAGCAAACGTCATTCACAGCCCTCCCCGGCCTTCGATCGCGCATTGGCGCGGCGCCTTACGCCCACTTTGATAGCGTATGACCATTTTCATACCAATAACAACTTGGTCTGCAATTGGTTTCTTTTTGGCCTTGTCATCCGCAAAATTTTCGTCACAGTCGCCTTCCGAGGCCTGAGAAGCACCACTTTCCGGGAAGTCCCCGAAAGGATTGGTACCAGATTGGTCTTTGGGGCCCGGCCTGCGCCTGAACAGCGGCCGAGCAAATGGGGAGAAGTGAATTATGAAGACTTTCAATAAGTCCGTCCTGGTCGCATCCGCCAGCGTCATGGCGGTCATGATCGCCGGGCCGGCCCTGGCGCAGGATAACAGCACCGTCGAGGAAGTGGTCGTCACCGGCATCCGCGCCTCGCTGCTGCAATCCATCGAATCCAAGCGCCGCGCCGACGCCATCGTCGACGTCGTCACCGCCGAGGACGTGGGCAAGTTTCCCAGCACCAACGTCGCCGAGGCCCTGACCATCGTTCCCGGCGTCACCGTCGACCGCGCGTTCGGTCAGGGCGAGAAGGTCAGCATTCTGGGCACCGACCCGGCGCTGAACCGCACCCTGCTGAACGGCCAGACCGTCGCCTCCGCCGACTGGTTCATCCTCGATTCTCCGGGCCGCACCTTCAACTATGCTCTGCTGGCGCCGCAGATCGTCGGCAAGGTCGACGTCTACAAGTCGCCCGAAGCGCGCATCGACGAAGGCAGCATCGGCGGCACCGTCATCGTCAACACCCGCAAGCCTCTGGACCTGAAGTCCGGCCTGATCGCCGGCGCGGTGAGCTATCTGTACAACGACCGCTCCAAGAAGGGCGACGCCCAAGGATCGCTGCTGGTCAGCTGGAAGAACGCCGACCAGACCTTCGGCGCCAGCTTCTCGGTGCAGCGCGCCGAGGACCAGCTGCGTCGCGACGGCGTCGAGAGCTACGGCACCATCGCCGCCAATCAATGGGCCGGCGGCAATCCCGACAATCCGGTCGACTCGCGAACCCGCGGCTGCACCGGCACGTGCGCCAGCACGCTGACGGCGAACCTCAACGCCCGCAGCCCGAACGCCTTCGGGGCCTCGTACTTCGAGCAGGACCGGGTCCGCACCACCTACACCACGGCCCTGCAGTGGAAGCCGAACGACCGCGCGTCGTTCGAGTTCAACTGGATGAAGATCAAGGCCGACTACGACAACACCAACCAGTCGATGTACGCCTTCCAGGGCAATACCTGGAACAGCCTGGGCGCGCTGACCGACCTGACGGTCAAGGACGGCGTCGTCACCAAGGCCTCGTTCAACAACGCCCTCAGCGTGCTGGACGTGCAGTACCGCGAAGCCGAACTGAACTCCGACACCTACCACCTGAAGGGCGGCTACAAGGGCG
Source organism: uncultured Caulobacter sp. (assembly GCA_966211605.1). Taxonomy (GTDB): domain Bacteria; phylum Pseudomonadota; class Alphaproteobacteria; order Caulobacterales; family Caulobacteraceae; genus Caulobacter. The sequence goes on from CBIHOB010000129.1 coordinate 2,284, forward strand.
ACGGCTGGGACCTGAACGGCGAGATCGGCAAGTCCACCGCCGACGGCGGCACCAAGCGCCAGGTGTTCCTCGAGTTCCTGAACTGGGCCAACTACACCGTCGACCTCTCCGGCGCGCCCAAGACGCCGGGCAACCTGACCTACACGACCAACGTGATGGGCAATCCGGCCGCCTTCGCGACCGACCCGGGCTGGAGCGGCAACCTGGTCTCGAAGCCGACCAGCGATGAAGAGAAGTACGCCCAGATCGACCTGGGCAAGGATTTCGACGGTGTGATCCAGCGCATCCAGGTCGGCTACAAGCGCCGTGAGCACGAGACCGGCCAGCAATACGCCGGCATCGCCATCACCGGCGTCGCCGCCCCGGCCTCGCTGTTCAGCGCCAGCCAGGTCCCGGGCAACTATCTGAAGGGTTTCGACGGCGTCAACGACCAGATGTCGAACCGCTTCCGGATCAGCGGCCAGTCGATGGTCGACTATGTCCAGAGCGGCAAGTGGCTGGCGGCGGGCGCGTCCATGCCCAAGCCCTCGATCTTCGCCGCCGCCGAATTCACGGCCGGAAACTGGAACATCCAGGAGAACATCGACGCTGCCTACGCCCAGGCCAACTTCAAGGCCGACAAGATCCGCGGCAATTTCGGCGTCCGCTATGTGAAGACGTCGGTCGACAGCGCCGGCTACGTCTGCAAGCCCGGCGCGGCCTGCAACGCCGCCGCCGACTGGACCTGGCAGGTGACCAAGAAGAGCTACGACAACGTCCTGCCCAGCGTGAACATCATTGTCGACGCGCGTGAGGACCTGGTGTTCCGCTTCGCGGCCGCCCAGGTGATCGCCCGCCCGAACTACGCCGACATGACCAACTACTTCTGGCTGTCGGACGGCATCCTGACCGGCGGCGGCGGCAACCCGGCGCTGGAGCCCTACAAGTCGAGCAACTTCAACGCCTCGGCCGAGTGGTACTTCCAGCCCCAGGCCATCCTGTCGGCGGAAGTCTTCTACAAGGACATCTCCAACTACATCCTGCAGAAGACCCAGCCGGAATCGTACTTCAACCAGTCGCAGGGCAAGGTCACGACCTATCAGATCAGCCGTCCGTTCAACGCGGGCTCGGCCGAGGTGAAGGGCCTGGCGGTGGCTTATCAGCAGAACTTCGCCCACGGCTTCGGCCTGCTGGCCAACTACACCTACGCCGACGCCTCGGGCCAGGGCGGCGCGCCGCTGCCCTACAGCTCGAAGAACCAGGTCAATCTCAGCCCCTTCTATGAAATGGGCCCGTTCTCGGCCCGGGCGACCTTCACCTGGCGGTCGAAGTACTTCACCGGCGTGGATCGCGGCGACGACATGTTCGTCCGCGCCTCCAAGACTCTCGACGCCACGGTCGGCTATGCGGTGAACCAGAACATCACGGTGTCGGTCTCGGGCCAGAACCTGCTGGACAGCGAGTACTACGCCTACGCCAACACCACGGCCCTGGCGCGGGGCGTCTACCGCACCGGCCGCAAGCTGCAGGCCACGCTGAACGTCAGCTTCTGATGTCGGCGGCGGAGGCTTCGGCGAGATCCGAAGTCTCCAGCCACGCCGCAATTGATCCAATCCCTCCTGACTGCAAGCATGGAGCTGGGGCGGGACAGTCAGACTGTCCCGCCCGCTTTTTGCCGTCCGTTTTTCGTGAGGCCGCGTGACCAAGACCCGCATCATCGCCGCTTCGGCGTTCGCCCTGGCCGCGGCGTTCGCGCCGAGCGCTTTCGCCGACACCGCCGGCCTCACCCTGACTCCCGCGCCGGCCAAGGCGGCCCGCGTCGCGGGGACTTTCAAGCTTTCCGCCGCCACCCGCATCGTCGTCGCCAAGGGGGACGCCGAGGCCAAGGGCGTGGCGCTCCAGCTGGCCGACCTGATCCAGCGTTCGCGCGGCTTCAAGCCCATGGTGGTCGAGGGGGCGCCTGCGGCCGGCGCCATCGTCCTGACCCGCGACGGACCGGCCGGCGAGGCCTACAAGCTCGACATCGCGCCCGACGGCGCGACCATCGCCGCCGCCAAGCGCGCGGGCCTGTTCTATGGCGCCATGTCGCTGTGGCAGCTGGCGACGCCGGACGCCGCCGAAGGACCTGTCGCCATACCGGCGGCGGTGATCGACGACGCCCCGCGCTTCGCCTGGCGCGGGCTGATGGTCGACAGCGCCCGCCACGTCCAGTCACTGGACACGCTGAAGGCGGTCATCGACGTGATGGCGGCGCACAAGCTGAACACCTTCCACTGGCACCTGGTCGACGACCAGGGCTGGCGCCTGGAGATCAAGAAGTATCCGAAGCTGACGCAGGTCGCCGGCTGGCGGCGCGATCCGGGCGCGGCCACGGCCTATCCGAAGTACGGCGGCTTCTACACCCAGGACCAGGCCCGCGAGCTGGTCGCCTACGCCGCCGCCCGCAACATCACCATTGTGCCGGAAATCGAGACTCCCGGCCACGCCCTGGCGCCGATCGTCGCCTTCCCGCAGCTGGGCGTCGCCGCGCCGGACGCCAGCAAGATGGGCGACTGGGGCGTGTTCCCCTGGCTCTACAACACCGACGACGCGACCTTCGCCTTCCTCGACGACGTGCTGAACGAGGTGATGGACATCTTTCCCTCGACCTTCATCCACGTGGGCGGCGACGAGGCCGTCAAGGACCAGTGGAAGGCCAGCCCGAAGATCCAGGCCAAGATCAAGGCGTTGGGCCTCAAGGACGAGCACGAACTGCAGAGCTGGTTCATCCAGCGGGTCGGCAGGAGCCTGGACAGGCGCGGTCGTCGCCTGATCGGCTGGGACGAGATCCTGGAAGGCGGTCTCGCGCCCAACGCCACGGTCATGTCGTGGCGCGGGATCGACGGCGCCGTCGCCGCGGCCAAGGCGGGCCACGACACCGTGCTGTCGCCGCACCCGACGCTCTACCTGGATCATCGCCAGAGCGCCTCGTGGGAGGAGCCGACCGGGCGGGGTCTGATCGTCACGCTGAAGGACGTCTACGCCTTCGATCCGGCGCCGGCCCAGCTGAGCGCCGACGAGCGCAAGCACATCCTGGGCGTCCAGGCCAATGTCTGGACCGAGCATATGCAGACCGACGCGCGGATGCAGCAGATGGCGTTCCCTCGCGCCGTCGCCCTGGCCGAGCGGGCCTGGACGCGCGAGCAGGACGTCAGCTGGGACGACTTCGCCCGCCGCCTGCCCGCCGAGATGGCGCGGCTGAAGGTGCTGGGCGTCACGCCCGACACGGCGCCGTTCGAGCCCAGTCCCAGGATCTCGGAAGGCGAGGGCGGCAAGACCAGTCTCGATCTGGCGTCGCCGCTGGGCGTTGGCCAGGTCCGTTACACCACGGACGGCAAGGCGCCGACGGCGGCCTCGGCGACCTTTGACGGGGCGCTGGTTCTCGCGGCGGGAACGACGGTCAAGGCCCGCGCCTTCGTCGGCGACCAGGCCCTGGGGCGCGAGAAGACGGTGACCATTGATCCGGTCGCCCTGCGGACACGGAGCAGCGGCCAGCTGAAGCGCTGCACCAGCCACGTGCCGCTGCTGATGATCGACGACGCTCCAGCCGAGGTCGACAAGCGGGCGATGTTCGACGTCGACATCTTCAATCCGTGCTGGATCTGGGAGGGCGCGGACCTTTCCACCGGCGCGACCCTGACGGCGCGGATCGGCCAGATTCCGTTCAATTTCCAGGTCGGCGCGGACCGCGACAAGATCCCGCTGCGCCCGCCCTCCACGCCGGGCGGCGAGCTGGAGGTGCGCCTGGGCTGCGCCGGCGAGCGCATCGCCGCCATTCCGTTGGGCGACTCCGCCAGGAACCCGGCCCTGTCGACGGTCACGGGGCGCTTGCCTGTGCGGGCGGGTCGGGTCGATCTTTGCCTCAGCTTCACCAACAAGAGCCTCGATCCGTTCTGGGTCCTGGATCGCGTGACCCTGAAATAGGCCGCCGAGGAAGAGCAAGCCCTGTGTCCAAACTCGTTCTCACCGCCCCGCTGGCGGGCTGGCTTGGTCCGTTGGAGGAGGCGCCGGACGCGGTGT
>CBIHOB010000130.1:0-5754 GCA_966211605.1 uncultured Caulobacter sp.
GCGGCACGGCGCCGGTGACCTTCGCCATCTCGGCCGGCAGCTTGCCGGCGGGCCTGTCGCTGAACGGCGCGACCGGCGCGATCAGCGGCACGCCGACGACGGCGGGCGCCTACAGCTTCACCGTCCAGGTCACGGACAACAACAGCGTCACCGCCACCCACGCCTACAGCGGCGCGATCGTCGCGGCGCTGACGATCACCACCAGCGGCCTGCCGACGCCCGTGCTGGGCGCGACCTATTCGGGCGGAATCACCACGAGCGGCGGAACTGCGCCGGTGACCTTCGCGATCACGGGCGGCGGCCTGCCCGCCGGCCTGAGCCTCGACGGCCAGACCGGCGTGATCAGCGGCGCGCCGACGACCGCCGGCCCCTATGATCTCACGATCCAGGCGACCGACGCGCTCAGCGTGACGGCGACCCAGTCCTATTCCGGCGAGGTCGGCGCCGCCCTGGTCATCACCACCAAGGATCTGGGTGCGGCGACTGTCGGCCAAGCCTATGCGGCCAGTGTCGCGGCGACGGGCGGCAAGGCCCCCTACGCCTTCGCCGCCAGCGGTCTGCCGGCCGGCCTGTCCCTGGACGCCCGCGGGGCGATCAGCGGAACGCCGACGACCGCGGGCGCCTACGCCGTCAGGGTCCAGGCGACCGACGCCGACGGCGGGCGCGCCAGCCAGACCCTGGACCTCACGGTGTCCGTCGCCGTCACGGTCAGCGACCAGTCGATCGACGTGCCTTACAACACCGCCGCGACCGCCACGCTGGCGACCCTGAATCCGGGCGACGTGCTGGAGCTGCAGTCCGGTCCGGCCAACGGCAAGGTCTCTCAGGTCGGACCGATCGTCGAATACACGCCCAACGCCGGCTTCATCGGCGTGGACGGCTTTGGCTTCGCGATCAGGGGCGCCTGGGGCCAGTCCCGTACGGCCTCGGTCCGGCTGAACGTGCTGGCGCCCCCGCCGCCGACGGCCGAGCCGCCGCCCAGCACGACGCTGGACACCACCGGGCCGACCGGCGGGACGGGCGCGGCCGGCGACGCCGCGGTGGTCGTGGACAAGGTCAACTTCAACCTGGCCAGCCTGGTCAAGGGCATCGTCACCGACGTCCAGATCGCCACCCAGCCCAAGCACGGCAAGGTCGAGCTGGTCCGCACGGCCACGCTGGTCGCGGCCCGCGCGACGGCAGAGCGTCTGTGCGCCGCCGCCGCCGCGCCGGCCGCCCCGGAGGTCACCGCCGTCTACACCGCCGACAAGGGCTATGTCGGCCGTGACAGCTTCACCTTCGTCGCCATCGGCCCCGGCGGCGTCTCGGCGCCCGCGACGGTCAATATCGAGGTGGTCAAGTCGACCCCGACCGCGCCGGTGCTCAAGGTCAAGGCCACGGGCGGCCGCAAGGTCACGGTGGACCTGACCGCCGCGGCGACCGACGGTCCGTTCCTGGCCGCGGCCCTGGTCACGACGCCCGCGGCCTCGGTCGGAACCGCGCGCCTGGTCGAAGGCGGCGCGGCGGGTGCGCGGACCTATGCCCTGGAGTTCACCCCGAAGGGCGCCTTCACCGGCGACGTCGCCTTCACCTACACCCTGAGCAACAGCTCGGGCGTCTCGGATCCGCTGACGGTGATCCTGACGATCGAGGCCCGGCAGGATCCGACCGCCGACGCCTCGGTGCGGGCGATCAACGACGCTCAGACCGAGGCCGCGCGCCGCTTCGCCGGCGCGCAGCTCGACAACTTCGGGCGACGCCTGGAAAGCCTGCATGGCGGCCGGACGGGGGACAGCTTCGGCCTGAACCTGGCCTCCGGCGTCGGCCAGGCCGACGACTGCCGCCTGCGCGCCCGCACCCCGGACGCGGAGCGGGCCTGCCGGGAGCAGGCCTCGACCGCGGCTGGCGGCCCGGGCGCCGCGCCCGGCCAGCGTCCGATCGGCAAGGTCGAGGTCTGGACCGGCGGGGCGATCACGGTCGGTCGCCGCGACGCCGACACCCGCCTGGCCAAGCTGACGGTCCAGACCTCGGGGATCAGCGGCGGGGCGGATGTGCGCGTGTCGCCAGCGGTGACGGTGGGCGTCGGCGGCGGCTACGCCTCGGACGTCACCAAGCTGTCGGGCGACAAGGGCCGGGTGGACGCCGACGGCTGGACGGCGGCGACCTATGCCAGCCTCCACCCCGCCTCGGGCCTCTTCGTCGATGCGGTGGCCGGCGTCGGCCAGCTGACCTTCGACACCCGCCGCACGACCGCCGCCAGCGGCGAGCGGGTCGCGGGACAGCGCGACGCGACGCTGCGGTTCGGTTCGCTGACCGCGGGCTACGACGGCGTGGCCCGTCATGCGACCTGGTCGCTCTATCTGCGGGCCAAGGCCCTGGACGCCTCGCTCGACGCCTATGCCGAGCACGGTTCGGACGCCTACGCCCTGGCCTATGACAAGCGCCGGCTGAACTCGCTGGTCGGGGTCGTCGGCGGCCGCGTGCAGTTCGACCGCGACCTGGGCGAGGTGCGGGTGACGCCCCGCGTGCGGATCGAGGTCTCGCACGAGTTCGCCGCGGTCGATCCGCAGCGCCTCCGCTACGCCGACTGGCTGGACGGGGCCTCGTACCAGCTGGCGGGGGACGCCTGGGCCACGGATCGCCTGACCCTTGGCGTCGGCAGCGGCTTCGGCTTCGACAACGGCTGGTCGCTGGATCTCGACCTGGGCGCCGAACTGGCCAAGCATCAGTCGTCGGCCACGGCGCGGGTCGGCGCGGCCAAGCGGTTCTAGCGTCGAAAGGCCGGCGCGGTCTCCGCCCGGCCTAGTCGCGGCGTCGGGCGAGCAGCAGGCCTCCGACCAGGCCGGCGGCGAACAGCGCGCCCTCCAGCGCGCCGGTCAGGGCCTGGTGCAGCGGGGCGATCCGCAGGCGCGAGGCGGGAAAGTCCTGGACCAGCAGGTCCAGGCTGCCGCCCAGCAGGCGGCCGCCCAGCAGCGGGACGGCCAGGCCCGCAGCGCCGCCGCACAAGGCGGCCAGGGCGACCCGGAGGGGGAGGCCGCCCGAACGGCGTCCCGCCAGCCAGGCGCCCAGCCCGACCGCACCGCCCAGCAGCAGGCCCTCGCCGCCGCCGGTGATGTCGCGTGGCGCATGGCCGAACAGCAAGGTCAGCGCGTCCAGTCCGACCAGCTTGAACACCGCCCCGACGATCAGGCCGCCGACCGCCCCGCCGAACGGCGCGCGCCAGGCGGGGCGGCCGGGCAGGGTCTCGGCGATCGCGATCCCGAACGCCACGCCGGCCCCGCCCAGCAAGGCGACCACGACGGTGACGCACAGCAGGACGATCAGGGCCGAGACGGCGCTGGCGTCTCCCTGCGCGGCGCTGACGAAGCCGTAGGCCAGGCCGCCGACCGCGCCGGCGGCGACGGCGCCCAGCGTGCCGGCCGCGCCCTGCCGCGCCACGCTCGACCACCGGGGGGCGTGGCGATCGTCCGCGGCCTGGATTTCCACGCCCGTGATCGGGGCGATGAAGCGATACCCGTGCTTGGGCGCCGTCTCGATGAAGCGCGGGCGGCCGGCCTCGTCGTCCAGCGCCTTGCGCAGGGTGCGGACGCATTGCGTCAGGGCCTCGTCCGTGACCGGAACGCCGCGCCAGACCTCCTCCAGGAAGCGCTCCTTGGTGACCAGTCGGCCGTGCTCGCGGACCAGCAGGGCCAGGGCGTCGAAATAGCGAGCGTTCAAGGCGACGGCCACGCCGTCTCGCGTCAGCCGGCGATCGGCCAGGTCGAGGATGAAACGGTCGAAGCGGAAGCGGCCGGAAGCCAAGTCGGCGAACCCTGAAGCGCGCCGGACGGCGCGGACGTCGAAGAGCGAGAGTCGTTCAACGCCCGCGCCAAGGCAAGGCGGCGGTTCAGGCCGGCGTCTGGCTCTTCTTGCCCAGGAAGGCCTGGACGAAGAACGCCACGAACGCCCCGACTCCCACAGCGAAGACCACGTCGCCGGGCACGCGGGCCCAGACCAGCGCCTCCATCAGCGGATGGTGCATCATCTCGGCGGTGCGAGCCGCCGCGTAGTGGTCGCTGAACGAGACATAGGTCTGCCATAGCCCCTGGGGCAGCAGCGACAGGAAGGTCATCATCGCCAGGCCGATGTTCAGGCACCAGAAGGCGATCGACAGGGCCTTCTCGTTCCAGCGGGCGGGATCGGTCAGGCCGCGCAGGCAGTAGAGGATCAGGCCCAGGCCCAGCATGCCGTAGACGCCGAACAGCGCCGCGTGGCCATGCGAGGCGGTCGTGTTGAGACCCTGCATGTAGTAGAGCGCGATCGGCGAATTGATCAGGAAGCCCAGCAGGCCCGCCCCGATCAGGTTCCAGAACAGCACCGCGGCGAAGAACCGGAACGGCCAGCGATAGACGTGCTCCCACGCTTGCTGGCCCTCCAGCTTGGAACGGTTGAAGGCCTCGAAGCCGACCACGACCAGCGGCACGACCTCCAGCGCCGAGAACACCGAGCCCAGGGCGATGACCCCGATCGGCGTTCCGCTGAAATACAGGTGGTGGAACGTGCCCAGCACCCCGCCGCCCAGGAAGACGATGGTGGCGAACAGCACCGAGGTCGCCGCCACCGAGGCGCGCACCAGGCCCATCCGGACCAGAAGGGCCGAGACGATGGCGGTGGCGAAGACCTCGAACACGCCCTCGACCCAGAGGTGGACCACCCACCAGCGCCAGTACTCCATGATCGAGATGTGGGTCTTCTGGCCCCACATCAGGCTGGCGCCGAACAGCAGGCCGATCGAGACTGCCGAGACGGCGACCAGCAGGACCAGCGACACCCCACCCTTGGCGCGCAGGGCCGGCCACAGGGCCCTCAGCACCAGGGCGACCCACAGCAGGAGGCCGATGAACAGATAGATCTGCCAGAACCGTCCGAAGTCGGTGTACTCGTAGCCCTGATGGCCGAACCAGAAGTTGGCGGTCAGGTCGCGAAAGAAGCCGTTCACCGCCGCCCATTGCCCGGCGAAGGCGCCGACCACGATGACCAGCAGGCTGCCGAACAGGAAGTTGACGCCCCAGACCTGGAACCTCGGCTCATGGCCGGTCAGCAGCGGCGCGACATACAGGCCCGTGGCCAGCCAGGCCGTGGCGATCCACAGCACCGCCAGCTGGGTGTGCCATGTGCGGGTGACGGCGTAGGGCAGCATGTCCGAGAACGGCAGGCCATAGAGGCCCTGGCCCTCGACCTGGTAATGGGCGGTGACGACGCCCAGCAGCACCTGGGCCGAGAACAGCGCCATCACGATCCAGAAGTACTTGCGCACGGCCAACATGGACGGGGTCAGGGTGACCCGGTCCATGAAGTCGACCGCCGAGAAGCCGCCGTCGGGCTCGCTGTCGTTGCGCCAGGCGTCGAACTCGCGGGCGTAGTACCAGACGATGGCGCCGACGCCGGCCAACAGGACGATGATCGAGATCATCGACCACAGGAACACCGCGCCCGTCGGCGTGTTGCCGACCAGCGGCTCGTGCGGCCAGTTGCTGGTGTAGGTGATGGCCTTGCCGGGCCGTTCGGTGGCGGTCGCCCAAGCGGTCCAGAAATAGAAGGCCGAGAGGGCCCGGGCGTCCGGATCGCTCAGCCGGGTGTGGGTGGGAAAGGCGTACTTGATCCGCAGCGCGCGGGCTTCCGGCGTCCGCGCCTGGTAGAGGTCGGCGTAGTGCGCCTGGACCGCGGCCACGGCCGCGGCGCGGTCGGGCGAGATGCTGATCACGCCGGTCGCCGGGTCATAGGTGTTGCGCCGCA
>CBIHOB010000131.1:0-5555 GCA_966211605.1 uncultured Caulobacter sp.
CTCTAAATTAGCGCCATGGCCGCAGACCACACGCACGTCCGTCCCTGGCGCATGATCACGCGCCGGCAATCGCGCAAGATCCGCGTCGGCAATGTCGAGGTGGGCGGCGACGCGCCGATCTCGGTGCAGTCGATGACCAACACCCTGACCAGCGACGCCAAGGCGACGTTGGAGCAGATCCGCCAGCTGGAGGAGGCCGGCGCCGACATCGTCCGCGTCAGCTGTCCGGACGTCGACAGCACGGCGGCGTTCAAGACCATCGCGCGCGAGGCCAAGGTCCCGCTCGTCGCCGACATCCACTTCCACTACAAGCGCGGCATCGAGGCCGCCGAGGCCGGCGCGGCCTGCCTGCGGATCAATCCGGGCAATATCGGCAGCCCCGACCGCGTCCGCGACGTGATCCAGGCGGCCCGCGACCATGGCTGCTCGATGCGCATCGGCGTCAACGCCGGCTCGCTGGAGCGCGAACTGCTGGAGAAGTACGGCGAGCCGTGCCCCGAGGCGATGGTCGAGAGCGCTCTCAACCACGCCCGCATCCTGCAGGACCACGACTTCCACGAGTTCAAGATCTCGGTGAAGGCGTCCGACCCGTTCCTGACCGTGGCCGCCTACTACCAGTTGGCCGAGGCCATCGATTGCCCGCTGCACCTGGGCGTCACCGAGGCCGGAGCCACGCGCACCGGCACGGTGAAGTCCTCGATCGGCATCGGTTCGATGCTGTGGGCGGGGATCGGCGACACCATCCGCGTCAGCCTGGCCGCCGATCCCGTCGAGGAGATCAAGGTCGGCTTCGACATCCTGAAGTCGCTGGGCCTGCGCCACCGGGGCGTCAACATCATCGCCTGCCCGTCGTGCGCGCGGCAGGGTTTCAACGTCATCAAGACGGTCGAGACCCTGGAGGAGCGCCTGGCCCACATCGCCACGCCGATGTCGCTGTCGATCATCGGCTGCGTGGTCAACGGCCCGGGCGAGGCCCTGATGACCGACATCGGCTTCACTGGCGGCGGCGCCGGGGCGGGCATGGTCTACATGGCCGGCAAGCCCGACCACAAGCAGTCGAACGACGGCATGATCGACCACATCGTCGAGCTGGTCGAACAGAAGGCCGCCGAAATCCAGGCGGCGAAGGCGGCCGAAGACGCCGCCGCCAAGGTCGCGGCCGAGTAGAACCCCTAGGCCTCCTCGGCCATCACCCGCACCAGGTCGACGATCTGGCGGCGCACGCGGCCGGGGGCGATGCGCGGAAACAGCTCGGCCAGCTGCAGGCCCTCGGCGGTTTGCAGGAAGGTCTGCACCGTCCGATCCGCCGCGGCGCCGGGACCGTCGGGCGCGGCTGCGTCGACCGGGTCGGGCAGGCCGTCGAAGAAGTACGTGACGTCGGTCTTCAGCAGCGCCGCGATGCGATACAGCTTGGAGGCGCTGATCCGGTTCTCGCCGCGCTCGTACTTCTGCACCTGCTGGAAGGTCAGGGCCAGGCTGTCGGCCAGCTGCTCCTGGCTCACCCCGATCAGCTTGCGCCGCATCCGCACCCGGCCGCCCACGTGTTGATCGATCTCGCTGGGGCGCCGTCCGTCGGTGTCCTTGGCCATGGGTCTCTCCGCGACTCATCGTCTGGTGGACGCATCGAACCCCAAAGTTGCGGTCCAACGAGGGCCCCTGTGTATCGGCGCCGTATCGAAGCGAGCCGCTTGATACAGCCACGATACGTTTTACCGCCTCAGGTCGAGGCCTTGGGCAGGAGCGCCGCCGTCCGCGCGTCGCCGGTCAGGGGCGCATGGCGGCCGGGACCGCCGCGACCCGGCTCCTCGCCCGGGAAGTCGGGCGGCAGGCCATCGGCGGGAAAGCCGGGCGGGCCCTCGGCGCCGGGTCTGGCGTTGCGATCGACGACGACGTCGAAGTCGACGCGAAAGCGGTCCTCGCCCTGGGCCACCGCGGCGAAGGTCGTCTCGCCGGCTTGCCGGGCGATGCCGTCATCGCGATTCAGCGTGTCGCGCGCCCGACCGCGCCGGTAGTCGGCGGCCTGCAGGTAGAGGAACTCGTTCAGGGCGTCGGGCAGGAAGACCTGCGAGGTCAGCAGGGCGCGCTCGTCCAGCCAGATCTTGTAGTGGATGTGGGTCGTGCGGCCCTCGTACCAGCCGGGATAGATGGTCTTGAACGCCGCCAGGCCGCCGCCGTCGACCGGCTGGGTTCCGCGCAGGAACCGGGCGGCCTTCAGCGCCGCCGGCGGCGCTCGGCCCGGCGCGTCGCCAAAGCCGGAATAGCGCCCTTGCGCGTCGCAGTGCCAGACGTCCACCTGCGCCCCGGGCAGCGGCGCGCCGGTCTCGTCGAACACGTGGAAACGCAGTTCCGCCGTCACGCCCGGCAGGCCCTCGCGGATGTCGGCCCGCACGGGCACGCCGGCCAGGTAGTAGGGCCCTTCGGTCACGGCCGGGGTCAGCCTGGGACCGGGGTTCAGCCGCGCGCGGCTCTCGGCCGCCGTCGCCGCCGTGCCGACAGTCGCCGCGCCGGTCGCCAGGCCCAGGGCGAGCAGGCCGCGCCGATGGAGGTCAGTCATGGGAGTCCCCTGTGCTGTCACGGGGGCGGAATGGACCTGCGGCGTGGCCCGACGAGGGCCGGTTTGTTGCGATGGCGATGCGGACCGAAAGATGGTCGAAGCCGCCCGGTTGCTGGCGTCCTCAACGCCTGCCCCCGGCGGGCTCGCGGGTCTGTCCTCTCAAGCCAGCATCGACTGCTGGGCGAAGATGCCCGCCATCGCGCCTTGCCATGACGCCGTCGTGACCGAGGGGATGAGGGGATTGGCGAGGTCGCCGGCGGCATAGACGCCCGGCATGCTGGTTTGGCGGCGCTCGTCGACCTTGAGGACGATGCCGGTGGGCGTATCGACCGTGGCCAGGTCCAGCGATTCGTGCAGGCTTGCGGACGGCTTGGTGCGTGGATGGGCGAACAGGATGTCGACCGCGACATCCGCGCCGGTCTCGAGCTTGACGGTGGCGCCATGGTCTCCGCGCCGGGCGATCCCGACGATCCGGCCGTCGACGACCGGCGTGTCGCGGCGCGCCAGATCGGCCCGGACATCGGCCGGAATGTCGTGACCATCGGAGAAGACCGTCAACTTGTCGGTCCAGTCGTGGAACAGCCTGACCTGATTGTGCGACTGCGGACCCGACCAGGCGAGGCCCCAATGCTGGTCGGCGAATTCATAGCCGTCGCAATAGGGACAGGGCACGATGGACCTGCCCCAGCCTTCGGCGAAGCCCGGAACATCCGGCATCTGGTCGACAACGCCATAGCTCAGGATCAGTCGGCGCGCGCCAAGGCTCTGGCCGTCGCTGGTGAGCACGGAGAAGTCGTCGATGGCGCCGGTGATGCTGTCGGCCCGGGCGCTGACCAGCCGGACCGTGGGATAGCGCGCCAGCTGCCGCCGCGCTTCCGCCAGGATGTCCATCGGCGGCTTGTGGTCGTGGCCGAGCAGGCCATGCGAGCGGCCGGCGAAGCGGTTGCGCTGCAGGCCGGTATCGAGAACGGTGACCTTCCGGCGTGCGCGGCCCAGCTGCAGGGCGGCGGCGAGGCCGGCAAAGCTGCCGCCGATGATGATGACGTCGTCCATGGTGAAAAGCTCGGTATCTGGATGGAGGGGGAGCGCTGGCCTGGAGTCGGCTTGCATATTTACGATACTGTCTGGTATCGTAGATTCAGAATTGGGATACCGTCAAGTACTGGAATTTCTGTGACCGAAAACAGCCCGGGCAGGCGCGGCCGGCCCACCAACGAGGCGCTTGGCCAGACCATCATCGACGCCGCAGGCGAACTCTTTGTGGAATTGGGTTTTCAAGCGACGACCTTGGACAAGGTCGCCCAGCGGGCGAAGGTGTCCAAGCTGAGCATCTATCGGCGCTTCGAGAACAAGGAGGCGCTGTTCAGCGCGGCCATCACGGCCGGCTGCCAGCAGTTGTTTGCGCCACAGACCCTTGTCGAAGGCCTCGGGGGTTCGGTCGAGAACCAGCTGATGGCGATGGGATCATTGCTGCTTCGCACGCTGTTGAGGGCGGACGTCCGCAATGTCGAAGCCATGGTCATGGCCGACAGGACCAATCAAAAGGCGCTCAGCAAGCTCCACTACGAAGCCGGTCCCGCTCACGTCATCGCCCAGATCGAGGCCGTGTTGCGCCAGCTGCACGCGAAGGCGCTTCTGAACGCGCCCGATCCTCTACAGTCCGCACGGCTGTTTGCCGCGCTTTTCAAAGGGGCCGATCTCCTGATGATCGCACGCTTCGATGAAGCCAGGGCAGAGGACGACAACGAGATCGAAGACTATTGCCGATCGGCCGTCGCCATGTTCATCGCCGCGCATGGCGGCAATGCCCATGCAGGCGGATAGCCGTCCCTAGCGGCGCTCACCCCGCGATCAGGGCGGCGCGCTCTTCGCTGGTCAGCGGCCGCCAGCGGCCTTCGGGCATGTCGCCCATCTCCAGGGGGCCGACACGGACGCGGAACAGGTCGACGACCTTCAGCTCGACCAGCTCGCACATGCGACGGATCTGGCGGTTGCGGCCTTCGCGCAGCACGAAGCGCAGGCGCTGGTCGGAGATGACCTCGACCTCGGCGGGACGCAGTTCGCGACCGTCCAGCGTCAGGCCATGGCGCAGCAGCGCGATCTTTTCCTCGGTCAGCTCGCCCATGACGGCGACGCGGTATTCCTTCTCGAGGTCCGACTGCGGGCCGATCACCGCCTTGGCCACGACCCCGTCGCTGGAAAGCAGCAGAAGCCCGCGGGAGTCCTTGTCCAGCCGCCCGACCGGCGGGATCAGGTCGCCGGATTGCGGAATGGCGACGCCCTCGGCCGGACCCCAGAGGTTGGCGCGGGTCAGCAGGCGCGCGGCGGGGACCTGGCCCGGATCGGGCTGGGCCGAGACCACGTCGCGCGGCTTGTGGATCATGTAGGTGACCGCCGCGTCCAGCTTGGCCGTGGCGCGGTCGGCCAGCACCAGGGTCTGGCCTGGCAGGATCTTGCGGCCGACGTCCTCGACCACCTCGCCGTCGATCGAGACCAGGCCGTCGCTGATCAGCTGTTCGGCCTCGCGGCGCGAGCAGACGCCGCTCTGGGCCAGCCACTTGTTGACCCGCTGGGGCTCGCCCTCGTCGTAGGTGCGGGTGAAGGCCATGGCTTAGCCGAAGCTCTCTTCCAGGCTGGCCAGGCGCTCGGCCTGATCCTCGGCGATCAGCGGGTTGATCACGTCGTCCAGGGCGTCGCCCTCGATGATGCGGGCCAGGTTGTAGAGGGTCAGGTTGATCCGGTGGTCGGTCACCCGGCCCTGCGGGAAGTTGTAGGTGCGGATGCGCTCGGAGCGGTCGCCGCTGCCGACCTGGCTCTTGCGGGCTTCGGAGCGGGCGCTGTCCAGGGCCTCGCGCTGCATGTCGTACAGGCGCGCCTTCAGGTTCTTCATGGCCCGGGCGCGGTTCTGGTGCTGCGACTTTTCCGAGCTGGTCACCACGACGCCGGTCGGCAGGTGGGTGATGCGCACGGCCGAGTCGGTCTTGTTGACGTGCTGGCCGCC
>CBIHOB010000132.1:0-5360 GCA_966211605.1 uncultured Caulobacter sp.
CGCGGCACCACCTCGCTGAAGATCGTCCGCATGGTCCGTGAGGCCGGCGCCAAGGAGGTCCACCTCCGCTCGGCCAGCCCGCCGATCAAGTGGCCCGACTTCTACGGCATCGACATGCCCGAGCGCGAGCAGCTGCTGGCGGCCAACAAGTCGCTGGAAGAGATGGCCAAGTTCCTGGAAGTGGACAGCCTGGGCTTCCTGTCGGTCGAGGGCCTGTACGACGCTCTCGAGGCTGGCCCCCGCGACCCGGCCGCGCCGCAGTTCACCGACCACTACTTTACCGGCGACTATCCGACCCGCCTGACGGATCGCGAGATCGCCGAGGGTCGCAACGAGACCAACGACAAGCAGCTTTCGCTGCTGGTCAGCGCCTAAGCTCGTTCGCCGCGCAAATGAGCCTGAAGAGCGTTCTCGAGAAGCTGAAGCTCGAGCCGTACGTCATCGCCCTTTTCGGCATGGTCGTGCTGGCCTCGATCCTGCCCGTGCGCGGCGAGGCGGCGCATGGCCTGAACGTCGTGGTCAAGCTGGCCATCGCCCTGCTGTTCTTCCTGCACGGCGCCAAGCTGTCGCGCGAAAGCGTCGTCGCGGGCCTGACGCACTGGCGGCTGCACCTGCTGATCCTGGCCTTCACCTTCGCGATGTTCCCGATCCTGGGCCTGGTCATCAGCAAGATCGGCGTTCTGGCCCCGACCCTGGCGGCGGGCATCCTGTTCCTGTGCTGCCTGCCGTCGACAGTGCAGTCCTCGATCGCCTTCACATCGATCGCGCGCGGCAATGTCGCCGCCGCCGTGGTGGCGGCCAGCGCCTCGAACCTCTTCGGCATCTTCATCACGCCCGTGCTGGTCGGCCTGCTGATGCATACGCAAGGCGGCGTCTCCGGCGGCTGGAAGTCGGTGCAGGACATCGTCGTCCAGCTGCTGCTGCCGTTCATCGCCGGCCAGCTGGCTCGTCCGCTGGTCGCCAAGTGGATCGAGAAGCACAAGCCGCTGATCGGCTATGTCGATCGGGGCTCGATCCTGCTGGTCGTCTACGCCGCCTTCAGCGAGGCCGTGGTCGGCGGCATCTGGCACAAGATCTCGCCGCTGCAGCTGGCGATCCTGCTGGCCGTCTGCGGCGTCCTTCTGGCGGTCGTGCTGGCCGCCACCACCTATGGCGCGCGCGCCCTGGGCTTCTCGCCCGAGGACGAGCGGGCCATCACCTTCTGCGGCTCCAAGAAGAGCCTCGCCACCGGTGTGCCGATGGCCAATATCCTGTTTCCGGGACCGACGGCGGGGTTCATCGTCCTGCCGCTGATGATCTTCCACCAGATCCAGTTGATGGCTTGCTCGGTGATCGCCCAGCACTACGCCAAGAAGGCCGCGGAAGCCGAGGCTTAAGGGTTTCCCACGGTTTCCGTCCGCCCGTCCCTGCTCTAGAACGCGCCCATGACTTCCGACTCCCAAAAGCCGCTGGCCGGCCGCATCGCCCTCGTCACGGGCGCCACGCGCGGCATCGGCGAAGCAGTCGCCCTGGGGCTGGCCAGGGCCGGCGCCCACGTCATCGCGCTCGGCCGGACGCAGGGCGCCCTCGAGGCGCTGGACGACGCGATCCTGGACGCCACCGGCGAGCGCGCCACCCTGGTCCCGCTGGACCTGCGCGAGCCCGACGGCTTGGACCACCTGGGCGCCGCCATCCACCAGCGCTGGGGCAAGCTGGACATCGTCGTCGGCGCGGCCGGCCTGCTGGGCCCCCTGACCCCGGTCAGCCATCTGGAGCCCAAGGGCTGGGACATGATCCTGTCCACCAACCTGACCGCCAACTGGCGCCTGATCCGCGCCATGGATCCGCTGCTGCGCGTTTCGGACGCCGGCCGAGCCGTGTTCTTCTCCAGCAGCGTGGCCAAAAGCCGTCCCGCATTCTGGGGGGCCTACGCCGCCACGAAAGCGGCGCTGGAAGCCATCGTCGACGTCTATGCCGACGAAGTCGAGAACACGCCGATCCGCGCCCTATGCGTCGATCCCGGCGCCATGCGCACCCGCATGCGCGCCGGCGCCTTTCCGGGCGAGGACCCCAAGACCGTGCCCGCGCCCGACACCATCGTCCCGTTCATCGTCGATCTGGTCCGCCCCGACCGTGAACCGCCCAAGGGCGTTGTCCGCTTCAAGGATCGCGGGCAGGAATCACCCAGCATCGACGCGTGAAGCGGCCCCCGGACATCGCTGGAATTGTTACAAAAACAAACGCCAGAATTGTCCAAAGGTTAAGAATACTACCCAGGCGCTGATTGACGGAACAAGGTTTTGCAACCGAGCGTCAAATTAGCGCCTCGTTAACCCTGTCCCGCGACACCCTGCAGCACGGCAACGACGCCGTTCCTTGGGGCTCCGCATATGGCGCTGTTCTCTCGCGGCCGTGACACCGGCGACACGGGCAAGATTTCCGACCTCGAAGGCATTGTCGCTGCGATCCAGCGCTCCCAGGCGGTGATCGAGTTCAGCCTGGACGGCACGGTCCTGACCGCCAACGAGAATTTCCTGCGCGCTTTGGGCTACAGCCTGTCCGAGATCCAGGGCCGCAAGCACAGCCTTTTCGTCGACGCCGCCGAGGCCGCCTCGCCCGCCTATCGCGAATTCTGGGCCAAGTTGAACGCGGGCCAGTACGTGGCCGACAAGTTCAAGCGCCTGGGCAAGAACGGCAAGGAGGTCTGGATCCAGGCCTCCTACAACCCGGTGCTGGACAAGCAGGGCCGGCCCTTCAAGGTGATCAAGTTCGCCGCCGACGTCACCGCCGTCGAGATCGAGCGCCGCAATACCGAGGCCGAACGCGAGCGTGTCCGTCAGGAACAGGAGCACATCGTCTCCGTCCTGGCCGACAATTTGGGCCGTCTGGCGCGGGGTGACCTGACCGCGCGCATCGAGACCCGCTTCGAAGGCCGCTACGCCCAGCTGCGCGACGACTTCAACGCCGCGATCGACAGCCTCCGCGAGGCCATGGCCGCCATAGCCCAGGCCGCCGACGGCATGGAGAGCGGCGCCAACGAGATCGCCAGCGCCTCCAACGACCTGTCCAAGCGCACCGAACAGCAGGCCGCCAGCCTGGAAGAGACCGCCGCCGCCCTCGACGAGATCACCGCGACGGTCAAGCGCAGCGCCGAGGGCGCCAAGCAGGCGTCCGCCGCCGCCTCGGCCGCCAGCACCGACGCCGATCGCTCGGGCGCCGTCGTCGCCGAAGCCGTCGCGGCCATGGGCGAGATCGAGAAATCCTCGGGCCAGATCACCCAGATCATCGGCGTCATCGACGAGATCGCCTTCCAGACCAACCTGCTGGCTCTGAACGCCGGGGTCGAGGCGGCGCGAGCGGGCGAGGCCGGCCGGGGTTTCGCGGTTGTCGCCCAGGAAGTCCGCGCCCTGGCCCAGCGCTCGGCCGAGGCGGCCAAGGAGATCAAGACCCTGATCGCCAATTCGTCGTCGCAGGTCGAGCGCGGCGTGCGCCTGGTCGGCGACACCGGCGAGGCCTTGGCCGGCATTGTCAGCAAGGTCGGCGAGATCAACAGCCTGATCCGCGAGATCGCCGAGAGCTCGCAAGAGCAGGCCACGGGCCTGAACCAGGTCAACGCCGCGGTGAACCAGATGGATCAGGTCACCCAGCAGAACGCCGCCATGGTCGAGCAAGCCAACACCTCTTCGGCCTCGCTGCGCGGCGAGGCCCAGGATCTGGCTCGCCAGGTGTCGCGCTTCCAGACCGGCGCCCAGACGCCCTCGCGTCGCCCCGAACCCGCGCGCGCCGAGCGTCACGCGCCCGCCCGCAATCCGGTCGCCGAGCAACGCGCCCGCATCCAGGGCTTCGCCCGTCCCGGCGGCGCCGCCGCGGCGGCCGCGACCGACTGGGAAGAGTTCTAGTGGGGGGCGCGAACCTGCCCTAGCAGCAGGTTCGCCGTGGCCGCCGCCGAACCGTCGCCGGTCAGGGCGGCGGCCACGATCGCTCCATCCGCAACCGAATAGACCACGACCGCCCCGGCGCCGGGCGTACCGCCCAGATGGCCCAGCCACAGGCTCTTGCCGCCGTCGGGCCGGGGAACCTCCAGAGCCATCACGCCCAGGCCGTAGAAGCTGCCGGAGTCGAACATCGGGTAAAGCCGCGTGAACATCGTCGCGACCGTCTCCGCCTTCAGCAATTGACCGCCCAGAAGCGCCGCCCACACCGCGGCCATGTCGCCCGCCGAGCCCACGGCAGGTCCCGCCGGGCCGGCCCAGGCGGGCTCGATCGGCGTTTCCTTGGCCGAGACCAGTTTGGCCACGTCCTCGGCCTTGTCGCCATCCTCCAGCACCCGCAGCGACTTCAGCCCCAGCGGCTTGATGATCCGGGCGTCGACCGAGGCTTGCCAGGGCGCGCCATCGGCGATCTCGATCACCTTGCCCAACAGCGCGTAGCCCGTGTTGGAATAGCGCCAGCGCTCGCCCGGGCACGAAAAGGCCCCATGGCGGGCGATGATCTTCACGTCCTCATCCAGGGTGTGGGCGCGATGCTCGGCTCGAGCCCTCAGGTCCTCGTTGGCGCTGAACAGGCCGCCGGTGTGGGCTAGCAAGTCGCGAAGCGTCACCACATCGCCGTTGGGGACCCCGGCCACATACTTGCCGATCGGATCCTCCAGCTTCAGCTTGCCGGCTTCGACCAGTTGCAGAACCACGATGGCGACCAGGGTCTTGCCGGCGCTGGCCCAGAACAGCATCGGCGGCTGGTCGCCGCTGTCGGTGCGCTGCCAGGCGCCCTTGCCCGGGACCAGAACGGCGGCGGTGATGGCCGGCGCCTTGGTCGCGGCCTTGGCCCGCAGGAACCCGGCCTCCAGCCGCGCCACTGTCTCCGGATCCAACGCGGCCTTGGGGACCTCGGGCAGCAGCGGCGGCGCGACCGCCGCATGCAGCGGCGGACCGGCATAAGTCACCGCGCTCGTGCAGACCACCGGCTTGTAGTCGGCCGCCGGCGCCGCAGCCGGCAAGGCGGCCAAGGCCAGCGCCAATCCCATCCCCCGCATCGCCATCCCTCCGGTCCAGCTCCAGGAAGCTAAACGCGTATGGCGAAGTTTGGGCTCAGCGCTTCTTGCCGCCCGGTCCGGTGTTGCCGCGCACCGTCCGCGCGCCGGCCGAGGGGCGTCGCGGCGCGGCGGCCTTGCCGCCGGCCGATTTGACGCCGACCTTGTAGCTGGGCGTGGTCGAGACCTTCTTCTGGGCCTTGGGGCCCAGCTTCTTGACCGGCTTGACCGCGGCCTTGCCGGGTTCGGCGGCGGCCTCGGCCGGTCTGGCGGCGTTGGCGGGCGCAGGGCCCTTCTTCTTGACCGGCTTTACCGCGGCCTTGCCCGGATCGACCGGCAGGCCGGCGGCTTC
>CBIHOB010000133.1:0-4854 GCA_966211605.1 uncultured Caulobacter sp.
TAGTGGGCGGCGTTGTCGAGGGTCTCCTCGATCGTCTCGCCGTTGGCGTGGCCGTAGACCATGACTCCCGACCGGCAGGCGCCGCCCAGCAGCTGGTAGACGGGCAGGCCGGCGATCTTGCCCTTGATGTCCCACAGCGCCATGTCGACCGCGGCGATGGCGGCCATGGTCACCGGGCCCCGGCGCCAGTAGGCCCCGCGGTACAGATACTGCCAGATATCCTCGATCTGATGGGCGTCGCGGCCGATCAGGCAGGGTATGACGTGCTGCGACAGATACGCCTCGACCGCCAGTTCGCGGCCGTTCAGCGTGGCGTCGCCCACGCCGTGCACGCCGTCGTCGGTGATGATCTTCAGCGTGACGAAGTTGCGCCCCGGACACGTGACGATGGTCTTGGCGGCGATGATCTTGGGCATGAGACGCGGTGTCCGGACCTTGTGACGGCGGGCCGAAGATCGAGCGCGCGCCGATGACGGCGCGCGGCGTCAAACTTCCTCCCTCCCTATCGATGTACCGGTACCATAAGGGTTGTCAATCCGGTGGTCTGACCACTAGAACGGAGTGTCCCGACCTTAGAGCTCGGGCGCGGGAGAGAAACGGATGCGTCTGCTCATTCTGGCCATGGGTTTCGTGCTGGCCTGTTCGACCGCCCGGGCCGAGGACGGCTATGACCTGTGGCTGCGCTACAAGCCGGTCGAGGCCTCGGCCAAGGCCGCCTACGCCGCCCGCGCCGCCGCCATCGCCCCCGCCGGTTCGCCGGAGTCCCCGACGCTGAAGGTCGCCCGCGCCGAGCTGGAACGCGGCTTGACCGGTCTGGTCGGCAAGCCCGCCACGGCCGCCGCCGGCTCGCGCGACGGCGTGATCCAGCTGACCGTCGCGCCGCAGAAGGACCTGGGCCCGGGTCTCGGCGACGAGGGCTATCGCATCCGCACCCAGGCGGTGAACGGCCGCAAGACCACGGTCATCGCGGCCAGCAAGGACATCGGCGTGCTGTACGGCGTGTTCCGTTACCTGGCGCTGATCCAGACCCGCCAGCCGGTCGAGAGCCTGGACATCGTCTCGTCTCCCAAGGTGCGCCTACGCATGCTGAACCACTGGGACAATCTGAACCGCACGGTCGAGCGCGGCTATTCGGGCCAGTCGATCTTCGACTGGTGGCGGCTGCCGGGCCATGTCGACCCGCGGCTGGTCGACTACGCTCGCGCCAACGCCTCGATCGGGATCAACGGGGCGGTGCTGAACAACGTCAACGCCAAGGCCGACAGCCTGACGTCGGCCTATATCGCCAAGGCCGCCGCCGTGGCCGACACGCTCAGGCCCTACGGGATCAAGGTCTATTTGTCGGCCCGCTGGTCGGCGCCGGTCGACCTGGGCGGCCTCAAGACCGCCGACCCGCTGGACCCCGCCGTCGCCGCCTTCTGGAAGGCGAAGGCGGACGAGATCTACAAGGCCATTCCCGACTTCGGCGGCTTCCTGGTCAAGGCCAATTCCGAGGGTCAGCCGGGGCCGCAGGACTATGGCCGCACCCACGCCGACGGCGCCAACATGCTGGCCGACGCGGTCGGCCCGCACGGCGGCGTCGTGATCTGGCGCGCCTTCGTCTATTCGCACGAGCAGCCGGACGACCGCGCCAAGCAGGGCTATTCCGAGTTCAAGCCGTTCGACGGCCAGTTCCGCGACAACGTGGTCATCCAGGTCAAGAACGGGGCCATCGACTTCCAGCCGCGCGAGCCGTTCCACCCGCTCTTCGGGGCCATGCCCAAGTCGAACCTGGGCATGGAGTTCCAGATCACCAAGGAATACCTCGGCTTCTCGACCCACCTGGTCTATCTGGGCCCGCTCTACGAGGAGACCCTGAAGTCCGACACGATGGCCCACGGCAAGGGCTCGACCGTGGCCAGGGTGATCGACGGTTCGCTGGACGGCCGCAAGCTGACGGTGATGGCCGGCGTGGCCAATATCGGCACGGACCGCAATTGGTCCGGCTCGCAGTTCGACCAGGCCAACTGGTACGTCTTCGGCCGCCTGGCCTGGGATCCCGAGGCCTCGACCCGGGACATCGCGACCGACTGGGCCCGGATGACCTTCACCAACGACCCGCGCTTCGTGAAGCCGGTCGTCGGCATGATGATGGGCTCGCGCGAGGCGGCCGTGGACTACATGACCCCGCTGGGCCTGCACCATCAGATGGGCCGCAGCCATCACTACGGTCCGGGGCCGTGGGTCGCCGGCGGCGAGCGCGCCGACTGGACCAGCGTCTACTACGCCAAGGCCGGCCCCGACGGCCTGGGCTTCGACCGCACCCCCACCGGCAGCAACGCCACGGCCCAGTACGCCCCGGCCGTGGGCGCCTGCTACGCCGACCTCAAGTGCGTCGACGAGAAGGACCTGCTGTGGTTCCACCACCTGCCGTGGGACTATCGCCTGAAGTCCGGCGACACCCTGTGGGACGGACTGGTCAAGCACTACGGCCGGGGCGTGAAGTATGTCGACGGCATGGCGGCGACCTGGGCCTCGCTGAAGTCCTATGTCGACCCGCAGCGCCACGCCGAGGTCAGTGACTACCTGAAGATCCAGCGCGGCGAGGCCCAATGGTGGCGCGACGCCTCGGTGGCCTGGTTCGGCAGCTTCTCGAAGCGCCCGCTGCCGGCGGGCGAGAGGCCGCCCGCCAAGACGCTCCAGGAGTACGAGGCGATGACCTTCCCGTACGCGCCGGGGATCTAGGGCGTCCGGAGACGGAAGCCTTCGTCATCTCGGAGGCCCCTAGGAACCGCCCCGTCGCCACCGCCTGGTCGCGGGGCGGCAGGGTCAGAGGGCGTAGACGGCCTTCTTCGCCGCGACGACCTCCGCTGTCGAGACCGAAGCGTCCGGATAGCGCCGCCAGGACGCGACGTCCCGTTTCAGCGCGGCCGTGAAGGTCTTCCAGCTCTCGACATCGGCGGCGTTGAGCGCTGCGGCCACCAGGGCCAGGTCGCCCTTGGGATTATGCTGGAAGACGAAGCTCTCGAACCAGATCCTCAGCAGCTCCGCCCGATGACTCTTGCCGTTGCGGGCGATCCGGCTGGACAGGCTTCCGCGCAGCATGTCGTAGACCGCGAAATCGCCGGTAGTGCGCGCGCACATGTCCAGCGATCCGATCCACTCCTTGTACATCCGGCTGTCGGTCGCCAGCAGGTCGCGCTCGTTGGAGTCGAAATCGCGCTCGTCGCAGAAGAGCGTCGCCCGCGTCAGGAGGTTCAGCCTCAGACGCAGCACGGCGCTGCGGGACGGATAGGTCTCCTGGATCGCGGCCAGCCGCGCCACCAGCGCTTGCGAGCGCGCCCGCTTTTCCGCGAGGCGCTCCGGCGCCGCCGACCAGCAGGTCAGCCTTTGCGTGCTGGGCATTTCGGCGAGACAGGGATCGCTGGCCCACAGGGCCCTGACGTCCTTGTCGATGGCGACGAACGCGGTCAAGGGCGCGGCGGCCGGGTCGGCGACGTCGCCCTGGGCGGCCGCCGCCAGCGCCAGCGCGGAAATCGCCGCCCCTAGGTCGGGCATGTTTCCCCCTGGAGCTTCAGCTTGTCCTTCTCGAACTTGATCGTGTTCTGGTTGTTCGTCCACCAGTCCGTGATCTGGGTGTCCGTCTGCAGCGGGCAGGTGCTGATCTCGCGCAGGGTCTGGCGCAGCAGCGCCTTGTCGTCGCTGCTGAGCGCCGCGGTTTCGCTGTCCTCGTCATAGGCCTCGACGACGCCCTGCACCGCGGCCTGATCGCGCGAGCGCCGGAGTTCTTCCAGCAGGGCGTAGGTGCGCACGCCGTCCCAGACCGACCGGCCGGCCGCCTGGACCGCGGCGATGTCGCCCTGCTGGGCGTCCACCAGCAGCTTCTGCAGGTAGGTCGACCGCGCCGCGACGATGGTCGGCACGATGGTCTGGGCGGTCGAGACGGTCAGCATGACCACGGGCGAGGTGACGACCTTGCCGCTCTGATAGACCCGCAGGGTCTCGCCGTTGTACTGGCCCTGGAAGCCGCTCCAGTACTCGCCGTCCGCCGCCTTGGGGCGGCCGATCAGCAGCACGCGGCCGCGCTTCAGCGGCGTCAGGTCCGAGCCGTAGGATTCGGCGATCTGCTCCTCGGAATAGAACTGCACCGAATAGTCCAGCAGCTGCTGGTTCTGCCGGCCCGCCAGGACCAGGGACGCGGCGCGCGCGGCGACCGAGACCACGGTCTGGGTCGAGGTCGGCAGGATCGGCCCCAGCGAACTGGTGAACTGCTTTACCTGGCCCAGGGCCTCGCGCATCTCGGTGTTCTTCTCCGAGGTGACGTCGACCACGCGGATGCGGATCATCGGCGCGACGCGGGCGTCCCAGCGGGGATCGAAATACAGCAGCAGGTTCGAGAAGTTCAGAGGCGCGTCGGGCCCCACGCCGCGTTGATACCAGGCCAGGATCGACTCGCTGGCCCCGGTGGTCTTGGTGCTGATGTCCAGCACGACGGCGATGTCGCGCGCGCCCTGGGCGACGGGCTTGCCTTCCTTGTCGGTCTCGGGCGGCGGCAGCGAGACATTGTTCAGGATGACCGACAGGGCGCTGCCATGGGCGATCCGCGCGGCGTCGTCGGACTTGGTCCGCGCCGTCCAGGCGTCCTGCAGCGGCCACGCGCGGACGTCCTTGTCGTGCTCGCCCGCCGGCTTGGGCGCGACATAGTAGACCCGGTTGTCGACATATTTCGGCGTGTTGACGACGTACTTGTCGCGTTCCCCGAACCCGACCGGGAAGGACGTGCAGCCGGCAAGCGCAAGCGCTCCCAAAACCGGGATGAGCAGCTGGTGGATACGCATGGAAAGCCCCCGCTCGCCAATGAGAAAACAGCGTTAT
>CBIHOB010000134.1:0-4740 GCA_966211605.1 uncultured Caulobacter sp.
CTCTCGTGGGAGCGGGTTAAAACCCCGCGCCTCGCGGGCTCACCGGATAACGGCTGCGCGGAGCGTCCTGGCTTCGTCGAAACGGTATCAACTACCCAAACCCTCCGGACGGATGTCCGGCGCTCCGCGGTCCCTTTCCACGCCTTCAGCGGTCATGCCGCGTGAAGCGGCAAAGCCGTGCGGCCTCACCAGCCGAGCGCCGCCTCGCCTCGCAGAATCGCTTCGGCCTGCGCCGAGTGCTTGCCGCCCTCGCGGTCGTGCAGCACCAGCGGCGGCAGCAAGACGAGCGGAGCCTTGCCGGTCTTGATGGCCCGGACGATCACCCGCTTGGCCGGGGCGTCGGCGAAGGGCGCGATCGGGCGGATGCGGAACGAACCGGCCTTGGGGGCCAGCTGCTCAAGGATGTCGGCCAGACGGTCGGCGCGATGGATCATCGTGATCGTCCCGCCCTCGCGCACCGCCTTCAGGCAGAAGCCGGTCCAGGCGGCCAGGCCGCCATCGGCGATCCAGGCGCCGCTCTTGGCCGGGGCGGGGGCGCGCAGGGCGCTCGGGTCGTCGAAGAACGGCGGGTTGGCCATCACTGCGTCGAAGACCGGCAGGGCCAAGGCGCGGAAGCCGGCCTCGACGTCGCCCTCGACGATGGCGACTCGCTCGGCCAGGGCGTTCAGCGCCGCGTTCTCGGCGGCCAGGGCGGCGGCGGCGGAATCACGCTCCACGCCCTGGAAGATCGCGCCGGGCCGGCGAGTCGCCGCCGCCAGCAGGGCGCCGCCGACGCCGCAACCCGGTTCGAGCACGCGCTGGCCGGGCAGGGCGTCGCAAGCGGCCGCCAGCAGCGCCGCGTCCATGCCGGCCCGGTATCCGTCGGGCTTCTGACGCAGCCGCACGCGGCCCCCCAGAACCCGATCCTCGGTCGCCCGTTGATCGTCCAATGCTTTCTAGGCCTTGTGCTCGCCTTGACCGTGACCTATCCCGCCACCATTGTCCCTCGCAACGGTTCATGCGGGAGACGCCGCAAGGAGACGAAGGTTTTGGACGCAGCGACCGCGACCCTCCCCCGGAAGTCGGGCTCGGTGGATCGTCTCGTGCGCCTCGCCGAGGCCGACATGAAGGGCGTCAACGCCCTGATCACCGATCGCATGCAGAGCGACGTGCCGATCATCCCGGCCCTGGCCGAGCATCTGATCGCCGCCGGCGGCAAGCGCCTGCGTCCGCTGCTGACCGTGGCCGCCGCCCGTCTGGCCGGTTCCGACAATGACCACTGCCTGAAGCTGGCCTCGGCCGTCGAGTTCATCCACACCGCCACCCTGCTGCACGACGATGTGGTGGACGGCAGCCAGCTGCGCCGCGGCAAGGTCGCCGCGCACCTGATCTGGGGCGCGGCCCAGAGCGTGCTGGTCGGCGATTTCCTGTTCGCCCGCGCCTTCGAGCTGATGGTCGAGACCAATTCGATGAAGGCGCTGGAGATCCTGGCCCGCGCCAGCCGCGTCATCGCCGAGGGCGAGGTGCTGCAGCTGATGCGCAGCCACGACCTGAACCTGTCCCAGGCCGTCTATCTGGAGATCATCCAGGCCAAGACGGCCGAGCTGTTCGCCGCGGCTTCCGAAGCCGGCGCGGTCTCGGCCGGCGTCGAGGCCGACAAGACCGACGCGCTGAAGGCCTATGGCCTGAACCTGGGCCTGGCCTTCCAGCTGGTCGACGACGCCCTCGACTACGGCGGCACGACCGAGGCCCTGGGCAAGAACGCCGGCGACGACTTCCGCGAAGGCAAGGCGACCCTGCCGCTGCTGCTGGCCATCGCCCGGTCCGGCCCGCGCGAGGCCGACTTCTGGGAACGCGCCGTCGGTCGTCGCGAGCAGACGGAGGCCGATTTCCGCCGGGCCCGCGAACTGATCATCGGCACCGGCGCCCTGGACGCCACGCTCGATCTGGCCACGGACTACGCCGACAAGGCCAAGGCGGCGCTGGCTGTCTTCCCGGCCAACGACTGGCGCGAAGCGCTGGAAGACCTGGCCGACTTCGCGGTGAGCCGCAGGGCGTAATGGCCAGGCGGAAGTCCACCTACGGGGGGCTTCCCCCGGTGTCGCCGGGCGAGCGCCTGCCGCGGCTCAGGACAGTCATCGCGACCTCGCCCGAG
Organism: uncultured Caulobacter sp.; assembly: GCA_966211605.1. GTDB lineage: Bacteria > Pseudomonadota > Alphaproteobacteria > Caulobacterales > Caulobacteraceae > Caulobacter. The sequence goes on from CBIHOB010000134.1 coordinate 2,135, forward strand.
AACCCGGCCGGCGATCCCAACATCCGCCCTCACGAGGCCGGCGAGGCGGCCGGCAAGGTGATCGGCGGCGGTGTCGGGGTGCTGGTCGGCGGCGTGCTGATCCTGCTGATGCTGGGGCCGATCCTGTGGGCGCCGCTATGGGCCGGCCTGCGGGCCGCGCGCTTCGCGACCGGGCCGTGGCTGCCCTGGCTGGTCGGCCTGGCGGTCGGCGCGTTGGCCGCCTTCATCCAGGCCCTGCTGCTGATCCAGCGTAGCCCGATCCTGCGCTATCCGGTCGTGGCCCTGTTCGCCCTGATCTGGGTCGGCGGCCTCTGGCTGGAGTTCACCGCGCCGCGCCACGACTGGATCACCACGGCGCCGGCCCTGCACATGCCGGGGCCCTGGTCCTGGGCGCTGATCGGCGTCGGAACCGTGGTCTATGCTGGGATCTACCTGCTGGCCCTCGCGCCGATCGGCAAGAGCCGCTGGGCCAAGCGCTGGCAGCTGCTCAAGCCCTAGCGCCAGGTGAATTCGCCGTAACGCCCTTCACAGGCGGGCCGAGCGGGGCCACGTCTAGGGCGCGGGCTCTGGGAGCCCTCTTGGGGACAAAAACGTGATCCGTTTCATTCTGAACGTTCTGTGGTTCATCTTCGGCGGCCTGGTCACCGGCCTGGGCTGGCTGCTGGCCGGCGTGCTGCTGGCCATCACCATCGTGGGCCTGCCCTATGCGGGCGCGGCCTTCCGCATCGCCGGCTTCGCCTTCTGGCCGTTCGGCAAGGAGGTCGTGCATCGTGAGATCCTGGGCCGCTCGGACATCGGCACGGGGCCGCTGGGGACGGTGCTGAACGTGATCTGGTTCGTGCTGGCGGGCTGGTGGCTGGCCCTGGGCCACGTCGTGGTCGCCGTCGCCGAGGCCGTGACCATCATCGGCATTCCGTTCGCCATCAAGGACCTGCAACTGGCCTACATCGCCCTGGCCCCGATCGGACGGGACGTGGTGCGGCGCTAGCGGCGCAGGATGTGCGTCCAGGGGCCCGAGGCGTCCACCACGAATCCCTGGACTTCCCAAAACGGGCCAGCGGCGTTGGAGGCTCGGGCATTGACCGTGAGCAGCGCCACACTGTCGAAGCCCTCATGGATCAGGGCCGAGGCGAGGGCGGTGGCGACGCCCCGGCGGCGCATGGCGGGGCGGACGTAGAAGCGGCGCAGGCGGCGCGCCGGTTCAGAAGCGGCGGGTTCGACGCTGAGCGCGCCGATCCCCGCCAGGTCTCCGGCCAGAAACGCGGCGAGCAAGGCCTCGCCGTCATGCTGGAAGCGTGCTCCCTGCGCCCAGCCGTCAGCCAGCAGGGCCATGTTGCGCACGCCTTCGCCGGAGGCCTCGGCGACCAGGTCGTCGAAGCCGTCCGGCAGCTCGTCGAAGATGCGGACGAGCTGGAGCACTCAAGATCAGCCCGGCGAAACCATCTTCTCCGGACGGACGTACTGGTCGAACTCCTCGTTCGTCAGATAGCCGCCGCCGACGGCCTCCTCGCGCAGCGTGGTGCCGTTCTTGTGGGCCGTCTTGGCGATCTTGGCGCAGATGTCATAGCCCAGGCGGCCGTTCAGGGCGGTGACCAGCATCAGGCTGTTCTCGACGCCCTTCTTGATGTTGTCGACGCGCGGCTCGATGCCGACCACGCAGTTGTCGGTGAAGCTGATCGCCGCGTCGGCCAGCAGGCGGACCGACTGCAGGAAATTGTAGGCCATCACCGGGTTGAAGACGTTCAGCTCGAAGTGGCCTTGGCTGCCGGCGAAGGTCAGGGCGGCGTGGTTGCCGAACACCTGCACGCAGACCTGGGTCAGCGCCTCGCACTGGGTCGGATTGACCTTGCCGGGCATGATCGACGAACCCGGCTCGTTCTCCGGCAGGGCCAGTTCGCCGAGGCCGGCGCGGGGACCCGAGCCCAGGAAGCGGATGTCGTTGGCGATCTTGAACAGGCTCGCGGCGACCGTGTTGATGGCGCCGTGGCTGAACACCATGGCGTCGTGGGCGGCCAGGGCCTCGAACTTGTTCGGCGCCGTGGTGAACGCAAGACCCGTGATCGCGGCGATGGCCTCGGCCACGCCCTCGGCGAAGCCGATCGGGGCGTTCAGGCCGGTGCCGACGGCGGTGCCGCCCTGGGCCAGCTGCATCAGCTTGGGCAGGGTGCTCTCGATACGCTCGACGCCGTTGGCGACCTGCTGGGCGTAGCCGCCGAACTCCTGGCCCAGGGTCAGGGGGGTGGCGTCCTGGGTATGGGTGCGGCCGATCTTGATGATGTCAGCCCAGGCCTTGGACTTGGCGTCGAGAGCGGCGTGCAGATGCTTCAGGGCCGGCAGCAGGTCGTGGACGATCTGTTCCGCGCAAGCCACGTGCATGGCCGTCGGATAGGTGTCGTTCGACGACTGGCTCATGTTGACATGGTCGTTCGGGTGGACCGGCTTCTTGCTGCCCATCTCGCCGCCCAGGATCTCGATCGCGCGGTTCGAGATCACCTCATTGGCGTTCATGTTCGACTGGGTGCCCGAACCGGTCTGCCAGACGACCAGCGGAAAGTGATCGTTCAGCTTGCCGTCGATGACCTCGTTGGCGGCCTGGACGATGGCGT
>CBIHOB010000135.1:0-4192 GCA_966211605.1 uncultured Caulobacter sp.
CAGTATGGGGGCGGGTTTGAGCGCGGATCATTCGATGGCGCGTAAAATCGACAAGTGATTGATTTCGCTAAACTCCATCTCGCGAATTCCGAGGATAGAGGCGCTCCAATCCCCTGACTCGCCCCCTCCGCGCCTCGGCGCTCCTCCCCCGGAGGGGGAAGACGGGGCCGCGCTAGCCGTCTGCCTCCTCCAGGGGCGGACGACCACGCGCAGCGTGGTCAGGTGGGGGCCAGCGGCGCTGGCCGCCCTCGTCGCCCCTCACTCCCGCAGGATCTTCTCCATCGCCTTGCCCTTGGCCAACTCGTCGATCAGCTTGTCCAGATAGCGGATCTCGCGCATCAGCGGTTCGGCGACCTCTTCCACGCGCACGCCGCAGACCAGACCCTTGATCGCCGCGCGGGCCGGGTTCAACGCCGGCGCCTCGGCGAAGAAGGTTTCGAAATCGGTCTTCCGGGCCAGCTGGTCCTGGAACGCCTCGGGCGTAAAGCCGGTCAGCCACAAGATGATCTGGTCGACCTCGGCTCGGGTGCGGCCCTTGCGCTCGGCCTTGGCCACGTAGAGCAGGTACACGCTGGCGAAACTGGTCGTGTAGATCCGGTGTGCCGCCATCGATTTTCCTCCCCCGCCCTATTCCGCGTACAGCGCCAGGGCCTGCAGGCACAGCTCCAGACCCGTGAGGTCGCGCAGCGGATCCTGGGTGACGATCACGAACAGGCGCCGCGCCTCACCCCACAGCATCACCGTCTCGGGCAGGCCGTGGTCCTCGATCACGCAGCCGTCGCCGTCGCGCCAGACTCCGGTTTCGTCCAGGCTCGCGCCCAGGATGCTGTCGACGCGGGCGACATATTCGGCCTGGATCTCGCTGGTCACGTTCAGATAGGCGAAGGTCGGCTTGCCCAGCCCGGCCAGCACCCCGGCCTCGAACACCGCGGCGGTGTCGGCAGAAGGGCCCCGGAAAGGCGTCAGATTGATCACCGCCGCATCGGCCTGGCGCAATTGCGCCATGCGGGCCGCATAGAACTGGCGGGCTTCCAGCTCGTCGCCGCCGGCGCCCGGCGGCATGGCGGCGGGGGTCAGGGGTTCCAGACCCGCCTCCAGGCACAAGGCCCGCTGGCGGGCCGCCTGGGCCTCGGAATCGGGGAGCCAGGCCTCGGGGCCGGCCAGCCATAGGGAACGGACGGGACGCATGACGTCTTACGTCTGGTCCCGGGACGCCAGTGTCAACATGTGATGGAAATTGAATGACGTCGATCGCGCGAAGAACCCTGCTGGCCACCGGCCTCGTCCTCGCCGCCGCCGCGCCTGTTCTGGCCGCTCCGCCCCAGCCCTGGATCGCCTACGACCGCCGCCTGCGCGCGCTGCTCGCCGATCCGCCCGGCGGCGACTTCGATCCGGACTTCGAACAGACCCTGCTTGATCTCAATAACCTCTTCCGCCGCCGCGAAGGGCCGTCGCCACTGGTCTGGGACGACGGCCTGGCGCGCGCCGCCCGCGCCCATGCCGCCGACATGGCCGTCACCGAGGTCTTCGACCACGTCACGCGCGAGGGCTATTCGCCGGCCGGCCGCGTCGGCCTGCTGGCCCGCGACCTCGTCGGCGCGCCGGGCGAGAACATCGCCATGCGCCTGAACGCCGCCGGCGCGGTGCAGCCCGACCAGATCATGGGCCAGTGGCGCGGCAGTCCCGGACACCGCGCAAATCTGCTGGCGCCGGGCTTCACCCATGTGGGCTATGGCGTCCTGCGCCAAGGCCGCCGCGTCATCGCCGTCGGCGCCTATGCCGAGGTCGCCGCGCGGCTGGCTGGATCCGCGCCTCTGCGGGTGGCGTCGTCGGACGAGATCGCTCGCGCCCTGTCGAACGCCGTGCCGGCCATCCGCCAGTTCTCGGTGTCCGAGCCCGGCGGCGAGGTGCTGACCACGACCTATGTCGAGGGCCGCCCGCCCAGCGTACTGGCGCCGGGCGCGTGGCAGCTGCGGCCGCACCTGTCCTCGGGCGAGCACCGCTACCAGGTGGCCTGGGGGCCAGTGTTCGTATTGGGGTGAGATCCAGACGCAAGAAACCCCTGGCCGCTTTCGCGACCAGGGGCTCCGTGGGATTACTCGGGTGCTAAACCGTCGGCTGGAAACCTTAGTTCTTGGCCTGGTCGACCAGCTTGTTCTTGGCGATCCAGGGCATCATGTCGCGCAGGCGACCGCCGACTTCCTCGATCTGGTGCTCGCTGGCGCGGCGGCGGGTGGCCTTGAAAGAGGGCTGGCCGACTTGGTTTTCCAGCATGAAGTCCCGGACGAACTTGCCCGACTGGATGTCTTCCAGCACGCGCTTCATCTCGGCCTTGGTCTCCGGCGTGATGATGCGCGGCCCGGTCACGTACTCGCCGTACTCGGCGGTGTTCGAGATCGAGTAGTTCATGTTGGCGATGCCGCCCTCGTAGATGAGGTCGACGATCAGCTTCAGCTCGTGCAGGCACTCGAAGTAGGCCATCTCGGGCGCGTAGCCGGCTTCCACCAGCGTCTCGAAGCCGGCCTTGATCAGCTCGACGGTGCCGCCGCACAGCACGGCCTGCTCGCCGAACAGGTCGGTCTCGCACTCTTCGCGGAAGTTGGTCTCGATGATGCCCGAGCGGCCGCCGCCGATGGCCGAGGCGTAGGCCAGACCCAGGTCGAGGGCGTTGCCGGTGGCGTTGTGGTGCACGGCGATCAGGCACGGCACGCCGCCGCCCTTCTGGTACTCGCCGCGGACCGTGTGGCCCGGGCCCTTGGGGGCGACCATCAGGACGTCGATGGTGTCCTTCGGCTCGATCAGGCCGAAATGGACGTTCAGGCCGTGGGCGAACAGCAGGGCCGCGCCGTCACGGATGTTGGGGGCGATGTCGTTCTTGTAGATCGCGGCCTGGTGCTCGTCCGGGGCCAGGATCATGATCAGGTCGGCCCAGGCGGCGGCTTCGGCGACCGACAGGACCTTCAGGCCTTCGCCCTCGGCCTTCTTGGCCGACGGCGAGCCGGGACGCAGCGCGACGGCCACGTTCTTGATGCCCGAGTCACGAAGGTTGAGCGCGTGGGCGTGACCTTGCGAGCCATAGCCTACGATCGCGATCTTCTTGTCCAAGATGCGAGCGATGTCGGCGTCGCGGTCGTAATAGACGCGCATATTTTTTCTCCAGGACTGGTCAATCAAGGTCGCCCGGCGCAACGGCTGAGCGACAAAGGCCGGGCGTTTGAGCGTTTTTTTGCCGTTTCGTCAAGGTGAAGCCGACAGAACGCCGAAATGCCAGGGCCTTCGCGGCCACGTTTTAATCGCTCGTGCGTTCGTACGCCACGTCCAAGGTCCGCCCGACGCGAAAACGGGGCGGAGGATGGCTCCTCCGCCCCGCTGAAAAAGCCCTGGATGGGACTTACCAGAAGAGGTCGTAATAGACGCTCAGGACTTCGCCGGTCCAGATGTCGACCAGGATGGCGTCGTCGCCGACCCGCACCCATTCGCAGCCGATCGGCGGCTGCGGCAGGCCGTACTGCCAGGCGTTCAGATAGTACGAGCTGCCATACCAGCCGCCCGGCAGGTAGTCGCCGAACGACCAGCGCTGCACGTACCAGCCGCGCGGATAGCGATAGGCCGGCGCGCGGTAGCGCTGCGGCGCGCGGAAGCTGGGGCGGTAGGCATAGCGGTCATAGTGCGGGCGGCCCCGGTCGCGATCGCGGAACTGGCCTTGGCCCGGGCGACGATCGCCTCGGTCCCACCCGCCGCGATTGTCGTTGCGGTCATTGCGGTCCCAGCCGCCGGGGCGGTTATCGTTCCGGTCGTTGCGGTCCCAGCCCCCAGGGCGGTTGTCGTTGCGATCCCAGCCGCCGCGATCGGGACCACGGTTGTCGTTCCCGCGCGGCCCGCGATGGTCGTCGCGGTTCCAGCCGCCCGGCCGGTCGTCGTTGCGGTTCCAGCCGCTGGAGCCCCCGTTCTGAGGCGCCTGCTGTTGGGGCTGGGCCTGAGGCTGCGGCTGCGGACGGTCGCCGCCCCGGTTCCAGTCAGGCCGGCCACCCCCGCGATCACCGCGATCGCCGCGGTTCCAGCCGCCGCCGCTGCTGTCCTGCTGAGGCTGGGCTTGCGGTTGAGGCTGCGGACGTTCGCCGCCGCCCCGGTTCCAGCCGCCGCCGCGATCACCGCCACGGTCGCCGCCGCCTTGCCAGCCGCCGCGATCGCC
>CBIHOB010000136.1:0-3970 GCA_966211605.1 uncultured Caulobacter sp.
GCGATCGGCATCGTCGTCGACGACGCCATCGTCGTGGTCGAGAACGTCGAGCGCAACATCACCAACGGCCTGCCGCCGCCCGAGGCCACCCGCAAGGCGATGACCGAGGTCACGGGTCCGATCATCTCCACGGCCCTGGTGCTGTGCGCGGTGTTCATCCCGACCGCCTTCATCAGCGGCCTGTCGGGCCAGTTCTACCGCCAGTTCGCCCTGACCATCGCCATCTCGACGGTGATCTCGGCCATCAACTCCCTGACCCTGTCGCCGGCCCTGGCCGCGGTGCTCCTGAAGTCGCATGACGCGCCCAAGGATCGCTTCCAGAAGCTGATCGACGCCTCGCTGAGCTGGCTGTTCAACCCGTTCAACCGCTTCTTCGCCAAGGCCTCGAACGGCTATGTCGGCGGCGTGGCCAAGACCCTGGGCCGCTCCACGGCCGCCTTGGCGCTGTACGGCGGCCTGCTGATCCTGACGGTGTTCGCCTTCGCCCGCACCCCGGGCGGCTTCGTGCCCCAGCAGGACAAGGCCTATGTCGTGGCGGTGGTCCAGCTGCCCGACGCGGCCTCGCTGGATCGCACCGAGGCGGTCATCCGCCAGATGAGCGAGATCGCCATGAAGACGCCGGGCATCAAGCACTCGGTGGCCTTCCCCGGCCTGTCGGCCAACGGCTTCATCAACAGCCCGAACGCCGGCGCAGTGTTCTTCCCGCTGGACGACTTCAAGAACCGCAAGAGCCACGACAAGTCGGCCATGGCCATCGTCGGCGAGCTGAATCAGAAGTTCGCCGCCATTCCCGACGCGCAGATCGCGGTGTTCCCGCCGCCGTCCGTGCAGGGCCTGGGCACCATCGGCGGCTTCCGGATGCAGATCGTCGACAAGGCGGGCCTGGGTCAGGAGGAGCTGTACAAGGCGACCCAGAACGTCATCGCCAAGGCGTCCAAGGACCCGGCCCTGGCGGGGATCTTCTCCAGCTACCAGGTCAGCGTGCCGAAGATCCAGGCCGACATCGACCGCGAGAAGGCCCGGGCCCAGGGCGTGTCCCTGACCGACCTGTTCGAGACCATGCAGGTCTATCTGGGCTCGCTGTACGTCAACGACTTCAATCGCTTCGGCCACACCTACCAGGTCAACGTCCAGGCCGATCAGAACTTCCGCCTGCAGCCCGAGCAGATGCTGCGCCTGCAGACCCGCAACGGCCAAGGACAGATGATCCCGCTGGGCGCCTTCGTCTCCTTCAAGGAGGCGACCGGTCCCGATCGCGAGAGCCACTACAACGGCCTGCTGACCGCCGAGATCAACGGCGGCCCGGCGCCGGGCTTCTCGACCGGTCAGGCCCAGAAGGCCCTGGAGGACATCGTCAAGTCCGAGCTGCCGAACGGCATGGGCTACGAGTGGACCGAGCTGACCTACCAGCAGATCCTGGCGGGCAACACGGCGGTCTTCATCTTCCCGCTGTGCGTGCTGCTGGCCTTCCTGGTGCTGGTCGCCCAGTACGAAAGCTGGAGCCTGCCGCTGGTCGTCATCCTGATCGTGCCGATGACCCTGCTGTCGGCCCTGGCCGGCGTGTGGATCAGCAAGGGCGACAACAACATCTTCACCCAGATCGGCCTGATCGTGCTGGTGGGGCTGGCGTGCAAGAACGCCATCCTGATCGTGGAGTTCGCCAAGGAGCGCGAGGAGCACGGCGACAGCCCGCTCCAGGCGGTCCTGGAGGCCTGCCGCCTGCGCCTGCGTCCGATCCTGATGACCTCGATCGCCTTCATCATGGGGGTCTATCCCCTGGTGGTGTCGCACGGGGCCGGGGCCGAGATGCGCAAGGCCATGGGCGTGGCGGTGTTCTCGGGGATGCTGGGCGTGACCCTGTTCGGCCTGATCCTGACGCCCGTCTTCTACTACGTCATCCGCCGCTTCACGGCCCGCAAGGCTCAAGCGAAGGCGGCGGCCAATTCGACGGCTCCGGCCGTGGAGGCTCACTGATGTCTCTGATCAAGACCACCCTGCGCGCCGCGCTGATCGCCGGCGTCTCCCTGACGGCCGCCGCCTGCGCGGTGGGGCCGAACTACAAGGCGCCGGCGACCCCGCCGGCGGCCTTCCAGAACGCCGATCCGGCCGTCTTCACCGCCGCCAATCCGGAAGCCGAATGGTGGAAGGCGTTCGGCGACCCGGTGCTTGACCAGCTGGTCGGCCAGGCCCTGGGCGCCAATCTCGACCTGAAGATCGCCGTCGCCCGCGTCAGCGAAGCCCGCGCCCTGTTCACCGAGCAGAAGCTCGACTTGCTGCCGCATGTCACCGCCGACGGGACCTATGCGAAGAGCAAGCAGCAGCAGCCGGGCTTCACGACCGAGCGCGTCGAGAACCAGACCTATCAGGCCGGTTTCGACGCCGGTTGGGAGATCGACCTCTTCGGCCGCGTCCGTCGGGGCGTCGAGGCCGCGGGGGCGGAAGCCGGCGCGGCCCAGGCCGAGCTGCGCGACGCCCAGGTCACGGTCGCCGCCGAGGTGGCGCGCAACTATCTCGAACTGCGCGGCGCCCAGGCTCGGCTGAGGGTCGCCAACCGCAATCTCGAGACCCAGCGCGAAACGCTGCGCCTGACCAAGGTGCGGTTCGACGCCGGGGCTGGCAGCCCGATCGACGTCGCTTCGGCCCAGGCCCGCCTCAACGCCACCGAGGCGGCGATCCCCGGCCTGATCACGGCCGAGAAGCGCGCCAACTATCGGCTTGCCGTCCTGACCGGCCAGCGGCCCGGCGCCCTGGACGCCCTGCTGGCGCCGCGCGATGCGGACACCCGTCCGCTGGTCGCGGCCCTGCCCATCGGCGAGGCCGGCGACCTGCTGCGCCGCCGTCCGGACGTGCAGGCCGCCGAGCGCCGCCTGGCCGCTTCGACGGCGAGGGTGGGGGTGGCCACGGCCGACCTTTTCCCGCGCGTGTCCGTCACCGGCTTCATCGGCTTCCTGTCCGGAACCTCGACGGGCTTCGGCAACGGCGCCAGCCAGGCCTGGTCGGTCGCCCCCAGCGTGAGCTGGCCGGCCCTGGACCTGGGCAGCGCCCGCGCCCGCCTGCGCGCCGCCGAGGCGCGCGACGACGCCGCCCTGGCCAACTACGACCAGACAGTGCTGCGGGCGCTCGAGGACCTGGAGAACGCCCTGGTCTCGTACCGCCAGCAGCAGGCCCAGCTGAAGAGCCTGACCGATCAGGCGGCCGCGTCGCGCCGCGCGGCCGAGCTGGCCCGCATCCAATACAAGGAAGGCGGCATCGACTTCCTGGTCCTGCTCGACGCCGAGCGCACCCTGCTGGCCGCCGAGGACGCCCTCAGCGTCGCCGAAACCAGCGTCAACACCGACGTGGTGGCGATCTACAAGGCCCTGGGCGGCGGCTGGAAAGCCTGACGTCCGCTTGAGCCCGGCCGTCAAGGCGGCCGGGCTTCATTAAATTTCACGGCGCCGCTTGCGTCGTACAGCAAATTCAATACTCATGGCGTTCACAATGCCGGAGGTTGAGTTATGGCTACGCTTCAAGTTCTTGGAACGGCTTATTCCGACGTCGCGCGCATCAAGTATGCGAATATCCCGACGGCGGACCTCGCCAAGCTGCAGACCCTGGCCGACCAGGTCGATGCGTCAACCCTGAGCCTGGCGGACGCCCGGGCCGAGATCGGCAAGATGGTCTCCACCTCCACCTCGGTGGCCACCCTGTCGTACGCCTTCTTCGCCGGCTATACGCCCAAGATGATGGGGCTGGACTATCTGGTCTCACCGACCGGCGGCAACGCCAACAACCTCAACTCGGCCTACTACCAGAGCTTCAACAGCGACAACCGCTACATCAATTTCGCGGTGAACCTGGGCAAGAACGGCGAGGGCGCGGCGCGGTTCGCCGCGGCCTATGGCGGTCTCAGCCTGGCCGAGGCCACGACCAAGGCCTATGCCGAGATCTTCGGCGTCACGCCCAGCGCGGCCAAGGTCGACGAGCTGCT
>CBIHOB010000137.1:0-3729 GCA_966211605.1 uncultured Caulobacter sp.
TCGACGGTGATGCTGATCTTGGAGGCTTCGGGGGCCTTGGGATCATAGTCGAAGCCGCCGTCGATCCGGGTGAAGCGGAACTGGTAGAGGGAGAAGCCCAGATGGCTGATCTTGCCGACGATCGTGGTGTGGGTCTTGTCCAGCACATAGTGGCCGGCGGGCAGGTCGGCGGGCTTGGTCGAGGAAACGCCCGGCGCGGCGAAGGCGGCCGGCGCGACCAGCAGCGAGGCGGCGACGAGAGAACAGGCAAGGACGCGGGTCATCGGGGGCTCCAACGGCGATGGCGCCCAACGCGATGCGCGGGGGCGAACGGGCCTAGCCGAGCTTGGAATGGAGGCGCGAAACAAGGGCCCGAATTCGTGGGCGCGACCTTCCGGGCCCGTCGGGCCGCGCCGAGGGCGTGCGATGTCGCCGCCGCGGAGCCTCAAGGCGGCGTCAGAGCGCGTTAGGTTTCAGGGTGAGCGGCTAAACCAGACAGGCTCTAGCCGCAGGGCGCGGTTTCGCCGGTCGCCAGGTCCACGCGGAAGCACTGCTCGCGTCCGGTGTCGTCGTCGCGGACGATGACCGCGACGGTCTCGTCCTCGTCGGGGTCGTGCCCGAAATCTTCCAGATAGGCCACGGCGGCCGCTTCCGGGCTGGGCTCGTCGAGCGAGCGGGCGTGATGGCCGTGCAGGTGGCGGGCGCGGACGGTGAAGGGCATGCGGGATCTCCTGCCTGCCAGAACGCGCCGCGCCCGGATTGGATTCAGGTCAGGTTGTATTCCGGCTTGGCGTAGGTCCCGATCAGGTCGACGCCGAAGACGTTGTGCGTCGCCTGGTCGGCGAAGAAGGCGTCGGCGGACTTGGCGTAGACGCCGACGTCGGCCTTCTCGGCCTCGGCCATCAGCCAGCCGACCATGGCGGCCTTGGTCCCCTGGCCATTGGGTCCATCGCCTCCGTAGAGGGCGAAGTAGTCGGCGCGGCCGTCGACCAGGGCGTGGACCTTGTCGTCGGTCGGGGTCAGGCCGAAGAGCGCCGCATAGGCCTTCCGCGTCGCCTCGAACAGCGTCAGGCCGCCATAGCTGGCCGAGAAGCTGGCGGCGCCCTCGCCGATCTTGCCCAGGTTGACCGCGAAATTGATGTAGCGGTTCTCGATGTTGAACGACTGGTAGTAGGCGCTGTTGAGGTTGTTGGCGTTCTGGCCGTCGGGATTGACCAGATAGTCCATGCCCGCCGCCGTCGGCGTCTTGCCGGTGAAGAACTGATAGGACAGCACCGCCACGGCGCTGGTCGAGATCGCCGCCTTGGTGACCAGGCCGATGGCGTCCGTATAGCTGGTTCCCGAAGCCATGGCGGTCGCCAGGGTCTTGGTCATCGCGTCGGCGCTGGCGTTGAAGGGCGTCAGGCGCAGGACGCTGGTCATGGCCGCGGCGACCCGGCTGTCGACGACGGAGACGATGCGGTCCGAGAAGGCCAGGGTCTCGATGTTGACGACGCTGTCGGTTCCGTCGGTCCCGGCGTTGTCCTTGATCTGCCAGCCGCCGTCGGCCTTGGCGCTGAGGGCGTAGCCGGCGAACTTGCCGGCGTAGACGGCCGTGTCCAGGCCCAGGCCGCCGTCGATGATGTCGTTGCCCTGGCCGCCCGTGACGCGGTTGGCGACGGCGTTGCCGTTGATGGTGTCGGCGGCCGTCCCGCCGATGGCGTTCTCGATCGTGGCGCCGATGGCGATGGTGACGTTGCCCGTCGAGCCGCCGACGCTGGAGAAGTAACCCGGGCGCAGGTCGATCGTCTGGGCGACCTTGTAGCCCGAGAAGTCGAAGGTGTCGGTCCCGCCGGCGTCCCAGGCGGCGAAGACCAGCCGGCTGGAGGAGGCCAGGGCGCTGAACACCTCCAGTCCGGTGTTGGAGTTGAAGCCGTAGACCGTGTCGCCCGTGCGGGTGGTCATGTTGGCGCCATAGGCCAGCTGGGCCGCGGCGATGTCGTCCAGCAGCGGGGCCGAGGCGTAGACGCCGCCGAACGATCCGCCCGTGTTGCTCTCGCCGAAATAGGACATCACCGTGTACTGGCGGCTGTCCTCGTAATAGCCGGCGTTGGCCGAATAGGTCAGGGTGGTGTTGGCGTCCGCGTCGTAGTCGGCCGGGTGGGCCAGGCCGATCGCATGGCCGATCTCGTGGACCAGCACCATGCCGCCGTAGTTGGCGGCGGTGGGATTGGCGTTGTAGCTCAGGCTGGAATTGATCCAGACGTCGCCCGAGCCGCTGCTGGAGGCGATGTTGCCCGGATAGTAGGCGAACGCGGCCGCGCCGGATTCGCCGCTGCTGTAGTTGCCGAACAGGATGGCGGCGCTGTTGCTGTAGCCGTTTCCGCCGACGCGCACGAAGGTGATGTTGGCCACGTCCGACCACGCCTGGAGGGCCTTCTCGGCCTGGGCGATCTGGGCGGCGCTGAACTGGCTGAAGCCCGCCGTGTCGCTGGGCATGCTGGTCGGGGCCGAGGCGCGGAACGCGTAGCTGACCGTAAAGGGCGTGTTCAGGGCGGCCGACCAGCCGGGCTCGCCGCGCAGCAGCTGCGAGGCCGCCTGGGCGACTGTCAGGCTGGTCTTGCCGGCCACGACGCCCGTGCGGGAATCGGCGTTGACGAAGGCGTTGGGGGTCTCGCCGCCGGTGATCGCGACGAAATCGTCAGCCGCCAGAGGAAAAGGTTCAATGCTCAAGGCCATACTCCACGCGCCCCGATGAAGAGTATGTCGAAAGCCGATTTCCTCTGCAATCTCCGCTATTTGCGACATGTGAGCGCAGAGCTCCGGTCAAGCTAAGCGCTGCCGGACGATGGCGGGCAGGCCATAATTTCTACAAATCACCTCCATGTGTGGCCCAGCTGCCACACCCGTTTTCGTATATGGCGCGTTTGTCGTGCTGGGCTCCGGGGACATGTCGGGCCCGCGACATACAAGAAGAGGGTATAGTGATGAAAATGCGGTTGCTGGTCGGCGTCGCGGCGGTTGCGCTGAGCGCCGCCTCGGGCGCTCTGGCCCAAAGCGCTACGAGTGGTTGGTACGTCGCGGCCGACGCTGGCTATCATGAGCCGGCGGACGTCAAGGCGACTTCCACCAACAACTATCAATGGAACTTCGGCAGCGACAAGGACTGGGCCGCGTTCGGCCGCCTTGGCTACAAGTTCACCCCGAACTGGCGCGTTGAAGCCGAATACGGCTATCGCCCCAGCGACATCAAGAGCGTGCGCGGCGCCGGCGGGTTCAGCACCGGCACCACGGGCGGCGCCCAGCCGATCGGTCTCTGCACCGCCGGCGTCGGCCGCACCGCCGCCTCGCCGACCTGCGGTGAGCCGGAAGGCAAGTTCAAGGCTTCGACCCTGATGGCCAATGTCATCTTCGACGCGGCCCCGAACTCCGCCCTGAACCCCTTCATCGGCGCCGGCGTCGGCACCGCCTGGGTCCACAACAAGGTCTACGGCCAGCTGTCGGGCGTTCCGGCCGGCGCGGCCATCTATCAGAACACCAGCTTCGACGACGTCGACCAGGCGTTCGCCATGCAGGGCATCATCGGCCTGGGCTGGAACTTCGCGACCAACTGGTCGCTGGACCTGACCGGCCGCTACCTGCGCACCGCCAAGCTGGACTGGGGTTCGGTCACGCAGAACGCCGGCCCGGCCGGTGGTTCGATCACGGACGTCGGCACCTTCTCGGGCCGCTACAAGGACACGTCGGTGACCCTGGGCCTGCGCTACACCT
>CBIHOB010000138.1:0-3575 GCA_966211605.1 uncultured Caulobacter sp.
TGCGCCTGGAATGGACCCGGCCGCCCGGCGTCGGCGGCGGCGGACGCGGCCACCAGGTGGCCGAGGTCTGGCTGATTCCCGATCCTGCGCCTCCTTCCTCTTCTTCTCGCTGACCGGAGCCTGTCGATGCGCCCCGAACTCCACCTGTCCCGCCGCCTGCTGCTGGCCGGCGTCGCCGCCTCGGCCCTTCCGGGGATGGCCCGATCAGCCGGCGGTCTCACCGCCTATGGCGCGACCCCGTCGACGCGGCAGCTGGCCTGGCACGCGCTCGAGACCTACGGCTTCGTCCACTTCTCGATCAACACCTTCACCGATCGCGAGTGGGGCTATGGCGACGAGTCGCCGGCGCTTTTCAATCCGACCGACTTCAGCGCCGACCAGATCGTCGCCGCGGCCAAGGCGGGCGGACTGAAGGCCTTGATCCTGACCGCCAAGCACCACGACGGCTTCTGCTTGTGGCCCAGCCGCTTCACCGAGCACAGCATCAAGAACAGCCCCTACAGGAATGGCCAGGGCGATATCGTCCGGGAACTGTCCGAGGCCTGCGCGCGTGGGGGGCTGAAGTTCGGCCTTTACCTGTCGCCCTGGGATCGCAACCACGCCGACTACGGGCGGCCGGAATACGTCACCTATTACCGCAACCAGCTGCGCGAGCTGCTGACCCAGTACGGGCCGCTGTTCGAGGTTTGGTTCGACGGGGCCAATGGCGGCGACGGCTATTATGGCGGCGCGCGCGAGGTGCGGAAGATCGGGCCCAACTACTACAATTGGCCGTCGATCATCGCCTTCGTCCACGAGCTGCAGCCGATGGCCGTGACCTTCGATCCCAAGG
This sequence comes from uncultured Caulobacter sp., assembly GCA_966211605.1. GTDB lineage: Bacteria > Pseudomonadota > Alphaproteobacteria > Caulobacterales > Caulobacteraceae > Caulobacter. Next base: position 833 of record CBIHOB010000138.1, read on the forward strand.
GCGCGGACCTGCGCTGGGTTGGCAACGAGAGCGGCTATGCCGGCGACCCCTGCTGGGCGACCATGGACGACGGCCCCTATACCGAGGCCAAGGGCATGAGCGGCGTGCGGGGCGGCAGCGTCTGGTGGCCGGCCGAGGTGGACGTCTCGATCCGTCCCGGCTGGTTCTGGCACGCCTACGAGGACGCCGAGGTGAAGTCGCCCGGCCGACTGCAGAAGATCTATTTCGAATCCGTCGGGCGCGGAGCCAACCTGCTGCTGAACCTGCCGCCGGACCGGCGTGGCCGCATCCCCGACGAAGACGTGGCGGCCCTGACCGCGTGGGGCAAGGCCCGGCGCGAGCTGTTCGCCCGCGACCTGGCCGACGGCGCCAGGGCCCAGGCCAGCAACGCGCGGGCCGGCCATGCCGCCGCCAACGTTCTGGATGGCGTCCGCGACACCTATTGGGCTTGCGATGACGGCGCGGCTTCGCCCGAACTGGTCCTGACCCTGCCGCAGGCGCGGACCTTCGACGTCGTGCGCCTGCGGGAATATCTGCCGCTGGGGCTGCGGGTCACCTCTTTCGCGCTGGACGCCTGGGACGGGGACTGGCGCGAGATCGCCCGCCACCAGGGGATCGGCGCCCAGCGCCTGGTGCGCCTCGCCGCGCCCGTGACGACGACGAAACTGCGTCTTCGAGTGCTGGACGCGCCCGCCGGCCCGGCGATCAGCGAGATCAGCCTCTTCCGGCAGCCGGTTCTGGTGGATCCGCCGGCCATCCAGCGCGATCGACAGGGCTTGGTGTCGATCATCGGCGACGCGCCGGGACTGGAGTTGCGCTATACCGTGGATGGCTCGACGCCGACCCGGACAGCGGCGCGCTTCACCCAGCCTTTCGCCCTGCCGGAGGGCGGAGTGGTGAAAGCGGTGGCGATCGACGCCGTCAGCGGCGTGACCAGCGCGGCGGCGCGACGGGTCTTCGACGTGCGCAAGTCCGATTGGAGCATCGCGCAGGCCAGTGCGCCTGGCGCCGAGGCCCTGATCGACAACGAGCGCGGCTCGGCCTGGCGGGCGTCGATGCCCGCCGCGCTGTCGCTGGATCTCGGCAAGGTCAGGTCGCTGGCGGGCTTCGTCCTGACGTCAGCCTGGGATCGGACGCAGGGAGCGGGCGCGCCGGCCGGCTATCGGGTCTCGACCAGCCTGGACGGCGCGGCCTGGACGGTTGCGGGCGAGGGGGAGTTCCCCAACATCGCCGCCAGCCTGGCGCCGCAGCGCGTGGGCTTCGCCCGGCGGCCGGCGCGATATTTGCGCCTGGAGGTGACGAGGACGGCGGGTGGCGAACCGCAGGTCGCCTTCGCCGAATTGGACGTGATCACCGCCGCCGGACGCTAGGTCGCGAAAGTGCGAAAGACCGCGCCATCGAGGGATGGCGCGGTCCACGCGGGCTAGAAGTTGTACTGCAGGCTGATGTTCACCGCCCGGCCCAGCGGATCATAGAGGCCGGTATAGGTGTTAGGGTTGTTGGTGGTGCCGTCGACGAAGGTCGAGGGAACGACGGGCGGCGACTTGTCGAGCAGGTTGGTGATGGCGATCCGCGCCGTCATGTCCTTGACCACCATGACCGAGGCGGCCAGGTCGAAGTAGCTGTAGGCCTTCATCTTGGTCAGGATCCTGTAGCCCTGCGGGCCGCCACCGCCGTTGATGGCGTTGTCGGCGCTGTTGGCCGTCAGCTTCGTCGAGCCGATATAGCGCCAGTTCAGCGACAGGACACTGTTGCGCCACGGCGTGTTCCAGGTGGCGCGCAGGTTGTGCGCCCACTTGGGAGCGGGGGCGTAGCAGGTCGGCGCGCCGTAATAGCCCGCGCAATCCGAAGCCGGCGTCGTCGGCGAGTCCTGGCCCATGCTGCTGTCCAGCAGGGTCCCGACCATGTTCAGGTCGACACGGCCCAGATCCCCGATCGGGAAGTTGTACCCGACTTGAATATCCGCCGCCTTGTAATTGAGAATGTTGGTGTTTTCAGTGCCGCCCGAGATGAAGCCGGCGGTGGCCGACGTGCCGTCCAGACGTCCGGTGACCGGGTCGCGCTTCACGAAGCGGCAGTAGTACTGGAGGCCGGTGGTCAGGCAGTTCGACAGGGCCACGTTGGCGTCGATATAGCCGATGAAGTCCTTGATCTTGATGTCGACGTGGTCGATCGAGATCAGCAGGCCGGGGATGGCCTTGGGCGTGTAGACGAAGCCCAGGGTCTGGGTGATCGCCTTTTCCGGCAGCAGGTTGATGTTGCCGCCGCCCGCATAGCGACGGCAGCCCTGCGGTCCGCAGTCGGCGATCGACTTGGCGGCGTACTGGGCGGCGGTCACGCCAGTGTTGGCGCATTGGGCGGCCGTCGCCGCGCCAGGCAGGCTGAGCGAGCCCGCCGAGCAGGGATCCGTGCCGTTGTAGCTGAAGTTCCGCGGCGAATAGAGCTCGGAGATGTTCGGCGCGCGCGCGGCCGAATTGTAGCTGAAGCGCACCAGCAGGTCGCGGACCGGACGGTACAGCCCCTCGACTTTGGAGGTGTAGAGTTCCTTCTTCTGGTTGTCGTACTTGGACGCCCGGATGCCGGTGTTGAACACCAGGCTGTTGATCAAGGGCAGGTCGTTGGCGATCGGCAGCTGGGCTTCGCCGTAGGCCTCCTTGACGCCGTAGTGGCCGCCCGTGGTGCTGAACCAGCCCTCGTAGTCGATGGTCGCCTGGTCGGCGAGGACCTTCAGGCTCTCGCGGCG
>CBIHOB010000139.1:0-3212 GCA_966211605.1 uncultured Caulobacter sp.
TTTCCCCTGATTCACAGGACATGAGCTTAGAGATGACGAACGTTTCCGACCTGGTCGACGCCGCTGTCGCCGCTGACGACAAGCTGACCAAGACCCAAGCCAAGGCCATCATCGACGGCGTCTTCAAGTCGATCTCCGACGCCGCCGTGAAGGGCGAAGAAGTCTCGATCCCGGGCTTCGGCAAGTTCAAGGTCCAGGCCAAGCCGGCCCGCACCGGCCGCAACCCGGCCACGGGCGCGACCATCGAAATCGCCGCCAGCAAGAAGGTCGCCTTCACGCCGGCCAAGCAACTGAAGGACGCCGTCAACGGCTAATCTCAGCGAGAGGCGGACCTGCGAAGTGTCCGCCTCCCGACGCTTCTATTCACGCGCGACATTGCGCCCCATGCGCTTGTCGCGCGTGAAGACTTTCCAGAACAAAAAGAGAACGATAACGTGCCGCGCATGGCCGTTCTCGATCTCAGGCGCAAGCTCGCCATCCTCTCCGACGCCGCCAAGTACGACGCGTCCTGCGCCTCCTCCGGCGCGGAGAAGCGCACCTCCATCGGCGGCCAGGGCGTGGGCTCGACCGAGGGCATGGGCATCTGCCACGCCTACGCCCCCGACGGGCGCTGCATCAGCCTGCTGAAGATCCTGCTCACCAACTTCTGCATCTACGACTGCGCCTACTGCATCAACCGCGTCTCCTCGAACACGCCCCGGGCGCGGTTCAGCGTGAAGGAGGTCGTCGATCTCACGCTGAACTTCTACAAGCGCAACTACATCGAGGGCCTGTTCCTCTCCTCCGGCGTCATCCGCACCGGCGATTACACGATGGAGGAAATAGTCCGGGTGGCGAAGTCGCTGCGGCTGGACCACGATTTCCGCGGCTACATACACCTGAAGCTGATCCCCGAGGCTTCGCCCGAGCTGGCGGCCGAGGCGGGGCTCTATGCCGACCGCGTGTCGATCAATATCGAGCTGCCGCGCGACGACAGCCTGGCGACCCTGGCCCCCGAAAAAAGCCCGACCGACATCAAGCGCGCCATGGGTCGCATGCGCCTGGCCATCGACGATCACGCCGAACCGGCCAGGAAGACCGGAAAGCGATCTTTCGCCCGCAGCCAGTCGACCCAGCTGATCGTCGGCGCCGACGCCGCCAAGGACGGCGACATTCTGGCCCGCAGCGCCAATCTCTATGGCGCCTACCGCCTGGGACGGGTCTACTACTCGGCCTTCAGCCCGATCCCCGACGCCAGCCACCGCCTGCCCCTGGCCCGCCCGCCGCTGCTGCGCGAGCATCGGCTGTACCAGGCCGACTGGCTGATGCGCTTTTACGGCTTCGAGCGGCCCGAGATCGTCGCCGAAGGCGAGGACCTGGACCTGTCCGTCGATCCCAAGACCGGCTGGGCTCTGAGGAACCGCGCCAAGTTCCCGGTCGACGTCCAGACGGCGGACAAGGAGACCTTGCTGCGCGTGCCCGGCCTGGGCGCCAAGGCCGTGGAGCGCATCCTGGCGGCCCGGAAGGTCGCGCGCCTGACCCTCGATGACCTCAAGCGCGTCGGGGCCGTCCTGAAGCGCGCCAGGGCCTTCGTCGTCACCGCCGATTGGACACCGGGCGCTCTGGCCGACCGCGACAGCCTGAAGGCGGCGCTGGTCCACCCCCGGCAGCTGAGCCTCTTCTGATGCGGGTCGTGCGGCTGGCCTCCGAGATCGACTTCGCCGGCTGGCGCGGAACGGCGCGGGCGCTGCGCGCGGAGGGAGTCGAGCCGCAGGCGGTGGTCTGGACGGTGGAGCGGGAGCTGTTCGACCTGGACGCGCCGCGCGCCCCCTGCGGCAAGTCGGCCAGCTTCACCGTTCCCGCCACCTTCGTCGAATTGGCCGAACAGGTCATCCTGCACCGGTCTCCCGACCGCCTGGCCCTGCTCTACCGCATTCTCTGGCGGCTGGAGCGCGAGCCGCGGCTGGTCGACAATCCGGCCGATGCCGACATCGCTCGGGCCCGCGATATGGCCAAGGCCGTCAGCCGCGCCGCGCACAAGATGAAGGCCTTCGTCCGCTTCCGCCTTATCGAGGGGGCGGCGACCGAGACCTACGCCGCCTGGTTCGAGCCGGCGCATCGGGTGACCGAGGCGACCGCGCCCTTCTTTGTACGCCGCTTCACCAACATGGACTGGACGATCCTGACGCCCGACGCCTGCGTGGCCTGGGACCGCGAGCGGCTGATGGTGTCGGAGGGCGCCGATCCCGCCGATGCGCCCTCCGAGGACGCCCAGGAAGAGCTCTGGCGCACCTACTACGCCTCGATCTTCAATCCGGCCCGGCTGAACCCCAAACAGATGCGCCAGGAGATGCCGAAACGCTACTGGCGGAACCTGCCGGAGGCGGCGCTCATTCCGGACCTGATCGAAACCGCCCAGGAGCGCGCCGCCGCCATGGTCGCGTCTACGCCTCGCCCCCCGTCCGACCGCGTGCTGAAGGCCGCCCTGCGCCACAGCCGCGACGCCGCCTACGGTCAGGGCGCGGCCACGACGCTGGAGGAGGTCGAGGCGGGCGTCCATGTCTGCCGCCGCTGCGATCTCTGGCGCGACGCCACCCAGGGCGTGCCCGGCGAAGGCGTGGCGCGCGCGCCGCTGATGTTCGTCGGCGAGCAGCCTGGCGACCAGGAGGACCTTGCCGGCCGCCCGTTCGTCGGCCCCGCGGGCCAGATGTTCGACAAGGCCCTGGCCGCGGCCGGCGTGCCCCGAGACCGGACCTTCGTGACCAACGCCGTGAAGCACTTCAAGCACGAGGTGCGCGGCAAGCGTCGCATCCACAAGACCCCGGATCGCGGCGAGGTCACGGCCTGCCGCTGGTGGCTGGACGCCGAGCGCCGCCTGGTGCGGCCCCGGGTGATCGTGATGCTGGGGGCGACCGCGGCCCTGGGCGTGATGGGCAGGCCCACGCCGATCGGCGCCAATCGCGGCAAGGCTCTGCAGCTTCCCGACCAGGCGCAAGGCGTGGTGACCTACCACCCTTCGTTCCTGCTGCGCGTTCCGGACGAAGAGGCCAAGGCGAAGGCCTATGCCGACTTCGTGGCGGACCTGCGAATGGCGGGCGATCTGGCGGGGATTTGACTCTGCTCCTCGCGCGGAGCTGTCGTCAAAGCCGACTGAGGGGGCGCCGCCGGCCCATGCCGCGCTGCCCCCTCCGGCCCTTTGGGCCACCTCCCCCCAGAGGGGGAGGAGAGCCGCC
>CBIHOB010000140.1:0-3075 GCA_966211605.1 uncultured Caulobacter sp.
CGCTTTCGAACTTCAGCCGGCCGAACACGCCCTCGCCGGTGATCGAGGCGACGATCTCCTTGTAGCCGCCCATTTCGCCTTCCGAGATGCTGTCGATCTCGACGCGCCAGCCCTGGATCTGGGCGTAGCGCTGGTACATGCGGAAGAGGTCGCCGGCGAACAGGGCCGCCTCGTCGCCGCCCGTGCCGGCGCGGACTTCCAGGATGGCGGAGGCGTTCTCGTCCTTGTCCTTGGGCGCCAGCATCAGGGCCAGCTCGCGCTCCAGGGCGGGCAATTTCTCGTCCAGGGCCGCGATCTCGTCGCGGACCATGTCGGCCATCTCGGGATCGGACGCCATGACGTCCAGCTCGGCGCGCTCGGCGGTCAGCTTGGCCAGGCGCTCGACGGCCTCGGCCACGGGGCGCAGCTCGGCGTGCTCCTTGGAGAGCTTGACGATCTCGGACCCGTCGGTCGCAGCGCCCATGCGGGCCTCCACTTCGCGGAAGCGGTCGAGAACCTGGTCGAGGCGGGCCTGGGGCAGTCGCAAGGGAGGGATCGCACGGCTGGAATGAACGGTCGGTCTGTCTAGTGCTTTTCCCCGCCGAAGGGAATGGAGGGCGGCGAAACCCGTTCGGGGTTCGTTAGGCTTAGGTGTTATCGCCGACTTAGCCATTGGCTGCGCAAGGTCCGGCCTCCTTCGAGCGAAATCCGGGCCCTTCGCGGAGATGAAGCGTATCGAGACCCGCCTGTCCGCGCCGTTGGCGGGCATGGCCCTGCTGACCGTCGGCGTGCTGGTCGCCGTGCTGTTCATGATCGCCGGCCGCGTCGACCGCGACGCGCTGGAGCATGAGCAGGCCCTGGTCGAGCGCGGCGTACAGGCGAAGACCGCCGACATCGAGCGTATCGTTTCGCCCCAGGTGGTCTGGGACGAGGCCGTCCAGCACCTGGACAACCGTTTCGATCCACAGTGGGCGCGCGAGAATGTCGGCGCCTATCTGCTGGGTCAGGCGGGTTTCGACCTGATCTTCATCCTGGACCAGGACGGCCGGCCGGTGTTCAGCGAACAGGTCGGCCAGCCGATGACGACCGCCTACTACGATCGCCATGCCCCGGCCTTCGCACCGGTGGTGCGACGCCTGCGGACGCTGGAACGCGAGGCTCCGCGTCCCACCGGTCCGCGCGCCGACGGCGGGCTGGTGTCGCGCGCCCTGCAGGTCAGCGCCGTCCAGCGGGTCGACGGCGAGCCCTATCTGGTCACCGCCAGCCTGGTGCGTCCCGACTTCGGCAAGGCCCTGATCCGCCATCCGCGCGCGCCCGTGGTGCTGACGGCGCTGAAGCTGGACGCCGCCTTCCTGGAAGGCTTCGCCAGCCGCTTCCTGCTGGCGGGTATCCACCTGCACCCTGGCGACGCGTCCCGGCAAGGCGGCGACGCGCACCTCAAGCTGAGGGACCTGGATGGTCGCACCGTCGCCACCCTGGACTGGGAGCCGCCGCATCCAGGCCAGCGCCTGCTGCGCAAGGCCGTGCTGCCGATCCTACTGGTCGTCGGCGGCCTGGCCTCGGCGGTGATCGTCTTCGCCCGCCGCAGCCGCAAGATCGCCGAGGGGCTGATCGCCAGCGAGGCGCGGGCCAAGCACATGGCCCTGCATGACGCGCTCACGGGACTTCCCAATCGCGTGCTGTTCGAGGAGCGTCTGCGCCAGGCGATCGACAGCCTGTCGCGCCGCCGCCAGGCCATGGCCGTGCTGGCCATCGACCTCGACCGTTTCAAGGCGGTCAACGACACGCACGGCCACGCAGCTGGCGACGAGCTGATCCAGGCCGTCGCCAAGCGACTATCGACCTTGTGCCGGGTCGGCGAAACGGTGGCGCGGCTGGGCGGCGACGAGTTCGCGGTCGTGGCCGTCGACCTGGCGCCGAACGGCGCGGCCGCCCTGGCCGAACGGCTGGTCGCGGCCCTGGCCGCACCGGTCGAGCTGTCTTGCGGGGCGGTGTTCGTCGGCGGCTCGATCGGCGTGGCGATGATCGACCGGGCCGACGCCCGCCTGGACGCCCCCCTGGACGCCGTCGAGGCGGCCCGCCGCGCGGACGTCGCCATGTACCGCGCCAAGGAAGAGGGGCGCGGCCGCTACTGCTTCTTCGAAGCCGAGATGGACGCGGCGCTGAAGGCGCGTCGCGGGCTGGAGGCCGATCTGCGCCAGGCCATGGGCGACGGCGGCGTCTGGCTGGCCTATCAGCCGCAGGTCGACGCGGTCGGCCGCGTGGTCGGGGTCGAGGCCCTGGCCCGCTGGACGCATCCGACCAAGGGGCCGATCTCGCCCGCCGCCTTCGTGCCTCTGGCCGAGGACTGCGGCCTGATCGACGCCCTGGGCCAGCTGGTCATGCGCCGCGCGTTCGAGGACAGCCGCCGCTGGAAGGGCCTGAAGGTCGCGGTCAACGTCTCGGCCCTGCAGATGCGCCAGGCCGACTTCCCCGACCAGGTGGCGATGCTGCTGCGCGAGACCGGGGCCCGCGCCGAGGGCATCGAGCTGGAGATCACCGAAGGCGCCCTGCTGGGCGACGACGAGACCACCCATCGGGCCATCGGCCGCCTGCGCGAGATGGGCTTCTCGCTGGCCCTGGACGACTTCGGCACCGGCTACAGCTCGCTGAGCTACTTGCGGCGCTATCCGATCGACAAGATCAAGATCGACCGCAGCTTCATCACCCCGCTGGGCGAGGACAAGGAGGCCGGCGCCGTGGTCGCCGCGATCGTGCGCCTGGCCAAGGCCCTGCGCCTGTCGGTGATCGCCGAGGGGGTCGAGACCGACGAGCAGCGCCAGCAGCTCAAGGAGATCGGCTGCGCCCAGGCCCAGGGCTTCCTGTTCAGCGCTCCTGTGCCGGCCGACCGGATCGACGCGCTGGTCGCCGAGGGCGGCCGGGTGCGGACGGGCGCCGAGGTCCGGTCATAAGTATTTCGCATGGGTAGTTATTGAAAACGCTCGACGGCGTGTCTAACTCGCGAGGCAGCTTCGCCGGAGCACGCCGGCGGGCCTTAGCGAGGGAAGACCGCCCAATGTCCGTTTCCATCCAGCACGTCGCCGTGACCTCGATCAC
>CBIHOB010000141.1:0-2885 GCA_966211605.1 uncultured Caulobacter sp.
CGCACTGCGGCGACGAGGTGAAGTACGGCGTCGTCGACGAGGTGGTGAAGGAATATCAGGACCTGTTCGCCGCCGGCGGCTCGATCCTGGACCGCAAGATCACCGAGGTGATCACCGTCAACGGCGTCCGCGTCCACCTGGAAGACGGCTCGTGGGTTCTGGTCCGCGCCTCGTCCAACAAGCCCGAGGTCGTGGTCGTGGTCGAGAGCACCCAGTCGGAAGACGATATGCGCGCCCTCTTCCGCCAGGAAGTGAAACCGCGCCTGGGCGACCGCGTCGGCAAGTACAATCAGGAGATCTGATCTCTATGACCGCCTTTGCCGACGCCGCCCGCCTGCGCGACCGCCTCAAGACCTGGGCCACGCAGGCCGCCTATCCGCTGTGGTGGACCAAGGGGGCGGATCCGACCGGCGGCTTCTTCGAGAAGCTCAGCCTGGAGGGCGAGCCGGTCCAGGGTCCGCGTCGCGGCCGAGTCCTGCCGCGCCAGATCTATTCCTATTCGGTCGCCGGCGATCTGGGCTGGACCGGACCCTGGCGCGAGGCCGTCGAGCACGGACTGTCCTTCTACCTCTCGGCCTATCGTCGCCCCGACGGCCTGTTCCGCGCCCTGGTCGGGCCCGACGGCGCCAGCCTGGACGATACGGCCGCTCTTTATGACCAGGCCTTCTCGATGTTCGCCGCCGCCGCCGTGGCCCGCGTTGCGCCCGAACGCGCGGCGGAGATGCGCGCTCTGGCCACCGAGGTGCGCGGCAAGCTGATCGCGGAACGCAAACATCCGAAAGGCGGCTTCTACCTGACCGCCCCGCCCAGCACGCCGCAAGGCTCCAACGAGCACATGCACCTCTTGGAAGCCATGCTGGCCTGGGCGGAAATCGACAGCGATCCGCTCTGGCGCGCCCTGGCCGACGAGATCGCCGAGCTGACCCTGTCGCGCTTCATCCAGGCGCAGAGCGGCATGCTGCGCGAGTTCTTCGACCTCGACTGGAATCCGGCGCCGGGCCGCGAAGGCCGCATCTGCGAACCTGGCCACCAGTTCGAATGGGGGTGGCTGCTGCTGCGCTGGGGCAAGCTGGCCGGCCGCGCCGACGCCACCGTCGCCGCGCTGCGGATGATCGAGGCCGGCGAGGCCCATGGGATCAACGAGGACAACGGCGTGGCGATCAACGCCCTGCTCGACGACTTCTCGGTCGACGACGCCAATGCTCGCCTCTGGCCGCAGACCGAGCGGATCAAGGCCGCCGTCCTCGCCGCCGAGATCACCGGCGAGGACAAGTACTGGGCGATGGCGGCGGCGGGCGCCGAAGGCCTGATGGCCTATCTGCGCACGCCTGTTCCCGGCCTCTGGCGCGACCAGATGCAGCCCAACGGCGACTTCATCGACGAGCCGGTGCCGGCCAGCTCGTTCTATCACATCGTCTGCGCCATCGTGGAGTTCGACCGCGGCGTCAGCGCGGCTTCGTAACCAGCAGCGTCGCCGCGCCGATCGCCCGCGCCCTGACCTCGCCGTCCAGCGGGATGATCGCGCCGGCGGCGTAGACGTCGCCGTCCATCTCCAGCACGCCTTCCAGCAGCTGCACGGTCGAGGTCGGCAGGGTGATGGTCTCGCCGGCCGGGGCGCGGCGCAGCTCGACGTCGAAGCCGTCGGTGGAGACGAGGGTTTCGGTCCCGTTCGGCGCGGCGCTCTTGCGCGAGGCGATCGAGCGGCCCTTGGCCTTCAGGCCGTCGACCAGGGTCTTCACGGCCTGGCTGTCCTTGCGATGGCAGACCAGCACGGCGTCGGGCTCGGCCACCACCACGATGTCGCTGACGCCGATCACCCCGACATAGGGCCCCGTCGTGCGCACCAGCACGCCCGAAGCGCCGTGCAGGTCGACATCGCCATCCTGGGCGTTGCCGTCGTGGTCACGGGTCGAGGCCTCCCAGATGGCGTCCCAGGCGCCCAGGTCCGACCAGGCGAAGGCGGCCGGCACGACGGCGGCCTTCTTGGTGTGCTCCATCACCGCATAGTCGAGGCTGATCTTCTTGGCCTGGGCGAAGGTCTCGCGGTCCAGGCGGGCGACGCCGTTGTCGAGCGCGAGCGCGGCGACCGTGGCCTTGGCGGCGGCGGCGACGGTCGGTTCGAAGGCCTCGAACTCGCCCAGCAGGGTGGCGGCCTTGAAGGCGAAATTGCCGCTGTTCCAGAGATAGCCTTCCAACAGGTAGCGCTCGGCGGTCTCCTGGTTGGGCTTCTCGACGAAGGCGGCGACCGTCTTGACCGAGCCGTCCAGCAAATCGTCACCCGGACGGATGTAGCCGAAGCCGGTGGCCGGGACGGTGGGCTGCACGCCGAAGGTGACGATCAGATCGCTCTCGGCGGCCTTGGCGGCGGTGAGCGCGGCCTCGCCGAAGATCTCGGGCTGGGCGATGTGGTGGTCGGCGGCCAGCATCAGGACGACGCCGTCCGGATCGCGGCTCTCGACATAGGCCGCGGCGGCGGCCACGGCCGGGGCGCTGTCGCGGGCCTCGGGCTCGACCAGGATGGTCACCCACGTGTCGATCTCGGCGGTCTGCTGGACGACGAACTCGACCATGGCCTCGCCGGTGACGATGACGATCTCGGCGACGCCGGGAATGTCCTTCACCCGCAGCACGGTCTCCTGGAACGACGAGCGCTCACCGACCAGTTTCAGGAATTGCTTGGGCTGGTCGCTGCGCGACGCCGGCCACAGACGCGTGCCTGAGCCGCCGCACAGGATCACCGGATAGATCGAAGCCAAGATATGTCCCCACACACTTCAGTCTTGCCCTCCTGATAGAGGGTCATTGCGAAGGGTGCTTAAAGCCAAAGCGTGACGGAACGAAGAGTTTTCATCCCGCTGGCGTGTTGGCGTGCAGTTCGGCCAGCC
>CBIHOB010000142.1:0-2845 GCA_966211605.1 uncultured Caulobacter sp.
CGGCGGGGCCGGCCTCGCCCTGCGCCGGGCCCGGGGTGACCCCTCGGCCGGCCGGGCTGTCGGAACCCGCACCCGGAGCCGGACGAAGGGCGAGGTTGCCGCTAGGTCCCTTCCTTCATGAACGGCGCCGCCGCGAAAAGCTCGCGCTCCTCCCTCCTCGGGTCGTCGACCATCGCCGAGGTCTCGTTGATCACCAGGGTCGGCCGCCGGGGAAGGGTGTACTTTTCCCACGCCGGAATCGCCGCGCAATTGGGGTCGCCCGTGCGCGCGAAGCTGGCGAAGGCCGCGCTCATCTGGTCGCGCACCTTGCGGGCCGCTGGCCCGGTTCCGGTCATCGATCCCTTGGCGTCCAGCGTGCCGAACACCAGGGCGATGTCGTAGCTGTGATAGGCGCCCATCTTCGGATCGGTCTGGGCGCCGAAGTCCAGCTGGTACATCCAGGCCGGCGCGCCGATCTGGGCGCGCCGCTCGGCCTGGATCAGGTGGCCCGGCCAAGAGCGGCCCGCCGTGGTGGCGGCGAAGAACACGTCGGACGGGCTGTAGGTCGGATAGAGCTGGCGATAGCGGGCGATGATGTGCTCGGGCGCGAGATCGAGGACCAGTTCGTTCTCCATGCGGCCCGGCAGCTCTTCCCAGGTCAGGGCGAAGTTCTTCGGATCGCCGCCCAGGAAGGCTTTCGTCTCGTCGTGGGTGTTGCCGATGATCATCGGGATGTGGCCACTCTCGCGCGGGGCGTCGGGATAGAACGGATGGCGCGCCAGCACGCCGTGGTCGACGACCGACCAGAAGACGACGCCGCCCTTGCGTTCCAGCGGGTCGCGCATCTTCAGCGCCTCGACCAGCTGGGCGGCGGGCAGGGTCTTCAGCTTCTCGGTCTCGTCGGGCCTCAGGCCCAGCTTGTCCATGAAGGCCCGGGCGCGGATCGTGGCGTGGATCGGACCCATGGCGGTGACGTGCTGGCCGCTCATGGTCGCGACCTTGTGGTAGAGGCCCGCCGCCCTGGGCATGGCCATCAGGGTGACGCACTTGGCCCCGCCCCCCGACTGGCCGAAGGTCATGACGTTGCCGGCGTCACCCCCGAAGGCGGCGATGTTGTCGCGCACCCATTCCAGCGCCAGGATCAGGTCCAGATTGCCGACATTGCCGCTGTCGGCCAGTTCGGGTCCGCCCAGCCGCGCCAGATAGGCGTAACCGAAGCAGTTCAGGCGGTGGTTCACCGTCACCACCACCACGTCATAGGTCTTGGCCAGCCAGGTTCCGTCGTACAGCGGGCTCGATCCCGAGCCGTTGGCGTGCGCCCCGCCGTGGACGTAGACCATCACCGGCCGCTTCTTCCCGTCGGCGATCCCAGGCGTCCAGACGTTGAGGAACAGGCAGTCCTCGCTCGTCCCTTCGTCGGCCTTCAACTGCGGGCTGGACGGACCATAGGCGAGGGCGTCGACAATGCCCGTCCAGGGCTGTGCGGCCTGACCGGGCTGAAACCGGCGCGACGAGGTGTCGGCGCCGTAGCGTACGCCCTTGAAGACCTTGATCCCGTCGACTTCGGATCCGCGCACCCGGCCCGCCACGGTGGTCGCGACCGGGGCGGCCCGGCCCGCGGCGTTGACCCTGGGCCCGGCGGCGGCGAGCGCGGCGGCCCCAGCCAGAACGGCGCGGCGATCGAGGGTCATGCGGTCTCTCCCAGTCGTATGGCGTCGGGCTCAGGCTCGCCGGAAGAGAGACGACGCGCCTCAGCGCTCGCCCGGCTCCGCCGGCGAGGCCTCGGCCAGGCAAAGGTCGATGAAGGTCTGCAGGATCGGGCTCTCGTTGTCCTTGCGCCAGGCCATGTAGAGCTCGACCGGCCGGTCGGGCGTGGTCTCGATCGGACGGAACTGCACATCGTCGAAGTGCAGGCTCATGGCGGCCTCGGGCACGATCGCGGCGCCCAGGCCGGCATGGACCAGGGCCAGCATCGAGTGGATCTGGGTGACGTGCTGGACGTAGTTGGGGGCCACGCCGTTGGCGTCGAACAGCGTCGTCAGCATGTTGTAGAAATAGCCCGCGCCCTCGGGCGAATACATGATCAGCGGAGCGGCGTCGAAATCGGCCAAGGTCAGCGAGGCCTTGGCCAGTCGCGCATCGCCGGTGGGCAGGGCCGCGACCAGGGGTTCGGACAACACGCGCGCGGTGGCGAACTCGACCCGCTCCATCGGCGGGCGGACCAGGCCGATGTCGATGCGGCCGGTCAGCAGCGCCTCGACCTGCTCGCGGGTGACCATCTCGCGCAGGGTCAGGTCGGCGTTGGGCAGGCGGGCCTTGGACAGGATCACCAGCTGCGGCAGGAAGTTGTAGCCGGAGGCGGCGGTGAAGCCGATGGCGATCTGGCCCGCCTCGCCGCTGGCGATACGGCGGGTGGTCAGGGCCGCGCTCTCGGCCAGGCGCAGGATTCGGCGCGCCTCCAGCAGGAAGGCGCGGCCGGCCGGGGTCAGGCGCACCGAGCGGCTGGTGCGGTCCAGCAGGGTGACGCCCAGGATGCGCTCCAAGAGCTGAACCTGTCGGCTCAGCGGCGGCTGGGTCATGTTCAGCCGCTGGGCGGCCCGTCCGAAGTGCAGCTCTTCGGCGGTGGCTACGAAGCAGCGCAGCTGGCTCAGTTCGAACATCGGAAAGCGCCCGTCGACAACACCCTGGAGACGCGAAGCTAGACGCTCGTTCGGGCCAATCGCCAACGTCTTCTTTCCGGGGAGGCGGACCAGGGCGTTCATGGTCTGGGTCGATGCGTTACGAGCATGGACGACGCCGGCGTCACCTTTGGCGGATCAGCCGGCGTCGTGTGGTCAGCCGTTGGCGGCGCGGCGTTGGCCGGTGG
>CBIHOB010000143.1:0-2097 GCA_966211605.1 uncultured Caulobacter sp.
GGCGGGGCGGCCTGCGCCCAGGACCTGCGCGCCTTGCAGGCGCGCAACGCCGCCGCCCATGCGCTGGAGGACGCCCGTCGCGACCTGCTGGCCGGTCAGATCGAGGCCAGCAACGCCAATGAGCGCGCCGCCACGCAGCTGCGGCTGCGCGAGCTTGAGACCCAGCGCGCGCCGCCCAGTCTGCGCGGCCTGACGGTTCCTCCCCCGCGCGTGGTCGAGGAACAGGGAAGGCGAGACGCCGAACTTTCCGCCTCGGCCGGCCAGCTTGAGCGCTTGACGCAAGCCGCCCTGGCCGAGAGCAATGCGCGCATGCGGGCCATCCGGCCGGCCAGCGAACCCAAGCAACGCTAGCAGCGAGGACATCCATGGAGTGGGAAGGCGGCCGCCGGTCCGGCAACATCGAGGACCGGCGCGGTCTGGGGCCGGTCGGCATCGCTGGCGGCGGCATCGGCGCGGTGGTCCTGGCGGCCATCGGCTACTTCGTGTTCGGCATCGACCCGCGCACCACGATGGAAGCGACGCAGGGGCTGCAGCAGCCCGCCCAGCAGGAAGGCGTGCGCGGCGAGGTCTCTGATAAGGACGGCCAGTTCGTCGACGTGATCGAGACCTCCAACCGCGAGGTCTGGTCGCCGATCTTCCGCAACGAAGGCGTCGACTATCGTCCGCCCGAGGCGATCGTGCTGTACAAGCAGGCCACCGGCACAGGCTGTGGCGCCGGCCAGTCGGCCATGGGGCCGTTCTACTGTCCCGCCGACCAGAAGGTCTATCTGGACCTGTCGTTCTGGCAGGAGTTGGAAAGCCGGTTCGGCGCGAAGGGCGAGTTCGCCCGCGCCTATGTGATCAGCCATGAGATCGGCCACCACGTGCAGCACCTGATGGGCGCGGACCAGCAGGCCCGCCGTCTGGGCGCGCGGGGCGAGGAGAGCGGCTCGGTGCGGCTGGAACTGCAGGCCGACTGCTATGCCGGCGTCTGGGCGGCCCATGCGAACGAGGCTTCGGGCGGCCGGATCGTCATCAACCGCGCCGACATCGAGGACGGCCTGGGCGCGGCCGCGGCGGTCGGCGACGACACCATCCAGAAGCGCACCCAGGGCCAGGTCGTGCCCGACAGCTTCACCCACGGCACCAGCGCCCAGCGCATGCGCTGGTTCACGCGCGGCTACGACCAGGGCGATCCGGCCGCGTGCGACACCTTCTCGGCTTCTCGCCTCTAGTCGCGCTTGACCTCCCGGCTGACGGGCCTAGTGTCCGGCCATTGTTCACCGGGGGGTCGCTCGCGCGGCTGAGATTGGGCTTTCGCCCTGACCCGTAGAACCTGATCCGGGTCATGCCGGCGAAGGGAGGGAACGCGGACGCGGCGCTGGCGGCTCGTCCGTAAACCGACTCAAGCACGACACGTCCGGGTCTCCTCGAAGCCGAAGGAGCGCCCGAAATGAACATCCAGACGACCATCAAGGCCGTGGCCGAGACGATCTCGACCGGTCCGATCCCCGGTTCGCGCAAGGTCTATCAGGCCGGCGAGCTGTTCCCCGAACTGCGCGTCCCGTTCCGCGAGGTGGCCGTCCACCCGTCGGCCAACGAGCCGCCGGTGACCATCTATGACCCTTCCGGTCCCTACAGCGACCCGGCCGTCGCCATCGACATCGAGAAGGGCCTGCCGCGCACCCGCGAGGCCTTTGTCGTGGCGCGCGGCGATGTCGAGGAGGTGACCGATCCCCGCCAGGTCAAGCCCGAGGACAACGGCTTCGCCCAGGGCAAGCACCTGGCCCCCGAGTTCCCCGAAACCGGCCGCAAGATCTACCGCGCCAAGCCGGGCAAACTGGTCACCCAGCTGGAATACGCCCGCGCCGGCATCATCACGGCCGAGATGGAGTATGTCGCCATCCGCGAGAACCTGCGCCGCGAGCAGGACCGTCCGTGCGTACGTGACGGCGAGGACTTCGGCGCCTCGATCCCGGACTTCGTGACCCCCGAGTTCGTGCGCCAGGAAGTGGCGCGCGGCCGCGCCATCATCCCGGCCAACATCAACCACGGCGAGCTGGAGCCGATGGCGATCGGCCGCAACTTCCTGGTCAAGATCAACGCCAACATCGGCAA
>CBIHOB010000144.1:0-1501 GCA_966211605.1 uncultured Caulobacter sp.
GCGCGGACCGCGCTGGCGAAGCATGAGGTCGAGGGGCTGGCGCTTTAGCACCGGCTCGTCCTCGCCCTTCGAAGGGCGAGGTTGCGGCTCCTCAGCCCGTCGCCATGTCGAACAGCGCGTCGCGCACCACGTCCGGCCGCTCCATCGGCAGGAAGTGGGTGGTCCCCGCCACCGTCTCGATCCGCACCTCCCGTCCCCGGCGCGCGAAGCCGTCGCCCGCGTGACAGGTCGAGTGCTTCTCGGCCTTCAGGATCCGCACCGGCGCCTGGACCTGCCTCACCGCCCGCCACGGATCGTGCGCCTGGGCGGCGTAGTTCGAGGCCTCCCAGGCGGGCGCGCAGGCCAGTTCGATCTTGCCGTCCTGGCGCTGGTGGAAGCCGCCGGCGACGTAGTCGGCCAGCATGGCCTCGGGCCAGGTCTTGAACGCGCCGCGGCCCTTGTAGCCGGCGAACACCTGCTCGCGGTCGTCGAACACCGCCCGACGGCGCAGGGCCGACCGGACCATCGGCATGCGCTTCCACAGGCGGCCCGAGGTCCACGGCGCCTTGGCGTACAGCGTGGCCAGCCATGGCATGATGACCGGATCCAGCAGGACCAGGCCCTTCACGCGCGCGGGGCGCTCGGCGGCGGTCAGTAGACCGACCGTCCCGCCCATCGAGTGGCCGGCCAGCACCGCCGGCGGGCCGTCCAGGGCGTCCAGCACGCCGATCAGGTCGTCGCGCAGGTCACGCCACGACCGCCGGCCGTCGGGATCGGCGGGCAGGGTCGTCTCGCCATGGCCGCGCTGGTCGATGGCCAGGATGCGCAGGGCGCCGGCCAGCGGCGACAGCAGCGCGCGATAGGTCTGGGCATTGAAGCCGTTGGCGTGGGCGAAGACGATGTCGATCGGCCGGTCCTGCGGCCCGAACTCCAGGGCCGCGATCTCGCCGCCGGGCACGGCCACGACGCGCTTGCGAGGTTCGCGAAAGACGGCCGCGTCCATCGGCGTGGCTCCCTGGAGGTTATCGGGCTTAAGGTAGGCCCGTCGAACCCCTGCGTCCATGGAGACCACGATGAAAGGGATGGGATGAACAAGCTGGCCACCATCGGTTACGAGACCGACACCCAGGCGGGGATGATCGATCGGCTGAAGGCGGCCGATGTCGAGCTGGTCGTCGACGTCCGCGCCGTGGCGTCGTCGCGCAAGGCGGGCTTCTCCAAGACGCTGCTGGGGAACAGCCTGAAGGAGCAGGGCATCGACTATCTGCACCTGCGCCCGCTGGGCACTCCCAAGCCCGGGCGCGACGCGGCCCGCGCCGGCCGCACCGACGAGATGCGCGCCATCTTCAACGCGCACCTGGAAGAACCCGAGGCGGTTCTGGCCCTGGCCCAGGCGACGCAACTGGCGAAAGAGAAGCGGATCGCCCTGCTCTGCTATGAGGACGATCCCAACTGCTGCCACCGCCAGATCGTGGCCGACCGCATCCGCGCGCGGCTGAAGTGCGAGGTGGTGGACCTGTAG